>CAWIHR010000001.1:0-56700 GCA_963835945.1 uncultured Chloroflexia bacterium
GCGCGGGCGGCTGAAAGCTCACTCAATGAGAGTGCTTCGCGGAACCCGCGCCGCGGATGCCCCAGGACGCGCGCAGCCCACCGCGGCGCGCGACGCGCCAGCCAGCGCGGCGGAGTGCTTCCGCAGGGCCTTCGCGCTGGAGCCCTACCCCTACCAGCTCGCCTTCCTCACGGAGGCGCGCGACACGCTCGCGCTCAAGTCCCGCCAGTCGGGCTTCACCACGGCCATCGCGGCGCTGGCCCTCCACACCGCCCTGTCCAGACCGGGCTCGCTGTCCGTCGTCATCGCGCCCAGCCTCAGGCAGTCGTCAGAGGCGGCTGGCCTCGTGCGCGAGGGCGCGTACGCGCTGGGCGAGCGGCCGCTCCAGGACGCGGCGAGCGTCCTCAAGCTGGCCAACGGCTCTCGCGTGCTCAGTCTCCCCGGCTCCGCGCGCGGCGTGCGGGGCTACGCGGTGGACGGCGTGCTGGTGCTGGACAGGCCGCCCTTCATCCTGCCGGACACGATAGTGAGCGCGCGGCCGATAACGAGCGCGGCGCACGGCCGGACGGTGGTGCAGAGCACGCCCGGGCTGCCGTCTGGCGCGTTCTTCGACCTCTGGCGGGGCGCTGGGCCCGAATGGGCGCGCTTCCGCGTGACGGCGGACGAGGTGCCGACGATAACGAGGGAGTGGCTGGCCCAGCAGGCGCGGGAGACGAGCGCAAGCCTCTTCCGGCAGGAGTACTACTGCGAGTTCGCGCTGCCGGAGACGAGCGTGGGCGCGCCGCTGTTCAGGCGCGAGGACATAGAGCGCGCGTTCGAGGCCGGTCGCGGCGTGCCGCCGCTCCTTGCCGACTTCCCCAAGCTCCAGCTGACGAGGAGGACTTAGATATGCCAGCGCTGACGCTCGGCTTCTCACCGGGCAACGCGGCGTCGCCCGCCGCGCTCGCCGTGGTCGAGTACCTGTACGTGTTCAGGGACGCGCCCCGCGACGCGCTGCGCGACCGCTGGGTGGTGCGCGAGGCGCGGCGGTGGCCGCTCGGCGCGTCGCTGGCCGCGGTGGCCGACGACGTGGGCGCGGCGGCCGATACCACCGGCGGCTTCCTGCTCTACGACAGGACCGGGCAGGGCGAGGCCTACTTCGACCTGTTCGCGCTGGCGCGGCGCGAGCGGCGGATAGGCCAGGTCCCCTTTGGCGTCGTGCTGACGGCGGGCCAGACGAAGTCCGAGGGCGGCGGGCTGCCGCGGGAATGGCTGGTGGAGGCGGTTCGAGAGCAAGCTCGCGAGCGGCCGCGTGGCGGTGGCGGAGGCGTGCGACGGCGCGGGCGAGCTGCGGGACCAGTTTGGGCGGTTCGCCGCGGGCTTCAGGCGTCGCGGCGCGCCCGCGGAGGAGGAGACAGAGAGCCTGCTCCTGGCCGCGATGCTGGCCGTCTACGTGCGGCGCTTCTGGCCCAGCGGGCCGCGCTACATCGCGAGGGACGGCACCACCTACTACTCGCAGAAGGTCTCGCACGACGTGTATTAGCCGGCGGCCAGGGCCGCCAGAAGGAGGACGAGATGGAGCAAGTGGAACTGAAGCGCGAGAGCGTGACCCGCGTCCTGCTGGCCGACGGCTGGCATGCGGTGGACGAGGGTTCGTTTGACCTCGTCGAGGGCTGGGGCTTCGAGGAGGCAGGGCTCTGCGGGCCGCCAATCGGCATCGGCTTCGCCTTCCGCGAGGGCGGCCAGTGGGCGAGCGGGCCGCTGGGCTCCGTGCTCGCGGCAGTGACGAGCAACGAGCTTCCGCCCACGGGACGCCGAACTCCGCCGCCAGGAGGAGGAGGCCAACGCGGCCGCGCTGGGCTGGCACTACGACCACTTCCACGGCGGCAACAGGGACGCGGCGAGCTGCCTCGCCACCTGCGGGCGCGGTGGAGAAGGGGCGGCCGGGGACCACGGAACGACACCGGGCGCTTGGGGACAGCGACGACAGCACGAGGATACGGGGCCTGTTCAGGGCCAGAAGGGAGATGGGACCAGTGAGCACGGCAAAGGAGCGCGCCCTCGAGGCGGTCGCGGAACTGATGAGGGCATCGACGACGCTGGGCGCGTGGCGGTCGCCGGAGATGCGCGAGCAGCAGCAGCCCCTGTACTGGAAGCGGCTCGACGACCGCTACGTCGCGTCCGTCGGCACGGCCAATGCGAGGGCCAAGCGGGCAATGGACGAGTGGAACGCGGAGGCCCGCCAGAGCTTCGAGGAGCGTAGGGCGGCCGCGGACATCGACCGGCCGGGGCGGCTGGAGGAGCTTCAGGAGGCCAACCTGCTGTCCCAGGGCAAGCGCACGGCGGAGAGCCTCCGCGCAGGAGGCCAGGGACGGCCCTCGCGGCCAACCGCCCGCGGCGCGCGGCGATGCTGCTGGGCGTCGCGGCGGACAAGGGCTACCGGCCGTCGCCGATAGACGGCCTGCCGCGCGCCATCGAGGACGCGCTGGACGCGAGCGAGGAGCCCAGGCGGCTGGCCAACGCGGAGTGGACGAGGTTCACGAAGGCGCTGGGCGACGCGGAGACGCTGCGCGCGGAGGCGCTGGCCGAGAGCGGCGTCGCGCCCGAGGGCGAGACGGTGGCCAGCAACAGGGGCAGCGAACAAGGTGGCCGCATTGATGGGCGCGGGCCAACGGCGAGCAGTACCAGAGCAGGCCCGAGGACGGCGTTCTGGACAAGCCTGTGTCCGCGCCCGACAGCCATGCCGTCAAGGGGCTGGCGCGTCGTGACGGGCAGGACGCGGTTTCGCCGCGTCAGGCTCGCCGAGACGCGGAGGCAGGCGCGCGAGGCCGAGAGAATAGCGGCCAAGGCGCAGGCGGCAGCGGAATGGGCCCCGCCGCCGCCCAACACTTGGCCCAGCGACGAGCGGGACGACGACGAGAGCGAGCCGGGTGGACAGGCCGAAGAAGCGCAGGCGGACACCGAGGGAGGCCAGCCTTGAGCACCACAATCCGCGAGCTGCTCACGATGCTCGACGGCCTGCTGATGCGGGTCGAGGATCGAGGGGCGAGCTGGCGCAACCGACGGACGCGCTCCTGGCCGCAGTGGCCGGGGCACGAGCCGAGGCGCAGGCAGCGATAGGCCGCGAGGCCGCGCTGGAGGTCGAGCGGCTGGCCAATCGGCTGCCGCAGGCATAGCGGTTCAATGAGGCCGGAAGGACCGGCGGAAGGGGAGTTAGAGATGGCGGACAGGGAACTTCAGCAGGGCGTGGACAAGGGCAGCGGGAGCGGGCCGGGAGCGGCCAATGCGCTCTTCGGCCAACCGGGCAAGCCTGGGCCTGTGACGGCGAGTGCATCGAGCGTCCCGGTGGTGTTCGCGACGCAAGCGGGCGGCTTAGTGGGCAGTCCGCTATCGCCGAGCGACCCGGACGCGCAGTCCGGCCGCGTGACAGGCTCGCGGGTGACGGGCGGCCGCTCTATCAACCGCATCGCGACCAAACCGGGGCTGGCCAAGGGGCGCACCTCGGGCGCGCCGTAAGCAATGGGCGCGACGCGCGCCAAGCATCGCACCGCGTGCCGCGTCGAGGGCTGCCCTGAGGCCGCCCAGCGCTACGGCACGCGGCCCCCAGTGCCCTGCTGCCACGAGCACTACAAGGCCGAGATGCGGCTGCGAAACGCGGCGCTTAGGGCGCGCAGGCGGGCGCAGGCAGGCGAACCGGCAGCCGCGGGGCCTGAAACGCGGCTGGGGGCGTCGGTGGGGCCTCGTGGAGCGTCCAGCGCCGCGGCGGCCGGACGCAGCGCCGCTCAGGGAGCGCAGCCTGCCCCCAATGGTCTCCGCGGCCGCCCAGCGGATGCGCCAGCGCGAGCGGCACTTGGTCGCGAGCACCAATTTGGGCGGCGCACGCCGCCATTTGCACCTGCGGCCAGCGCGTCGCGGCCGCGAATGACAAGGCGCTGGAGCAGGGCTTTCGGGCGCACAGGCAGGGGGCGGATTATGGTGGCCAAAGTGCCGAAGTGGACGCCGACCATAGGCAATGGCCCCCCAACGAGAGAGGCCGCGAGCTTCGCGGGCGAGGAGCAGGCCAACTTGAATGACAGGGTGCTCGCGTGCCTCGCGACGTGGGTGCGCGAGGACGGGACGGTGGTGGAGCCCACGACCGGCGAGATAGCGGCACGGCTGGGCATCGAGCCGCGGACCTACCAGCGGGACGAGCTGAACTTCTTGTCCTCACGGTGCTGAGGGAGCGGCGGCTGCTGGCCTACGAGGTGGTGATCGGCACCATCCGGTGGAGGCTGACGGGAAACGGGTGGGCGATAGCCCGGGCGATGCGGACCGGGACGTCGGGCTTCTCGCGCTCCGGCGACGAGCGTGACCGCTCTGCCGATAGGTTCGCGAGGGTGCGCGCGGCGCTCGGCGCCGAGGCAGCGCCGCACACCCACGAGCCGCGCAAGGGCTGAACACGGCGCAAAGAATGAGGCTCTTGTCCGAAGACAAGAGCCTCTTCCGCTGCTGTGGGCTTCAGCTGGGCATCGCCAGCTGGACGATGACGCAGGCGGCCAGCACGACGACGAGCACGCCCACCAGGACGAAGAACCCGCGGCAGCACACTAGCCGTCCCTCCAGTCGAGGGCCTTCCCGCGCTGCTCCCGCCGCAGCCAGGGCGGCGGCGGCCCGTAGGCCGGGTGCGTGTCGTCCCCGTTGCACGACGGCTTATTGGGGCAGGCCGATTGGTGCGGCTCTCCCTCCACCGATAGGCAACAATCGCGCATCACGCGCCCGCACATCGCGCACCTCTTCACGCCTTCGCCGCCCTGGCCTTCGCGGGCTGCTCGGCCGCCGCGGCCACCAGCTTGACGCGGCTGACGACGCACTCGCCATTCAGAGCGCAGACGACGAAGCCGTCCTTCGCGAGCGTGTTCTTGGCGAAGGCCACCACGCTCGCGAGCTTCTGGCCCGCGTCCGGCTTGACGCCCAGGACGCCGTCCTGCGCGAGCGCGCTGGCCGCCGCGCGCAGCTCCTCGCGCCGCGCGTCGAGGATTGCCGTCCTGGGCTTGGCTGCCGCTTGGGCTTCGGCTGGTGCATCGTCGCCTCAACCTCGGCCACCGTCTTGACCGTGAACGTCATCTTGTCCTGCCGCCTGTCTTGCTCCTGCGAGCCGCTTGGTCGCGGTCGCTGCGCTTGTCATAGGGCGACAGGCCGTTGGCCGAGGACGTGCCGAATGGCACGGAAACTAGGGCTGGAATGCCCCTTGACGCGCTCAGCCGCCGCCTGCTAGGGGAGTGTCAGAACCTCGCGGCTGCCCACCGCTGGCCACTACGACATCCCGCTTCGAGTCCGTGTGCGAGGACAACGAGGCACTGCTCTCGTTTCTGGTGGACCGGCTGCGCCACATCGAGGGCGTGCGGGAGACCGAGCCATTCGTCTATCTGCGCATCGTCAAGGAAACGTACCAGAGGGGGACGCGCTGAGCCCCTGAGTGGTCGACGCTGCAGACTCTCGCGGGATCGCGGGACACGGAGGCGCGAGGGCCAGGGCGCGGATCTGAGTAGTCAAGGCAGGTCGTGGGCGGGCGCGGGGACGGCGGTCCCGGACCATGTCTTGCCTGCTGACCGGGCGCGGAGGCGGTGCGATGGCTGCCCGACCCTCGAGATGGACGGCCCACAAGACGCCACGGGGAGATCGTCGCGTTGGGCGAACCTGAGCCTCGAGATCCTCTCGGCAGACGTAAACGGCGTCGTCGGGCGCAACGGAGCGGGCAAGACAACGACGATGCGGATCGTGCCAGGCGGACTGTTAGTGGACGCCGGAAAGGTCCGTTGGGCCCGCCCTCCGGTCCCGTTCGCCGCGCGCCGCCCCGTCTGCATGCGCCCTGGTCGATGATCCCCACGCGATCGCACAGGCGCTCAACAATCTGCTGATCCTCGCGTACGCTCTCGTGCATGCCGTCGTTGGCGATCCGGGCGGCACACGAGCACGATGCCTCGCTCCTGCCTCCTTTCGCACCCGTTCCCATGCCGTTCCGCGTGGAGACCGGCAGCGCATGAACTTTGCAGGTGCTGCTGGCAGTGATTTTCGCGCCTCTCGCGCCCGCGACAGCCCTCTCGATGGCCCGGCAGCCGGCCCATCTACGCCAACTCGGTGCTGCGGATCAGGGCGCGCGTGCGGCTCTGTCGATGCCCTCTACGCCACGTGGCGTTCGCCTTGCCGCACATCCCTCCGTCATGCCGCCGATTTGGGCACGCGTACCCGAGCATGCGTCGATGGCCCGGCGGGTCGAGGATACTGGGCGAGGTACCGCCCCAGCGGGCGGCGGCATCGAATGTGGACTTGTCGCACGTTCAAAGGAGACCAGGGATGCGCATCAGCTTCGAGCACACGCCCCATCCGCGGGTCGCGGCGCACAAGCAGGCCGGGCCGCCCAAGACCACCGACGAGCACGTCGGCTTCAACGGCAGGATCGCCCTTGTCCTGACCACGGCCGTGGGCACGATGTGGTGCGCTTACGCCTTCGCCGTCCTCGCTATCCTCGTCCTGCCGCAGGCGATCCAGGGCGGCACGCTGACCTTGGTCCAGTGGGTGAGCCAGACGTTCATCCAGTTGGTCATGCTCTCGGTCATCATGGTCGGCCAGAACATCCTGAGCCGGGCTTCGGACAAGCGCGCCGACATGACCTACCAGGATGCCGAGGCCACCTTCCACGAGGCCGAGCAGATCCAGGCGCACCTACAGGCGCAAGACGACGCCATGAACGCCCTGCTCGACAAGGTCGAGAAGCTCGAGGCGGGGCTGGCCAGCGCGTGATCGAGCGCGAGGATGGTCGGGGCGGCGGGGCTCGAACCCGCAACCTCGTGCTCCCAAAGCACGTGCGCTACCGTTGCGCTACACCCCGACGATCGTGCTCGGGAAGCGCATGAGCTTCCCGAGGCTCGCTCCGAAGACTAGCCTACACCGCTCCGCGCGGAGGGAGCGCTGTCTGACCCCCAGCTTCGCGCAGGCTGTGGCAGCGGACGGCTGACGCGGCCCCGGAGTTCGGCGACTGATGCGATCGCCGATGCAGCGGCGCACCGCGCCAGTCGCCCGAGCGCGCAGGAGCAAACGACGGCGGGTGTTCGGGATGGGTGGTGCCGCGAGCGTGCCGTCCCGCCACGCTCGCGGGGTGACGTCGGCCGGGACCAGCGGCAGGTCAGAAGCCCCGCCTGACCAGCACGCGCCGCATCGCGCGGGCGGCGGCCGCTCGGTGCGATACCCGGTTCTTCTCCTCGGCGGAGTAAAGACCGACGGTGCGTCCCCCCGGCAACTCCGTGGCTGGCTCAAAAACCGGGTCATACCCGAAGCCCCCAGTGCCTCGAGGCGCCACCGCGATGCGGCCCTCGAACGTGCCGCTGCAAACGGTCACCCGGGGCAGGCGGTGGGCGACGGCCGGACCGACCTCCTCCCGCCGGCCGGTCGCCGCCTCCCCGCCGGCGGGCTTGGGTGGCTCCGCCAAGGCCAGCACGCACCGGTACCGGGCCCCGCGGCGCGGGGCCGGGAGCCCGTGCAGGGCTGTGAGAAGCTTCACATTGTTGTCCTCGTCGGTCGCCTGCTCCCCGGCATAGCGCCGGCTCCGCACGCCCGGCCCGCCGCTGAGGGCGTCCACCTCGATCCCGGAGTCGTCGGCGAGCGTCGGCAGCCCCGTCCGCTGGGCGTAGAACCGCGCCTTGAAGATCGCGTTGGCGTCGAACGTCGCACCGTCTTCGGGCGCCTCCTCAGCGACGCCGACGTCCTGCAGCGACACCAGCCGCGTGCGCGGCAGGTGTAACAGCGCCCGCAGTTCGGCGAGCTTGTGCGGCGAACGCGTGGCGACCACCAGCAGGCGTTCCCGGGACCCTCCGGCGCCGTCCTCGCCCACCTCAGCGCCCGGCCTGCGCCAGAGCCCCGGCCTGGACTGCGAACAGCGTGCGCAGGCCCTCGTCGCCCAGCGCCAGCAGCGTGGCCATCGCCGCGCGATCGAACGGCTTCCCTTCCGCAGTCCCCTGCAGCTCGACGTACGTGCCCGCGTCCGTGCCGACCACGTTGAAGTCGACCTCGGCGTGCGAGTCCTCCTCGTAGTCGAGGTCGAGGACCGGGCGTCCGTCCACGATTCCCACGCTCACGGCGGCGACGTGGCCGTCGAGAGCGGCCGCGCGGCCCACGCTGCGAAGGGCCAGCGCCAGGGCCACGTAGCCGCCCGTGATCGATGCCGTCCGTGTCCCGCCGTCTGCCTGCAGGACATCGCAGTCGATCGAAATGCTGCGTTCACCGAGTTTGGCTAGATCCACCACGCCCCGCAGCGAGCGTCCGATCAGCCGTTGGATCTCCTGCGTGCGGCCTCCCTGCCGTCCGCGCACGGCCTCCCGAGGGGTCCGCTCAGCCGTGGCCCGCGGCAACATCGAGTACTCGGCGGTGACCCAGCCGAGCCCCTTGCCGCGCAGGTGGGGCGCGGTGCGATCCTCGACGCTCGCAGCACACAGCACGTGTGTGTCGCCCATGCGGATCAGGCATGACCCCTCGGCCCACTTCTGGACCCCGAGCTCGAGCGTGACGGGCCGCATCTGCCCCGGAAGACGTCCGTCGTGACGCTGAGGCGCGGCGCCGATGCTCACAGATGATCCTCCCCGGTCACGGTCGATCGCTCGACGGCCTTGGCGCGGTCCCACAACTCGTCGAGCTCTTCGAAAGTCATCGCGTCGAGCGTGCGCCCGCGCTCCTCGGCGAACCGCTCGACGAGCGCGAACCGCCGCGCGAACTTCGCACTGCCGGCGCGCAGCGCCGATTCGGCATCGATCCCGAGCTTCCGTCCGAGGTTGACGAGCACCAGCAGCAGGTCACCGAACTCCTCGGTGCGGTGCGCGTCGTCCTCGGCCTCGAGGAGCTCCACCGCCTCCTCCTCAAGCTTTTCGATGACACCCTCGACATCCGGCCAGTCGTAACCGAGCGCGGCCGCCCGCTCCTGCATTTCGCGCGCATAGGCGAGTGCGGGCAGCGAGCGGGCGAGCCCCGCGAACGCCGCCGGGAGCGAGTCGCTGGCGCGAGGCTCACCGCCGCGAGCCGCCCGCTCCCCGGCCTTGATGCGCTCCCAGTTCTGGATGACGTCGCCCGCTGTCGCGGCGTGCGCGTCGGCAAACACGTGCGGATGCCGGCGTACGATCTTCGTGGCAATGTGGCGGTAGACGTCGTCGAGGTCGAAGAGCCCCTCCTCCGCCCCAAGCTGAGCATGCAGCACGATCTGTAGCAGGAGATCCCCCAGCTCCTCTGCGAGACCGTCCGTTGCCCCGTGCTCGAGCGCGTCGTAGACCTCGTAAGCCTCCTCGAGCAGGAATGGGCGGAGGCTGGCGTGGTCCTGCTCGCGATCCCACGGGCAGCCGCCCGGTGCCCGGAGGCGCGCGGCGATCCAGGGCAGACCGTGCGGGCTCGCCAGATTCGCCAGTGGATCGAGGGCCGGCAGCAGATGCACGCCGGTGGCGAGATCGGCAGGCTGCAGCGCCCCCACCGTTGAGTCGGCGGCGCCAACGAGTCCCAGCACCGGGTGCGAGCCGGGATACAGCGCGGCCAGTATGTCGAGCGGCGATCCCCCGTGCCCGCCCCGGCCGGGCAGCACGACCGGCTCGAACACCGCGAGGCCGTCGGGCGTCTCGCCCGGCGCGACCTCGGGCGCCGGATGCTGCAGCCCGCGCACCCTGACCTGCTCCCCGGGCACGTCTCGGTCCTGCCCAGCCGGCCCGACAGCGGCCTCGTCAGGCAGTACAAGCAGCGGCCAGGACGGGTCGAACGCGCGGCTCACCAGCGCCGTCATGCCGACGATCTGCAACCCATCGGTTGGGCGGATGGAGTGCCGCCTCGCCGCCTCCTCGAGGACCCGGTCGATCATCCCCCTGCCGCTCCCTGACTCGCCGCTGACCCAGACGCGACGCCCGACGCGCGCCAGATGGTCGCGTTTGACTTCTGCTGCGCGTACCAGTACGTGAAGGCGCTCGCCTCGAGGGCCGCCTTTTGCGTCGCGTCGACGGGCCGCTTGGCGCGTTCGCTGACCAGATAGATGTAGGTTCCGTCGGGTTGCGGCACCGACGCACTCGCCCGGCCCACGCGGAGGCCGAACAACACATTGTCCACCTTGCCCGGGTTCTCCCAGCGGGCGAGCCAGCCCATGTCGCCTCCCTGCGGCGCGTCGGCGGCATCTGAGTACTCCCTCGCGATCGAGGCGAAGTTCGCGTTCGGGGCGGCGAGATCCTGCTCGACTGCGGCAACAGAATTGGTAGGCGCCGAGCGCGCCGCCACGAATTGGAGGACGGCGTAGCCGTACTGGGTCTTCACAGGCCCGATGATCTCATCGGCGGTGTGCGTGCCGGAAAAGACCGCGTCGGCGACCTCCTTGACCACGGTGGCTCTGCTGATCCAGCCCAGGTCGCCGCCGTTGGCGGCGGACGACGTGTCGTTGCTCTCCGCCCGGGCAATCTGGGCGAACTCCGCGTCCCGCTGGGCGGTGTCGGCGATGGCCTGCAGCGCGCCTACTGTCGCCTGTGCCTTCTTGAGCGCCGCGGCCCACGACGGATCGCTAGTCAGGAGTGAGGACGCGGTCGCCGCGTCTCCCCTCGGGCTGTACAGAATCTCCGAAGCCTCGACCTGCGTGCCCATGATCGCTGCGCCAGCGGACGCGCCGCTGTTGATTTTGATCTCCCAAGCGTGCACCTGGTCGACGTTACCAGTGGTTGCGTCGGCGAGGACCTTGGCCGCGAGCTTCTGCCGGTACAGGTCGGCGAGGGTGGCGGCGCGATAAGCGTCGAGGCTCACGCCCGCCTCCTCGACGCTCTTCTGCCAGTCGCCGCCCGACTTCGCGGGCACGATGGAGACGACGCGTCCGATCCGGTAGATGCCGTCGGCACCCTGGATGACGCCCGTGGTGCCGTTCAACGGCAGGGCGAAGAGAGCGGCCACCCAAGCGGGGTCCACGTTGTCGGTCGCCGATACGTATCCCAAGTCGCCACCGTTCATGGCGCTCGGGTCGGTGGAGTACTGGCGCGCGACCTCGGCGAAAGCTTCACCGGCCGTCAGCTCGGCGAGCGCCACATCGGCGCTCGCCATGGCCTGCGAGCGTTGTGCTGCGGTCGGGCCGGGCGGTCCCGAACTCCCGGACGGCGCGGGGGCCGCGGCACTGCCGAACGCAGGCAATCCGCCCGGGGCAGGGGACGCGGGCGCAGTTGCCGACGGGCGCGGGGCCGCCGATGGCTTGGCGGTCTTCGTCGATCCCGGCGGGGCCGACGGCTTCGATCTAGCCGTGGCCTTCAGTTTGACGGTCGTCTTGCCGGTCGCCCTCGGCGAGGAGCTGGCCGTCGGCGAGGGTCTCGGCACCGGGGACGCGCTCGGGGAGAAGCTGGCGCCGACGCCCGGACTGGCGCCAGCCGCAACCCCGGCCGCTGGACTCTCGCCCGGCGCGACGAAGATCGCGAGCACCTTCCGCTGCTCCGGCGTCGCCGCCTGTTTTGCAAGCTGCTGGTCCACTTCGGCCTGCGTGACCGTGATCCCCTCCTTGGCAGCCAGTTGCTGCTGGAGTGCGGCGTCGATGAGTTCTTCCAGCGAATTCGACGGAATGGCGCTGACCTGCTGCTGGACGGACTGCAGCTCGTCCTGCGCGGTTATCGGGTCGAGCATGCCGGCGGCGAGGGCGGACTTGATCTGTTGCTCGAGGAGACCGAGACGATAGCGGTCGACGCCCTGACGATCGACCCACCGATCCTTGGAGATGCCCGTCCCGTTGACGGTCGCAACCACGGCGAGGTGCTCGCCGTAGTACGCGGCTGCGACGACTCCGATGAGCAGCAGCGCGGCGGCGACGACGACGACGACGAACCCGAGGGTCACGACCGTCTGTTGCCGCCGATCGTCGCGCTCTGTCGCGCGGCGGCCGGCGCGTCGGACGGGCTGGGCCCTGAAGGTCATGGCGAAGGAGATGCTCCGTTGATCGAGGCGGGCCGGCCGCAATACCCGCGGGACGTGGGTCGCGCCCCGCCCGCCCGTCAGAAACGGCAGTCTAGCGCAGGACTCCAGGCCTCGGGACCAGGCGGTCCGCCAAGGCGAGCAGCGGACGCACTTGGACGTCCCATCGGTACACGTCCCGGTGCAGGGCGAGGGCGCGGTCGCGCCGGGCCGCACGCTCCTCGGCCGGCGCGTCCAAGACGGTTCGGAGCGCGCGCGCCAGGTCATCCGGGTCGGCCGGATCCGCGACCGCACCCAGCTTGTGCGTCTCCACGATGCCGCGCATCACTGGCAAGTCCTTCCCGACCACGAGCGGGACACCGGCCGTGAGGCCTTCCCAGAACTTATTCGGTGTCGACAAGCGCTGGTTCAGGGAATCGCCTGGGACCGCGACGACCACGGCATCGGCGCCCGCGACCCAGCGAGGGACGTCGTCGGGATGGACGGACGGCAGCGTCACGTGGCGGCCGGCGAAGGCGGGATCCGCGTCCCGCGCGCGCAATCGCTCGAACCAGGGACCGAAGCCCATGGCGACGAACGCGGCATTCGGAAGGCGCCGGACGGCATCGCCCGACTCCAGGATCCCCCGGTCGGCGCCCAGGATGCCGAGGAACAGGACGAGCCGGGTGGCCGGAGGCAGCCTGCTGGCTCGGCGGAGGTCGTCGGGGGGCTCGTCGGGCGGCGGAGACCACGGTGGACAGTTGCGCACCACGGCCGGTTCCGACGCAAGGACCCATCGGCGGCGGAGCTCGGAGGCGAGCGCCTCGTTCACGGTGACGATCGCATCCGAGCGCCGGACCAGGTCGAGTTCGCGATGCGCATACAGCCGCCTGAGAGGTCCCGGCACGCTCGCGTACGCGTTGCCCTCCAGGAACAGGTCAATGACGTCGTATACGACGCGCCCGGCTCGAGGTCGGCGGTCGAGGTCCTCGGGCAGTCCGGGTACCTGGCCTCCTCGGGCCACCGACATCCCTGCGCGAGCGTCGCTGGCGAGCCCCGTTGCCGCTACCAGCGCTGCGATGCCGCAGGCGTGGTAGAGGTCGGCGGGGGGCAGCACGCGTCGCAGCCCCTCGGTCCAGGCACGCGCAGGGAGCGGCCAGCGCAGGACGCCAAGCACGCGGCGCGCCGTGGGTGTGCGGGCGCGGCCGAGCAGACCGAAGCCGGGGCCGGGTGAAAACAGCCGCCCGGCCGCGGCGAGGGCGGCGTCGGTCCGGGCCACTAGCGCTGCCCCGCGGCCGCGCCCGGGCGAAACGACCGGGGCAAGCAGTCCCGCTGGACCGGCGCGCACGATACGGATCGTGCCGTCGAGCTCCTCGGCGGGCAGCCCAGCGCGCGCCGTGCCGGCGATCAGCACCTCCCACCCCTCCGATTCGAGCGAGCGGGCGATGCGTAGCGCGCGGGAGTAAGGGGCCACCGGGTTGTGCACGAGCACGACGGCTCGGCGCGGAGCGGTCACGCGGGCAGTCTAGCGACAGCGGCCGGTGTCGCCGCCCCGGGGGACCCGCTGCCCAAAGGGGACATTGCCACCGCGCCACGTAATCGACGCCGGCCCCGCGCAGGACGACAGCTTCCGGCCACGCGCCGCCTTCGGGACAACGTCGGCCGTACACTCCGCGGCATGCGGCCGCTCCGCGTCCTCGTGATCGCGCGCTGGTATCCCGCGGTTGACGACCCTGTTCGCGGATCCTTCGTCGCCGACCAGGTCGACGCGCTGGCCGCGACTGGTCTCGTCGAGCCCACCGTCACGTCGTTCGAGTTCGTGCGCCTCAACCGCGTCCCGGAGCGGCGCGAGGTCGAGCGGGACGCGATCCACGCGCGATACGCTCGCCCTGCGCGAGATCGGCCGGACGCACTGACGCCCGGAGGCTGGCCCGCGGCTGGAGGCACGTGGCGCCATCTGGACGTCGTCCCGGTCGCGCGGCTGCCCGTCGCCACCGGCCCCGAAGACTCGCCGGCACGCGAAGGGGACGACCACCTGGCCGCGTTCATCCCATTCGCGGACGGGATCCTGGACCGTGGCGCACCCGCCGGCGCCCGCCCCTTCGATTTGGTGCACGCCCACACCGGTTTCCCGGACGGCGAGCTGGCGGCATCCGCGTCGGAGCGCCTGGGGATCCCCTACATCGTCACGGAGCACTCGTCACGGGCGCGCGAGCTGCTGCAGGATCCCGACGTCCGCCGCCGGTACGCATCGGTGGTGCAAGGCGCGGCGAAAGTGATCGTCGTGTCGGAGGCGCTCGGCGCGGAGCTGCGTGCGGCGCTTCCTGACCTCGCCGTCGTGCTCGCGCAGCGCCTCATGGTCGTGCCGAACACGGTGCCGGTCGAGCTGTTCCGGGCGCCGCGGCGCGGTGATCGCATAGGCGGCGAGCTGCTCTACGTCGGCAGCCGCAAGACCGGAAAGGGACTCGCCACCTTGCTCGAGGCCTTTGCCATGGCGCGGGGCCGGCGGGCGGATCTGACGCTGAGGCTGATCGGCCGGGCCCCGACGGACGTCGAGGAGGCGGCCTGGACGACACGGGCCGTCGAGCTCGGCGTGGCCAATGCTGTTATGTTCGAGCCGCCGGTCGACCGGGCCGGGGTGGCGGCGGCGATGGCTCGGGCCGACCTGTTCATCCATCCGAGCCGGTACGAGACGTTCGGCGTCGTGGCAGCGGAGGCGATGGCGTCTGGGTTGCCCGTGGTCGCCACTCGCTCGGGAGGCGTTGAGGGGATCCTCGGCGCGGACGTCGCGGGCGTCGGTGCCCTTGTGGACGTGGACGACGCGCCAGCGATGGCAGAGGCGATCCTAGCCACGCTGGAGCGGCGCGATACCTTCGATCCGTCGGCCATGCGCGCGACCGCCGAGGCGCGGTTCGGTGCGGCGGCGGTGGCGGCCCGCCTGGTTGAGGTCTACCGAAGCGCCGCGGCACCCGAAGACCGCAACGGGTCTGCGAGCGCGGCGTCCAGCGTCACCTTTGCCCCTGTCTCCGAAACGAACGGGCGTCGGCCCGTGCTTGTGATCGGCTTCAATCGCGTACAGGCGGCGCGGCTACTCGGCGCGCTGCCGGCCGGCCTCTTGTCGACCCTCGAGCTCGTGACGTCCGAGGACCCCGGGAACCAGCCGCTGCCCCGGGGGATCGGTACTGTGACGGCAGGCGACCTGGACAGCGCGTACGAAGCTGCCTTGCGGGCGGCGCGACCGGCACGGCCGCCGAAGGGCCTACTGGGCCGCGCCATGCGATTCGCGACGGATCCCCGCGCGTCGGAGCGCATCGCGGCAGTGCATGCCGACCGGCCGAGATACCGCCTCGAAACGGCGCAGCGGCAGGTGACGGAGGCCTCGCGCCGCCGCGAGGTGCCGGACCTGGTCTGCCTGGACGGCTACGATGTGCTGGCCGCAGGTCCGGCGGTCGATGCCGGCGCTGCCTGCCTCGCCCCCGGCGGGATCCGCTGGGTTGCGGACCGGTGGGCCTCCGCGCGTCAGTCCCTGCCCAGCTCCCGGATCAGCGCCACATAGCGCGCGGCCTCGCGCTCCCACGAGAGGCCCCGCACGCGGTCCGCCGCCGCGGAAACCACCTTCTCTCGGTAGGAGGGCTCCATCACGACGCGGCGGATGACAGCGCCGAGAGAGGCTGCGTCGCCGGGCTCGAAATAGCAGAGTGCCTCCCCGAAGTACCGCTGGACTGTCGGAAGCCGCGACGCCACGACCGGCTTGCCCATAGCCGCGTACTCGAAGAGCTTGGTGGACAGGCTGAAGTCCGTGAACGGGTCGCGGCGTGTCGGTGCCAGCCCCACATCCGCGGCTGCGATCTTGCCGGGCACCGCCTCTACCGGAATCCGGCCGTGGAAGGTGACGCGGTCTGCCACATTCAGGGCCGCGGCCGCGTCGCGCAGGCGGGGCTCGGCGTCGCCCCGCCCATACAGGTCGAGCGTGACGTCGAGGGCAGGTCCGTCCTGCCCGCGTGCCAGTCGGGCGACGGCCTCCACGGCCACCTCGAGCTGGTAGAGCGGGGTTAGTGCGCCGGCGTACACCAGGCGCAGGCGGCCGCCGGCCATGAACGCGCGGGCCGGGTAAGCGGTCGGGTCGAACCGGTCAGATCGCGGGCTGTTGAGGACGACCGTCACCTTCGAGGGCGACACGCCCAGTGCCGTGAGCCGGTCGCGCAGCGCGTCGTTGACGGTTAGGACGTGCGAGGCGAACACGATGGACGCCCGCTCCGCCGCTAGGAGCGAGACCCGCACGACACGGCGGGAGGCGGCAGGAAAGCGGCTGCGGAAGAACTCGGGCATCGCCTCGTGCAAGTCGATCACCACAGGCACGCCATCGAGGCGAAGTGGCGCCAGCGCGAAGACGAGCGGGTCCGGGAGCGTCGCCACCTGGGCCAGCGAGTAGTGGCGCCGCGCGTGCAGCGG
The DNA here is from genome assembly GCA_963835945.1 of uncultured Chloroflexia bacterium. Taxonomy (GTDB): domain Bacteria; phylum Chloroflexota; class Limnocylindria; order Limnocylindrales; family CSP1-4; genus JAJYNJ01. Next base: position 16,318 of record CAWIHR010000001.1, read on the forward strand.
GACGGCCGCCAGCGCGACGCGGCCGAAGAACTCCGCGTACTCGGCCAGATACGTCCTGATGCCCGCACCCTGGTGCCGCTGCACGGGCAGCCGGTGGACCTGAACGCCGTCGACGCATTCACTAGCGGACGAGCCCGGCATTCGCAGTCCCAGCACGTCGACCGCAAACCCCGCCGCCACGAGTGCCTCGGCCTCCCGCCGCACGCGAGGGTCCTCCTCGTAGTAGGAGTGCGACACGATCAGGACGCGAACGGGCGTGCCGGCAGAGGTCACGGCAGGCATGCTACCGCAGCCGCCCGAGGCGCCTGCAGGTGGCGCGGCTGGCTGCGCGTGGAGGCGATCGTGCGCCCGGCGCGGCGGCGACCGCCCCGCAAGTTCCGGCCGGAGGCGCACTACGAGGCGGGCTGGTCGAGCCTAACCGGGTGAGGGAGCGAGGCTAGCGACCTCTGCGCTTCCTCCTCGAGCCGCCGCTTGCGCCGCCGGACGCGATCTTTGTAGAACTCGACGGTGTCCTGGGGCGTGCCCTCGTAAAGCACCTGGCCGTACTCCATCAACAGCGCGCGGTTGCAGAACTCGGTGACTGTCGTGAGATCGTGCGTCACTAGGACGATCGCCCTGGCGCGCGCGACCAAGTCCCGGATGCGCTGCTGGCTCCGGCCGCGGAACTCCTCGTCGCCGGTGCCCAGCACCTCGTCGAGCAGCAGGATGTCGGGCGCGATGGCGGTCGCGATGGAGAACCCGAGGCGCGCGCGCATCCCCGACGAGTAGGTCCGCACCGGCGCGTCAATGAACGGGCCGATGTCCGCGAACTCGATGATCGAGGGGGTCAGGTCCCGCATGACCCGGTGGCGGATGCCCATGAACGCGCCGATCAGCGCGATGTTCTCGCGGCCCGAAATCTCCATCTCGAACCCGGCGCCAAGGGTGAGCAGGGACGAGACGCGGCCGCGCAGGCTGACCACGCCCTCATCCGGGGCCAGAATCCCTGCCAGCGCCAGCAGCAGCGTGCTCTTGCCGGCACCGTTCGGCCCGAGGATCCCAAGCGACTCCCCGTGACCGAGGTTGAAACCGACGTGACGGAGTGCCCAGAAGTACCGGTCCACCTGTTGCTTTCGACCGACCCATTCGGCCAGCGACCCCTTGAGGGTGGTGCGCCGGGTCAGGCGAAGGTTGTAGCGGATGCCGAGATCCTGGACTTCGATTGCGTAGGCTGAACGTGCCATCACAGGATCTTCGCGAAGCCGGTCTCGACCCGTTTGAACACCCAGATCGAGAACCCCATCAGGATCAGGGAGATCGCAAGCACCACGGTCAACCCAACCCAATCCGGCGCGGCTGCGTAGTACGCCACGCTGCGGTAGGAGCTGAGGATATATGTGAACGGGTTGAGGCCCAGGACGTACCTGAAGACGGTGCCGTTAAGCGCGGTAACCGAGTAGATGGCCGGCGACATGTAGAACCAGATGCGGGTCGCGTGGCGCAGCAGGTTCTGCACGTCGCGGTAGAAGGCGTTGACGGCCGAGAACAGGATCGCCAGCGCGAGGGTGAAGACGAACTGCACCGCGGCGATGATGGGGATCGTCAGCATCCACGGGCTGAGATGGCGCGGGTACACGATGTAGAGCACGGCCAGTGAGACCAGCCCGAACGCGAACGTGATCGTGCCCGCAACGGTGGACGCGGCCGGCAGGATGATCTTCGGGAACTGGATCTGCCGGATCAGGTTGCCGCGGGCCGTCACCGAAGTCGTGGCGTCCAGAAGCGAGGTCTGGAACCACTGCCACGGCAGAATTGCCGCGAAAAGGAAGAGCGGCGCGTCGGGGATCTGTTTAGCGAAAACCACTGTGACCAGGATCGAGTAGATGGCCATCGAGAAGAAAGGGTCGATGAGCCACCACAGCTGGCCGATTACGGTGTCCGCGTGGGTGCGCTTCAGGTCGGTCCCCACCAGGTACTGGAGCAGGCGCCCACGCGTCCTGAGGTCCAGAAGCCCCCGGATGACGGCCCGCACGATGTCGAGGCGCAGGAACAACTCGCGGAAGCCGAGGGGCCGTTCGGCGGCAGTGGTGCGAGCACCCGGTGCTGCCCGGACAGGAGTCGTCATTGGCAGGCGGAACGGTAGCATGGGTGATCTGCACCCGTGCACGGGTCGGGCGCCTCGGCCGCATCGGCCGAGGCGTGGTCGAGTCGCGGGCCGCGCCAAGCCCCGCATCGGAGTACTGTGACGGCCGACCCCCTGGAAGGAGCGTAGCTGCGCAGCATGGGATCCGAGCGACCACCGGAGGATTCTCGCTTCGAGGGCCTCGGCGACTGGCTAGTGAGTCGCAGCCAGGACGCCCTTGCCCGTGGCACGGGAAGGCGCCCGCAACGAGGAGGCGCGGCTCGGTCGCGCGCATGGCGGATAGCGCGAGTCGTAGCCGTCGTGGTTGTTCTGGCCGTCGTCGCCTGGTTCCTCCTGGGCGCTCTATCGGCGCCCGTGGCCGGCTACGTATGGTTCCAGAACGTAGGGTTCGGCAGCGTGTGGACCGCCCAGTTCACGTATGCCGTGGCGCTCTTTCTCACTGGCCTAGTCGGCTGCTCGATCGTCCTGTTGGTGAACCTGGTCCTGGCCTGGCAGCTGAGTCACGATCCGACCGATGCGATGGTGGCAACCCAGGGTCGCGCGCGCCCCATGGACGCCCGCGGTGAGGCCTGGCTGACCGCCGCGGCCAATCTGCCGCGCAGGCCCGTGCGGCGTGGGTTCGTCGTCCTTGCGCTCTCCCTCGCGCTCCTCGTCGGCTGGCTATTGGCAGGCACCTGGCAGACCGTGGCGCTGTGGCTGCACCGCGTGCCATACTCGCCGTCGGGGGTGGCGGTCGCCGACCCGATCTTCGGGCGCGACCTGGGCTGGTGGATGTTCACCCTGCCGATGCTGCACCTGGCGGCCACGGCGGCCGGCGTGCTGCTCCTCGCAAGCCTGCTCCTGACCAGTACCGCCTACGGCTTAGCCGCAGTCCGCGGGGCGGATGTGTCGCGCCGCGGACCCCTGCTGCACCTCGCCACGCTGGGCGGCCTGGTGCTCGCGACCGTCGCAGCCATGCAGTGGCTCGGCCGCTACGACCTCTCGTACGCGACGAACGGCTTCGTTACCGGCGTGGCTGCCTCGGACGCGGCGGTGCGCCTTCCGCTGGCCGCGGTCACCACGGCATCCACGGCCGTCGTCGCGGTCGGCCTGGTCGTGCTCGCGGCGATCCACCGTCCGCGGCTCGCGCGTCGCGCCGCGATCATCGGCGGCGCCTGGTACCTGGCGCTCCTCGTGGCGGGTGCCGTGCTCCCGACTGCCTACCAGAAGCTCGTCGTGGCGCCCAGCCAGAACTCGGCAGAGGCCCCCTACATCGCCAACAACATCGCCATGACGCGGCGCGCCTTCGCGCTTGACACGTGGACCGTCGAGTCCGACACAGGTCGATCGAGCCTGACGGCCGCCGACGTGAGCAGGGACCAGACGACCTTCAACAATGCCCGCCTGTGGGACCCTCGACCCTTGGCCGCCACCCTCGACCAGCTCCAGACCGTGCGCCAGTACTACATCTTCACGTCGGTCAACATCGACCGCTACGTCATCAATGGCCAGCCGACCGAGGTGATGCTCTCGGCCCGGGAGATGGCCCTGTCCAAGGGCCTGCCCAGCCCGTCGTGGGTCGCCTCCCACGTGCTCTACACCCACGGGTACGGCTTGGCGATGGTGCCGGTGAACGGAGTTGCTGCTGACGGCCTGCCGCAGCTGATCATCCAGAACCTGCCGGTCACGTCGATGGCCGGGGCGCCGCTCGTGACGCAGCCGCGCATCTACTTCGGCCAGCGACCCTCCGGTTGGGTCTTGGTGGACGCCAAGAGCCCGGAGTTCGACTATCCCTCGAGCATCGGCAACGGCAGCGACGTCGACACGCGGTACGCGGGGACCGCCGGGATCAACGTGGGTTCCCCGGCCGCGCGGCTCTTCTGGGCCTGGAACCTGGGTGACCTCAACCTGCTCATCAGCGACCAGGTCACCGCCCAGACGAAGCTGCTGCTGCACCGCAGCCTGGCAGATCGCCTCGGCACGCTCGCCCCCTTCCTCGCCCTCGACGGAGACCCCTACTTGGTGATCGCCCCGAATGGGCACCTCGTCTACGTCCAGGACGCGTACACCATTACGGGCGCCGTGCCCGACGCGAGCTCCGTGACGGACGCCACCCTCGGCGCCACCTACAACTACATCCGGAACAGCGTGAAGATCACCGTCGACACCTACAACGGCACCACGCAGCTCTACGTGGCCGACCCCTCCGATCCGCTGATCCGCGCCTGGGAAGGCGTGTTCCCGAGCATGTTCCAGCCGCTCTCGGCGATGCCGGCGGGGCTCGTGGCGCACCTGCGCACGCCCGAGGCGATGTTCAACGCCCAGACGCAGATGTTCGCGAGTTATCACGTCACCGACGTGGCGAGCTTCTACAAGAGCGACAACCTCTGGACGGTGCCGTCCGTGACGACGGGCAACACGCAGGTCCTGCCACCCAGGCCTACTACGTGGAGATGCGCCTGCCTGACCAGAGCGCCCCGGAGTTCGTGCTGGTACAGCCCATGGTGCCGGCCTCGCGGCCCAACATGATCGCCTGGGTGGCGGCCCGCAACGATGGGGCGGCCCGCGGCCAGGTCGTCGTCTATCAGCTACCCGCCAACACCACGATCCAGGGCCCCACGCAGATTGAGGCGCGCATCGACCAGGACCCGGTCATCAGCGCCCAGCTCAGCCTATGGAACCAGAGTGGCTCAACAGGTGATACGCGGGAGCATGCTCGTCATCCCGGTCGGTACGTCGTTCCTCTACCTCGAGCCGATCTACCTGCAGTCGAACAGCTCGGCCTTCCCGCAGCTGACCAAGGTAGTGGTCGCCTCGTCGCAGACCGTCGCCTGGGGAGACACGCTCACGGGGGCACTGCAGGACGTGGTCACCGGCGTCGGCACCGGCGGCCAGGCTGCCGCTGGGACTGGGACAGGTACCACCGGCACCGGGCAACCAGGCACCGGCCCCACCGCAAGCCCGTCACCGGGCCTGGCCGGCGGCCTCCCGACCGACGTGTCCGGCCTGATTCGTTACGCCGCCGACCACTTCGCTGCTGCCAAGGCCGACCAAGCCGGTGGTAACTTCGTGGCGTACGGCCGGGAGATGCAGCTCGTCCAGTCGGCGCTTAACGCCCTGAGCACGCTCAGCGCCGGAGCGTCTGCACCACCGACGGCGCCTGCCTCGATCCCACCGGTGCCCTCGGCGTCGCCTCTGCCGGCGCCTTAGCCAGAGCTCAGACGCCAGCGTCGCGGGCTCAGGCCGGCTCGTGCCCTGGGCGCGAGACGCCCGGCGGCGCCGCGGACTCCTGGTACCCGCCTCCCCCGAGAAATCGAAGGAGCGCGACGTAGGTTGTCGCCTGAGTTTCCCAGTTGTAGGTGGCCCGGGCGGCCAACAAGGCGCGCGCGGAGTACGCCGAGCGCTCCGCGTCCGAGGCATCGAGGACGGCGAGGAGCGCCCGCGCGATGTCGGTCGGGTCGTCCGGATTGCAGGTGAGTCCGGCGCCCGTCTCGCGCAGGATCGCGGCCATGCCCGGCAGATCGCTGGCGACGACCGGGACCCCCGCCGAGAGCGCCTCGAAGAGCTTGTTGGGCGTGGTTAGTCGGTGGTTTAGCGTGGTGCCCTCGATCGGCATCGCCGCGACGTCTGCCGAGGCGACCCATTCGAGCAGCGACTCAGGTGGGACTCCGGGCACGACGTGCACGCGGCCGGCACAAGGCAGGACGGCGGCCTGCTCGCGGTATGCGTCGAACCGCGGCCCGAACCCCATCACGACGAGGTGCGCTCTTGGAACGCGGTCCATCGCCTCGAACAGCCGCTCGATCCCACGGTGCGCGAACAGGTACCCATGGTACAGGACGACCGGCACGGCCGGATCGAGCCCGAGCAACTGGTGGAACCGGCGCGGCCGCGGCGGGCCTCCGGGTTCGCCGGCGGCCGGCGTCGCCGGGCGGAGCGGGCAGTTCATCACGATCACCGGTTGGAGGCCGAGCCGGCTCGCGAGCACGTCCGCATACGGGCGGCTCACGGTGACGACGGCATCAGCAGACCGTGCCCAGCCGCGCTCTCGGCGCGCCAGCAGCCACCGCCATGCTCGTGGCAGGCGCGCGAATCGCCCGCTCTCGACGTGGATCTCCAGCGAGTCGTAGAGAACGCGTCCGCCGCGGTGGGCCCGCAGTTGCAGCGCGAGGGGGAGCGTCACCAAGCCGTCGGCCTGCCAGACGTCAGCCCAAGGAGCGACGCGTTCGACCGCTGCAGACCAGCGGCGCACCACCAGCTGATAGCGCAGTGCCTGGAGCAGCCGGCCCGGGCCATCGACCAGGACGCGCCGCCTTGCCGTGACGGCGCCAGGCGCCATGCCCGGGGCGGGCAGCCGCGGCGCCGGGAGCCAGCGGGGACTATCGGGAAGGGGCACGCGCAGCACCTCGTGGCCTTCGCGAACCTCGCGATCCGGAAGGCCAGGCGCCGCGCGGGCGACCCAGGTGACCCCGTAACCGGCCTCGACCAGGGTCCGCGTCATCCGCATTGCCCGCGAGTTGTGCTCAGCGGTGTTGGCGAACAGCAGGACGACGCGGGGCCGCCGGCCCGGCATCGCGAGCGCACTCACGCGACGGGATCGCGGTGGCCGAGCAAGTCGCCATAGAGCGCGACCAGCCGCGACACCTCCGTCTCCCAGTTGTACCGCTCGTGGGCGGCGCGCAGGCAGCGCCGGCGCAGGTCGGCCAGCGCGTCGGGCGGCAGCGCCAGGATGGACAGAATCGCACGCGCCACGTCGGCCGGGTCGGCCGGATCACATGTCGCGCCCAGGGGGCCGTCAGAATCGGCCAGCACGATCCGACGCATCTCGGGAAAGTCGCTGACCACCACGGGGATGCCCGCCGCCAGGCTCTCGAACAACTTGTTGGGCGTCGAAAGGTAGTGGTTGAGCGTGGAGCGCTGGATCGGCATCACGCCGATGTCAGCCGACGCCACCCACGGCGGCAGCTCGTGCGGCGGGACTGCGTTGAGCACGTGGAGGCGCCCGCCGTAGCGGGGGTCCGCGGCGCGCCCGTCCAGGCTGGCACGCTCGCTGCCGTAGCCGAGAAAGACAGCGTGGACGTGCTCCATACCGGGCTGCAGGACCGAGTCGGCGAGCTCCTCCATGCCGCGGTGCGCCGAGAACCCGCCGTGATAAAGGGCGACCGGGGAACCGGCGGGGATGTGGGCCGCCTGTCGCAGCAGGTCCGGCCGGGGTTCCGGCGGCTCCCATCGGGCGGGGCAGTTGCGGACCACGACGACACGGCGGGGATGGTAGCGGCGACCGAGATCGTCGGAGAGGGACTCGTTCACGGTCACCAGCGCGTCCACGCGGTCGACCCACGCCCGCTCCTCGCGGGCCAGCAGCCACCGTGCCCATCCCGGCAGCTTTGCGATGCGGCCGGACTCGACGTAGATCTCGTGGCTATCGTAGACGAGCGCGGGGCGGGTGCCTGGCCCCGTACGGCCGTGCAGCGAGGCGGCAGCGACAGCCCCGGGGAGCCCCGAGAGGTCGTGTCCGTGGTAGGCGTCGGCATCAGGGGCGGCGGCGGCGGCGGCGCGCGCCCAGCCGACAATCGAGTACCGCCACCGCGTGAGCCAGTCCAGCGTGTCGCCGCCCGGTTGCGTCCGCCCTCGCCGGACGGCTCGGAACGCGAGGTAGAAGGGGGCGCGTATGAGCATCCAGCCGGTCCAGGCAAGGGCGACGGGCGTGATGGCGATCGCCTCCGCCCAGCCCCTGGGACCGCGCTTTGCATCGTAGACGAAGCGGAACCGGATCCAGCCGCGCGCGCGCCACGGATACCGGCCGAGCACGTACCAGCGCTTCCAGCCCTGCGGCAGCGGGATGCGGACGATCTCGAAGCCGGCGCGTCGCTCCCGCTCGACTTTGGTTGACGCCACGTCCCGGGGCCGCGCCATGATCGTGACCTGGTGTCCGGACTCGACCAGGGTCGCCGCCTCGCGCAGGACGCGCGCGTCGGTCGTGCAGTCGTTGAAGACGAACATGACGATGCGGCTCATGGCCAGATCTCAGCGCTTGAGTTGGCGCGATCGGCTCCGCTCCACGGCCCGGGCGCCTCGCGCCGCGCAACGCCCCCCGCGAAGGCCCGGTAGGCGCGCACCAGCCCCGCCTGCTGCCGCTCCCATGTATAGCGCTCGAGCGCGACCGTGCGACAGTGGCCGCGCAGCACCGCGCGCTCCTCGGCCGGACGATCGAGGAGTCCGGCAATCGCACCGGCGATCGAGGCCGGCTCAATGGCGCAGCAGGCACCCAGCGCCTCCGACGTTACGACCCGGCAGTGCTCGCTGCCCTCCGCGACAAGAACGGGCACACCGGCCATGATGCTCTCGAAGAGCTTGTTCGCCAGGTTCAGGCGCTGGTTGAGCGTCCGCGGCGGCTGGCCGACGTAGCCGAGATCGGCAGACGCGGTCCATTCGAGCAGCTCCGACGGCGGCACGGCGTCGAGCACGAACAGTCGCCCGGGACGTCGCGCAGCCTCCCTCGCGAGTCGATCGCGCAGTCTCCCGTATCCGAGCAGCACGACGGCGGCGTCGAGCCGGCTGAGCGGCTCCCGGTCGAGGGCGTCGATCAGCTCCTCGATCCCGCGGTCGACGCTGAAGCCGCCTTGGTACAGCACGACGGGCCGTCCGGCGGCGATCCCGGTCGCCTCCCGCAGCAGGTCGGAGGAGGGCGGCACCGGCTCGTCCGGGCGCCACGCAGGCGGGCAGTTCAGCACCACCACTGGCTCCGGCACGTGGAACCGGCGAGCCGCCTCCCACGCCACGCCCGCGCTCACGGCTGTGAGCAGCGACGCCCGACGCACCCAGCCCGCCTCCCGACGCCGCACCAGCGCCCGCACCGGCCCGGGCATCCGCGCCAGCCGGGCCGCCTCCGTGTGCAGGTCCGCCAGGTCGTACGCGAACGCCGTGCCTGCAAGGGCGGCGGCGCCGGCCACGACGGGCAGCGCGACGAGCGCCTTGCAGTGGTACACGTCCGCGTCAGGCACAGCGGCGAGCACGGCGTCGCGCCACGGCCCCACTCTGCGCTCGTGCGCGCCGATCTCGGCGATCCGACGCAGCGGGGCGAACACCCGATCCAGGCCACCTGGGGAAGACGGCGGCAGGGAGGTGGCCGACGGCGGGAACCCGAGAAGCCGGGCCATCCCCCGTCGCATCCGCGGCGGCAGCGGCTGGAAGGCGGCGGTGATGCGGCGATCGACGTCGAGGCGGCGCAGGTCGAGGCGCTCCGCCAGTTCCTCGCGTGCCGCAAGACCCGGCGCCCGGAATGCGAGCAGGGTCACCACGTGTCCATCGTCGGCCAGCGCGCGCGCGGTGCGCAGCAGCCGGGAGTCGTGCTCGAAGGTGTTCGCAGCCACGATCGCGATGCGGAGCTGACGCGGGGAGGAGGAGCGGCGGATCACGTCAAGGTGGTCCGGTCCGAACCCGGGATCGGGCACGCTTGCCATCTGCCGTGCAGTGTAGGGCAGCAAGTCGCGCGCCCGACGGATCGTCGCGGGCGGCCGCATGTGCGGACCGCCGGTAGGGCCACCTGATCGGCGGCCAGCGCCAGTTCTGCCCGGCGTCAGCAGGGCCCGGCCGCACTTCGGCACCGCTAACGAGCTCGGCGGTCCCTGTCCGGCGCCAGCGGGTCCGGGAGCGGGCGCTCAGCCCGCAAGCCAGTGCCCGAGGGATTCGGCGATGGCCTCGCCCGCGCCCGAGGAATCAACGCGGGCGGAGCGCGCCCGTGCTGCGGCATCGCGGCGGGCGGACGAAATCGGCGCGAGACGGGCCAGAGCGGCCGTTGCTCGACCAAGATCGAGTCCCACCAGCGCGCTCCGTCCTCCGCGCGCCTCCAAGGTCTCGGGCCATTCGGTCGTATCGCGCAGGACCAAGGCGGGCGTCCCTAGCCAGGCCGCCTCGCGCTGCACGCCGCCCGAGTCCGTGACCACGCCGCCGGCATGCAGCTGCAGCGCGAGGCTCGTTCGGTAACCCTGCGGTGGCACCACGTGCACATTCCCTGGCACAGCGCAAGTGTTCTCGTCGATGGCGCGGTGCGTCCCTGGGTGGAGTGCCAGCACCACCGGCCGGTCGAGCCCGCCGAGCACGGAGAGCCAGCCGCGCAGCGCCTCAGGGGCGCGATTTTCTGCGCGATGGACGGTGGCGAAAAGATATTCGCCGGGCACCAGGCCGAGCGCTGCAACGGTTGGGGGGGCACCAGCCCGGATGGACGCGGGATCCAGCACCGCGTCCAGCGTGGCCGCGCACAGGTCCTGCATGAGGTCACCGACGACCTCCACCCGTGCCTTGCTCCCGTCGGGGACGGGGGCTCCGCGGGCATCGGACTCCCGGCCGATCCCCTCTGCATAAAGATTGCCGGCGGCGTTCCCGTTGGGGGCAAAAAGGAGCCCGGCAAGGTGATCGACGACGATCCGGTTGACCTCCTCGGGCATTCGGCGGTCGAACGAGCGGAGCCCGGCCTCGACGTGTGCCAGTGGAATCGAGAGCTTGGCCGCGACGAGTGCCCCGGCGAGCGTCGAGTTTGTGTCCCCGAACACAACGACCGCGTCGGGACGGTCGTCCATTACGATGGGCTCGAGACGATCCATCATCGCGGCGACTTGTCGAGCGTGGGTGCCGCTGCCGACTCCGAGCTGGTGCAATGGGGGCGGGAGCCGCAGCTCGCCGAAGAAGTGCCCAGCCATCTCCTCGTCATAGTGTTGGCCGGTGTCGATCAGTCGGGGGTGATGGACCCGGTGGAGTGCCGGCCACACCGCCGCGGCCTTGATGATCTGCGGCCGCGTGCCAACGACGCAGTCGAGCTTCAACGCGCGGTCACCGTCGAGGCCCATGCCGGTCGTCCTCAGCGCCTGCCAGCGCTCCCGGCGCCGGCGGTCCGCCGAACGGGCCGTTCGGCACGCGGATCCGGAACACCTACGCCCACGTAGGCCACGCTGTCGGGCAGGACTACGTCGCGCAGCGCGTTCCGGCCGTCGAACAGCACGGCCAGATCCGGGAACCAGGACGCGTCGAGTGCCCGGAACTGGCGTGCGCCCGTTTGCACGACGATCGCCCGGAACGGCGCGCGATTGCCCCAGTGCCACGCCCGCGCCCCGATCCGGGCCACATCCTCGTCGGAGAGCAGCGGGTCGTAGGCCCACACCTCGGCGCCGTGGAATGCCAGCCGCTCGATCAGGGGGATGGCTCGCGTATAGGCAAGCTCCTTGACGTCCTCGCGGTATGTCAGTCCGAGGACGAGAATGGGCGTCCCCTCAAGCGGTCCAAGCGCGCGCTCCACAGCCAAGACGGCCAACCCCACCTGTCCGTCGTTCACCAGGCGCGAGAGCGCGGGGAGGGTGAGCTCCGGAGCGCGGCTGACCAGGAAGTGCGGGTAGACGGGAATGCAGTGGCCCCCCACCCCAATGCCGGGCTGGTGGATGTGGCTGAACGGCTGGCTGTTCGACCCTCGGATGACCTCCTGAATGTCGACGCCCATCCGCTCGGCGTACTGGGCGAACTGGTTGGCCAGCGCGATGTTGACGTCGCGGTAGGTGGTCTCCGCAAGCTTGGCGAACTCGGCGGCCTCGGCGGTCGAGAGCTGCCATACCTCGGCCGGCACGACGGTCCTGTAGAACGCCGCAGCTCGCGCCCCGCTCGCCGCATCGACGCCGCCCACGAGCTTTGGGTACGTGTCGAGGTCGTGGAAGATCCGACCGCTGTAGACGCGCTCGGGGCTGAACGCCACTAGGAAACCGCCGTCGGGATCGCCGCAGGCGAGCCCTCCGGCCGCCTCAAGCATCGGGCGGAAACGGTCGCGGGTATCTCCGACCGGAAGCGTCGTCTCGTAGAGCACCAACACGCCCGGATGGAGCCCGGCCGCGACCAATTCGGTTGCCAGGTCGATGTAGCGATAGTCCGGTTCCTGGACGTCAGACAGCATGACTGGGACGATGATCACGACGACGTCCGCCTCGCGCGTCGCCTCCGCGTGCGACGTGGTGGCGCGGAACCGACCCGTCGCGTGCGCCTCCGAGATCCGCTTCGCCAGTCCGGGCTCTTCGGCAAAATGGACATGTCCCTCGTTCAGCATGTCGACCACCCACGGCTGGATGTCGACCCCGATTACGTGCCACCCACGTGCCGCATACTGAGCCGCCAGCGGCAGCCCGATCTTGCCCATGCCCACGACGGCCACGGTGCCGACTGTCTCGGGATCACCGCGCCAGGGGCTGACGAACTGGGTCATGCGTGGGCGACCTCCAGGGGGTGCACCGCGACCGGACGATGAGCCGCTGCGGATTTCGAGCAACAGGTTGGCGAGCGCGACCGCCCAGAGGCCGTCGGAGCCCGGAATGGCGGCGGGGCCACCGGAGCGAATCGCGTCGAAGAAAGCGTCAAGCTCGCGTCGGAGCGGCTCGGCCGGAGTAACCGGCAGTTGCACGGCCTCGCCGACGAAGGTCGGCGCGTAGCCGTCAAGGTACGTCGGACTGAGCTCTGCCGCCCCGCGCGTGAACGTCAGCGCTTGACTGAGATAGTCGACCTGGAACATCCCTTCCGCGCCGAGCACGGTGATCCGGCGCTGCTTCTCCGGCGTGAGCCAGTTCACGTCGAGCAATCCGACGGTGCCGCCGGGGAAGTGGAGCAGACCGAAGACGAGATCCTCCCGGGACGTGTGGACGTGCTGCGTGGTCTCGGCGTAGACGCGGTCGGGGCGGAGGCCAGCCAGGTGGCACATGATGTCCACGTCGTGCGTCGCGAGGTCGACAGCGACGCCCACATCGCGGATCCGCGCGGGAAACGGACCCGCGCGCAGCGTTTTGATGCTGTAGATCCGGCTGAGCGCCCCGCCGCGCAACCGATCCCCGAGAGCCACCACGGCCGGGTTGAAGCGCTCGATGTGGCCGGCCTGAAGGAGCACCTCACGTCGCGCGGCCGCCTCGACCAGTTCGCGCCCCTCCGCGACGGTCGTCGCCAGCGGCTTCTCAACCAGGACAGGCACGCGGCGCTCGATGGCATAAAGTGCGATCCGGTGGTGCAGTGTCGTGGGCGCGGCGACGATGAGGGCATCCAAGCGCTCGTCGTCGAGCATGTCGACGGGGTCCGTGTAGGCGCGCGCTCCGACCTGCGCGGCCGCCGGCGTGAGCGCTTCCTCGCTAGGATCGGCGACGGCCACCAAGACCACGTCGTGGCGCGAGGCGAGGTTGCGCAGGTGGTTGCGGCCCATCGACCCGAGACCAGCGAGCCCAACCCGTAGCCGCGCCGGCCCGCTCACCGAGGGCCCGTCCCGGCGCGCCCAACCCTCGCCGCACCGGAGCCCGCTTCCAGAATCGTCGGAGAGACCGCCACGGCGTCCGCAGGCGTCGCCACCTCACGGACCGCCAAAACGATCGCGTCGAGGTCGGCATCGGTCAACATCGGGTGGACCGGGATCGACAACACCTCGTCGGACAGCCGGTTCGTCACGGGGAGATCGAGGCCGGCCGCGCCGGGGAGGAATCTCTGCAAATACGATTGCCGATGGATCGGCACGGGGTAGTAGATCAGCGACCCGACACCGCGCTCCGTAAGCCCCTCCACGACGCGCTCCCGTTCAGCAGGAAAACGCATGGTGTACTGGTGCCAGACGTGCTTCCGGCCCTCGGGCACTTGCGGGGTGAGGTACCCGGCAAGGCCAGCGGTGAGGCGCGCGGCGTTCCGTCGCCGCCGCTCTGTCCGCTCATCGAGGCGCGGCAGCTGTGCGAGCCCGAGCGCCGCTGCGAGGTCGGTCGGCTTGAAGTTCGTCCCGAGCTCGTCGTGGTAGTAGCGCCGCCGCATGCCATGGTTGCGGTACAGCCGCAGGCGGTCGGCGAGGTCGTCGTCGTCGGTGGTGGCGACCCCGCCCTCGCCCGTCATGAGGTTCTTGGTCGCGTACAGGCTGAACATGGCCGGCCCGAAGGATCCCGCCCGACGGCCGTGATACGTCGCGCCGTGGGCCTGTGCGGCATCCTCGATGAGGTGCAGGTTATGCCGCCGCGCGATGTCGGCGAGCGGGTCCATGTCGGCCATCAGCCCGTACAGGTGCACCGGCATGATCGCCTTCGTGTGCGGCGTGATCGCCGCCTCGACGAGATCCGGGTCCATCGTGAAATCGGATTCGCGGATGTCGACGAAGACCGGCGTGGCTCCGACCTGGAGGATCGTGCTGACCGTCGCATTGAAGCTGAAACTGACGGTGATGACCTCGTCGCGGGGGCCGATGCCCAGGGCGCGCAGGATCGCCTCGGTGGTGACCGTCCCGTTCGACATCATCACCGCGTGGCGCACGCCGCAGTACGCCGCCCAAGCGGTCTCGAACTCTGCGGTCCGGCGTCCCATCGCCACCATCCCGGAACGGAGGACGTCGAGGACAGCCGACTCCTCGGCGGGACCGATGTCGGGCTTGGAGATCGGAATCACGGGCGGGCCTCCAAGGGATGCGGCGCAAGGGGCATAGCCGTCGCCGTCACGTGACGACACGCTCCGTGCAGCTCTCCGCGGCGATCGTGAAGTGGCGACGGCAGGCGGTACAGCTAGCCTCGCCCTCGGCGTTCGCAGCAACCTGGCGTCCCGACGAGTCCGTGAGGCGCTGTCCGCACGCGCAGACCCACCCGAGGCGGCGAGCCGGGTTCCCCGCCACCAGCGCGTAGTCGGGAACCGGGCGGGTCACCACGGCGCCCGCGCCGACCGTCGCGAACCGTCCCACGTCGTTGCCGGCCACGACGACCGCACCGGCGCCGATCGAGCATCCATAGCGGAGCGTGATGGTGCTGACGGTCCAGTCGTCCGGCCCGGCGAGCGCTCCATCTGGGGTGATACTGCGGGGAAATCGGTCGTTGGTCAGGATCGCGCCTGGGCCGATGAAGACGCCGGGCTCCACGGTGACCCCGTGATAGACGAGGGCGCCGTTCTGGATCTTGCAGCGGTCGCCGATGTGGACGCCGAAATCGACGTAGGCATCCTTGCCGACGATGCAGTCGTCGCCGATAACGGCTCCCTCGCGAACCTGGACGCGGTTCCAGATGCTGGTGCGCTGGCCGATGGTGGCATCGGCCGAAACGTCGGCCGACGGATGAATCACGGCGGCGAGTGTACCGGATGCCACGCGACACCCGGCTCTGCCGGACGGCAGGACGGTGCGGGCCGGGTGGCCGTCGGTGGCACGCGGAATGGCCGCCGGCCGGGCACCCACCGGCACACCCAGAGTCGAGCGGCGGGGGCTGGTACGATGCTTGGCCATGGCCGTGCCGACGAGGGGGTTCGCCGTCCATCGAACGCGCCGCGTCGTCGCCAGCCCGGCTGGCCGCGCGCATCGCGCGGTGGCGATCTGGGCGCTGGCAGTCGCCGTGCTCGTGCTTGGCAGCTGCACAGGCACACCCATCGCGCCGTCATCCCTGTCCCCAATCGCGTCGGCCGGCGATGTCGCGGCGTCGAATGCCGCTCCGTCCGCGTCGCCCACTGCGCCGGTCACCCCGTCGGAGACACCGGTCCCGCTGGTCGAAGCGCCCACCGACGGTATCCTCGAGACCGCGGCCGCGGCCGCCCGACCCATCGTGGCCGTGATGATCGACGACGCCCCCGCGGCGCGTCCGCAGTCCGGGCTGGCCGAGGCGGACATCCTCGTGCAGGCGCCGGCCGAGGGCGGCATCCCGCGCTACATGGCGCTGTACCAGACGACGCCTGCGGCGGCCATCGGTCCGATCCGGAGCAGCCGCCGCTACTTCGTCGGCTGGGCCGCGCAATGGCGTCCCCTATACGCGCACGTGGGCGGTGCGCCAAACGCCCTCGCAGCGCTGCAACAGCTGGACGGGCGGCTCGTGTGGAACGCCGACGAGTTCTCGTGGGCAACCTACATGCCGCGCATCACGACCCGGGTCGCGCCGCACAACGTCTACTCGAGCACGGCGCAGCTCGATGCCCTGGCGACACGCCTCGATGTTCCCTCCGCCCCGGCCCCTGCCTGGTCGTTCTCCGATCCCGCCCCGCCGGCGCAGCGCCCGGCTGCTGGATCGCTGGTAGTTCCCTACCCCGCCGGCGTGATCACGTACACCTACGATCCCGCCACCGATCGCTACCTCCGCTCCGTCGATGGTGCACCGCAGGTGGATGCTGGGAGCGGGGAGCGCGTCGCCCCCTTTGACGTCGTCGTCATGTACGTCAGCGTGGGGCCGCTCGTCAACGCGCCCGGCCAGCCGACGAACGAGGAAGAAGGTCGGCTCGAGCTGGGGTACACGGGCAGCGGTCAAGCTCTGGTACTGCGGGACGGGCTGGCCTTCGACGCCACGTGGAGCAAGGCCTCAGACGAGGCGCCGCTCCTCCTGACGCTTGCGACCAGTGGGAGTGCCGGCACTCCCGTCCAACTGGTGCGCGGACAGATCGCCATCCAGGTGGTCCCGGTGGGGACGGTGGTTACGGTCAGCTCGGCGACCGCACCTGCCGCATCGTCGGGCACGCGCCCTGTGCCACAGTAACGCCGGCGAGCGAGCCGTCCACCCGCGCAACCGGCCGGCCGGCCAAGCGATTCGACGTGGGTGGTTCAGTCGGCCACGAGCGCTGCTGCGTACACGTCCCGCGTCTCGCGCGCCACGTCCGTCCAAGTGCGCCGACCGGCGAGCGCCCGCTGGCGCGCCGCCCGCCGCAGCTGGTCGTGGATGGGCCCGGACCAGGCGGCGCGCAGCGCGGCGGCGAGCCGCGCCGGATCGCGGGGCTCGACGATGATGCCGGCCGGTCCGATGAGCTCCGGGAGCGGTCCGACGCGCGATGCGACCACGGGAATCCCGACCGCCAGCGCCTCCAGCACTGCAAGCCCGGTCCCCTCACTGATGGCGGGGAACACGGCCGCCTCGGCGCCGGCCTCGAGCGTCGCGAGATCGTCCGACGAGAGGTGAGGGACCAGGAAGACAAGATCCTCGACGCCGTGGCGGGCGGCCGCTCGGGCCAGCGCGGGCGCGTCGCTCTCCCCCTCGCCCGTGGCACCGGCAAGGACCACGACGGGGGGCCACGGAACCGAGTCGCCGGCGTCGCCACGACCTGGCGCAGACCCGCGGCCGCTCCTCGGCGGGCCGGACGCAGCGGACGAGCCGGCTGCGGTGGTCGCAGCGGCCCTTTCCGGCTGGGCGAGCCTGCGCCGTCGCGACGACAGGTCGGGGCTCTCCTCGCGGAGCGCCGCGAGCGCCCGGAACAGCGTGCCGAGGTCCTTCCGGGCATCGTATCGGCCAGTGAACACGAGGTAGCGCGGCGGCAGACTGAGGCGGGCGCGCAGTCCGGCAAAGTGATCCGGGCGGCCAGCGGCGAGAACGAATGCGTCGCCGGCGGCGAGCCCCACCACGGCAATGCGCTCCGGCCGGATGCGCACGAGTCGGCGCGCCGCCTCGGCCGTGGCGTCCGAGCACACGATCAGCCGCCTCGCATCCCGCAGGATCCGGGCCCGCAGACGGTGACCGAAGCGCGCAGCCGGGCTGGCCGCGTAGATCGAGGGGAGCTCCCAGGGAGCGAGGTCGAGCAGAGTGGCGACCACCGGCAGATCCGACCCAAGCGGGACGGCCCCTCCGGCCGTGTGGTACAGGACGCCCGTCGCCCCCGACCTCCCCGTACCCGTGCGAGCTGCCGATCTCCGCGCCGCGCAGCTGGAATGCGTCGACCGTCAGGCCGGCGGATCGCAGGAACCGCGCGGTGGGGAACACCCGCCGCCGGCCAGCGACCGCAAGATGGTCGAGTCCCGGCCCTCGCGTCGGGTCGGGACGCAGTAGGCGCAGCACCGGCACGAACGACTCGCCAGGCAGCGGATCTGCGGCGAACGCCGCCAGCAGGCACTGGAGGTACGCCGCCGTGATCGGTGTGCGCTCGGGCTCCTGCAGTGGCCTCAGGTCGATCACCACACGTGCGGGTGCCGGCGGCACTCGCGACGGGGGCTCCACACCCACGAGTTCGCGCATCAGCTCGTCTGCTCGTCGGCGCCGACTTCGCCGGGCGGCGCCGACGCCTCCGTGTCGGTTGGTTCGGACGGGCTGCCGCTGCGACGGCGGCCCGGGCCACGGCCGCGCAGCTCGTCCCAACGGAGCGTCAGCACCACGAGGAGCGCCTCGACCACGATCCGCCGCGACATCTTGCTCACGCCGACCTGGCGATCCCGAAAGACGATCGGTAGCTCAACGATCGTCGCGCCTCTGCGATGGGCCAACCAGGTCGTCTCGATCTGGAAAACGTAGCCGCCGGCGTGGACACCATCCCAAGGAATGGCTGCGAGGGTTTCGCGGCGCCACGCCTTGAATCCGCCGGTCAGGTCGTGCGCGGGCAGCCTGAGGACGAGCCGCGCGAACAGGGATCCCCCGCGCGACACGGCCCGGCGACCGAACCCCCACTGCGCGACACCGCCTCCGCGGACGTATCGGGACCCGATCACGAGGTCTGCCGCGCCTTCGAGCGGCCGGACCAGCCCCGGCAGGTAGGCCGGATCGTGCGACCAGTCGGCGTCCATCTGGACGATGCGGCCGGCACCTCCAGCGAGCGCCACCCGGAACCCGTCGATGTAGGCCCGACCGAGCCCCTGCTTGCCCGGTCTGTGCAGCACGCGCACGAGGGGGTCTGCAGCCGCGAGCGAGTCTGCCAGCTGGCCCGTCCCGTCCGGCGAGGCATCGTCCACGACTAGCAGCGTCGCCCCGGGCAGCCGACCAAGAATTGCCGCCGCGATCCCGGGGAGGTTCTCGCATTCGTTGTAAGTGGGCAGGACCACCCACGTGTCGTCGTACCCGATGTGCGGCTCGCGCGGGCTCATCGCACGCAGTGTACCGGCGCCCTCTCGGTCGCGGGAGCGACGCGGGTCGCCTGTACCACGTCGTGCGCCCGCCCGAATCGCCTGCGGAGACGGTCGGGGTCGCCGGCACCTACTCCAGGACCACCGTCGCGCCAGTGGCGACGACGACGCCGGTAGCCTCCGTCCCCAGCACGCGCAGCCCGACCATCCCCCCTTGGCCAGGGCGCAGCCGGAACACGGCCTCGTACCTCAGCCCGCCGCCGGTGGCGGCAACCGTGTACGCGGCGATCCCGGGCTGGCTGACGACCAGGCGCGGCGCCGCACGGAGCGGCTCGGCGGCCTGGATCGTCACCCTCAGGATCTGGCCGGCGGCGGCGGTCGCCTTGGAAGGCGTGAGTCGGAAGGGCAGCAGCCAGATCGCGCTCCCCATCAACAGCGTCCCCGCCGCCGTGGTCGCCGAAATGACCGACGCGTATCGGCCGGCGGGCATCGGAGCGAGCGCGCTCGCTCCCGGGGCAAATCCGGTGCCGTCCCATGGCATGGTCCACTGGCCGGGCGTGGTGGGCTGGCGGTCCCACAGCGTCCGCACGGTCCGCCCGGCGGCGTCCTGTATGGTCCATGTCACGGTCGCGGGCTGCGTGAGAGTCATCGACAGCGAGGTGGTGTCGGCCACCCCGTCCTTATCGAGTGGGTAGAAGACCGCCGGTGTGACCCGTGGCGCACTGATCGCCGTGAGGACGTGCGTGGCGACCGTGACGGGCGCTCCGGCGTCGCCCGCGAGCCCGACCGGCGTCACCGACAGGACGTACGACCCGTCGGGCACCATCGCCCCGCCGTCCGCCGTGC
Organism: uncultured Chloroflexia bacterium; assembly: GCA_963835945.1. Lineage (GTDB taxonomy): Bacteria > Chloroflexota > Limnocylindria > Limnocylindrales > CSP1-4 > JAJYNJ01. Next base: position 36,027 of record CAWIHR010000001.1, read on the forward strand.
CGTCCCAAGTGAACGTGCTTGCGCCCTCACCTGCCGCGATCGACATGTGCCGGACGACAGGACCCCCGACCGGCGCAATCGACACGTCGAGGGTGGCCGCAGCGGAGAGGGCGTACGAAACCGTCAGGGTGTCGGAGATTCCGTCACCGTTGGGCGTGAAGACCGAGGGAGCGCTGAGCGAGGCCAGCGACGGGGGACTGGCCGGCACGCTGGCGGGACCGTCCCCCGGGGCCCCCTGGGACGCAGCGCTGGCGCCGGCCACGACCGCCGAAGTGAGCAGGTCCAGGTTGCCGGCGAGCGACCGGTAGAACCCGGACGTCGGGGTCTCTGGGTCGAGGTGCAACCGGGCGCCGGGAGTACGGGTCGAGGGCACCGTGATCGACGCGACCCCGACGCCACCGTCAGCCATGAACAGCTGGTCGAGCGTTTGGGGCGGCCCGAAGAGCCCGTCGACGATGCCCCCCACGTCCTGTGCACCCAGAGCGAGCACGACGGACGCGCCACCGGCAATGAACCCGGCCGCGAAGTTGTCGACGCGCTCGATCGCGACGGCCTGCGTCGGCTCGGGCTGGCCCGGCTCGCTATCGCCGCTCGAGTAGCAGAGATGGTTCAGGAACACGAGAGAGTCCGGCGCCAGCCGGAGCGTCGCCATGTATTGCTCGCCGTAGTACTGCACCTGGTCGGCCTGTGCGCCGTCCACGGGGTCGAGACCCATCCCGTCCTGACGGTCGGGCATCAGCGAGGTCGTGTATGGGGAGGGGAAGCCGTTGCCGTGGCCGAGGTAGATGAGGACGTTGGCGCCCACGGCCGCCGCCGAGACGGCCGCCCACGTCGCATCGGGGTGGAACACGGTCACGACCTGCGCTCCGTCCGCCGCCGCCCGCTGCGCGATCGCGGCACCCGACTGCAGGTTGCTGTCGGTCAGGGCATGGGTCGGGCCGACGACGACTACTACCTTCACGGGCGTCGAGGCCCGCACGCCGGCGGGGGCGATAACGGCGAGCAGCGGCCAGGCGAGAACGGCGCTTATGACGGCTGTGGCGAGCACGGTGAAGAGTCGACGGTGCATCACGGCTCCATGCGGCTGCACGACGCCATGCCATGAAAGACGCACGGCCCAGGCGCCGGTCGGTCTGGCGAGCCTGCACCCGCGCGCGGCGGACGCCCATCGCGCGATGGTCCCGCCGGCCATGGTCCCATCGGTCACCAGGGCGGCGATCGACGGGCCGGGAGCGGCCGGTCGTGGCACGATGGATGGCACCGACAGCGGAGGCATGCGATGGACCTGGGGCTTGATGGGCGGGTCGCGCTCGTGCTCGGCGCGAGCCACGGGCTAGGCAGGGCCTCGGCCCTCGAACTGCTGAGCGAAGGCGCCACGGTGATGCTCGCGGCCCGGGACGGGGCGGCACTCGAGCGGGCGTCGGATGAGCTCGCGGCACAGCTTGAGGAGGGGGCGGCTGGCCGGATGCTCGACCCGGTGACCGCCGACGACGCGGACATCTGGCTCGCGGAGGCCCGCGAACGCCGTCCCGTTCGCGAGCGGATTGGCTGGGTCGTCGGCGACGTGTCGCTCCCCGAGACCGGGGAGCGACTGGTTCGCGCGGCGGTCGACCGTTTCGGCCGCCTCGACGTGCTCGTTGTCAACGCCGGCGGCCCGCCTCCCGGGCCGTTCGAGTCGCTCTCCGACGAGCAGTGGAGGCACACCGTCGACCTGACGTTCCTCTCGGCAGTGCGCGTGGTCCGCGCCGCTATCCCGCACCTGCGCGATGAGCGGGTGCGGCGGGCGGGCGGAGGGCGGATCGTGTTTATCGAGAGCGGCAGCGTCAAGCAGCCGGTCGCCAACCTCATCACCAGCAACTCCGTGCGCTCCGCGGTTCACGGCCTCATGAAGACGCTCTCAATCGAGCTCGCCCCCGACGGGATCCTCGTCAACGCCGTCGCGCCCGGGCGAATCAGCACGGAGCGGATCCGCCAGCTCGACGCCGACACCGCCGCGAGGACGGGCCGGTCCGAGACGGAAATCAGGGCCGACCAGCTGCGCGCGATCCCGCTCGGACGGTATGGGGAGCCGTCCGAGCTAGGCGCCGTCGTCGCGTTCCTGGCCTCGTCCCGGGCCAGCTACATGACGGGAACGCTGATCCCGATCGACGGCGGGCAAATCCGCGCGATGCCGTAGGCACGGGCGCCGCGCCCAGAGCGGCTGCCGACGGTTACCATCGCCGCGACATCTCTCGCCCCGACCAGGAGAGGCGCGTGCACCTGTTCCTCATCGGCGCCGGGCCCGTGGGCCTCGTCACCGCCGTCGGTTTTGCCCGCCTGGGCCATCACGTCACAGTCTGCGACATCGATCCGGGCCGGGTGGCGACACTCGCTGCCGGCCGATCGCCGATCTTCGAGCCCGGGCTCGAGCAGGCCATCCAGTCCGAGGCCGCGGCCGGGCGGCTCGACTTCACGACCGATCCCGCGCCTCCCGCGGGCGCCGCGTACTCCATCGTCTGCGTGGGCACTCCATCCGACGACGATGGTCCCCTGTCGATGGTCCACGTCGAGCGAGCGGTGGAGGGGCTCCTGGCCGCCGCGCCTCCCGAGCACGTCATCGCCGTCCGCTCGACGCTGCCCGTCGAGGGGCCCGATCGGCTCGCCCGGCTCGTGGACGAACGGAGGGCCGTGGGGCCCTGCGCAAAGGTAGTCACGAACCCGGAGTTCATGCGGGAGGGCGCCGGCCTGCGCGACTTCGACGTGCCTAGCCGGGTGGTCGCGGGCTGGCTCCGCTCCGAGGAACGCGAGGTTGCCCAAGCGGTCGCGGACTTGTACGCGCCGCTCAACGCGCCTACGCTCGTCGCGGACGCGCGGTCCGTCGCGCTGGTCAAGCTCGCCTCCAACGTGTTCCTCGCGACGAAGATCGCCTTCGCCAACGAGCTGGCGCGGATCTGCGACGCGGTCGGTGCCGACGTGGACCTCGTCACCGCCGGTGTCGGCATGGACGACCGCATCGGGAAGGCGTTCTTGAGCGCCGGGCCGGGGATCGGGGGTTCGTGCCTCCCCCAACAGGCCGTCGCGCTCCCGCTGCTCTCTTCACGGCTAGGCGTTGCAACGCCACTCATCGATTCGGTGAGCGAGTCCAACCTGACCCACCAGGGTGCAGTCATCGCGAGGTTGGGCGCCCTAATCGGCCAGCCGATGGACACGGTCCGCGTCGCGCTGCTGGGACTCGCGTTCAAGGCCGGCACGGACGACGTCCGGGAGTCTCCCGCGCTCGCCCTGGCCCGCCAGCTCCGCGCGGCCGGCGCGACGGTGGTCGGGTTTGATCCGCAGGCGATGGAGACGGCGCGACGGGCTGACCCGCTGCTGGCGGTTGCGCCAGACCCGGCGCAAGCCGCGGAGGGGGCCGCGGCCGTCGTCGTTGCCACCGAATGGCCGGAGTTCCGTGCGCTCGACTGGGCTGGGCTGCGGGCGGCGATGCAAGGCGACCTCGTTTACGACACCCGGAACGTGGTCGACCGCGCCGCCGTGCGCGCGGCAGGCCTGCGGCTCGAGCTGCTCGGCCGGCGCGCCTGACGGGAGCGTCGTGCGCCGGCGACCGCGGGGCGAGACCCTACGGGCCAGGCACCAGCGAGGGGCCCGGAAGCGGCAGCGACGTCGCGGCCGCCCCGGGTGAACTGGCGGCCGCGGGGGCGCCCGATGCGGCCGGGACCGGCGGGAGTCCGCCGTGGTAGTCCGTGATGACCAGGACGTATTCGAGCTTGTCGAGGTTGGTCGCCGAATTGATGAACGCCGTCTGGACGACCGCGTTCGGATCGCGCTCGACGTCCACCACGCTGCCGATAAGCAAGCCCTTCGGGAACGGGGAACGGATCCCGTTGCCCAGGTCGATCCCGGCCGTGACCACAGTGTCGTTGAGGTTCACCAGTTCTGTCGCCGGGATGTTCTCCATCACCAACGCGCCACCGAGCTGGCCGATGACCTCGCCCGTCGTGCGACTCGACTCGATGAGCCCGATGACGGTGGACCGGGTATCGCTGATGAGCAGAATCCGGCTGAAGTCTTGGCCGACGGTCGTGACCGTGCCGACGAGGGCGCCTCCGCCGGCAACGACCACGTCGTCGAGCTCGATCCCCCGGTCGGTGCCGGCGTCGATCGTGATCGCGCGTGTGTCCTGCGAGACATCGCGGCTGACGACAGTCGCGGCGACCGTCTGATAGTCGAGCGACCCCTGCACGCCAAGCAGGCGGCTCAGCTGGTCGTTCTGGACCCTGATCTCCTGCAACTGCCGGTTCTCGACCGCGAGCTGCTGGTTCTGCTGCTCGAGCGAGCGGTTTTGGGCCTGTAGCTGATCAATCTCGGACAGCGCACCAACGAACGACCCGAAGGCGCGCGCCGCGCCGGAGAGCACCGTCTCCGCAGGCGTCAGCAGGTTGCCCACCACGACTTCCAGGTCGCGCATCGGAGGCGTGGCGCTCAGGGCGAGCAGGAAGAGTCCGATCGCCATGAGGACGGCGTACAAGATGCCGCGCCGGCGGCTCGCGCGCGTCGCGAACATGACGCGACCGTCAGCGCGGCGGGCGAGAGTAGGTGTCGGCGACGAGCGAACGCTCCATAGTCGCGAGCTCCTCGAGCGCCTTGCCCGTGCCCCGGGCGACGCAGGTCAGCGGGTCGTCGGCAACGTGCACCGGCATCTGCGTGGCCTCGGCGATCCGCCGGTCAAGCCCCTGCAGGAGGGCTCCGCCGCCGGCCAGGACGATTCCCTGATCCATGATGTCCGCCACCAGCTCCGGCGGGGTCTCCTCGATGGTGTCCTTCACGACGTCGACGATCTGCTGGACGGACGGCTCGATCGCCTCGCGAACCTGTTCGGCGCTGATCTCAACGGCGCGCGGCAGGCCCGTGAGCAGGTCTCGGCCGCGCAGCGTGATGCGCAGCTCGTCCCAGTCGCCGGGGTAGGCCGAGCCGATCGCGATCTTGATGTCCTCTGCGGTGCGCTCGCCGACGAGCAAGTTGTACTCCCGCCGCCCGAACCCGACGATGTCCATGTCCATCTCGTCGCCGCCGATGCGGATGCTCTTGCTGATGACGATGCCGCCCAGGCTGATGACGGCGACTTCGGTCGTGCCGCCACCGATGTCGACGATCAGGCTGCCGGACGGCTCGCCGACGGGCAGGCCCGCCCCGATCGCCGCCGCCATCGGCTCCTCGATGAGCCGCGCCCAGCGGGCGCCGGCGTTCATCGCCGCGTCCCGCACGGCCCGCTTCTCCACCTCCGTCACGCCCGATGGGACGCCGAGCAGCATGCGCGGGCGCGGGATCAGCCCGACCCGATCGTGCACCTTGCTCACGAAGTACTTGATCATCTGCTCGGTGACGTCGAAGTCGCTGATGACGCCGTCACGGAGCGGCCGGACCGCGATGATGTTCGCCGGCGTGCGGCCGACCATCCGCTTCGCCTCGGCACCGATCGCGAGCACCTTCCTGGTCTTCGTGTCGAGCGCGACGACGCTCGGCTCGCTGATCACGATCCCCCGGTCCCGGACGTGGACCAAGGTGTTGGCCGTGCCGAGGTCGATGCCGATGTCGCGGGAGAAGAGCCCGAAAAAGGCGTCGATGATGCTCGTGGCGGGACCTGCGTGCTGCTGGTGGCTGGGCGGGGTGGCGATCGCACCCGCGCGCATCCGGATCGGTCGCGGGGAAGTCCGAGTGCGCGTTGCAGTATACCCGGCACCCATGGCGCGCCCACGATCGCGGCTCACGCAGGGGTTGTGGCGTGCCCCCAGAGACCGGCTCCAGCCAGGCGATGCAGTTACGCTCTCGGGGTGCTCGAAGTCACGCCGCGCTTGCGGAAGCTCAGGATGGCGTCGGGCGACTCATGAGATCGCCTAGCACCGTCACGTCAAGCCTTCCGGCGACTATAGCCTCGGCGGTCCCATGCAGGACGCTTGGGGGTCGGCCCAGGCCACCCACAGGATGAGTCGTGCGCGAGGATGACGCGGCTGCGGGCTGGCGAGCCGCGTCCTGAACTGGGCGCCGCCGGCGGCGGAGCTGCCGACATGTTGTCTGAGGTCCTCTCCTCTGCGGCGAGAATTTGCCGCTTCCTAAGATCCATCACGCTTTGCTAGTGTGACGTCAGCGGGTGCCGGCGGCGGCGTGGCCGCCGCCACGAAGTCGACACCCCGAAGGAGCGTTACTGCCCGACTCGATCCCCCTGCCATCCACCCGGCATCTCCCCTCAATCTCGCGGCCGTCCGACGGCCGCGCCCGCGCCATCCGGCGCGCGATGGCAGCCCGCGCCGTGCGCGCGGGAAACACGAACTCGCTGCGCCACGGCGTGTATGCCGAAGTGGCCGTGCGGGCGGACGTGCTCGATGAGGCGGCCCTGCTCTACTCGCGGGCGCCCTGGCTGGACCCCGTGCGCGACGGAGTCCTCGTCGAGGCGACGGCCCGGCTCATCGTGCGGCTGCGCCGCCTCGACCTCGTCCTCGACGAGGAGCCGACGCAGACGCTCACCTCCTTCTATTCCCGGCTCGAGGGGCAGCTGACCCGCGACCTCGACGCGCTCGGGCTGACGCCGAGCGCCGCCGCGCGCCTCGGGCTGGCCGAGCTCGACGCCCGGACTAGGGCCGCGCGCCTGGTGGAGGGCGAGCTGGCCAAGTACCGCCTCCCGGGCGGGGACGGGGAGCGGCGGTCATGAGCCACCCCATCGTGCGCTTTGCCGCTGAGACGCTCGGCTTCCCGCTGCACCCCCGCCAGGCCGAGATTCTCGAGGAGATCTACACCGACGGGGTTCGGACGGCCGTGCTGCGCCTGGGGCGCCGCTCCGGCAAAGGCCGCCTAGCCGCCGTCGTGGCGGCGTACGAGGCAACGGTCAACGCCGGCGCGCACCTCGCGGCGGTGCCGCAGGGCGAGCAGGTCGCCATCGTCGTCCTAGCCACGAACCAGAAGCAGGCCCGAATCGTGCACGGGTACATCCGTGGCTTCCTTCACCGCCCGGCGCTCGCCCCCCTGCTCGCGCGCGAGACGGTTGACGAGATCGAGCTCACGACCGGGATCGTCATCATGACGGTCCCTTGCCATGCCGCCTCGGTGCGCGGGATGGCCATCGCCGTGGTGGTCATGGACGAGGCGGCATGGTTCGCTGGTGTCGATGGCTCGCCGCTCGACGCCGGCGAGATCTGGGGCGCCTTGGTGCCCGCCACCGCGCAGTTCCCTGAGCGGCGTGTCCTGGTCCTGTCCACGCCGCGGTTCGCGTCCGGCTGGTTCGCCGGGCTCGTCGAGCGGGCCGAGTCAGGGACGTTCCCCGACCTGCGCGCCTGGCACGCCACGACGGCCGAGATGAACCCGTCGATCAGCCCGCGCTTCCTCGAGCAGGAGCGCGCCACGGACCCCGACGACTTTCGGCGGGAGTACGAGGCGGAGTGGGACGCAGGCGTGGGTGCGGTGTTCCCGGCCGAGCTCGTTCGTGCCGCGGTGCGGGCGGGACCGGACGCCTACCCGCCACGCTCGGACGTGACGTACGTGATCGCCGTCGACCCCGTCTTCACCGGCGACGCGTTCGGGCTCGTCGTCGGCCATCGCGAGGGCGACCGGGTGATCGTCGACTTCGTGCGGGGCTGGCACGGCAGCCGACACACGCCGGTGGCGATCGACCCGACGCTCGACGAGATCGCCGCCATCTCGGCCGCGTACGAGCGGGCGCCGGTCCTCATCGACCAGTTCAGCGCCGAGGCGATCCGTCAGGGGCTGGCGGCCCGGGGGGTGGCCGTGCTGGCGCGCCCCTGGTCGAACGAGTCGAAGATCGACGCGGTCGCTTCCGTCCGCCGCTGCCTCTATGCCGGGCACCTCGAGCTCCCCGACCACCGCCTCCTCCTCGCCGAGCTGATCGGCCTCGAGCAGCGACTTCTCCCCTCGGGCCGACCCCGCATCGCGGCCGGTGGGGGCAAGCACGACGACTATGCCACTGCACTTCTGGCGCTCGTCCTGGAGCTCGACGAGAACCAGCTCACGGCCGAGTCGATCGACTGGGAATACCGCATCTGGCCGTGCACAGGCTGCGGGAACCGCTTCTCGTGGGGCCCCCGCCGGCGCTGCCCAGCGTGCGGCCTACCGATGCCCGAGTCGTACGACCGGCCGGTTCAGCCACCAGCGTCATCCCGCTGATGTGACCGGTTAATCAGGCCGCCATCGGGAGCAAGCCGTTGCGCACGGAGGGTCCCGCGGTCGGTGCCTGATCACTGCGTCCGGGCGGGCCGCGCTGGGCCGAGCACGTCCGCGGCGACGAAGCTGCCGGTACGTCGACCGCGCGGTTCTGCGCGCGGCCCGCGACGATCGCCCCGGTCGCCAGAGGGTGGCCGTGCGGGCCAGGATTACGGCGTTTGCGAGCAGGTCGGCGAACCGCACCTCACAGACCGCGAACCAGCCCGCCGGCGTCATCCGCTGCTCGCTGCCGGTCGCGCGCGGCGACCGCCGCTGAACCGATCCTCCCGGTGCAAGACGGCCAACCCCGGCGCAAACCCGCCGCGGGGCTGAGCGGCGACGGGTGGGCTGTCGCGCCGCGGCGCGGCACGAGCAGCCCGGCGCGACCGGCGAGTGCCGAGTGCCCGTCCATCGCGCCTCCGGCGTCTGCATCTGCCCGCACAACAGCTTCATGCGCCTGGGTTCCCCGCTAGCCGTGCCACCGGTACGGCACGCGGGCGCCCGCCACGTACGACTCACCCCCATGACTTAGGGAGGGGCATTACTGCGGGACGTCCGACTGGATACCGCGGAGGCGCAATCCGCCCGCGCATCTGGCCGCACCGCGCTATCAGGTTGAACGAGTGCGGGGTCGGACGAACGGCCAACCCTGACAGGAGTCCGGGAAAAACCTGGCTGGCCGTTTATTCGCGAAGCAGTTGTTCAGCAGTACGTGCGTCTCTCGGGCACCTGTCGCGGCCTGGCGGATGCGCGGAACCCACTCGGCCAGATCGTCGCGGCCGTAGAGATAGCAGAAGCGCTCCACGGTGGGAATCCCATGCGCCTCCCACGTCTCGACCCGCCGGCCGTGAAAGCGCACGATCGCGAGGTGCGGGGAGGTGGTCGTCACGATGTCACGTGCGTTCGAGCAGTGGCTTGACGTCGGTGGCAAGCCGCGTCATCGACTCCTCGTCGTACGGGGACAGGAAGCCTGCGATCAGGTGCCGATAGCCGAGCTCCACGTATGGGGCGAGAAGCTCGGCCACGTCCTCCGGCGTCCCCACAGCCTGCTCCGTCCCTGCTCGCGCCACCCGGTTGAGCCCGAACGCCTCGCGGAGCAGCCGCTCAGCCTCGGCGCGATCGTCGCGGATGAAGACACCCCAGACGCTCGTGGTGCGCTCGATCTCGTTCGGATCGCGTCCCACGGCCGCACAGTGCTCGAGCAGGATCTTCTCCTTGCGGCGCGCAGATGCGATGCCGCGGTGGCTCAAGTTGTTCATGTCGGCGTACTGCGCCACGAGCTTCAGGGTGACCTGTTCGCCGCCGCCCCCGATGCAGATAGGGAGATGACGCTGCAGGGGTGGGGGATCGTTGCGGACGTGCGAGGCGCGGTACCGGGAGCCCTCGGGCGCGGAGGGCTCGGTCCCGTCGAGCATGCCCCGCATGATCGGCAGCGCCTGCCGGAGCCAGCGCAGGCGCTCGGGCGCACCCGACCCGAACTCGAAGCCGAAGTCGTGGGCCTCGCCCTCGGTCCACCCGGCACCGATGCCGAGGATGGCGCGCCCGCCGCTGATGTGGTCGAGGGTCGTCGCCATCTTGGCCACCAGGGTCGGCTCGCGGTACGGGTTGGCGGCTACCAGCAGGCCAATGCGGACGTGTTCCGTTCGCGCGGCCCACGCCGTGATGGTGAGCCAGCCTTCGTAGTTCGGCCCCTGCGGGTCGCCAACGATGGGGTAGAGGTGATCAACCGTCCAGAGGGACGAGTAACCCAGCCGCTCGGCCCTGATGCCCGCTTCGAGCACGGTCGGCCAATCCGCGTACTCGGTCCAGCAGAGGGCACCCAGCTTGATCTCGGTCATGGAATCGAGTCTATGACGTTTGCCCGATCTCAGGGCTTCGGCCGATTGCGGAGGGTTCCTGATCCGACGTTCGTGCCCTGCCGCAGGCTGGCCCTCGGCTCTACCCGCTGAACGCCCCGCAGCGCCCGCAGGCTGGGTAGCGGCGAAGGTAGATCCGACGGCCTTCCCGAGGGCGTCACGAGGCGATGAAGGATCGGCTGGTGGCATGATTCGACGTGCTCGGCCGCGTCGTTCTGAGAGCGAGCACGAGCCACCGTCGCTCCGGCGATCAGGACCGGAGGAGCGGAGTCGTGCCCGCACGGATGGTGGTCGGGAGTGACGCGGGCCATCCGTCGGCGCCTGGCGACAGTCGGCCGACTACCGCCTTGCTCACGGCCCGGTCGCATCACCACCCAGAGTTTGCGGTTCGTGGGCGAAGGGAGCGCGCCCGACCCACGTAGGGGGGCGTCGGCACCAGCCCACCAGGGCGCAGCGGAGCGGACGACATGAAGATCGCAGTCATCGGAGCCGGGGCAATCGGCAGCGCAGTCGGCGGCCTACTGGCGAGTGCGGGAGAGGAGGTCACGCTCATCGGCCGGCCCGCGCACGTCGCTGCCGTCAACGCGAGCGGCCTTCGGATTGACGGTGCGCTCGGACCGCTGTGGGTCGCTGTCAACGCACGGGAACGGCTCGACTTTACCCCGGATGTCGCGCTGCTGACAGTCAAGACCCAGGGTGTGACGGCGGCCGCGCGCGAGATCCAGCCCTACGTGGCCGGCGTCCCGCTGGTGACGATGCAGAACGGCGTGCGGAGCGACGACCTCGTCGGCAGGTGTCCTGGGCCGCGGGGACATCCTCAGCTGCGTGGTGCTGATGGGAGTGACGTTCCTCGAGCCCGGGCGGGTCACGTACGCGCGGCCAGGCACGCTGGTACTGGGCGTCCCTTTCGGCCCCGTTGACGATCGCGCGAAAGGGATCGCGGGGCTGCTCGACAAGGCGGTTCCGACCCGGCTGACGCACAACATCCAGGGCGCGCACTGGACGAAGTTGATCGTCAACGAGAACAACGCGCTGCCGGCGATCACCGGGCTGAGCCTCCAGGAAATCGGGCGCCGATCGCAGCTGCGGCGGCTCGCGACGTTGCTGATGCAGGAGGCCGCGGAGACGATCGAGGCGGCCGGCATCACGCTCGCCTCGCTACCCCAGCTGCCTGCGCCCGCGCTCAGGGCCATGCTGCGGCTGCCGACGCCGATCGCCGCGCTCCTGCCGAGGCTGATGTCGCGGTCGCTGGGCACGACACCCGCGCTCGGCTCGACCCTGCAGAGTGTGAAGCGAGGCGAGAGGACCGAAATCGACTACCTCAACGGCGAGGTCGTTGCGCTGGGCAGGACCATCCACCGGCCCACCCCCTATAACGAAACAGTGGTCGAGCTCGTCCACCGCGTGGAGGCGACGGGGACGTTTCTGACGGCGGCACAGGTCATGGCGGCGGTGAAGCGCCGGTAGATGATGGTCACCGGCCCGCGATCTGGGTTCGCCGTGTGCGGCGCCGGAGTGCGCGCCCGCTGCGCCGTGAGCCACGAGGGCGGTCAATCACCGAAGCGTGACCGGCCTACACTGCGACGATGACCAACCCGATCAACCCTTCCCAGGCCGCCGCCGACTCGGTGCTTCGTGCCCTGCGCCGGACGCGGCAGGTCCGCCAGTTCACCGACGAGCCCGTGGCCGAGTCCGACCTGCGCGCCATCCTCGAGGTGGCCCGCTGGTCCGGCAGTTCCACCAACCGTCAGCCTTGGACGTTCATCGTCCTGCGCAGTCCGGCCGTTCGGGAGCGGTTGGCCGAGCTCGCCCCCTACGCCCGGCACGTGGCCGGAGCGCCGCTGGGGATCGCCATCGCGATGGGCGGGGACAACCCCGAGTGGGATGCCTACGACGAGGGACGGGCGGCGGAGCGGATGCTCGTCGCCGCCGGGACACTCGACCTCGGGGCGGGCATCGGCTGGGTGCAAGAGGCGCAGCGACCCGCCGTCGCCGCCTTCCTCGGCCTGACCGCCCCGGCCTTCGTGCGGACGATCATCTCGCTGGGCCACCCGACGGACGCCGCCCGTCGGCCGCGCTCGGCGCCGGGCACCGCCCGCCGACCGCTCGCCGAGCTCGTCCAGGAGCGCTAGCGGCCACTTACTACGTGAATTCGCGGTTTGCGTAACCCCCGGCGATGACGGGGACGACAGGCGAGTCGCGCTCGCGGCACGAGCGGAAGAGTTCGCGTACGCTCGGCGAGGAACGCGGAGCTCTCCAGTGAGAGCCCCTCCTCCTTCGTCGCTCCCCGGCCCCGCAACCGGTCCCCGGCCCCGCAACCATCTTCCCGGGGTGGGAGTCAACGTGGCCGCGCGTAGTCCGACCCGACGCGGCTTTCCCCGTCCGGGGCGTCGCGCAGGCCCATCTCGAGGTCGTGCTTCGCCTCGACCATCGTGACCTTGAAGTGCGGAGCGTGGTGCAACCAGCTGAACGTGTCGACTTCTTCCTTGGCCGCGGTCATGACGTCCAAGTCGCCGTAGTCGAGGAGGCGCCCGAGAGCGCTCTGCCTGAGAACCGCGTCATTGATCTGGTTGAGCGAGGAATCCGCCGCGCGTTTCCTGTCGCGAAGCGGGCCAGCCCGTCAGCCGCGGCCTCGATCGTCCGGAAGACCTCGCGGTCGAGCACCTCCGCCTGGAGGACACCCCAGAACCGCTCGATCTTGCCGTTCGTCCAGGGCGAATTCACCTGGGTCCGCAGGTGCCGGATCCGCAACTCCTCGAGCGTCTTGCCGAAGAGCGTGAGAACGCCGGGCATCCACACGACGAACGGATTGCCGTTGTCGCTCATGAGTTCGAGCGGCGTCCCGCACAGTTCGAAGCAGTCGTCGAGCCAGGCGAGGATGGGTGCGGCCTGGGGCCGCGGCAGGATCCGCAGCCCGATCAGGAAGCGGCTGTGGTCGTCGACGAGGCCCACGATCCAGGTCTTCTCGTACTCCTTCGCCGAGCGGCGCAGGAAGAACGGGCCCTTGATGTCGATGTGCCAGAGCTCGTTGGGCCGGCCGCGCTCGTAGGCGGGACCCTTCTCGCGCCGGGTCGACGGGCGGGCCGTGCCGAGGTCGCCCAGCAGCCGATCGACGGCATGGTGATCGAGCGGGAAGATCTCGCGTCGGGTGAACTCGGCCGCCAGGCGCTTCGAGTTCCAGTACGTCAGGAGCCGGACGACGATCACGGCCTGCTCCACCCAGTCCGGCAGACAGGATGGGGCCGGGCCTCGCGGATCGGTCGACGAAGCGCCTCGAGACCGCCCGCCTCGTACCGTGTCCGCCAGCGGTGCAGGCTCGCCCGGCTGGCCCCGATCGCCAGGGCGGCCCCGATGCCCTCCTCGCGGGCGACCCGTACACAGCGGGCCCGCAGGCGAACCTCCGCGAGCCCAGTGTCGGGCGGCCGGACTGGCGGGCGGCCACCCCGCGTCGCGAGGAACAGGAAGTCCGGACCCTCCTGGTAGGTGTGGCGGAGCAGTCGGCGGTGGGGATCGCCTCGATGCTGGGCCTTGGGCTCATCCATGCCCCGACGCTAAGACGGTCTGCCGTTCTCCGTCTCACTAACCCCGGGAACTACATCTAGTCCGTGTCAGTACCGCGGGCGGCGAGAGCGACGCGGGGCCAAGGCGGCGTGACGAAGCGCAGGAGGAGCGCGAGCGCACCCGATCCTGTCGCCAGGCGCTGGAGCGTGACGGGCGCCTGCCCCGTCCCGAGCCACCGTGGCAGACCGCGGGTTCCGGCGGGTGCCCTTAGCGCGCCGTAACTCGATGCGCCAGGTCCGCCGCGCTGGATTGGGACGCCGGGATCGCCAGCCGTTCGCCCACGTAGATCGTGTTCAGGTCGGTGATGCCGTTGGCCGCGGCCAGCGCCCGCACGCTGACGCCGTAGCGCCGGGCGATCACGGTGAGGTTCTCGCCGGCGAGGACCACATGGACCGTAGACGAGGCGGCCGGCGACGCCGAGAGGGATGCCGATGGCGTCACGGAAGGGCCGGGTGGCGAGGGCGGCGCGCTGGCCAGCGCCGTGGCCGGCGTCGGAACGGCAGAGACGACTACGACGGACGCCTCGGTCCCGTACTGGCGGGCGAGCAGTGCGGCGGAGAGGAACGCGAGCCCGTACCCGATGGTGCCCGCGACGAGGAGCAGCACAAGGAGCGCCGAGAGGCGGCGCACAGCAGACACGAGGCGCCGAGGTCGCCGGGTGCCGGGCGCTGGCGTCGACTCAACCCGCCGGATGCCGAGCAGCGGTCCCGGAGCCGCCACCGGCACCTCGGGAGGGCGTGTCTCCGGGCCAGAGGCGGAACCCGTGGAAGCAAGGACCGCCGCGGAAGCGGGCTCGACCGCGGCAGGCACGACCGCCGTGGGTGCTGGTCCGCCGCCCACGGTCGGGGTGCCCATCTCGGCGCTGGCGAGCCAGTACGCAGGCTCCTCGCCGGTCTCCCCGGACACCGTGTCGGGCGCTTCGGCTGGGGCGTCGAGCACGTCGAGCCGTTCGGTTTCCCCGGACGCCGCACTGCCCGGTCCCGCGGGGCTGCCGGAGTGAAGGACGTCCGGACTGTCGAGATCCGAGTCGGCCATGTGGCGAGGATATCAATGGTGCTCGGCCTGCGCGAGGGACCAGCCCCCGCCGCCAGGTGGTCGCGTCGCGAGAGGGCATGGGACCGTCCCGCGAGCAGCTCGGCCGGGAACAGGTCGGCGGCAGGGCCGCCCGCGGCAACGGCCGGCCCGGCGCATCTCGGCGGCATGTGGGGGCAGTCCCGTGATACGGTCCCGTGATCGACGCAAGTGCGCGTCAGTGCAGGGAGGGGGAAGGTGGGCAAGGGCCGTTCCAAGACCCTCGAGAGAGGGCTGGAGACTCTCGGTGTACAGGCGGGGCTATCTCTGGCTGCCGCGAGGGCGCTCGCTGCGGTGGGCGCAACCGCCATCGATGCCGGCTTTGCCGTGGATCGTCAGCTGCTATCGAGCATCCAAGACGCGCCGGCCCTCGTTTGGCTCGCGACCGATGCCGGCCTCGCCGCAGTCACCATCCACTCGGGCGCGCAGCGCACAGACGACGGCAGTCGGCCGCTGGCGGACGCCACCCTCGTGCCGTGGGGCGACGTGGCCGCCATTAACGTGACGGCAGACGTGGCGGAGGAGTCCGCCGGGGTGGTCACCACCTTGACGCTATCAATAGGTCATCCCGCGACGCGGGCGCTCTGCGCAGCGACCCCGACAGACGAGATCGGCTACCGGGACCTTCAGGCCCTGATACGCGAGGTCATGCGACGGACCAAGCTAGCGGGCCGGACGGGAGTCCCCGGGACCGCCATCGCGGTGTGAAAGCCTCGGGCGTGCTCCCGGCTCGCGGCAGGCACGACTGCCGCCGGGCGAGGAGCACGGGCCGACGGCCACGGTAGCGGGCCCGACGTACCGGGCGCGCAGTCAGGCGTCCTTCGCAGGCTGCACGCGGGCATCCGTCGGGTGGGCCTCGGAGCTGGCATCCCGCGGCAGCGTCCATCGCGGGGCATAGGTGTTCGGCTCCCCGGAGCGGGCAGTCAGCGCAGGGTCCGGCGGCGCGGCAGTCTGTATGCCGGCGCCTCCCTCGCAAAGTCGCAGCCGTCTGGACCTGTCGGGACCCGACGTACACCGGTGGACCGCGAGTGACTCCGCGGTTTGGGGTACACACGAAGAACAGCCGCTCGGCGCCGTTGGTCGCCTCGAGGATGGCGACCACGGACTCGCCGGCGACTGCCCTCAACGGCGCCAACCCGGCTCCGGTAGTCGTGCCCGTCGTGGGCGTAGTCGAGCTGGTAGATGCGCCGATCCGAGATCGTCCACCCGGGCGACTGCCCGCGGACGAATGGACCGGATGGACTGGTAGACCTGCTCGGCCTGCGCGCCGTCGGACGCGTCGGGCACGAAGAACGCCGGCGGCATGCTCGGGAGTCCGCTGGGGCTAGGCATTCGTCACCCTCCGGTCTCGTCGGGTGGGCCCGTCGCCGGCGCTCAAACGGCGGTGGGGCGGCCCCTGGCGAGTCGGCAACGGTGTTCGCTGCCTGCCGATGCTCGCGCTCCGGGCACGCCCTCGCGGGCGGCCTCCCGCTCGGCCTTGCGCCGGCTCTCCTTCTTCGGGCTACTCACGCCTCGCCCCCGTTCTTCCGCGGGGCCAGAACTTGGGCAAGGATGCGACGGTCAGCCTCTTCACGGCTCGCCGTGTCAGCCCCCGGGTCCGACGGGCTCGAGCTCCCCATCCTCGCACGCCGGGCAAGACAGCTCGGCAAGCTTCCGGCCAAAGCGGTTGCACTCCGGGCAGCGGTTCAATTCGGCATCGGCGGACCCTGCCAGGCTGAACGTCGCGCCGCACGAGCCGCACTCATACAGCGGCCCCTGGCCCTGGTCGGCCTCGTCCTCGGTGAGCTCCACGCCGCAGCTCGCGCAGCGCCAGACGATCGCGTCGGGGTTGTCCCTCAGCCAGGCGGCGCGCACCCGTGCCGCGTCCCGCTCTGCCCTCCGCTCTGCGGCTGCCGTCGCCTTGGAGGCTGCCCGTTCGTTCGCCTCGGCCGCCTCCTCCTCGGCGTCGCAGAGCGGGCAGCCGGTGACGTACTCCTCTCGGTCGGCGTGCCGCCCGGCCTCGTGGTCGGCCCGATGGGCCGCCCGTTTCTCGTCCCAGCTATTCACGGCGTCCGGCTCCCCGCCATGACGCGGACGGTGAACTCGCCCGCAATCGGGTGCCCATCTCCCGCCCTCTGGCGGGCAGTTACCAGCGTAGCCCGGTACTCCTTGCCAGGAGCCATCGAGCGGGCGAGCAGCCCGGCCGCCGGGGGGCGACAGCCGGGGCCTCGGGAAGACAGGCGGTCGGCGTCGATCGCCGCGCATGCCGGATCGTCAGCGGACCCGGCCATCCCTGCAGAGGGTCCTCCACTGGTCCGCCGGCCACGACTTGCGCCGTGCCTCCACGACCCAGCGATCCCCGGGCCCGACGAGCCGCGTGTGGGCGAGCCAGCCGCGCTTCGTCAGCTTCACACACGCTGCGACGGCGCCCGGCCAGTCGTAGGCAGGCACGTCCGACGCTTCCATCTTGGCCTGCGCCCGGGCCTCCTGTTCGGGTGGCATCGGCCACATTTCAGTCGGCTGGCCCATGCTCTTCGTCCTCCTCGGCGCCGTCGGCTCCTGCGCTTGGCTGGACTGCCCGAAGGGCGCCCGGGTAAGCGTCGGCCTTGCGGGCGACCTGATCGAGCGTCGAGACGAGCCCGCGACGCCTCATTGGGGCAGCGCCCGACCGAGGCAGTCCAGGCAGTGCCATCGCTCCCGAAGTCGAATCTCAGCCGGCCCGCCCCACACCTCACACACCCTGGCGGCCAGCATGCCTCTCCCGCCCGGTGCTTCGGCCTCCAGAGGCTCGCGCAGGATGTAGGACCGCTGCTCGCGCCGCCGGGAGCCGTAGGCTGCGCGGTGCGACTGCTGGTGCGTCATCGGACGTGGTAATACGCGCGCCGGGGCGCGGCGTCATGACGGATCGTCATGGGTTGTCCACCCATACGGCGGCGCGCCCACTTCGACCTTCTGCCCGTCGAGCAGCGCGGTTATGCCCAGACGCGGCGCCGTGCCCTAGACAAAGGTGACCGTCGCAACGACGGAGGAGAGTCCGAACCTGGTTCCCCGCGGGTTTCCGGATGGATGCCGTCCGTGATCCGCTAGGACCGTGATGGTGGTGTCGGTCGAGTCAAGCGTCCGCGCCGGCGTGCGACTCGGTGGTTCGGCGTGCCCGGCCACCGGCCCGTATCATCGACCTGTGGCGAAGCCGAGGCAAGGGCAGCTGGGCCCCGACTGCCCGTGAGCGTGGTACGTGAGATCGATCCAACCGCTCCGAGATCGGCCGCTCAGCGTTCTTAGGCCGGTCATCTCGCAGGTCGAGCTCGAAGAGCCGATCCTGGCGGAGCTCTTCAGCGTGGAGCGGCTGGAGCAGCACGCGCAGAGTCTTGCCGCCGCCCAGACGGTCACCGAAGCGCCCCGTCGGGGACACGCCGTCGGGCCCCGCATCGCCGAGAATGGCCGCGTCCTGGTCGAGTCGTATCGCGAGCTCGCCCGCGCGATCAAGGACGAACGTTCGATCACGCCGGCTGCCGAATGGCTGGTCGACAACTTCCACATCGTTGACGAACAGCTGCGCGAGATCCGCGACGACCTGCCCCCGAACTACTATCGCGAGCTTCCCAAGCTCGCCGAGGGCCATCTTCAGGGGTACCCACGGGTCTTCGGTCTCGGCTGGGCCTACGTCGCACATACCGACAGCCGCTTCGACCCGGACAGTCTGCAGCGTTTCGTGCGTGCCTACCAGCGAGTCGAGCCACTGACGATCGGGGAGCTCTGGTCGATCCCGATCAGCCTGCGGATCCTCCTGATTGAGAACCTCCGCCGCCTGGCGGAGCAGATCGTGCGTGGCCGCGCGGCACGGCAGAAGGCCGACGAGCTCGCCGATAGGCTGCTCGGCCTTGACAACGAGAGCCCACAGGTCACCCCAGCGTCGCTGCACCGGCTCTTGGGCGCGACATTGCCCGCGGCCGGGCGGGTCCAGCTCTTCCAGCGACTGCGCGATCAGGACCCGGCGGTCACCCCCGCCCTCGGTTGGCTCGAGGAGATCCTGGCGGCCCAGGGGACCAGCGCCGAGGAGCTGGTCCGTCTCGAGCACCAGCGCCAGGCGACGATGAACGTGACGGTCCGAAACGTGATCACGAGCATGCGCTTCATCTCGTGGTTCGACTGGGCCCAGTTCGTCGAAAGCGTCAGCCTCGTTGACGAGGTCCTCCGTGCACAAAGTTCGTTCGCGGACATGGACTTCGCGACTCGAGATCGTTACCGGCACGCGGTCGAAGAGCTGGCACGGGGTTCGGGCCGGACCGAGGTCGAGGTCGCCCAGAGGGCCGTGGCGATGGCAGACGCTGGGCCGTCGGCTGACGACGTCGAACCGTCCCTGGCAGCTCGACGCCGAGATCCCGGCTACTACCTGGTCTCCGACGGCCGCATCGCGTTCGAGCGCGCCCTCGACGTTCGGGTGCCCTTGGCGGGCCGGCTGCGGCGCGCCTATGTCCGGACCGCTGCGCGTGGCTACCTCGGGACGTTCGCGCTGGTTACGGCGCTCATCCTCGCCGTACCGCTCTTGTTGTCCGCGCATGGAGGCGCCGCGGGCGCCGGCATTCTCGTCGTCGCGATCCTCGCACTCGCGCCAGCCTCCGACCTCGCGATCGCCCTCGTCAACCGGTCGGTCACCACCGTGCTGGGCCCGCGACCGCTGCCCCGGCTCGATCTTGAGGATGGCGTGCCCTCCCGGCTACGGACGCTCGTCGTCGTGCCGACGCTCCTCACCAGCGAGGCGGATGTCGAGGCCCAGGTCAGCGGCCTGGAAGTCCATTACTTGGCGAACCGCGAGGGCGATCTTCGGTTCGCCCTACTGTCGGACTGGCTCGACGCCCCGACCGAGCATGTGCCCGGCGACGACGAGCTCCTCGCGGCGGCGGCGGCGGCCATTGAGCGGCTCAACGAGCGCCACGGCGAGGCCCCCGGGGGAGGCGCCCGGTTCCTGCTGTTCCACCGCACGCGAAGCTGGAACGAGGCCGAGGGCTGCTGGATGGGCTGGGAGCGCAAGCGTGGCAAGCTCGACGAGCTGAATGCCCTCCTGCGCGGCTCGGCGACGACCGGCATCCTGACCACCGGGCGGCCGGCGTCGACCCCGCCGACGGACGTGCGCTACGTGGTCACGCTCGACGCCGACACGCGGCTGCCGCGGGGCGCGGTGGGGCGCCTCGTGGGGACGATCGCCCATCCGCTCAACCAGCCGACGTTCGATCCGCAGGCCGGCCGGGTGACCCAGGGATACGGCGTGCTCCAGCCACGGATCACCTCGACGCTCCCGGCCGAGCACGAGGCATCGATCTTCCAGCGGATCTTCTCCGGATCGGCCGGGATCGACCCGTACGCATCCGCCGTCTCCGACGTCTACCAGGACCTGTTCCGGGAGGGGAGCTACACCGGCAAGGGGATCTACGACGTCGACGCCTTCGCCGCGGCGATGGCGGGCCGGGTACCCGAGAACGCGCTCCTAAGCCACGACCTGTTCGAGGGCGTCTTCGCCCGGGCGGGGCTGGTGACCGATGTCGAGCTCTTCGATGCATACCCTTCGAACTACCTGGTCTCGGCCGCCCGCCAGCACCGCTGGGCGCGGGGCGACTGGCAGCTCCTGCCCTGGGTCCTCGGCCGGGCCCGGGACGCCACGGGCCGGCGCAACGGGAGCTCCATCCCTGGCATCGCTCGCTGGAAGATGGTGGACAACCTGCGCCGGACCCTGTCCGCCCCGCTCACGCTGGCCACGCTCGTCGCGGCCTGGACGCTCCCTTCGATCTCAGCCGGCCTGTGGACCGCGTTCGTCCTGGCTTCGCTGATCGTCCCGACTGCGCTGCCCGTTCTGGCGGGACTGCTGCCGCGACGGCACGGCATCTCCAAGCGCAGCCATCTGCGAGCCGTAAGCGCGGACGTCACCCTCGCCGCGGCCCAGGTGGGCCTCGGCGTCACGCTCCTCGCGCACCAGGCGTGGCTGATGGGCGATGCGATCCTGCGGACCTTGGCGCGGGTGTATGCGA
>CAWIHR010000002.1:0-9426 GCA_963835945.1 uncultured Chloroflexia bacterium
GGTTTAACCAGATCTACGGACGCATCGTCAACGGCGAGTCCCCCATGCGGATCGCTGCGTGGGTGCAGGCGAGCGTCGCGGCCGACGATCCGTTGGGGGTGGAGCGGCTTAGCTATCCGGCCCTCTGGCGGCGGCTATACCGCTTCCGGGAGGCGTTGCCGCCCGAAACGGTGATCGCGGGCGGCTATATCAACAAGTTCGCCTCGGCCGAAGCGTCGCTCAATGTGCTCACGGAGTTCGACACCCTGATCCGGCTGCAACGCCAGCGGATAAGCACGTTCGCCGAGAGGGAGGTCGGCCTCCCGGTGCCGCGCGAGCAGGTGCGTCGCGAGATCGAGACGCTGGGCCAGCTCCTGGCACGGCGGCTCTCGGTGGCGATCGCCCTCGGGTTGCACCCCGGAGTTGTCGATCCGTCGCGGCCGGTGCTCGTCGGCGGAACCACCGTCCAGGTGAACATCGGCAGCCCCACGCCGGAGGCTCGCCGCTACGCCGAGCTCCTAGCAGAGCGACCTGACCTGGTGGCCTCGATGACCGAGCTGTTCGATCGCCTCGATGGGGTGGTCGAGGGGAGCGTGGTAGATGGTGGCGCTGGACCCACGCGAGCTGACGCCGACTGACGTCCGCTGGCTCCGCGCGCTCTATGACCCCTGGCGCTGGGCAGCGGAGACGGCGCGCATCCGCCTGCCCAAGTCGGCCGGCGTCATGGATCTCTCTGCCCGACCGTTCCTGCGCGACGTGTACCGCGATATGTCGGCGGAGATCGTGGTGATGAAGGGTGCGCAGCTCGGCATGTCGACCACCGCACTCGTGCGCGCGATGTGGCTGCTCACCTCTTTTCCCACCACGGCCATCTACACCATGCCTACCGCCCGCGACGTGGGCAAGTTCACCCAAGGCCGCATCAACCCGATCGTTAGGAGCTCCCAATACCTGCTCGATCGGATCATCGACGTCGACTCGGTGATGCAGAAGCAGTTTGTGGTCGCGCCAGGCCAGGTCGAGGAGCGCCGCCAGCGCGGCGTAGCCTTCGAGGGCCCCCGCTCGACGATCTATTTCTCGGGCGCGTCGAGCGAGAAGGACGCGGTCTCGATCGACGCAGACCTCCTGATCCACGACGAGGAGGACCTATCCGACCCGCAGATCGTGGACCAGTTCGGGCACCGTCTGGACGCCTCGCGCTTCGGCTGGACGTTCCACCTCTCCACGCCACGACTCCCGGGAGCCGGCATCGACGCGGTCTTCCAGACGACCGATCGGCGCCGCTGGCTGGTGCGCTGCCCAGGGTGCACGGCCGAGTTTGAGATGGCCTTCCCCGGGGGCCCCTGGCCGTATGCCAACGTCGAGCCCGATCCGAGCGCCTGGACCGAGCACGACTGGGCGGCGTGGGAGGAGCGCGGACGTCCAGCGCGCTTCTTCTGCCATTGCTGCGGACGCACGCTGACGGGCGAGGATCGAGCTGGCGGGCGGTGGGTGCCCGAGGCCCCGATGCCCGGGCGGGCGCACGGCTATGCGATCAGCCAGCTCTCAGCGCCCTGGCTCGATGCCGGGAGGATCCTGCTCTCGTATAAGCAGCACCCGTGGCGGTCGGACTTCTGGAACCTGACGATGGGCATCCCCTGGGAAGAAGGGACGAACGCCTTTACGGAGGCCGCGATCAAGTCGCGCTGCGACGAGACGGCGCCGATGGCGCTCACAGGATCGGGCTGCACGATGGGGGTCGACGTGGGCGCGAAGTTCGACGTGGTGGTCGGCACCCGCGATCCGTCGGGCGCGCCGCGCACCATCTGGTTCGGCCGGGTCGACTCGTATGACGATCTCGACGTCCTCATGCGCCGCTACGGGGTTGCCGCCTGTGTCATCGACGCTGCCCCCGAGGAGCACGCCACGCGCGCCTGGGCGGCGCGGTACAACCGCCTCGCAGTGTCGCCCGCGGTGTCATCGCACGTCGTGGTTTGGCGCGCCGCGTATGGGTCGAGCGCGCGGCCCGGAGTGACGGCGCAAGTGAGCTGGAACGAGGAGAGCGGGGTCGTGACTGCGCCCCGGACCGAGATCCTGTCGCGCTCGGCGGAGGAGCTACTCGAGCGTCGCGTCCTGCCGCGCTACGAACCCTCCGAGGCCTGGCTCGCGTACCTCGCCCACCACATTGCCTCGAAGAAGGTGCCCATCTGGGTCTCCGGTCTCGAGACCGAGCGGGTGCTGGACCGCTACGAGTGGCACGAGGTTGGTCCAGACCACCTGTTCCATGCGGCCACCTACGAGATGATGGCGCGGCAAGCGCCCCGGGGCATCGTCGCTCCGCCCCTCGTCCTGATCACAACCCGGCGCGGCAAGGCCCTCGAGGAGCGTGCAGAGGCCGCACCGCGGGAGTGGCTTACGCGGAGAGGGTAGGTGCCATAACGACCCGCGGGTTCCAGGATCAGTCACGCTGATACTTTGTGACGGGTCGGGGTCCCCGCCTCCGTCGTGGCCGTGGAGCCCGGCTGACAGACTGGCGTTGACCTGAACACCTACGCTTCACGCAGGAGGAGCGCTGATCCTTGAGCGATAAGAGCGGAATCCAGTGGACCGACGCGACCTGGAACCCGGTGACAGGCTGCTCTAAGGTCTCGCCGGGTTGCGCCCACTGCTATGCGGAGGCCCTGAGCCTGCGCTTCGGCTGGAGCCGCCGACCCTGGCTGCCACAGTGCTCACTCGACAACGTGGTCCTGCACCCAGAACGGCTCGATCAGCCCCTGCGCTGGAGACAACCTCGGCGTGTGTTCGTCAATTCCATGAGCGACCTGTTCCACGAGCTCGTGCCCGACGCCTTCGTGCACGCGGTCTTCGAGCGCATGGCGCAGGCAGACTGGCACACGTACCAGATCCTGACGAAGCGTCCCGGTCGCATGGCCGCCATGGTCCGGAGCTACTACGCCCGCCACCCTGGAAAGATGCCGCTCCCGCACGTCTGGCTCGGCACCTCGATCGAGAACAATCGGTGGGCCGCACGGGCCGAGGCCGTGCGCCAGACCCCGGCCTCGGTGCGCTTCATCAGCGCCGAGCCCTTGCTCGGACCTCTGCCATCGCTCGACCTGACCGGCATCGACTGGCTAATCGTGGGAGGCGAGTCAGGACTTGGCGCTCGCCCCATGGATCCAGCCTGGGCCCGGCAGCTCCGCGACCACGCCTTGGCGAGTGGGACCGCCTTCTTCTTCAAGCAGTGGGGTGGCCGGACCCCGAAGGCTGGGGGCCGCGAATTGGACGGCCAGACATGGGACGAATACCCGGAGACGACTCCCCGCCCTCTTCCACTAGCGATCTGAACCGCATCTGGCTCCCACTCGGGTAGGTCCACTTCTTCGCTCGTGGGGTCAGGACGTCCAGCACTCCGTCCCGCTCGGCCGGCGCGAGCGTCTTCTGCTTGAGGTGGGCGTCGTGCATGAATGACGTCTCAAGCAGGACGAACCGTTCTGCGGCCTCGATGGAGAACGTCCGGGTCCCAAAGTGCCCGCGCAGCATCGCGAGAAGGAGGCCGAAGTCGGGTTCGAGCGTGAAGAGCAATTGCTGCCCTTTCACTGTCGGGTCGCGAAACGAGGCGCCCTCCTCGGGGTCCACGCTCCACATGGCTCGCTTCATGCGGGTCAGCCCCTTGTCGTGTTGCGTCCCGAAGAAAAGGTGGTAGCCGTGCTCGCCTGAGCTGTCGAGCATCTCGAACGAGCGGACGTGCAGCGCATACTCGCCAAGAGCCGCCACGAACAGATCTCGAAGAACGGGGACGCGCTCGTCGATCGTGGTCAGGCCCCGGGCGGCGATCCAGCGGTCGTCCCCGAACACCGACGTGAAGGCGCCTGCCGCTCCATTGTCTTCGATGAACCGGGCGATCCAACGGAGCGGCACGTAAACGAGTACCTCGCAGCGCGGGAAGCTCAATACGCGCCCGCTCAACTCCATGGGGTTGTCGGCATAGCCAAAGGGATCAATGAACAGGAAAGTGGGTGCGAGGGTTGCGCCTCCTAACCCGCTGAGGACGCCGGCCAAGACCTCGGAGAAGTCGCCCCGAACCGGGTAGACGTGTACGTTCATCGGCTGTTCGACCCGCCTGAGTTCGTCTACCAGCCAGTCGAAACGAGCTTGGTGCTGCTCGATGAAGATGTAGTTCAACTCGGCGCTGATGCCCGCGCGCCTCCGGTGTTCCAAGTAGGCGCGAAGCATCACCAGCGGTGAGCCATCCTCACCCGTCGAGTACCGACCCGGGCCCGCGAAGCCGTCGATCAGGATGAGCCGCCCGCTCTGGGTCGCCATGATCGGAATCCATGCGTCGAGGTACCGACGGAGGATTCGGTGCTTCGCAAGGGTGTGCTCCTCCGCCGGCCAGAGCGTCGTTGTGGGTGGCATTCCAAAGCTCGACAGTGCCTAGGCATACCCACGATGGAGGCTGAACACGCACGGGATGCAACTCACCCTCAGCATAGGCCAGAGGCTGGTGCCACGAGCGCGATGGGCGGCTCGCACCGGCCAAACTGATCGCCCAGGCGGCCCGACACCATGACCTGATCGTGTCGAGAGGCGTCGCAGCCGCGTTCGAATGAGGCCCTCAAGCGGACCGATCAGGCGGCCGAACCCCGTGGCTCTGGCGAGGGACGAGTGGCGCACGGCACGCGGCGCTGCCACCGCCCCGGGGCACGTCTTGAGTGTGTGTCACGTGCACCCACGCCCGAACGGCCCACCTGGAGGCGTGTCGGCGCGCAGAATCCGGCCGTGACGCCGCGGGTACTGCTCGTCGAGGACGATCCGTCGATCCGTGAGGTGACCGCGCTCGGCCTAACGGCCGGGGGCTTCGAGGTCGCGATCGCAGCCGATGGGCCGAGCGCGCTGGGGAGCTTCCGCGCGGCACCGCCCGACGTGATCGTGCTCGACGTCATGCTCCCCGTGCTCGACGGCCTGACCGTCTGCCGAGCCATCCGCGCCGAGTCGACCGTGCCCATCGTCATGCTCACGGCGCGGACGGAGGCGCTCGATGTGGTCGCGGGTCTGGAGGCCGGGGCCGACGACTATGTGCGTAAGCCCTACGAACTGCCCGAACTGCTCGCTCGCCTGCGCCACGCACTGCGTCGCACGGCTCCCGCGGACCCGGCCATTCTCCGCCTGGGCCCGCTCGAGATCGACGAGCGCGGGCACACGGTGCGCCGCGGCGGACTGGAACTCGCGCTTACCCACACCGAGTTCCGCCTGCTGACGACGCTCGCCCGCCGACCCGGCCAGGTCTTCACCCGCGAGGCGTTGCTCGACGCGGTGTGGGGCTACGACTACCTGGGTGACTCCCGCCTGGTCGACGTCGCAGTGCAGCGCCTGCGCGCCAAGATCGAGGAGGACCCGGCGGAGCCGCGGCTCATCCTGACCGTGCGGGGCGCCGGCTACAAGGTCCCGGGGTCCGAGCGCGGAGCGCCCGCCGGGCCTGACGGGACAGGCCGCCCCGGGTAATGAGGCCCTGGGGCGTGCGGGGCCGCCTGATCGTCACCCTGATCGGGCTCGTCGCGCTCACCTGCGCAGTGCTCGGGATCGGCTCGTATGCGTATGTGGCGACCTCGCTGCGCGCCCAGCAGCTCAATGCGGCCCGCGACCTGACGACATACAACGTGTTGGTGCTGGCGGTCGAGCGCCTGCCGGCGAGCGCCACGCGCACCGATCTACTGGCGAGCCATCTCCTCGACGGCTTCGCGTCCCGCGGGATCCTGGGTACGATCGTCGACTTCGGCGACGGCAATCCGTTCGCCTCGAACCTGGTGGCAGCGGGCATGGCGGATCGGCTCTCGCCCGCCCTGCGCGCCATCGTGGCGACGGGCGACGTCGGGTACCAACGGACGAGTCTGGGCGATCAGCCCCTCGTCATCACCGGCGCACGCCGACCCCCATCTGGGCCGGCGTTCTACTTCCTCTTCGACGCGACCGACGTGGAAGGCGCCATCCTGCGGCTGGGCCAGGCGCTCCTCGTGGGCGGCGCCCTGCTCGTGCTCCTCGCGGCCCTCGCCGGGCGCGCTATGGCCCGCGGCCTGCTGGCACCGGTGCGTGAAGCGGCCGCTGGCGCCGAGCGGATCGCTGGCGGCGATCTCTCTGCCCGCCTCGATGCGGCCGCCGGTGATGAGTTCGGGCAGTGGGCGGCCTCGTTCAACCGGATGGCCGCCTCGCTCGAGGCGCATGTGTCTCAGCTCCGGGAAGCCCAAGCTCGCGAACAGCGCTTTGTGGCCGACGTCTCGCACGAGCTGCGCACCCCGCTCACCGCCCTCGTGGCCGAGGCGTCACTGCTGCGCGAGCACCTCGCGAGTCTGCCGGCCGGACCACGGCGGGTCGGCGAGCTGCTCGTCGGCGATATCGGGCGCCTCAGATCTCTGGTCGACGATCTGATGGAGGTGTCGCGCTTCGACGCCGGGAGCGAGCACCTCGAGATCACCGAGATCGACCTGGCCGCGTTCGTCCAGGCGACCGTCTCCGCCCGTCTGCCAAGCGCGCGGGTATCCCTCCCCGCTGGGCCACCCCGGGTGGCGACCGATCCGCGTCGGCTGGAGCGCGTGCTCGGCAACCTGCTCGACAACGCACGCCTGCACGCCGATGGCCGAGACGTGGAGATCGAGGCCCGGCTGGAGCCGCATGCAGACGGACGCAACGAGCTGCTCCTGTCGGTGGCAGACCGGGGCCCCGGCGTCCCGGCGGCGGAGCTGCCGCATCTCTTCGAGCGCTTCCACAAGCCCGACCCGTCCCGCCATCTCGGCGGCAGTGGACTGGGGCTCGCTATCGCGGAGGAGCATGCCCGCCTCCTCGGGGGCACCCTCACGGGCTCGCTCCAGCCCGCTGGCGGCATGCGCTTCGAGTTGCGCCTCCCTGTGACCGGACCGTTACCCGGCGGCGACGCTGCGGTGACGGACGAGGACGATGCTGCAGGCCATCGGGAATCGCACTGGGACACAGGGCCATGAACCGCAAGGTGCTGCTCGCACTCATGCTCGTCGTCGCGGGCTGCAGCCCCATGGTAGGGGATGCCGGGCGGCTCGCCGTAACGTCCCCGGTCGTGCCCGCAGGCACGACCCCCAGCGGCTTCTCGCCCATTCCGTCGCCCGGGCTGATGGTCCCCAGCACGACTCCACCAAGCTCAGCTCCGACGGTGCCCATGGCGTCGGTGACGCCCACGCCGACCGCCGGGCGCTCGATCGACCTCGCCGTCTATCTGCTGCGCGGCGGCCGGCTCGTCCCCGTGCAGCGGCAGGTGCCGGCCACACTCGCCGTGGCTCGCGCCGCCCTTATCACGCTCCTCACCGGCCCGACGGCGGCCGAGTCGGCGGCCCCGTCATCGCTCACCACGCTGATCCCCAACGGGACGCAGCTCCTCGACATCGCGCTCGCCAACGGCGTCGCGACGGTCGACCTGACCGGGCAGTTCGAATCGGGTGGCGGCGCCGCCGCGATGTTCGGGCGGCTTGCGCAGGTGGTCTACACGCTCACGCAGTTCCCCACCGTGACGGGCGTCACGTTCCGACTGGACGGACAACCCGTGACCAGCTTCTCGGGTGAGGGCATCGTCCTGCCGGGTCCGTCGATCCGGGCGGACTACCGCGACTATCTGCCGGCTATCTTCCTCGACCGGCCCGCCTGGGGCGGCACGCTCCCGAACCCCGTCCAAGTGTCGGGCCTCGCCAACGTCTTCGAGGCGCAGTTCGCGGCCGAGATCATCGCGTACGACGGAACCGTGCTCGCCCGGCGGACAGTCTCCGCATCTTGTGGCACGGGCTGCTGGGGCACCTTCGATGTGACCATCCCCTACGAGGTCGATCAGGCCGAGCCCGGGTGGGTCACGGTCTACGACCTGTCCCCGAAAGACGGCGCCCGCGAGAACGTCAGCTCGTACCCCGTGACGCTCACGCCGGGTCGAGGCTAAGCGCGCCGGCCATGCCGACGCCGATGACCGGCAGGGATTGCGGGCTCCGCGCCCTACCCCACCGCTGATCCCGCGCGCCCGACAACCGCGAGAGACGCGATCACGGCCAGGATCACCACGTTGACTGCGATGCCGGCTGCCGCGGCCGGCGATCCCAGGATGCACAACACGAGCGAGCAGCCCGCGGCGATCGCCGTCAGTGGGATCGCCCACGACGTCCCCTGCCAGATGCCATACGCGGCGACGAGGAAGACGACGGTCGCCAGCAACCAGAGCACGCCCACCACATGCGCCCCGCTCTCGCCGAGTTGGAGGTGACCCCAGGCGGCGCTCGTGGTGTACGCGTAGCCCTGGAGCTGGGCGATCCGGAAAGGGACCACGAACCCGATCAGGTGAATGAGGCCATGGATGGCCAGCCCGAGCGCAATGAGGGTGCGGAGCATCAGGCCGCTCCTATGTGCGCGTGACCCGCGCTCGAGTCAGCGGTGCCCTCCGCCGGAGGTGCCAGCACGCGCCAGGCCAGCACGGTGCTCAGGATCGCCACCGTGCCGAAGATCGCGAGGACGGCTGGTTCGAGCGCCTGCCCCTCAGCCGCGCTAGAGACGGACATGGCCAGGATCGTGAGGGCGAGCAGCGGCAGGAAGACGAGCAGGAGGACCGCCAGGCGGACACCTCCCGGGCGCCGTGCCAGGAGCCGTGCACCCGTAAGGGCCAGCAGCGGCAGCACGAAGCCGAGGTCGAGGACATAGACCGGGTTCATCGGCCAGCCGGCTTCCTTGAGCGCCGCGGGCAGCTGGCCGCTGGAGACTGATCCCGCGATCTGTCCCAGCCAGGTGAGCGCGAACAGGACGGCGATGACAAGGAGGAACACCGCAGTCGTACGTCGTGGGACGTGCGGGCCGAGCGTCGTCTCGACCGTCTGCTCGTCGACGCTGGTGAGACCTGTTGCCAACGCCCACCCGCCGCAGGCGAGCACGGCGATGTAGAGGAGGGTGGCCGGGTTGAGCACGATGAGGAAGGCGTAGGTCACGTAGCCGTAGAGGAGGCAGCCCAGGGCCCCGACCGCGACCAAGCGACCGCGCAGCGAACCTCTGGCAGAGGCGCGCAGGGCGAGCGCGAGGACGAGCACCGCGACGAGGTTGCCGACGTCGTACCCGTGCGATTGCGCCACCACCACCTGGGGATCGCGATACAGGCCCGGCAGAAAGCCAGCGAGGGACGCGACCGCCGCCGCCAGCGCGGCCAGCGCGGCCAGGCGCTCGGGGACCGACAACCGGTGGAGGACGTCCATGGAACGCGCTTCCCACTTCTGCAACACCCGTCGCGCACCTCTTGGTGCACCGTCGGGCTGTCATGCTCCGCCTCGGCCAGGGACCGACGACACGGCCCTTTCGCCCGTTTCGGGGCGTCGCTCGTTCCCTTCGTCAGACACTGCGCAAGTGACGAGGTTGCGTCGGGCTTCCTGCTGGTGCCAATCGCGCATACCGCGCGCTCCAGCGTGACCGACGCTCGATTAGCCC
>CAWIHR010000003.1:0-37204 GCA_963835945.1 uncultured Chloroflexia bacterium
CCCACATCAGCTCAGCGCTGCACCCGACTTGCTGGGCCCGGGGTGTCATCTGGCCTGGGAGTGGCAACGGGCCACAGGGAACGTGAGCGCAGGCCGCCCTAGCGACTCCTTCGCCAGGGTGGAGGACACGCCAGGGGCCGCAGTTCTCACCAACGCGGGTCCCTTCGGGCCCGTTGTCCGTCGACTCTGGCAGGCCGGTCGGGCCTGAGGCAGGGGCGATCGCATCGACGGCGAACCGTGACGATGCCGAGGTCGGCGAGCAGGAGAGCGACTGGCTTCGGGGTCATCGAGCCACCCCGATCGCTCGCGTGGATGGTGAGCTGGCCACATGGGATGCCCTACCTGGCGGTCGTGTCGGAGATTGTCGTGAGCGCGGACCCTTATGGCGCAACATGACAGCGCTGCGGTCTTGACGCGCACCAAGAGGTCGCCAGGTTCGTCAGAGTGGGACTGGACGCACCAGAAATCCGGCGATGGGACTGCGAGCTACGGGCGCGGCACGGCTCCGGCAAGGTAGCATCCGCCCATGCCTGAGATCGAATTCGCGTTCCTCGCCGACGCGGCGGACGCCCGACCCGGCCAGAAGTTCAACGTGCTCGGGGGCGGCGTCACCCGGATCGGCGGTCCGTCGTTCCCTCTGGTCCACCCGCACCTGGCGCTTGTCGTCGGGCTCACGGTCGCCGCGACGGAGTTGGGACGAGACCACGAGTTGCGGTTCTTGCTGCTCGGCCCGAACGGCGCCGAGCTGTCGCGTGCGGAGGCCCAGATCCGCGCGGATGGCTGGGCGGCGGGTGGCGGCGACACGTCGGTCACGTTCGCGCTCGACCTATGGAACCTGACCTTTGCCGACCCGGGAGACTACTCGCTGCGGATACTCGTCGGCGGGTCCGAGCGGAAGCGCATGACGTTGACTCTGGAGCGCAGCACAGCTTCCCAGGGCAGTGGCGTGGTTCCGCCGTTCCCGCCCCCCACCGGGCGGGCGTGAGCGAGGCTCGCCGGGGAACCAGCGCCCGGCGCCGCGACGCCGGCGCGCCTCGCTGGCAGGATCCGCAGCTGGACGAGGCGGCGCTGGACGTTGCGAGGCGGGTGCGGGTCGCGGTTGCGGCGCTGCGCGACCGCGGCAACGCTCGCTGGGTGGCGTTTCTCGAACCACTGGTGCCCGCGTTCGAGGATGGAGACCGAACTGACCTGCAGGCCGCGGGCCGGAGGGCGCGTGCGGCCTTCGGGGCGCGCGACTCGCTGCTCGACGCGGCCCCCGACGCCGACACGCTTCGGCTGCGCGACGCCGTGGACCGTCTCCTGTTCCTACTCGAGCGTCGCTTGGCCACGGAGGGGTGATCGGGTCGTACGCCCCCGCGGGCCGTCCTGGGGGCAGGGCGGCCGTGCTCCGCAGCCCTTGGGTCCGGCCCCTAGCCATCTACGGTGTCGCCTCCTTCGTGGAGGCGTTCGGCGTCAGCCAGATCTTCGCGTTCATGCTCCTGAACCTGCAAGGGATGGGCGTCCGGAGCGCGGACATCGGCCGGACTATCGGTCTGCTCAGCTCGCTCGTGTTCTTGCTGGGGCTGCCGATCGTGCCGCTGTGGGGCGTCTGGGCCGACAAGTACAGTCGCAAGGCGGTCATCATCCGGAGCGCGCTCGTCGAAGCGGTCGTGTTCGGCGCCGTCGCCCTCAGCCGCACGCCGTGGCAGCTCGGGCTGAGCCTGCTGCTGGTGGGGTTCCAGCTCGGCAACACCGGCGTCATGTTGGCCGCGATCCGGGACGTCACGCCACGACGGCGCCTGGGGTCGGCGATTGCACTCTTCGGGGCCACGTCCCCGATCGGGATGTCCGTGGGCCCCTGGGTCGGTGGCGTCATGATCAGCGGACTCAAATGGCCGGTGTCCAGCGTCTATTGGCTCTCCGCGGCGCTCTCCGTGGGGGTCGCGCTCCTGCTCGCATTCGGTTCGACCGAGATCCGGCCGGAGGTCGTCCCGAAGGGGTCCGTCCGCTCGCTTGCGTACGGTGCCGTGCGCGGCGTCCTAGCCGATCCGGCCGTCCGCCGCCTTTTCCTGGTATTCGGCCTCGCGTTCTTTGCCCGCCAGATCGCCAGTCCGTTCCTGCCGCTGCTCGTCGAGCGCCTGGTCGGGCAGGAGCGGGCTGGCGGGCGCGATCGGCCTCGTCACCGGCGTGGCCGCGCTGGTCGGCGGGCTCGTCTCGCCCATCGCCGGTCCTCTGGGCGACCGATTCGGGTTCCGTCCGGTGCTGGCGGTGTCGTTTGCGGGCGGCGCCCTGGCTGTGTGCCTCATGCCGTTCACGCCCAGCGTGGGCGCGCTCGCCGTCGTCGTAGTCGCCTGGTCAGCCTTCGTCGCGAGCGTGAGCGCCATGGTCTTCGGGCTCCTCGCTGTCGAGGTCTCGCCCGACCGGCGGTCAGCAACGCTCAACCTCGTCTACCTGCCGCTCTACGTTGCCGGGATCGTGGGGCCGTCCATCGGGGCCGCACTCGTCGGCGCGGGACTCGGCGCCGTCTTCGTGGGCGCGGCCGTCCTGCTGGCCGTCGGCGCGGTCGCGGTCAGTGTGCCGCTCGTGGCCAGCCTGCTCCGGGGATCCCGCGTCCGCTGAGGACCGGCCCCTGTGTCGCCGGTGCGCTAGGCGGGGGCTGGCCGCCTTCCGCCGGCTGGACGCAGTGGCTAGACTGGATGCGCGCGGCAGCCCGATGTCGGGGTCGGGCGGCGCGGAGCGCCGGAGGGAAGCCAATGCATCTGCGTGTGGCCCTGGTTGCGGTGGCCCTCCTGGCCGTGGTCTCCGCCTGTGGGGGATCGGCCGCCTCCCCCAGCCAGTCCGCCTCGGCGTCCCTGCCCGCGGCGTCGCTCGCGCTACCGACTCTGGCGCCGCCCACGATCGCGCCGACGCCTACGCCCACGGCGGCGCCCAAGGCCGCGTCCGGGACGACGTACACGGTCAAGAGGGGCGACACGCTGTGGGGCATCGCCGTGAAGTACAAGACCACCATCAAGGCCATCGAGCACGCCAACCCGTCTCTGAAGCACCCCAACGTCCTCAAGATCGGGCAGAAGCTGGTGATCCCCGCGCCGTGACGCGTGCTCGGTACCGGCAGTCCATGACGTGAACGACCGGCGCGTGGACGACGGCGAACCGGCTAGGTAGGCCTTGGACCGCCCGGCGACGCGGGCCGGCGACGGCACGGCCGGAACAGACTCGCCGGTGCGGTGCCGTCCGGCGACGACGCCTGGCGGGTGCTGGCTAGTGGACGCAGAGCAATACTCCCTCTCATAGGCTAGCGCTCGAGGCGTGCGTCGCCTGGCACGGCGAGCACAACATCGACCTCCGTGGGGTGGAGTTCGAGACGTGGAAGTACGCCAGTCTGCTGATCGCCGTCACGGCTCACAACGGCTCACACCTGCGTGCTGGGGGCCGCCAGAATGGTCGGCCGGCAGCACGCCCTCGGCCGCACCGTATGGGAGTTCCAGGCGGTAGCGCCGCCATGGCACCCGGAATGGCCACCGTCACGACAGGCGTCACGAACGTGACGACCGTCAATTCGTTCGGTCCGACCTCGGCCGCTCCGGACCTCTCGCAGATCGAGCGCAGGCGCTCCTCGGTGCCTGTCCGCCTCATGCGGTGTTCGACGAGTACATCATCGTCAAGCACGTCGCGCTCGACATCAACGGCGCGAGTGGCGGACCCCAGTCGCCGCGCGGGCGACTCGACGTGCCGGATTGGCGGCTGCATGGGGCGAAGCAGCACGGCCGGACGTTTGCCCTAGCATCTTCGCATGACCCCCGAACTCAAAGCGACCCTCGAGCAACTCCCCGACCAGTCGGGCGTGTACCTCTTCAAGGATGCGTCCGGTGGTGTGCTGTATGTGGGTAAGGCCCAGAGTCTGCGACACCGCGTGCGCAGCTACTGGCAGCGGCGTGACGGGCGCGGCGGCAGCCGGGGCGCGTTCTCGGTCGATCAGGTCGTCACCGTCGAGTGGACGCTTACCGACAACGTCAGCGAGGCGCTGTTGCTCGAGGCCAACCTGATCAAGCGCCACCAGCCTTTCTTCAACGCCCGACTGAAAGACGACAAGAGCTACCCGTTCATCAAGGTGACGCTGACCGATGACTTTCCGCGCATCGAACGCACGCGGAGACTAGTGCAAGACGGGAGCCGGTACTTCGGCCCGTACGCGTCGGTCACGAGCGTGGACAGCGCGATGGACCTGATCCGTCGGCTCTTCCCCTTCCGGACCTGCACCATCCCGATCCGTGACGGCGAGCGCGCCCTTCACCGGCCCTGCCTGCTCTACGACATCAAGCGCTGCCAGGGACCGTGCATCGAGGCGATCTCGAAGGCCGACTACGGGCACGACATCGAGGAAGTGATGTTGTTCCTGGAGGGTCGCCAGGAACAGGTGACCCGCCACCTCCGCCGCGAGATGGAGACGGCGTCGGAGGCGCTGGGCTACGAGCGCGCGGCCGCGGTGCGTGACCAACTGCGGGCGGTCGAGCGGACGACCGAGAGCCAGAAGATGGCCGCCTACGCGAGGACCCAGCTGGACGTCCTCGGGATTGCACGGGGGGCCGGCGAGGCGGCCGTGCAGCTGTTCGTGGTGCGCGGCGGCCGCATGGTCGGACGGGACGTATTCCCCCTCGTGAGCCGATCAGAGGTGCCCGACGACGAGGTGCTCGCCGCGTTCGTCAAGCAGTTCTACGCGAATGCTGCGTCCGTCCCGCCCACGATCTTGGTGCCGTTCGCTCCGGCCGAGAGGGACGACCTAGAGACGTTTCTGGCGGAGCGACGAGGTGCGCACGTCACACTGGCAGTGCCGCAACGCGGCCAGAAGCGTGAGCTCGTCGCGCTCGCCACGCGAAACGCCGAGGAGGCACTGGCGCGTGAACGAGCCCGCCGCCTGGCAGATAACGGCCACCTGCTGGCCGCGCTCGAGGAGCTGGCGGACGCCTTGGGCCTGCCGGCCGCGCCGGTACGGGTCGAGTGCTACGACATCAGTACGACACAGGGGAGTGACACGGTTGGCAGCATGGTGGTGTTCGTCGACGGCAAGCCGGCGTCGAGCCAGTACCGGCGCTTCCGCATCAAGACCGTCGAGGGAACCGATGACTTCGCGAGCCACCGCGAAGTGCTGGGACGACGCTTCAGGCGGGCGGCCGTCGAGGCCGAGGAGGGAACCGCTGCGGACGCCGCGCGTTGGCGGATGCCCGACCTCGTGCTGATCGACGGCGGCAAGGGCCAGGTGTCGGCGGCGAAGGAGATCCTGGACGAGCTCGGGCTTCACGATCTGCCACTGGCCGGGATCGCCAAGCAGCGCGAGGAGCTGTTCCTTCCCGGAATCCTCGAGCCGATCGTGCTGCCGGGCACATCTCCCGCGCTGCACTTGGTGCAGCGGCTACGCGACGAGGCACACCGGTTCGCCGTCACCTACCACCGCAGCCTGCGGGGGAGGCGCCAAACGCGCTCGGCGTTCGATGAGGTGCGCGGGCTGGGCCCGAAGCGGCGGCGTGCCCTGCTGCGTGCGTTCGGGTCAGTGAAGCGCGTGCGGGAGGCCACGGTTGAGCAGATCGCTGGGGTGCCCGGCATCGGACCCGGCCTCGCGGAGCGGGTCCACGAGGCCCTGGCGGCCGGATGAGTCTCCGCGGCACGAGCCCCCGCCGGACGGAGTGCCGCCACCGGCCACTCCGACGAAGCCAACGCGCGCGCCTCAAAGGCAGTGTACAGTGACGCCGCTCGACGCCGTGGCGATCGCCGCCGCTGGGGTGGGCGCCGGCACGGTTAATACGATCGTCGGGTCCGGCTCGCTGATCACCTTCCCGACACTGGTCGCGCTGGGCTTCCCGCCGGTCGTCGCTAACGTCTCCAACACCGTGGGCCTAGTTCCCGGATCGGCAAGCGGTAGCTTCGGGTACCGACGTGAGCTCGTCGGACAGAGGTACCGCGCGGTCCGTCTGGGGATCGCGGCCGGCCTAGGGGGCCTGACGGGCGGCGTGCTGCTGCTGGCACTGCCGGCCAGCGCGTTCACGCGCGTCGTGCCGTTCCTGATCCTGCTCGCGTGCCTGCTGGTGGCGCTGCAGCCGCGGCTGTCGCGGGCGCTGGCAGCGAGGCGACCGGCGGGCACGGAGCAGTGGCCGGCGATCACTGGACTCGTCTACCTCACCGCCATCTATGGCGGCTACTTCGGGGCCGCTCAGAGCGTGATCCTCATCGCTCTGCTGGCGATCTTCGTCCCAGACGACCTGCAGCGCCTGAACGGGCTGAAGAACGTGCTGGCACTGGCCGTCAATGGCGTCGCCGCGCTGCTCTTCGTGCTCGTCGCGCCAGTGGCGTGGGACGCCGCGGCGCTGGTGGCGATCGGATCCGTCGTGGGCGGCCAGCTCGGGGCGTTGATTGGCCGCCGCCTGTCGCCTCTCGTGCTGCGCGGGGCCATTGTCGCGGTCGGCGCGCTGGTCGCGGTCCACATGCTAGTGCCGTGAGCGGCACGTCCGGCCTCCGAGCCTGTTATAGTCCCGCCCGATGCGCCGGATCACTCCCATCATCATCATCGTGGTCGGCCTGCTTGCGCTCACGGTCGATTTCTCGTTCGCGATCCCGGGCGGCCTACTAACAACGAATCCCATCACTGGAAACCCGATCGAGACGCGCTTGGGCCTCGACCTGCAGGGTGGCATTGAGGTCGACTACCAGGTCGTGCCGGTGAACGGCAGGACCCCCACCTCGTCCGACCTCAACACGATCGTCGGGATCATCGACCGGCGCGTCAACGCGACCGGCACGACCGAGCCGATCATCGAGACCAAGGGCACCAACCAGGTGTCGGTCCAGCTGCCCGGCGCGAGCGACGTGCAATCGGTCGTCGCGCTTGTCGGGTCCACGGGCCAGCTGACGTTCGTGCCGCTGCCGCCGGCCACCTACGGGACGTCCACCGCGGCGGGCACGAAGGCGGTGCCGGCCGATGGTGACGCCATCGATCCCAGCCTAACGCCGCTCTTCGGCGGCGACCAAGTCGCGTCGGCCAACGCCACATTTGACACCACGACGAACGAACGTGCGGTCGCGTTCACGCTCAAGGATCCCGCGAAGACCATCTTCTCGAAGTGGTCGTCTAGCCACATCGGTGATTTCTTCGCGATCGTCCTTGACGGCAAGGTCGTCTCTGCGCCTTATATCAAGAGCGCGATCACCGACGGCAGCGGTGAGATCTCGGGCAGTTTCACGGTCGCACAGATGAATGACCTCGTGACGGTGCTCCAGTACGGCGCGCTGCCGTTCCCTTTGCAGGAGATCTCGAGCCAGAACGTTCCAGCCACGCTCGGCGCGGATTTCCTGCATCGCACGCTGCTCGGCGGCCTGCTCGGGATCCTGCTCGTGTTCATCTTCATGCTGCTGTACTACCGGCTGCCGGGATCGGTGGCGGTCGTCGCCCTGCTGTACTACACGGGAGTGGTGCTCGCAATCTTCCGGTTGATCCCGGTCACGCTGACGGTGGCCGGCATCGCGGGTTTCGTGCTATCGGTGGGGATGGCGGTCGACGCCAACATCCTGATCTTCGAGCGGACCAAGGAGGAGCTGCGCGCCGGAAAGACGCTGGCGCCGGCCATCGAGGCCGGGTTTAATCGCGCCTGGAACTCGATCTTCGACTCCAACGTGTCGAGCCTCATCACGGCGTTCATCCTTTTCTGGTTTGGGTCCTCCACGATCCGCGGCTTCGGCCTCGTCCTGATGATCGGTGTGCTCACGTCGATGTTCACGGCCATCACTGTGAGCCGGACAATCCTGCGCACGGTCGTCCGCTGGCAATGGACGCGCAAGGCCAGCCTTTACGGCGTGAACGAGGAGGAGTTCGTCACCGCCACGGTGCGTGGCACGCGGCGGACCGAGATCCGTTCATCCGGTGCGTGACGCCCATGGTCGGCCGCGCGCCCCGCGGACGGCCTCATATCTACACAGCGACGTGATGCATGTTTGACCTTGTCGGCAAGCGAAACTGGTTCTTCCTGCTGAGCGGCCTGATCGTCGTCCCCGGGCTGATCTTCATCCTGCTCACGCCGCTCACCAACGGCGCGGCGGGCCTGAAGTTCTCGATCGACTACACCGGGGGCACGGAGTGGCAGATCCGCTTCGCCGGCCCGCAGCCCTCGCAGTCGGCCATCCAGGCGGTGCTCGTGGCGCAGGGGCTCCCCGGCTCCCAGGTGCAGGAGTCGAGCAATGGCTACATCACGATTCGGACCAAGCCGATCGGTTTGCTGCCAGCTGCCCCGGCCCCGACACCGGTTCCGGTCGCCCCGCTGGCCAGCCGCTCGCCGGCCCCGTCCACCTCGGCAAGAGCGTCCGCTCCGGCGTCACCCGCGGCATCCGCCGCTGCGACGGCCTCGGCCTCCGCCTCGCCGGCATCGTCCGGGGCTGCCACTACCGGGCACTCGCCAGCCCCGTCCGGGTCCCCGTCGGGCAGCGCGGCCGCCGCGACGCGTCCGGCGCCGAGCCCCAGTGCGGCGGCGATCCCGGTCC
Source organism: uncultured Chloroflexia bacterium (assembly GCA_963835945.1). Classification (GTDB taxonomy): domain Bacteria; phylum Chloroflexota; class Limnocylindria; order Limnocylindrales; family CSP1-4; genus JAJYNJ01. The sequence goes on from CAWIHR010000003.1 coordinate 8,503, forward strand.
CCACCGAGGGGAAGATCGGGGAGCTGGCCACCGCGCTCCAGGCGAAGTTTGGGCCTATCGCTGAGATTCTCGAGCAGACCACAGTTGGCCCCATCATCAGCTCGCAGCTCACCCAGCAGGCGATCCTGCTCGTGATCCTGGGCTCGCTCGGAATCCTGCTCTGGGTCTCCGTGCGGTTCCAGGACGTGAAGTTCGGCGTCTCCGCGATCGCCGCCCTGCTGCACGACGTGATCGTCGTGGTCGGGACATTCGCGATTCTCGGCACGCTGTTCGGGGTCCAGATCAATTCGCTCTTCGTGACCGCGATGCTGACCGTGATCGGCTTCAGCGTCCACGACACGATCGTGGTCTTCGACCGAATCCGCGAGAATCGAGCGCGGCACGCCGGCGAGCCGTTCGACGCCATCGTCAACCACAGCATCCTCCAGACGCTGGGTCGGTCGATCAGTACCTCCATGACGGTCGTGATCGTGCTGACGGCACTGCTGCTGATCGGTGCAGACACGATCCGTGAGTTCGTGCTAGCGCTACTGATCGGGATCATTTCCGGGACGTATTCGTCGATTTTCAATGCGAGCATGATCCTGGTCGTGTGGCACCAGTGGGAGGATCATCGCCGTCAGCAGACGCTGGCGCTGGCACGCGCCACGCGGTGAGCCGCGGCGGGACGGGCTTATCGGGTCGTGCCGGCCTGCTACCGCCCGCCGCCGTCGCAGCAGGCAGGTGGTCCGGTAAGAGGTCGTGAACCACGCCGTGGCAGACTCCGCCGTGATGCTCCGACCGGCCCGCGCCTGGGCTCTCGCCGCTCCAGCGGCCATCTCGCCAGATCTCGTATCGGCTGCGGAACGGCTAAGCGTGTCGCGACGCCTGCTGGAGGTGCTGGCCGCGCGCGGCTGCGCACGTCCTGAGGACCTCGAGGCGTTCCTCGGCGACCCAGTCGCAGCGCTGAACGATCCCTCGCTCTTGCCGGACGCACTCGAGTTCCGGGCGCGGCTTGCGCGGGCACGCGATCGGGCCGACCGGGTGATGGTCTATGGGGACTTCGACGCCGATGGCCTGACTGGATTGGCGGTAATGGTCCTCGCGCTCCGCGCCTGGGGGCTTGAGGTCGAGCCGTACGTGCCGAGCCGGTTCACGGACGGCCACGGGCTCTCGGTGGGGGCCGTCGAGCGTGCTCAGGCGACCGGGTGCGCAGTCATCGTGACTGTGGACTGTGGGACCAGCAGCCCGGACGAGATCGCACAGGCTGCCGGTTGGGGAATCGACGTCCTTGTGACGGACCATCATCACGTCCCGGATCGCTCGTCCGGCTCCGCGGCGCTCGTGAACGCTCACCGCCCGGACAGCCGGTACCCAGATCCCCGCCTGACCGGGGCGGGCGTCGCGTTCAAGCTCGCGCAGTTGCTGCTTGAGGACGGTTCACCTGCCAGCCGCGCCCGGTGGCTCGACCTCGCCGACCTGGCCACCATTGGCACGGTGGCGGACGTGGCGCCGCTGCTCGGCGAGAACCGCGCGATCGCAAGACTCGGACTCGAACTCCTGCGCCGGGACGCCCGGCCCGGGCTCGCCGCGCTGATCCGGGTCGCCGCACTGGCGCCTGATCGCATTGATGCGGAGTCGGTGGCGTACTCGATCGCGCCGCGGCTGAACGCCGCCGGCCGGATCGGCGAAGTGACGCTCGCGGCTCGGCTGCTGCTCGCCTCGGACGCCGGCGAGGCCGACGAGCTGGCGGGGCAGCTCGACGAAGCGAACCGGACGCGTCGTGACCTGACGGCCGTCGCGCTGGCGGAGGCGCGGGACGCGGTGGGTGACCCGGGCGAGTCGCCGGCCATCGTAGTCGCGGGACCGTGGCCGGTGGGGCTGATCGGACTGGTCGCTGGGCGACTAGCCGAGACGCACCGGCGGCCCGTGGTGGTGTTCTCCACCGACGCGGAGCCATGGCGCGGGTCGGCACGCGCACCGTCGGGTGGGCTCGATCTGGCCCGCGCATTCGGCTCCTGCGAGCGACACTTCGTGCGGTATGGCGGGCACCCCGAGGCGGCCGGGTGCGACCTACTGCCGGGAGCAGTGGACGCGTTCCGGGCGGACTTCCAAGCGCTCGCGGCCCTAGCGCCATCGGCAGTGCCGCAGCCGCCGCTGCCGATCGATCTCGTGGTTCAGGTCCTCGACGTCGACTACGCGCTGTTCCACGAGCTCGAGCGGCTCGAGCCCTTCGGTGCGGGGAACCCGGCACCGCGCGTGGCCGTCCTCGGCGCGACCGTGACGCGCGTCCGCCCGGTCTCGAACGGGCACGTGCAGATGACGGTCTCGAAGGGACGCGAGGTGCTGGACGTCATCGCATTCGGACGCGCGGACCTGGCCGGCGCCGTTCTGGCGGGCGACCGGGTCGACATCGTGGCGAGGATCGGCAGCCGGCGGTTCGGGGGCTTCGAATCTTTGCAGCTGGAGCTTGTGGACATCGCGACCTCCGGGGGGTGGGCAGCTGCCGCGTCGCGCGAGGGCGTCGCGTGAGCGGGAACCGGCTGCCCCGGCGAGTCGCGCGGCAGCGGGACGGCGACGGTTCACAACGGCCGCCGGGCCGCCGCACCATACCGGGCATCGCCTCGTTGCTCTCGGCGGTCGGGCTTGTGGTGGTCGCTGTGCTGAGCTATGGACTGCTCGGTGGCCCGCTGCCCGACATCATCCCCATCCGAGAACTGCATCCGGGTGACGTCCCGAACCGCACGCCGAACCCAGTGGTGGTCTATACCCCTGTCGCTGCTCAGCCCCCCCACGTCGTCGGCACTATCCTCTTCGTCAAGGCCGGGAACATTTGGTCGGTCTCCGGGGACGACCAGCTCACACGGCTAACCTCAGGTGGTACGGACCAGACGCCCACGTGGTCGCCGGACGGGAAGACCATCTACTTCGTCCGCCTGCTGTCCAAGAAGACGCAGGTTCCCTGCAGCTACATCGCGGCCGGGGGCTGTGTCGCCGGCTCGGCCGTGAACTACACGCTCGAGTACCCCGTGCTCTCGAGCATGGCGGACGCGCCCGGCGCGGCTTCAACGGCTATCGAGAGCGGGCTGTACTCGCTCCCTGCGGGAGGCCAGTACTTCTATGGACTCTGGCAGCCGTCGCTGAGCCCGGACGGCACAACGTTCGCGCTCCTTAGCGACGCGCCTGATCCGTTCAACTACAGTGTGGCCCTGTCGACGCTTCCCGTGGGTGGCGGGCGCCTGACGCGGCTGTCCGTCGGCGAGGCCGACTACTACGGGTACGGCCTCGGCCAGAATGATCCGCAATGGAGTCCCGATGGGTCTGCCATCGCGTACACGTACAACGACAAGGCAGGCGCGTACGGCGCGCCCCGGATCGCCGTGTACGACGTCAAGACCAGGACGGCGAGCTTCCTCACGACGAATGGGTACGCGCAGCCCTCCTGGTCGCCGGATGGCCGTTATCTCGCGGCGGTGAGGACCACGGCCCGTGGACGGGACGTGGTGATCCTCGACTCGCACAGCGGGAAATTGCTCGCGACTCTGACCCACGACGAGCGGAGCTTCGCGCCGACTTGGTCTCCCTCAGGCAACCAGATCGCCTTCTTGCGGGCGGTCGGGGCCACCATCGACCTGCAACTCATCACGCTCGGCGGGACGGCTCCACGGTTCACCGTCGCTGAGCTGGAGCCGCTTACGTCGCAGAGCCAGCTCGACGGCACGTCCCGGCCGGTGTGGTACGTCCCGCCGTCTCAGCTGCCCACCGCGGCGCCGACGTCGCCCGCCGCCGCGTCCGGCCTTCTGGTTGTGCCCGGCAACCCCGCGGCCTCGTCCGCAGCCGCGTCGGCTCCCTGAGATGAGCACTGCGACGTATCTCGAGCGCCTCGGGGCGAGGACGGCCGCATCCGCCACGGTGCTCTGCCTTGGCGTGGATCCTGACCCAGCCTCGCTCCCGCACGGCTTCTCGTCGGATCTGGCAGGCATGGAGCGCTTCGTGGAGGTGCTGCTCGACGCTGCCCTGGCCCGCGTCGCCGCGGTCAAGCCCAACCTGGCCTTCTTCGAGGCTTTTGGCAGCCAGGGCATCGCGGCGCTCGAACGGCTGCGGGCCCGGATCCCGCCCGACGTGCCCGTGGTCGTCGACGCGAAGCGCGGCGATATCGGGTCGACGGCCGCGCGCCAAGCGGTGGCGCTCTTCGACCGACTGGGTGCCGACGCTGTCACCGTCAGCCCGTACCTTGGGAGCGAGGCCATCGCCCCGTTGCTCGAGCGGGCCGAGAGGTTCGCCTACGTGCTGTGCCGGACGTCGAACCCGGGGGCCGGCGAGCTGCAGGACCTCCAGGTCGCGGCCAACGGGGAAGCGACCTGGCCTGAAGAGCCGCTCCACGTGCGTGTGGCCCGCAGAGTGCGGTTGTGGAACGAGCGTTACGGGACGGCGGGACTCGTGGTGGGTGCGACCGCCCCCCGCGAGTTGGCCGTCTTGCGTGGCGTCGCGCCGGACCTAGCGTTCCTGGTGCCCGGCGTCGGCGCGCAGGGTGGCGACGCGGACGCGGCGCTGACGAGCGGGCGCGCGATCTCCGGCGACGCCGGCTCACGTGCGGGCGGGGGCCTGCTCGTGAACGTGTCGCGCGGAATCGCAGGTGCGTCGAAGGGCGCTGGCGACCCCGCCGAGGCTATCGCGGCCGCTGCCGACGAGTGGGCGCGCCGATTGCCGGTGCTACAATCGCGCCCCTGACCGAGGATGAGCCGAGGAGTCGCCGCGACCATGCCTGACATCGGACCCATGGAGATCATCCTGGTCCTGGCTGTCGCGCTGCTCGTGCTCGGGCCGAGCAAGTTGCCGGAAATCGGCAAGAGCCTTGGGTCCAGCATCCGCGAGTTCCGCAAGGCTGCGAGCGATGTCCAGGAGTCCGTGCGGATCGACACTACTGCCCGCCAGCCAGTCGCGCCCGTTGCCGCCGCCGTTCTGGCACCCGTTGCTCCCGCTATTCCGGCCGCCGCGCAGGCTGCGCGCGTTGCTGGGCTCCCACAGGCCGAGCCTGCAGCCGTGAGCGCCGTGGCCGAGCCTCGGTCGGCGAACTCGGCCGAGCCCCTCGCAGGGGCCTGATCCTCCCGCATCCAGCCGCGTACATGGCTGACATCGAAGCGGCTCGGCCGGTGGACCTTGCGCTGACTGGCGGCAACGCTCGCGGACCCGCTTCACCCTCCCCGGCGGCCGGCGACGAGAGTGTGATGAGCCTCGTCGAGCACCTGGCCGAGCTTCGACGTCGCCTGTTCTACTCGATCCTGGCGATCGTTGTCGGCTCGGTGGCGGGGCTGTTCCTTGCGCCCCGCGCGATCAAGATCCTGAAGGCACCGATCCCCGGTGCGCTGCGGTTCACCGACCTCGGCGGTGCGTTCCTTATCCAGCTCAAGGTGGCCGTCGTGATCGGCGTCGTGTTGGCCATGCCGGTGATCCTGTGGCAGCTGTGGCGCTTCATCGCACCCGGCCTCACGCCGCAGGAGCGGCGGCTGGCGCGGCCCTGGGTTCCGCTCGCGCTGTTGTTCTTCGCGCTCGGAGTTGGCGTCGCTTACGTCGTCCTGCCGTTCGCCTCGGCGTTTCTGCTGGGGTTCGCCGTGCCGGGCGTGCTGGAGCCTCTGATCACCGCCGAGGCGTACTTCGGCTTCGTGACTATGCTGTTTCTGGCGTTTGGTCTCGTGATGGAGTTCCCGATCGTCCTGGTCCTGCTTAGCAAGGTCGGGATCGTCACTTCCGAGCGCCTGCGCAAGAACCGGCGGATGGTCATCCTCGCGATCACGGTCTTTGCGGTCGTCATAACCCCCGGCGGTGATCCCATCAGCCCGAGCGTGCTCGGCGTCGTGATGTATGTGCTGTTCGAGTTCAGCATCCGCCTGGTCCGCTGGACCGGGCGGTGACGACCCGCCGCGAGGACCGGTCGATGGTGGAGACCCAGCACGTCGCCGTGATCACCGGGCTCTCCGGGGCCGGTAAGACCACGACGAGCAAGCTCTTCGAGGATTTGGGATACACGGTTGTTGACAACCTGCCGTCCGAGTTCCTGCCCGGCCTTGCCGAGCTGGTCGCGCGCGACTCTGCCCGGTTCGACCGTGTCGCGATCGTCATCGACGTCCGCGCCGGGGACGCGCCGGCGGCATTCGGCGGGATGATGGACGCACTGCAGAGGAGGGGCCTCCAGCCGCAGGTGTTTTTCCTGGAGGCTCGCGACGATGTGCTCGTCCGTCGGTTCAGCGAGACGCGCCATCGCCACCCGCTGGGCGGGGCTCATGGCATCGCCGCCTCGATCGCCCAAGAGCGGCTTGTCCTGGAGCCCCTCCGGGATTGCGCCGACGTGATCATCGACACGTCCGACCTGTCGAGCCGCGAGTTGCGGGAGCGTATCTTTGGCGCGCTAGACCAGGGGACGGAAGCGGAGGGGATGACCCTCCAGCTGGTGAGTTTCGGGTACAAGTACGGTCTTCCCATCGAGGCCGACATCGTGTTCGACGTCCGGTTCATGGAGAACCCCTACTACGATCCCGAGCTGCGGCCTTTGTCGGGCCTCACCGAGCCGGTCCGGCAGCGAGTTCTGGCGCAGCCTGCGGCACAGCGGTTCCTCCGGCTGACGGACGAGTTCTTTGAGTTCGCCATGCCGGCGTACGCTGCCGAGGGGAAGACGCGCCTGACGGTCGCCGTCGGCTGCACTGGTGGTTACCACCGTTCCATCGTGATCGCGGAGGAGCTGAGGCGCCGGTGGACGGAGCGCGGATACGGCAACGTGAGCGTCTGGCACCGCGAGCTGGACCGGGCGTGAGGGAAGCGTCATGAGCCAGCCGTCGCGCCCTGGGGCCGATGCGCGCCGCCGCCGCACGCCCTCGCGGCCAGGTGCGTCGCTGCGCGGCGGGCGGTTGCGCTATTGGCTGATGCCCGGGATCGGTGTCAAGCGGTGGCTCGCGCTCGTGCTGGTCGGCGAACTCGCCCTGGCGTTGGCTGGGGCGTTCGTGCTCAAGCAGATCTATCGCAACATCATCCTGCCAGGTCCGCTTGGAGGCGTAGTGTATGTCCTGACGCTGCAGTTCTTGCCGTACGGCGAGCGCGCGGTGCCGCTGCTCGTCGCGGGCATCGTGCTGTTCCTGGTGGGGGTGGTCAAGCTCGTCCGCACACTCCTGCTGCCCTACGGAGATCCGTCAGGTCCACTCGTCGAGGTCATCTACCAGAAACGGTACTTGGCCCGAGGTCCGCGTGTCGTGGCGATCGGTGGCGGGACCGGGCTCTCCGTACTGCTGCGTGGGCTCAAGGAGCACACGAGCAACATCACGGCCGTGGTGACGGTCGCTGACGACGGGGGTTCGTCAGGCAAACTACGGATGGAGCTCGGAATTGCTCCGATGGGCGACATCCGCAACTGCATTGCTGCCCTAGCCGACGCTGAACCGCTCATGACCCGGCTGCTGCAGTACCGGTTCCCGGACGAGCACCCGCCGTCCCCCGGCGTGGGCGGCCACTCCTTCGGAAACCTGCTGATTGCGGCCATGAGCGCCATCGAGGGAGATTTCGAGGAAGGCGTGCGGCAGTCGAACCGCGTGCTGGCGGTGCGCGGCCAGGTGGTTCCGGCGGCGCCTGTTCCGTTGACACTGCACGCCCGCCTCCTGGACGGGCGGGAGATCCACGGCCAGTCCGTCATCGCGCGGGCGTCTGGGATCGACCGGGTGTGGCTGACGCCCGGCGACGTGCATGCCACGACCGAGGTGCTCGACGCGATCGCCGAGGCGGACTGCATCGTCCTCGGCCCAGGGAGCCTGTACACGAGCCTGTTGCCGAGCCTGCTCGTCCCCGAGGTCCGTGACGCCCTGGCGGCGTCCCACGCGTTGCGGTGCTACGTGTGCAACGTGGCCACACAGGTCGGGGAGACAGAGGGCTACGGCTTGGCCGCACACATCGCTGCGCTGGAGGCGCATGCCGGGGCCTCACTCGTCGATGTCGTGCTGGTCAACGACAATCTCCTCGCCTCCCACCCCGAGGGCGACCTGAGTGAGCCCGTTCGCTTGGACTGGGTGCCCCCACGAACTGGCCCCGAGGTGATCCGGCGAGCAGTGGTCGATGTCGGGAACGCGCACCGACACGACTCGGCCCTGCTGGGCGCCGCGCTGCTGTCGATCTACCAGCAACGCGGGCGCTTACGGCCGCCGCTGCGCGTCGCGAATACGGCATGAGGAACGAGCCAGCTCCCGGTGGCGGCGCGGTCCCGCCCCCGGTCGGCGGCCCTGGGGCGGGAACCCGACGCAGAAATCGCGCGCGGCCGGATGGCCCGGGGACGAGGTCCGCTGCCGGCCCCCGGCCGTCGCGTGCGGCACGGGAGTCACGGCGCGGTAGCCAGACTGCGGGCGTCGACCGGGGGTTCGTCGCGGCGATCCGCGCGGAGCTTGCCGCGGTGGAGCCGACGAGGCAGTGCTGCAGGATCGCTGAGCGGGCCGGGCTTGGGGCCGCGGCGACGGGCGAAGCGCGCTCGCCCGTCGTGGCGCGGCTTGCGGTTCGTCTCGGGTCGGCGTCCGCCGTGGATCCGCGGTCTCCCTCTGCTTTCGACTGGGAGGCGGCTTCCGACCACTGCCGTTTGGCGTGGCTGCGCGGCTTGTTCCTTGCGCGTGGCTCCCTGAGCCTCGGCACCACGCGCACGCACCTCGAGTTCGTCGTGGATCCGCGTGACGCCTCGGAGCTCGCGCGGCGGCTCGACTTGCTGGGTCTCCCCGCCGCGGTCCGCGTGCGACGAGGGCGGGGCGTCGTCACCTGGAAGAGCGGCGACAGAGTGGCCGCGTTCCTGCGCGCGATCGGCGGCGGTCCCTCGCTGCTCGAGCTTGAAGCGCGCGGCGTTGCGCGGACTCTGCGAGGCGATCTAAACAGGCTTCTTAATGCCGAGGCGGCGAACTTGGAACGCGCCGTCGGCGCATCGGCGCGGCAGCTCCAGGCCATCGCGAGCCTCGCCGCGGACGGGCGGCTGGCCGCCGAACGGGAGGCGGTGCAAGCTGCCGCTGGAGCGCGCCGGGCAATCCCCGACGGCACGCTGGCCGAGCTGGCTGCCGACCTCGGCGTGACGCGGTCGTCCGTCCAGCGCGCGCTCGAGCGCATCGAGCGTCTGGCGCGCCATCCCTCCGTCGCGGATGCCCCATTCGGCCCGGGACGGGAGGACGCGCGGCCGGGATAATCCCCACATGCGACCAATCATCATTGCCGCCAACTGGAAGATGAACACCACCCCGGGCGACGCCGGGCCGCTCGCGGCCGCGATCGCCGCGGCCACCGATCTGCCTGACGTGCAGCGGGTGATCTGCCCGCCCTACGTGTGTCTGGCCGCGGTCCGGGACGCGCTGGCCGGAACCAACGTCGCGGTGGGAGCTCAGAACGTCCACGTGCGTGATGCCGGGGCCTACACCGGCGAAATCAGCGCCGCGATGCTGGCTGGCCTTGCTGCGTGGTGCATCGTGGGTCACTCCGAGCGACGCCGGGACATGGGTGAGACGGACGAGTTGATCGGCCGGAAGGTGGCGCGCTGCCTGGAATCCGGCCTGCGCCCGATCTGGTGCGTAGGCGAGCAGCTCGAGGAACGCGAAGCTGGACGGGCCGAAGAGGTCGTCCGCGAGCAGGTCCGCCGGGCGCTGGTCGCGGGAGGCCTGACCGGCGGGGCATGGGCGGATCTGATCGTGATCGCTTACGAGCCGGTCTGGGCGATCGGCACCGGCCGCACGGCGCGCGGTGCAGACGCGGCGGCGATGGCCGACGCGATCCGGTCGGCGCTTGAGGCAAACGGATGGACGCGGGACGCCGTGGCGGCCGTGCCAGTCCTGTATGGCGGCAGCGTGACGGCGGCGAGCATCGGCGAGTTCCTCGCGGAGCCGGCGATCGACGGTGCGCTGGTCGGCGGGGCGAGCCTGAAGCCTGACGAGATGGCCGGGATCGTCGCGAGCGCTGCCACGACCGCCGCCGCGCGGCGGGCTGCGGCCCGCTAGTCCTGTACTTTCCGGGACACGTCGGGTATAACCCGGGAGCCCACCAACGGGTCGGTTGAGAGCGCTGGCTGCGAGGTGACCGCGCTGATGGCCGGGTCCCCAATTTCGCTGGCGACGGCTGGTCGCCGGTGCGTCACCTTGGGGCTGCGTGCGTGGCGGAGATGCGCCCGGACGCCTGACTACAACACGCTACAAAAAGCTACAGGTGCTGACCGTCGCGCAGGAGCAGGCCATCGACATTCTCTCCCTTGGGTTGTCTGATGACGAGGCCACCCGGTGGACCGGCGTCCACCGGGTGGCCGTGACGAACTGGCGACTCCATCACCCGGGCTTCCAGGCAGCCCTGAATGCACGGCGAGCGGCGATCTGGCAGAGCGTCTAAGATCGGACGCGCACGCTCCTGCTGGATGCGTTGGACGCCGTCGCCTTCGGTTTCAAGTCTGGCAGCCCTGGCGCGGCGAAGGTCGCGCTGGACTTCCTCGAGCTTGGCGGCATCCGGTCCGTGAACCTCGGCCTGACCGGGCCGAGCGACGCGGAAGAAATCGTGGACGAAGCGGTCGAGCAGAACGCGCGGCGCGAGGAGCGCAGAGCGGCGCAGGGCCGAACTGGGGCACAGCGCCAGGCCGTGCGCGCTGCGCTCCTGACGCTCGCCAATGAGCCTCCCGCCCCCGAAGCCGATCCCGAAGCGATCCCGTAAGCCAGCCACGCTCTTACAGCGAACACCGCCGGGATCCCGGACGCACGTAACCTAGTTCGCTATAGGTACCCGGCCCGGTCGGAGTGGGCCGCGCCGCTTGGCCGGGCAGCTGACCGAAGCGCGGTCCTCTGGTGCTGGACCCTCGAGCGCGACCTGAGGCTGGACCAGGTGTCACCCTGGGCCCGGCCTCAGCCATTCTCGGAGCGCTCGTGCTCCGCCAGCACGCGCCGTATCGTCATCTCGACGGCTGGGCCGCGCAACGCCTTGAGTTCGGCACGCACAAACCGGGTGCTTGCTGGGGGAGATGATCGGGCACGCTTGGGAACAGGGTAGAGTACGTGGGGAGAACTCGGGGACTGTTCAGCTTAGACCGCGGCGCGAGCCGGCGACGCGATCGATCCCCGCCCGGGGTCAGCCTTGCGGCTGGGCCTTGCCCTGCGCCGCCACTGCCGCCATCGCCGCGGCGATCTGTTCAGGGTCGCCCAGGTATAAGTGGCGCACAGGTCGTAGGTTGGGGTCCAGGTCGTACACAAGCGGCACCCCCGTCGGGATGTTCAGGTCGACGACCGCCTGGTCGGACATCTGGTCAAGGTACTTCACCAGGGCCCGCAGGCTGTTGCCGTGCGCCACGATCAGGACGCGCTTCCCGGACCGGACGACCGGGGCGATCTCCGCGTGCCAGTAGGGGAGGAAGCGCGCTACGGTGTTCACCAGGGCCTCGCACCTGGGCAGATCGGCGGAGGGGACGTCGGCGTAGCGCGGGTCGCGTCCCGGAAACCGAGGGTCATCGAGGTCCAGCGGCGGGGGCGGCACGTCGTAACTGCGCCGCCACAGCCGCACCTGCTCCTCGCCGTACTGCACGGCGGTCTGGGCCTTGTTGAGGCCCTGCAGTGCGCCGTAGTGGCGCTCGTTCAGCCGCCAGGACTTCGTGACCGGGATCCACATTTGGTCGAGCTCGTCGAGCGCGATCCAAAGGGTCCGGATGGCGCGCTTCAGGACGGACGTGAACGCGATGTCGAAGACGTATCCTTCGTCCCGGAGGACGCGTCCCGCCTCGTGCGCCTCGACGATGCCGTTGTCAGACAGGTCGACGTCCGTCCACCCTGTGTACAGATTGTCCTTGTTCCAGGTGCTCTCGCCGTGCCTGAGAAGCACGAGGCGATGCTGTGCGCTCTCGGCGGGGGAGGGATCCAACGATGCACTTGTAGTTGTTTCCATGACCTCATTATCCGATCGCCGAGCGCGCCGCGCCGCGGGCCGAACGGTGCACCTGAGTGGTCCTGACGCCCTGTTCCTGGGACCTGCCGGCCTCTGCGCCGCGTTTGAGTTCCCCGTCCGGGACAGCCGCCTGTGCTATCCTTCCAAGCCGCCTGAGGTGGTCGCATCGGAGGTCGCGTTTTCCTTGAATCCCTTTCTGGCTCTTGCCGAGATCGTCATCAGCATCGGGCTGATGGCATCCATCCTGCTCCAGGCCCGCGGCGCGGGGCTCTCGTCGGCGTTCGGCGGCGACTCGGCCGTGTACCGCAGCCGCCGCGGGATCGAGAAGCGGCTATTCCAGTTCACGATCCTGCTGGGTGTCCTGTTCGTGATCTTCTCTCTTGCGGTGTACCGGCTCGTCAGCTGAGCGGTCCCCGGATTCCACCCCAGGGAGGGTCATGACCCGTCGTGACCATGCCCTGGTGGCGCTCGCGCTGGCCGCCCTTGTGGCTATCGCCGGTGCCATGATCTTGGTGCCGCCGCCTCCCGACACCGCCGTCTCCCCGGCTTCTCCGGCACCCAGCCCCGCCCCACGCGTGCTGCGAGAAGGCGTCGTGGGCACGATCAACACACTGGACCCGCTGTTCGCGCGGTCACGTCCGGAGCTCGACGTGGATGCGCTCCTGTTCAGCGGGCTGACGCGGCTCGGACCCAACGGCAGCGTGCTCCCGGACTTGGCGTCGAGCTGGTCCGCGAGCCGCGATGGCCGAACGTGGACATTCCAGCTCCGAGGCGGCGCCGCATGGCACGACGGAGCGCCGGTGACCGCCGACGACGTGGTCTTCACGGTGCTCACGACGCAGCGACCCGACTACCACGGTCCGCTTGCCGGCGCATGGGAGGGGGTCACCGTGCAGGAGCTCGACCGGTTCGACGTCCGGTTCACCCTGTCCGCGCCCGTCGCCAACTTCCCCCTCGCCGCGCGCAGCCCGATCCTGCCCGCCCATCTGCTCGCCGACCAGGCAGTGACCGAAATGGGCACCTCGCCGTTCGGTCTGAGCCCGGTCGGCTCGGGTCCGTTTCGGCTCGTCTCGCTCGACACCTCCGGCGCCGTGCTGGAGCGCGTGGACGCTGCGCTGGCCACGCCGGCCCCGCTCCCAACGAACCCGCTCGACTGGACGGTCTCGTCGACCGTGCAGCAGGTCGACATCCGACTCTTCCCGGATGAGGACGCGCTCGCTGCTGCCTTCCGGTCGGGGACCCTCGACACAGCCGGCGGACTCGCTCCGAGCCTGACCGCAAGCCTAGGCGCCCTTCCGGGCGTCACGGTCGTGCGATACCCGCGCACCGTCGCGACGGCCGTGATGCTCAACCTGCGGTTCGGGCACACGCTCTTCCAGAACGTGCATGTCCGGCGTGCGCTGCTGCTCGCCATTGACCGCGACGCCCTGGTACGGAACCAGCTGGGTGGTTTCGGAGTGCGGGCCGACACGCTTGTGCCGCCTGCGTCGTGGGCGTTCAGCGCCGCGTCGGCTGGCCGCGTCCCGTACGACACCAGCGGGGCGGCGAAGGAGTTGGAGGCTGCCGGCTGGAAGCGCTCCGGATTGGGCTGGCTTCGTCCTGGGTCGAAGGCGCGGGTCACCATAGAGCTTCTGACCGTCGACGCGGCGACCAACCCAATCGATGCCGCCATCGCTTTCCAAGTCGAGGCGGCCTGGGCGCGCATCGGGCTTCCGGTCCGGTTCGTCACGGTGACCGCGGACCAGCTGGTCAACGAGCGGCTAGTCCCCGGCCAGTACGACGCGGCCATCGTCGACCTCAACGTCGGACTCGACGCCGACCTGTACCCTCTCCTAGCGTCGGTGCAGGCGCCGGTGGGAGGTTCGAATCTGAGCGGATTCCAGTCCGTGAAGCTCGATCCGCTGCTCGAGGCCGCCCGCACGTACGCGTCGCAGGCCACGCGCGCCCAGCGCCTCGCGGAAGTCGAGGCGGACCTCGCCCAGGAGCTTCCGATCCTTCCGCTCGTGTACGCGGACTACGCGTACGTCGTCCGCGACACGGTTCAGGGGCCGGCCTCGACCCTGATCTCGGACCCCGGAGAGCAATTCTGGGATGTGCTAACATGGCGCCTCGCGACGCCGCCCGGCCAGTGACTCGCCGGACGGGCACGGGCCGAGGTGGCGGAATAGGTAGACGCGCTAGCTTCAGGAGCTAGTGCCCGCAAGGGCGTATGGGTTCGACTCCCTTCCTCGGTACCATCCTCGTGGACGGCTCGCGGTGCTCGTGCCCAGGTGGCGGAATTGGTATACGCGTACGTTTGAGGGGCGTATGACGCAAGTCATCCGGGTTCAAGTCCCGGCCTGGGCACCACCTTCCTGTTCCTGATCTGACGCGGCGCCCACCGGGCGCCGCGTTTCTCTTCCCGGGCGGTTAGCTCAGCTGGTCAGAGCGCCTCGCTTACACCGAGGATGTCAGGGGTTCGAGTCCTCTACCGCCCACCACTGTCCGGACGTGCCGGGCGGACGCCGTCGGTATCGCCGGGACGTGGGCCACCGCAAGCGACGCCCCGGCCACAGGCTCGCCGCGCGGTCGCTAGACTGCACGACGCTAGGGTGGGCGCCGCCCGTACCCGTCGGTGGAGGGATCTTTGTGGACCCCATCGTGCTTCTCGTGATCGTTATCCTCGTCGTGATCGTCGGCGGGGGCGTGCTCATCTACAACGGGCTCGTGCAGCGCCGCATCCGTGTCGATGAAGCGTGGGCGCAGATTGACGTCCAACTCAAGCGCCGGCACGACCTGATCCCGAACCTCGTCAATGCCGTGAAGGGCTATATGGGGTTCGAGCAGAAGGTCCTGGAAAACGTCACCAACGCGCGCGCGAGCGCGGTCGCCGCGGGGGCGAAAGGGCCGGCGGCCGCGGCAGCAGCTGAGAACCAGTTGTCCCAGACGTTGCGCTCGTTGTTCGCCGTGGTGGAGAACTACCCCGACCTCAAGGCAAACCAGAACGTGCTCGCCCTTCAGGAGCAGCTCACGACGACAGAGAACCAGATCGCTTTCTCGCGGCAGAATTACAACGGCAGCGTCATGGAGTACAACACGTCGATCGCCACGCTGCCAGGTGCTTTGCTGGCTGGTCCCTTCGGGTTTGCCCGTCGCGAGTTCTTCGAGGCCGAGCCCGAGGCGCAGCAGGTCCCGCAGGTCGGCCTGACGCTCAGCTGAGGACGCCGCTGGCTATGATCGCGCGCACCACCTTCCACAGCGAGGAGGCTGCTAACCGCCGGCAGTCGGTGCTGCTGGCGGTAATTGTGCTCGTCGTGCTGGCCGCGCTCGGGTTCGCGATCGGGTACGGCGTGAGCGGGGACCTCGGGACCGCATACATCGTGCTGCTGGGCGCTGTGCTCCTGTCACTGCTGCTGACGGCCGGCTCCTACTTCGGCGGGGACTCGCTAGTCCTGAGCACGTCGCGGGCGCACGAAGTGACCGCACAGCAAGCGCCGCAGCTGTTCGACGTGGTTCAGGAGATGGCGATCGCCGGGAACGTCCCGATGCCGCGCGTGTACATCATCGACGATTCGGCACCCAACGCCTTCGCCACAGGCCGGGATCCGAAGCATGCCTCCGTCGCGATCACCACGGGGCTGCTGCAGAAGCTCGACCGCGAGGAGCTGCAGGGCGTCATCGGCCACGAGATGTCGCACGTGCGCAACTACGACATCCGGTTTACGCTGCTTGTTGCAGTCTTGGTGGGCGGGATCGCCCTCTTGGCCGACATCTTCATTCGGTTTACGTTCTTCGGTGGGGGCCCGCGGCGAGGCGGCAACCGCGAGGGCGGGGCAGGAGCGCTGCAGCTGATCCTGTTCGTGGTCGCCATCGTGCTGGCCATCCTCGCCCCGATCTTCGGCCGGCTCGTCCAGCTGGCCGTCAGCCGCCAGCGCGAGTACCTCGCCGACGCGTCGAGCGTGGAGCTCACCCGCAACCCGGCAGGCCTCGAGCGCGCGCTAGCTAAGATCGCGTCGGACCAGGACGTGTTGGAAGTGGCGAACCGCGCGACCCAGCACCTCTACATCGTGAACCCCATCAAGAAGGTCGAGGCGCGTGCGCACGGCCTCTTCTCGACCCACCCTCCTATCGTGGATCGCATCAATCGGCTCCGCGAGCTGACCGGCGACCCACCCCTCGATCCCAAGGCAATCCGGCAGCTGCAGGGGCTCGATTGACGGACACCCCGGGCCGCGCCGGCACGGCGCTCCGGGCTCGACCGTCGCAGTGGCGATGTGCTACCCTGTCGGCCGCCAAGGGAGTGGCACCCCGAAGCCAAGCGGGCCGAGATAGCTCAGTTGGTAGAGCACGCGACTGAAAATCGCGGTGTCGCCAGTTCGATCCTGGCTCTCGGCACCAAAGAACGAGCCCCGGATGGCCGGGCGGCGATCGAGCGGAAGTGGCTCAGTTGGTAGAGCATCACCTTGCCAAGGTGAGGGTCGCGGGTTCGAGTCCCGTCTTCCGCTCCACTCTCTTCCCTCAGACCGGCCCTCGACAGCCGCTGGCCCTTCGTCTAGTGGTAGGACAGCGGACTTTGGATCCGTGAACCGAGGTTCGAATCCTCGAGGGCCAGCCAGTTACCGGCCAGGTTTGCTGGCAACGGGGCGACGTACCCAAGTGGTTAAGGGGGAGGTCTGCAAAACCTCTATTCGGCGGTTCGATCCCGCCCGTCGCCTCCACTTTCCCGATCAGATCGCCCTTTCAATGGGCGATCTTGGCTTCTGGAGGTAGCAACTCGGTAGCAACGGGCGTACACTCCCGTACAGACGCGACGGCCCCCGGCTAGGGACCGGAGGCCGTCAAGGTCGCGTCCTGTCACTGAGGAGCGCTCCCGATGGCGAAGTCTACCGCCGCCCCAGCCCGCCGGCGATCACCGGGCGAGGGCTCCGTCTATCACACCGATGATGGTCGTTGGCGAGGCGCCCTGACCTGGACCGACGCAGACGGCCGGCGTCGCCGTCGCGTCGTCTCGGGTCGGACCTCTGAGCAAGCCCGCGACCGGCTCGATGACTTGCGCCGGGAACTGCGGCTGGGCACCCTCGCGCCGTCCGGACGGAGGCTGACCCTCGGGGACTACCTCTCGGCGTGGATCGAACGCGACCAGAGCCGCGTGCGCCCCTCGACCTGGCGGACCCGCGAGATGCACGTCCGGTGCTATCTGACTCCCACGCTCGGCCGGCTGCCGCTCGCCCGCCTGACGCCGGCCGAGGTGGAGCGGACGCTCGCCGGGTTCCTGACGAGCGGGCGTCCGCAGCGACCGGAGAAGCGGACCCGCGGCCGGCAGAACGCTGGTGGCATCTCGCCGCTCACCGTGCGGCACATCCGCGCCACCCTGCGCCGGGCGCTCGCCGATGCCGTTCGTGACGGGCTCGTGGGCCGGAACGCCGCCGCCGACGCACGACCGGTGTACGTCCCGCATCGACCCGTGAGCTACCTGGAGGCGCCGCACGTCCGCCATCTGCTCGACGCGACCGAGGCCGACGAGTACGGGCCGCTGTACACCCTCGCGGTTTCGACCGGGCTCCGCCTCGGAGAGCTGCTCGGTCTCGGTTGGGCCGACATCGACCTGTCCGCCGGCACGCTCACCGTGCGCCGTTCGCTCGCCCTCGCGCGGGAGGGCGGCTGGGCTCTGTCACAACCCAAGTCGACCCGCTCCCGCCGCACGATCCCGCTTCCGGCTCTGGCGCGCGACGCGCTCGGGCGCCAGCGGGAGCGGCAGGACGCCGTTCGGGAGGTTGCGGGCTCGGCCTGGCAGGACCAGGACGGGCTCGTGTTTACCGACGCGATCGGCCGCGCGCTCCATCCGCACGTCGTCTCAGCAGCCTTCCAGCGCGCCCGCGACGCCGCCGGCCTGCCGCGAGTCCGATTCCATGACCTGCGGCACTCCGCGGCGACCTTGATGCTGGCCGAGGGCGTGCCGCTCGCCGTCATCAGTGAATGGCTCGGCCACGCCGGCATCGCGATCACGGCCGCCCACTACGCCGCGGTCGTCCCCGAGCTGCGGCGTGACGCGGCCGACGCGATGGATCGCGCCATCGGGTCGGGCGGGCAGCATGTGGAGGCCCGTCCATGAGCGACCGGGGGAGGGGGGCAACGGGCAAGATGGCCCGGACTGACACTGAGCCTGACGGAGCCCGGCCCAGCCACGCGGCAGACCAGCCTCCGACGTGGGCGCAGCTCCCCGCCATGGACGTGTGGACGCGCGCCTCGCTCGCGGGTCAGCTTGCCGAAGCCAACACCCGCGCTGCACAGGCCATCTGGCGCGAGGTCCCGGGGACGACCAAGGTCGACCGCACGCTCGCTCTTGCTCCCAACGGGGCGGTGCTGCCCGAGTTGGCAGTCGCTCGGGCGAGCGCCTTGGTGGAGGCGGCTCGACGCCGACCAAGATCGGTACCGGACGACCGGTGGCAGCGCCATCTTCCACGAGTGTGGGACGGTCTCACCGAGGATGAGCGACAGGATCCCGAAATGGTCCTCAACGCAGTGCTCCAAGAGGAGGCAGGCGAGCGAGCGGCGAGGCGCTTGAGGAAGACCCGACACCCATCGGGACGTCCGCCAGTAGACCGGGAGGAACGGTTCCGGGCAGTAGAGGCTGCGGTGAATGCTCTCCGTGAGGAAGAGGGCTTCGACGCCGGCGCGTTCGGCGATCTCGAGGAGTTTCGCCAGGAGGCGTACCAGCTCAGGCTGACGCGCAAGGCCATCGCCGCCCGCCTTGGGAGGCACCCGGCAACGCTGCGGCGATGGGGCTACGAGGACCCGGGGATCGCCGAGATACTGGACACACTCCCGTAGGCGGGGGTTCCCTGCGGGCGTGGTCTCCGACTCAGCCCTGGGCTGGTGAGCTGAACAGGGCGCGCGAAAACTCCTCTGCGCGTTTGTGCTCGGGGTCAAGGCCAACACCCGACTAACGTCGCTTCCGACATGAAGCGACTGTTCGTGGCCCTGAGCAGCGAGAGCTGGGAGGCGTTGGTGCGCGTCTCCAGCCGGGAGATGCGTCACCCGAGCGAGCAGGCGGCGTACATCCTGCGGGCAGCCCTCCTCGGCGGAGGCCAAATGGTCCACAGCCCGGAGGAGCCCGAAACCTCGGTGCGCAGGAACCGAGGCCGGCAGGAGCCTGAGCGGTGAGCCCGTCACAGCCGACCTCTGGCATCGAGCGTGCGATGGCCGAGCTAGTTGCCGCCATCCGCGCTGAGATAGCCGCCCAAGCCACGCCGCCGGCTCCCGTGCCCGACCGCCTGCTGTCCATCAATGAGGCAGCCGGCGCGCTCGGGATCGGGCGCAGTCGACTGTACGAGGAGGTGGCCGCCGGTCGCTTGCGCTCGCTGAAGGTGGGCCGTCGCCGGCTGGTTCCGGCTTCGGCCATCGCGGGCTATATCGAGGCCGTGACCAATGGTGGAGGCCCGAGCGTCCCCGGACTCACCCGGAATGAGCCTCCCCTGGGGTCCCGGGCCGAGCGGACCCGGACTCACCCGGAATGAGCCTCCCCTGGGGTGCCGGGCCGAGCGGACCCGGACTCACCCGGAATGAGCCTCCCCTGGGGTGCCGGGCCGAGCAGACCCGGACTCACCCGGAATCAGCCTCCCCTGGGGTCCCGGGCCGAGCGGACCCGGACTCACCCGGAATGAGCCGCTCAGGCGTCTCAGGCCCGAGCGGACCCGGACTCACCCGGAATGAGCCGCTTCAAGGCTAGATTGGATGTGACATATGGACCGCGATGATCAGCTTCTGCGAGGGATCGCGGACGGTGCCACGAGCCCGGCCGCACTGGAGGAGCGCACCGGCCTGACGCACGCGACCGTCTGGCGAGGCCTGCATCGGCTCGAGGAGTCGGGCCATGTCTTCTCGCCCGCCCGCAGCGTCTACCGGCTGAGTGCCCTGGGACAGACCGCGCTCTCGCTGCCTAGACAGGAGCCGGCGATGCCACAGCCGGCCGATGGTGCGCCCGATGTCGAGCCGAGGTCGACGTCGGCGATGGACGGCAGCGTCCTCCAGGCACGACCACGGCATCCGGTCGAACGAGACGCGGCCACCGACCACCACGACGGTGATCGACAGGCCCAGCCCGGTGTGGTTGCCGGCGCCATCGCCACTCGCACGTTTGGCTGGGGGCAACTCGTGGCCGTGATCCTCGTCTTCCTCGGCGTGGTCGTCGTGGTCGTCGGGATCGTCAGGATCGTCGGGATCGTCCTCGCCGACCGAGGGGCGGCGGGGCCAGCGCCGGTGCTGGGCGATGCGCCGCCGCAGCCCGCCTCCTACCTCCCGCCCTGGGCCAACTGGGGTTAGGCTCCTCCCTGCGGTAGCCGCCAGATGCGGCCTCGTGGAGCACCCAGCGCTCGGCGGACCGGATCAGCGCGGCCGTCGTGCCACCCACCCCAGCGCCGCCATCTCCGTGGTGATCACGAGCGCCCTACTGCGTCGCGCCAGGTCAGCTGGCCGTCGGACCCCGGCCCGAAAGGGGACCCCCACATTGGCCCCTGATCCGTGCGGCACGGCGCCCCGTCTGGACCGGCTCAGAGGGAGGTCCTTCTGATTGAGGCTGACCCTGCGGCTGCCGTCGCCTCACAGGTGGCGGACGTGCTCAGAGCCGCAGGGCCTGATCGAGCCTTCCAGTGAATGCCCTACTCCTCGGCATGGTCGCCATCCGGCTCCGAGGGACGCAGCGCGAGCAGCTTGGCGATCTCGTAGGTCGACGTCGCTACGGGGATGAGCAGGGTCCCAGACGCCACTCCGCTGACGTCCGTTGCGGTGGCACTCCAGCTGGCCGTCAAGATCTGGCCGACATACGGCGCGCCAACGAGCAAATGGAACGGCTCCAGGTAGTGCATGTGCATCGGCCGCACATCCGTGGGTCCGAGCCGTATACGCGTCGAACCCGAGTTGTCGATGCTGCCGCGGCGCGGCAAGACGGGCCGACCTAACCCCGTCAGCCCCGATGGGATGCCTATGTTGGTCACGTCACTTAGGAACTCCGCCACGGTGTGCGTTCCCCACCCTCGGGGACGATCTGGCAACCTCGGCCCGCGGACTCTGTCCACTTCCCAGTACGCGGCAACATCAGGGAGATCTATTTGGACTTCCACCACGACTTCCTTGAAGTTGTGGTCGGTTTCGTTGTCTAGTCGCAGCTGGATCCGACCGAGGTTGTTGCGGATCGCCGACCGCCTGGACTCAGCGAGCAGGGCCTTCTTTGCGTTGTCAAGGTAGGCCGCGACCTGAGAGCGGAACTCATCCTCCGTTCTGACCTCACCGCCCCACGCCACCGCCACCTGCTCCCCGGTGGCCAGTCCAGAAAGCGACAGCGGTGCGAGGAGTACGGCCGACTGCCCACGCACCCATCGGTCGATCGCGTCTGCGGAGGTATCGATGGGCCACGCGTGCATCTCCGCGTGGTCCAGCACAACATCGACCAAGAGGCGTCGTGGGCCAGAGCCTGCCCTCTCAGTCAGCATGCGCACTTCCGACGGGTTGGCCATCTCGGTCCGTCCCGACCGCCGCACGAAGATGGTGCCTGCGCGGTACGGGTCGTATTCCTTCTGCAGGGTCCAGATGGGGTGGCCCCACCGCGGGGCCTCGGTGGTCACGAGCAGGACGTTCGCGCCCCGAACCTCAACAAATGTGGCGTTCCATTGGGGCCCATCGGACCCAACCCCGACGTACTCACCGATCCACCGGTCGATCTCCACCGGGTCGTACACCGCCGTCCCCGCGAGCTGGCCTGGTTCGACGCCGACCGCGATGTAGGCCGTCCCCTCGAGAAACTGGCTAGCGTGGTCGGGGTGTCGGTTGGCGAACCCAAGGACGTGACGCGCAATCTCCAATCGCCACTTCTTTTCGCTGAGATCCACCGCGGTCTTCCACTCAAGGAAGTCCGTTTCGGGCTCGGCCCGAGGGGCATCGGTGACCGCCTCGATTAGAGCTTTCTGCGAAGTGAGGCTGCGGGCGGCAACTGACAGGTCAATGTTAAGCGTCATGCGGTGGGTACCCGATCACCAAGCGCGCGGCTGCATGCCGTTGCGCAACGCAAGCCTGTCAGACCCAGGCTCAGCTCGATCAGCTCGCTCGCGGCCTCGTCGACTGGCGTGGTGAGGTGGCGACTCGGCCGTGGGGTGGCGAGGTGCAACCATCGGCTGACAGTGGGCTCGGCGGTCGCCAACGAGGTCGTCTTGGGACGAGGTCAAGCTCGGAGACACGTATCGCGGTGCGTTCACAGCCTACGACCAGAGACGGCGGACAAGCTCGTCGACCGCCCCATCGTCCTGGATCCGGCCTGTCTCGGCCCCTCGCCCAACGTCCGCGATGCGCTGATGCAGGTCGTTGGCGGGATCGAAGCGGGGGACGCGAACGTGTTCGAGAACATGCGGCGACGGATGGCCCGTCACATACGCGGCCACCAGATCGCGCGCCGTCGGCGAGTTCAGGACCGAGCACACGAACTGCGCCTCTGTCTCGGTCTCGACGGGTACCAGGATCAGTGTGTGGTCGGGAATGACCGGTCGCCCGCCGGCCGTGCCGACCACCGCCGCCTCTACCGTCGTGCCCACCTCAGGCCACACGACCTTCCAGGGCGCCATCGTGTAGGGTCCGACGGCGTACATGGAGTAGAAGGCGCCCTTGTCCATGAGATCGCGCACCACGCCGCTTCGTCGCGCTCGCAGCTGAAGCTCAAACCGCGCCAGGTACTCGTAGGTCAAGGGCAGCCGCTGACGCATCCAGGCGGGGTCGAGGCCCGCTCGGGTGTCTGGGTCTTGGGCCAGGATGATCGACGCCGACGGCGCCGCATGCCAACGACTGACATCCCGTCCCCGCAGCAGCGGATAGACGAGATCGGGCTCAATCACGGCCTCAACCGCCTCGACCGCGATCTTGCCGACGGCGTGCAGGTTGCGAATGAGCAGCGTCCCGTCGGTGCGTCGCGCAAGCACGTCGACCCAGTAAGCGCCGTTGAGTCCGCCGGTGTATGAGCCAGCATACCCACGATAGGCCGAGCGACCCACCGCGGCTCGCAAGTCTGCCGTCGCAGAGGCAGCCGCCGTCATCCAAGACGAGGTCCGTTCTCCAGTCCGCACCGGGCTCGCCTGCAGTTCCGTCCGTGAAGTCTGGGCAAGCACATCGGCCAGGGCGGCGGCTGTCGCTGGACGACGGTGTCCGGCTGTCTGCCACTCAACCCACCGCACGGGATAGACGGTATCCGCGTCGCGCTCCAGGACAACGGCGGCGGTCCGGTTCGTCGCTCCTTCAAATGGCTGCAGCACGCTCATGTCGTGCACGACTCGCACGCCCAGCCCGGTGCTATCGCCCAGCGTGAAACGCCGGAACCCGGCTCCGGCCCCGGTTGACTTGAAGAGCGTCTGGGTGACGAGGAAGGCGAGCGTCCCGTGGGGGCGCAGGTAATGCTGCGCGGCCGCGTACAACATGAGCATGGAGAGATCCTTCTTGCCGCCGCCGAGGCGCGCCGCGTGGCCGCGCAGCGAGAAGAGGCCGTATTCGTGCCACAACGGGAGCGTGGCCCGTCGGTACTCGTCGGAGAGGCTCTCCCAGTTGACCCACGGGGGGTTGCCGACGACAAAGTCGAAACGGTCCGCGCTTACGAAGACCGGCGCGAAGTTGTTCTTGATGATGCGTGGCCAGATCCCGTTCCGTCCATCGGCATTGAGGCGGTTCAGCTTCAAGTACAGCTCGGCGAGGAGTTCCTGGTCGCCTGCGTCGAGTGGCGACACAGTGCGCTCGACGGTCTCGACCAAGCCGGCGACGTCATGCTCGCCTCGCACGGCCCGCTCCAGCACGTCGGCGAAGCGGGCCATCTTGGTCGGATCATCGATCGCGCCGGGCACCGTGAAACGACCAACGCTGGTGGTCAGCTCGTGGCCTCGGCTTAGCAGGCCGCCACCCTGCGGCCGCGGCAGGAGGATCGAGTCGCACAGGTAGACTGGGATCTCCAGCGGCCGGACATAGCGCAGCAGGTGACCCAGCGCGAGCAAGTAGGTGGTTCGCGCAGCGAGCACCGCTGGGGGTTGAGGTCGAAGCCCACGATGTTGCGGACCACTTGGCCGGCGACCTCGCGTTCGGGCAGCAGGTGCTCGTCGGCATAGGCCACGACTCGGGCAATCGCGAGAGCCAGGAACGTGCCCGAGCCGCACCCAGGATCGAGCACCCGCACCTCTGGATCGCCGGTGTAACCGGCCTCGCTGAGCAGGAAGTCGGCGAGCCAGTCGGGTGTGTAGTACTCGCCAAGATCGTGGCGCAGCTCCTTGGGCACCAGGTACTGGTATAGGTGCTTCAGGATGTCGCGGGCGAGTTCTGGTTCGATCGCGGCGCTGCTCGGCTCGAACCCCTCCAGCGTGTGGACACACATGCGCACGAGCGTGCGTAGCTCGTCGTCCCAAGCCGAGAGGTACCAGCGGAAGAAGTCCCCCTCGAGGTAGTTGGTGATCTCCAGGCGGCGGAACTCGCTGCCGTCCTCGAGGGCCGTGAGCTTGCGGTCGAAGGCCGCATCGTCGAGCCCCTCCACCTCGTCGACGAAGGAGGTGATGTAGGTGCCCTGCTGCAGCGAGGCGACCTCGACCGCCAGCAGCTTCATGACCAGGGCGTAGTAGGTATGGACGGCGAAGAAGAGCCGTTTCAGATCGGGGTTCGCGACACCGTACAGTCGACCCAGGACTTCGGCACTCTGGGCGGCTCGCGCGGTGTCCTGGCCGTACACGATGCCGAAGATGCGGTCCCATTCCCGGAAGAGGGTGTCGACAAGGGGATGGTCGCTGGCGACAAGTCGGCGATACAGGGCACCCACGAGCTCCGGCCCGATGGCGCTGGTCGGACCGTAGGCCCGCGCCAAGGCCTCCGCCGACAGTGGCTGGCGATCGAGTGCGCGCAGGTAATGCAGCAGCTGTCCGACGCTCTCGCGCGTGATGTCGAGCGGCTCGCTCACGCTCCAGGGCGAATCCGCCACAGTCGTGGCCGGGTCCGGATGGTAGTAGTCCAGGGCCGAGCTGCGCGGGCCACGAGCCCGCACGAACACGATGCGCCGTCCGTCGAGGACCACGCCGACAAGGCGGGGCTGTCGTGCGGCGTCCCCGACCGTCGCAGCGCCCTCGAGATACTCCTGGACTTGGAGGACAGCCTCGGCGCGCGTAGTGGGGCTTTCTAATCGGCCAGGGCGCTTGTACTCGAAGTAGACGCCGCCGTAGATGGCGTCGGCGCGGCCGGAGGCAAGGGCACCCCGCTGGACACCCTGTTCGAACCGCGGTGCCGTGTGGAGGTTGAACACCTCCAGGGCCGGCCGGAGCGCGGCGTCCACGTTGACGCGTACGTCCTCCTCGCTCTGTGCCTGCACTCCGACGCCCCGGATGGCGGCAGCCACTCCGTCGGCGAGGGTGATCAGGTCATCGGGCCGGCTCATGCGCTAGCTCTTCGGGATCCTGGCACTCAGCCCCGAGTTCGGGCCGGGCGGTAGACCAAGTGCGGTGTCCACACCGATGTTCTCCCGTAGATCCTCGAGCACCGAGGCCGGGTTCACCATCGGCCGATCATCGCAAGGGATTCGGGTCGCGGGTCCGCCACCTCTTTCGCGCGATACACCTCAAGCGATGGCACGCCGTCTGCCATTGCCCGCAGGCAGAGACCCCTGAGGTAGAAGCGGTTGAACTCACCCTCGGAGAAAGTCTGCGCGGCATTCGCGGGCACTCGCTTCAAGAAGGTCTTGGTCCCGCGCCGCCCCTCCTCCCACTCTGAGAAGCACGCTGCAGCCTCCAGCGAAGCGGACAGACTGTTGTCGTCGCCATTCTGGATAGCGTCGCGGAGCGATCTGGGTACCGCAAGCCCCTCTAGGAGTGAACCGGGCACTCGTGTAGAGGCGAGCGGCCTCGATATCGGACTCCACTTCCGCCAGCATGAGATCGCGCGTCCGGCCGTCAAGGTTGTCCAAGGCAAGTCCCAAGGCGATGCCACCTTCCGTTTCAGTCAGGACTCCTCTCGTTAGCCTACGCCTGCCCGAGATGCAACCGGAAGGACGGAGACCCTAGGTCCACGACCCGCGTGGGAGGCCACCAACCCAGTCGGGGCGCACCCGCGCTCGCTGCTCCAGAAGGACCCTTCTGAGACGGGGGGACGTGCCCAGTGCATCTGGCTGGACGGTCTCGTTGCTGGCGAGATCCTGTGCGTTCGGGACCTGGGGCGAACCCACCAGGAACTTGCAAGTCGTGACACTAGCCCCCGCTTCCACGGCGACTGGCCCGTCAGTGTACGCACGATGCGGCCACGCTCGGGGTAGGAGAGGCCGCCCGTCAGGGCGTGAACCTTGATCGCTCCTTCGGCAATGGATACACGCGGTCCTAGACTTCTCCACAGACCGGCCGATGGCGACGCCGAGGTCGAGCAGCCAGACGGCGAGCCAGCCAGACGGCCAGAGCGAGGTTCGCAAGTGCCAGTACCCACGTACGCCAAGCCCGAACGCGTTTGGCTGAAGAACGACCGCGATCTGAACGAGAAGTGGCTCCAGGATCACATCGGCGAGGACCCGTCGCTCCTTGGCCTAGGGAATTGTTCTCAGAGACCGCGAGCGCATTCAGCCGGGTGCTGGGCGTCTCGACCTCCTGCTTCAGGACGCTGAGGCGAACCGGCGGTACGAGGTGGAGATCCAACTCGGCAAGACGGACGAGTCGCACATCATCCGCACCATTGAGTACTGGGACATCGAACGGAAGCGCTACCCCCAGTATGACCACGTGGCGGTGATCGTCGCCGAAGACATCACGAGCCGGTTCCTCAGCGTGATTGGCCTGTTCAACGGAGCCATACCGCTGGTGGCGTCCAGTTGAGCGCCTTGAGACTCGGAGACACGATCTCCCTCGTCTTCACCAAGGTCATGGACGAGATGCGTCGCGGGCTTGTCGATGAGGATGAGTCGTCTACGCGAGCAGATCGCCCGTACTGGAAGAAGCGCGGAAGCAAGCAGACGCTCGCCATGGCGGACGAGATGTTCGGATGGCTGCGCGAACTCGATCCGGGGCTCGAACTGAAGTACAACCAGTTCTACATCGGCCTCGCCAAGGACGGGCGCCCAAACAACTTCGTCTCGTTCCGACCGCAGAGAGTCGCGCTCCGCGTGGACATCAAACTCGAACGGTCCGACGAAACGCAGGCTCAACTCGACAAGTCAGGACTCGACGTCTTGGAGTACGAAAGCCGCTGGGGCCAGTACCGCATCCGCGTCGGCAAGGCCGACCTGACGAAGCACAAGGCCCTGCTGATTTCCCTCATGGACAAGGCGCGCGGGGGAACCGAGTAGGGCCATCACCTATGCGGACGGGCCGCCCTCGGGGGCTCTGGGCACCCCCCATAGGGAGTACCCGCCCTTTCGGTTTCGTCGGGGTCTGCCTTGGAGGCTTCCGACCAACCGGGACTGGGCGGGTTCGGTCGCGACGTGACCTTCGCCCTCCCCGCCTGCGCGGCTTCGACGGCCGCGCTCTCACGTCGATCGAGAACAGCGCCGAATGGATGCTCAACCGGTCCGGACCCGTGCCCACGAAAAGAAGCGCCACGGCCGCGACCAGTAGGTCTGTCCTACCGGACATCACCAGCAAGAGCGCGAGTGCGGTGCCCACCGCAGATGCGACGAGCAAGCCCAGCGACATCGAAATAGCCTTTCCGTAGGCCCGGCTGACTGGTCTAGTCACCGTGGCTTTGCGGCCCCGCCTCGCGGCGGGTGTGCTATTTCGTGTAGCAGCCAGACGTGCTGCGGCTTCAAGTATGGGGCCTTGGTGATGATCGGGCCGGGGCCGGTGCTCGGCGCGTGGCTCTTGTTCGGATGCCGATGGGCTGACGGCTTCGGAGGCCGCGAACCGCGGCTGCGACGCCCTGGGATCGCCGAGGCGACCTCCACGCGCCTCTACGTTCGGGCAGGACGCACGCAGAAGCGGGAATGGTCCACAAGGACCTGAACCCGGCGCGAGTGTTGTGAGGCTCTAGGAAGCCCTGGGAGCGCGGGGCCGGCGTCCGGCCGGCGCCTGTCCGTTCGGTAGAGGGTGTCTCAGGACCTGTACGCTGGCCCAAGGCAATCGAGGTGCGGCAGGCGGATGGCAAGCGGGCCGGTTCTGACCGTGGCGGGCGCGGGCTTACAGATAGCCGGCGCCGTGGTCTTCGTGATCGGATTGGTGAAGACGCACGACGAGTTGGCGGAGAAGACACTCCGCGTCCTGGCTGCCGAGCAAGGTCAAGGCTTGGAACCGAGCGCGTGACGTCGGTAGACGGCTGCTTCGCCGGCCTGAGCGGAAGGCCGCTTACGGGCAGGGTGCCGTCGAGTTCGGCGCGGCGAGCACTTTCGACGCGAGGGGGCGCGTCGGCTGGGGTCCGTTCCCAAGCACGACGAAGGCCGCCCTCGCCGAGTTGGAACGTCGAACGCAGCAGTTGCTCGACAGGCTGTCTACCGAGACCGAACTGCGGCAAGACGACCTCAAGAACGTCCGGGCGGAGTTGCAGGCCATCCGCGACGAACTCGGGGGAACCGACAAGAGGCTGCGCAACCTGGCGCGCCGCGTCGCCATCGGAGGTCTTGGCTTGGAGGCGCTGGGCTTCCTCCTCGTCATCGTTGGGGCCGCCCTTCAGGGGCTCGGAGCAGTGGTCGGTAGCGGGTAGCGCTCGAAGGGACCTGCTAACAGGCGCAGAGGCGTCGCCGTCGTGACTCCCCAGGGGCCATTGGTACTTCCGTTAGAGGGACGGCGCGGCGGGGCGAGCCTACGGTCTCGCCACTGAACAATCGACCGCGCGCACGTGCTCGCCCGCGTGCCGCCAGCGGGTGTAC
>CAWIHR010000004.1:0-11891 GCA_963835945.1 uncultured Chloroflexia bacterium
GGATAAAGCGCCCTCTCACCTCCGGTCGCCACCAACCGCCAGGGGACTACGATCGGTGACCCACGTCTACACGAGGACCTGATCCACGCCGTCGTGGACCTCCTCGCCGATCTCGCCACCCGGCGGGATGCACATCACCACCACCTGCGCGTGGGGGCCGGTCGCCAGCACCTCGCGGAACCAGCGATTGCGCTCCGCGCACGCCACGATGTCCTCGTTGAAGGCCACGATGCGCCCCTCATCTCGTGCTCGATCAGGGGTGATAGTGGTGGCTAGATGGCGCTGGCGCAGGCCCGGCACTTGGTGGCGTCGACGGCGTTGCCCTCCTTGCAGAAGGGGCACGTCTTGGACGGCGCAGCCGGAGCCTCCTTGATGAACGTGCGGGCGATCAGGAAGACCACAAGGGCGATCACGATAAAGGCGATCACCACGTTGATGAAGGTGCCATAGCGGATGTCGACCTCAGGCACGGGCTTGCCCGCCGCGTCGACCGTGGCGTCTTTGAGCTTGATGACCAGGCTCGAGAAGTCCACCCCGCCCAAGAGCACCCCGATGGGCGGCATGATGATGTCGTTGACCAGTGAACTCACCACGTTGCCCAGCGCGACGCCGATGATGACGCCGACCGCCAGGGCGAGCGCGTTCGTCTTGAGCAGAAAGGCCCGGAACTCGGCTAGCATCTGGGGCTCCCTCCATGCGATCTGGGTGACGGTCACTGCCGCCCGTAGCGGTGACGGCTCAACGTCGCGGCTCGCCGTCCCCTAGGCGGCGCTCCGCTGGCAGGCGTTTGGAGAGCCTGCCTGCGCGCAGGCCCGCGCCGCTACCGCTGCGGCTGGCCGCCCAGAAGACCATCGGCGTCGAGCGCCTGCATCGGGAGAGCCGGGATCGCTCTCGCGCCCCGGCTCTCACCCTCGTGCATGAGCCTCAGCCGTCAGCGAGGCCGGTTGGCTACTCCTTCCAGGCCTTGGCCTCCTCGATCCAGGCCGTGACCTCCTTGAGCGACATGCCGACGACTTTGCCGTGTCGCTCCTCGATCATCGTGAGGAGGTGCTCGGGGACGCGATGCCGCAGCTCCTTGATCGAGTCCACCCCGATGCTCTCGAGCATCTCGGTGTACTTCGGCCCGATCCCCTTGAGCTTGTAGACGTCGTTCTCCACGTTCTCGGCCAACTCCCAACCCTCCCTTGCGGACGGCGGGCCGGTTCCGCCAGTGGCTCGGCGTGGTCCCGGCGGCCTGATGTCTCGACCACGTGTCGACGCCTCCCGCCCGTCAGCAGGCTAGTGGCGTCCTAGCGCTGCCGTCCAGAGGCATTCGTCGCGACGACGCCACCCAGCCGACGGAGACCGCTGGCGGCAACGTGTCCATCACCCACAAGGAGGCCGCGTCGCGGTCAGGTACGTCGAGCCATCACCATGCGGTACACCGCGACCACGATGAGGGCACCGATGACGGCGACCACGATGCTCTCGATATGGACGCCCGTCATGATGTCCTTGTCCCCGAGGACCGTTGATGGTCTGCGCAGACGGAGGCGCCTCTGCTGTTCCGAGCGTGGACTGTGAGGGTGGCGATGCGGGGGGACCATGAGCGAGCGACCACGCCGGAGGACCTGACGCGGCTCTTCGTGGAACGGGCGAATGCCGGCGACGCCGACGGGCTCGTGGCACTCTACGAGCCCGACGCCGTGGTGGCGTACCCACCCGGCCAGCTCACGGTGGGGCGGGCGGCGATCCAGGCCTTGTACGAGAGGATGCTCGCGGCCGCACCCGAATTCCGTCTGGAGACGCCACTGCCCACCCTGCAGATCGGCGACCTCGCGCTCACCGCTACGCCTGCGCTCGACGCGGCTGGAGCCAGAGCGCAGGTCGTGCGGCGCCAGCCCGACGGAAGCTGGTTGCGCGTGCTCGACCGGCCGGACTTCCGCGCCTAGTCTGGCCAGACGCCGGCCGAGCGCCTGACACACGGAGATCGACGATGGTCACCTGGGGCGAGTTCGCGACCGCGGCAGCCGACGTCGCCGCGAAGGGCCCAGCACTCCTGTATCGAACGGGGCGCGGCGAAGCGCTCCTCGTGACTGGTGCAAGGCGATGACCCGCCGCGGGTCCACCCGAGCTCGGTGAGCGTGGTCGGCGGTGGGCTCTACGCCTTCATCCTTCCATCTCCGAAGCTCCGAGATCTTGAGCAAGTCGGTCGGTACGCCCTACACGCCCACTTCGACCCCCAGGTGCCCCACGAGTTCCTGCGTGGCCGGGTGCGGCCCGTTGATGCTGTCACTCGGGCCGCCCTGGCGACCGACTAGGAGTGGAGCGTCGGCACTGCGCCAGGCTTCGAGTTCCTCGTCGAGGGTGCCCTGTATGGCGAGCGCGCCAGCGCCGACGACTGGCCGCCGAGCTACACGACCTGGACCAGCCTGGGCACGACGAGGGTATTGATCTGACGCTGTCGCCCCGCGTACACGATCTCCCCATGGTGCCGATGCCCTGACGCCTTGACGGCGGCCAATGGATGGCAAGGGCTTGGGTGCTAGGCTCGCTGGCGGTCGCCGGCGATCGGGAGCGCCATGATCGGCCACGACCCGATGGAGGATGACGCGGGTGAAGGCGTTCGTGGTCACGCTGGCAGATGCGCGGGACACCTTCCTGACAGTGGCCGACGCGCTGGCTGGCAAGGGCGCCAACGTAACTGCCCTATCTCTCCTGCCCGGCGACCCTCCCCGGATGGGCTTCACCGTCGATCTCGAGGACGCCGCGCGCCTGGCGCTCCACCAGACTGGAGTCGACGCCGAGGAATACGAGGTGATCGAGCTGTCCCTCGCCAACACACCTGGTTCACTCGCCCTGGCCGCCCACGCCCTGTCCGATGCCGGCGTCCCGATCCGGATGCTCTTGACGATGCGCGCCTCGCGAGGCCGCGCAACCGACCTGATCGCCGTGGACGATGCTGAGGCGGCGCGCCTCGTGGTGCGGGGCCTGTCCGAGGACGTCCTGCTCGACTAGAAGGAAGCGCCGCGCCCCTGCACGGGAGAGCGCGGGCGGGCCGCATTCTCCGGGAGGCGGCCCAGTGTCTCTGGGCCGGCGCGGTTCAGCGTCACGGCAGGCCTCATCGATCGGGAGCGAGTCCGTACAGCTGACCGCCGACCTCACGGCCGATGCCGGAGCCGCGCCCCATCGACTGGTGTCCTCGCGGGCGAGCACCTCGAGCGTCTAGCCCGTTCTGCGCTGACGCAGAGAGACGGGGCGGTCGCGGTCCGGCTGCGGATCAGGCCTGGGTTGGCCACTCGGGCCTCTCACGATGAGCACCTCGCACTCGCGTGCTGCTAGCCACCCCGCGCCCCGAGCGGTTCCAATCCGAGAGGAACAGCGGGTCGGGGTGGCCGTGCGCCTCGGCGGCCTTGCGGATGGCGGCCTCCTGGATCGCCCAGCTCACCGTATGGTCGCTCGTGACGCGGCTCTTGCCGGTGTAGGCCACCGGCTGCTTCATGCTAAGCCCTGCGTCGGCCGAAGTGAGCCTCTACCTCGGGCACAGCTCGACCGAGGTCACGCGCCGCTATGCGCAGCAGACCCCCGATGCGCTGGGTGCCCGGGCGGTGAAGGCCCTGGCACGAGCGGGCCCCGTGGGCGGGTAAGGGGGGAGGGGGAGGGGGGGTCCGGTTCGCGGCTAGGGTCCGTTCGTTGAAGTCGGAGGCTCTAATGGACTTGAGGCCGAGGTAACAAGCGAGCCTAGGGCGAGACGCTCCTCTGTCGGCTGACCTTGTCGGACGCAGAGTTGTTCTGGCCGACCCGGTCGCCACCAGGGCGGACGCGGTCCTGATCCGCGACGGAGGGGCCGCCACGTAGTCCGTCGTCTACGCATGCGTGCCTACGCACGCGTGGCGCTTGCCGACATCAGTGCAAGTCGAACGTCGGGAGCGGCTAGGAGGGTCCCCATTGGAGATCGACGTCGCACTGGTGCCGCAGGTCGCCCGGCCGGCTGAGCCGGCAGTCTTTGTCGTGATCGACGAGATCAGGGCGAGCACGACGATCACGACGCTGCTCGACTTGGGCTGTTCGGACATCTACGGTGCAGGGTCGCCCACCGCGGATGGTCGTCCCAGAACGTGGAGCGGGGCCAGTCGATCGAAGCAACATCGCGCCGCCCACCTACCTCCCGATCGACCCTGAGATGTTCCGACCGCACGGGGCGAGTGGGGCAGGGTTGACATCCGGACACGGCTGGTGACCTGACGGCGGACGATCGCGCCAACGAGCCCCCTCCCGGCTGGGGAGTGTTGCCGACTCCAACAAGTGTCGGGCTCGATCCCTGATCGCTTCTCGGAGGGTTACAGTCATGCAGGCGCTCGACCTCGCGGCAGGCGCTCGACCTCGCGGCGGTCGCTGACCTCGCCGCGGGCGGTCGCCTGCTCGCGATGCTGCGCCAGCCGGTCTCCCCGGCGCGCTCTGGGAGATGGAGGAACCCACAAAATGCGTGTTCTCGTCGGAGTGGACGGCTCACGCTCGGCTGAACAGGCGTGCGATCTGGTCGGCAGTCTGGATTGGCCGGCCGGCAGCACGGCCCGGCTCGTGGCCGCGTATGACGCAATCGGCGCGATGGTCGCCTGGCCCGGCGTGACTTTGCTGCCGGAGACCGTCGACCTCATACAGGTGGCGGCGCGCAACGACGCCACGGAGATCGTAGAGACGGCGGCGCGCCGCCTCGAGCGTCCCGGGCTGAGCATCGAGACAGCTGTGGAGGAGGGCCGTCCGGCCGACGTGATCCTCGAGGCGGCGATCTCCTCCGCCCCAGACCTCATCGTGCTCGGGCATCGAGGGCTCGGGCCTTTCGAATCGGCGCTCCTGGGCTCGGTGTCTGCGGAGGTCGTCGACCGAGCGACCTACCCGGTGCTGGTTGCTCGCACCCGCGAGATCTCCCGCATCCTTGTCGCCGACGACGGTTCGCCGGACGCCCAAGCGGCAGCCGATCTGGTGCGCCGCCTGCCGGTGCTGCACCATCGTCCTGTCTTTGTCCTCAGCGTTGCGGAGACGGATCCGCGCTGGCCGCGCTGGTTGCGGCCGCTCGAGCCGCGGCACGCCGACGAAGCTGCCCATGCCGCGGACGCCAACCGTGAGGCGCACGCCGCGCAGGCCCGCCAGACGGCCGACCGACTGCGTGGCGCGGGTCTCGCGGCAGACTCCGCGGCGCTGGAGGGTCCGGCTGCCCGCTGCATCGTCGAGACCGCCGTCAACCACGCCACCGATCTCATCGTCATCGGGATGCGGGGGAGGACCGGCATCACGCGTTTCCTGCCGGGCAGCGTCGCGCGCAACGTGCTGTGGCACGCACCCTGCTCGGTGCTTATCGCGCCACCCCAGTAGCAGGCAGGTCGAAGGTGCTGCGAATTCCACCACGTCCCCCCTGCTAGACGGCGCTGACCCTTCTGTGTCAGCACGCCACCCTGAACAGCCGAAGGATGAAGCCGTACCAGCTCGAGACGCAGGGATCGGCCTGGAAAGCAGCCAGGTTCTCCATCACTTGCGTGGGGCGCGATGCCGCTGTCTCGGACCGGTCCCGGATCACCGCCCAGGTGCTGGCGGCAAGGTGGGCGGTCACGCCTACGAGACCCGAGGTGGGAGAGTCATGGGAGTCTTGTTCCTTTCGCCCGGCGAATCCCAAAGGAACCTCCGTGGGCACGTGCGTGCCCGGCGACAGATGGGCGGGACTCGCCATTGCGGTCGCCGTGGCGTTGCTGGTCTGGTGGAGGCAGGCGAGGATCGTCGGCTTCCGACGCCGCCGCGCGCCCCGCGTGGGGTAGCCGTAGGCCGTGTTGGTCAGGAGTGCGGTGATCGCCGTCACTTCACGCTCCTCCACACGGCCGAGGCCTCGAGCCCGAGGAGGGCGAGGATCGCGCCCAGGAGGGGCAGGAGGATCGCCGGGGAGACGCGGTAGTCAGGGACGGCGACGTCGAGGATGAGGAGGGCGACTAGGACGATCGTGAGAGCGGCCGCAGCCCCGATCCCGGGCCGAGGAGTAGACCTCCGCCCGAGCGCGGCGCCCCGCGTCATCGTCGTCACGCTCATCGCCCATGCCGACGCATTCGGTCGATCCACAGATCAACGAGTGGCGGGAACACCCAGCGGTCCAAGAGGACGCCGGTGACGACGCCCGATAGGAAGGCGAGGGCGAGTTCAACCTCGCTCATCGAGCCCTCGCGGGGTTGACACCCGAAGGATCGGCGGCATTCGAAGATCCGGAGGTACCACGATGAACGACGAGGCGTGGCCGGCCCTGCCCTATGCGGAATGGGCGCCGACGAAGAAGACGCTCCACATGGTCGCGCAGATGGTCGGCAAGGCGCGCCTTGGCCTGGCACCCCCAGAGGCCGAGTGGCTCGGGACCTGCCTCTACCTCGATGCTCGCGGGTTCACCACGGGCGCCATGCCATTCGGGATGGACGTTGTCAGCATCTGCATTGACGTGTACGACAACGCCATCCGGATTGACGTCGGCGATGGTCGTCGCGCATCGGTCAGCCTCGGCACGGACCGGAGCGTCGCGGACATCTGGGCCGACTTCCGCGCGGCCCTCGACGGCCTCGAGATCGACGTCCACATCTGGGAGAAGCCCCAGGAGCTCACGGACACCTCGCCGTTCTCGGAGAACCGCCACGACTGCACGGTCGTGCCCGGGCACGCGCAGCGGTTCCACCGCGTCCTGTGTGCGATCTATGGCGCGTTCGAGGAGTTCCGCTCGCCGTTCTTCGGGCGCACAGGCGTCCAGTTCTGGTGGGGCGGCTTCGACTTCGCCGTGCTCCTCTTCACCGGCCGCCACTTGCCAGCGCCTGACGATCGCGGCTACATCATGCGCTACGACCTCGATGCCGAGCAGCTGAATGCCGGCTTCTGGCCGGGCGACGACAACGCCCCGGAGGCGCGGTTCTGGGCCTACGTCGTGCCGAGGCCCGACGGTTGCGAGGTCGCGCCGATCCGGCCAGCTCCAGCAGCCTGGGTGGAGTCGATCTCCGAATGGCTCCTGTCGTACGAGCAGGTCCGCGCGAGCAATGATCCCCGCCGGGCGATCCTGGACTTCCTCAACAGCGTCTACCGCGTGGCCGTGACCAACGGCGGCTGGGATGCCGAGGCCCAGCACTACGCACCACCGCCGCCCGCACCCCGAGCCTGAGTGCCAGTGGCCGATTGGAGGCGGGCTGCCAGCAGACGGCTGGACGTCCCAGAGTTGCTCCTTAGCGTGGCCGCCACGCGTTTCGACCGCAACGGTCTTCTCGCGAACCCGGAGCTCGGCGGATCGGTGGTTGGGTCATCCGGACGGTGGGCCAGTGTCCGCCCAGATCCGGGTGAGGCTGGGTAGAGGGCGGAGGACCGTGTCGAGTTGGCGCGATGGCGTCGCCGGTCGTCGCCGGCTACTGCTCGTAGCCTTCGACGGTGCGGGCGGTCCGGAGGGTCGCCCCGGACGGATCCTCGCCTACGTCTCGACGACCCTGCCGTTGGTGGAGCAGGTCGTAGCAGCGGTCCAGCTCGACCTTGATGGCCTGCAGCCGATCGCGCTCGCCGTCGGACAGGCCGCTCCCGTCACCGGCCTTCTGGTACAGCTGCTCTTCTTCGTTCGAGAGGGCGTTGACGTACTCGAAGATGTCGGTGTCTGCCACGTCACGACTCCCATTCATTCATGACCGAGGACCGCTGGCTCTGGCCGGGCCCGATCTCGCCTCCTCGGTCGCATGAATTGGATCAACAGTCGAGAGGAACCTGCTCGGTGCTCAGCGTCAGGGTCACGACGTAAGCCTCGACTTCAGAGACTGGGGGCTCTACGACTACGGGCGCCATGCTCACGACACGCCGGGCCGGTGTCAACGCCGGAGGTCGCCCCCATGCGTCGCCGCTATCCGTCCGATTGGGCCAGGCCCTCGGGTTCGGGCAGACGCGGGGCCAGGATCCACACGAGCTGCGCCGTCGTCGCCGCCCCCACCTTGACCGGGCGTTCGCTACGCTCAGATGTACTCTTCGACGATCGCTCCGTCACGCCACCGAGCGATGGTCACCATGCGACTTCCATCCTCGAGCTCGCCGACGGCGCAGGTCCACTCGCCGGATCCAAACGCGATCGGGTGGGATGTGATGTGGGGCGGCGTGCCCCCGACGGCATCGACGTACGCCTTCATCGCGGCGATGTGCGCGTCCACCCCGTGCGTGGGCTCCTGGCCCTTCCAGTCCACGAGGACGTCATCCGTGTGGTGATCGGCAAACACGCCGTTCCAGTCGGCCTTGTTCCAGCCTTCGAAGTCGAGGTAGTCCATTCCCTTGAGATTGCGGTCAACCTGCTCGTCCTGCATGTGGTCCTCCGTTCTCGGGTGCGTGAGACCGACGGTCCCGATCGCACAGCCGTGCCGAAACCGAGTATGGCTCGATCGCGCGTGCGATGACCCTCCTTGATTTTGCAGAGGGTTGCAACGACCGACCGTTTCAATGGCCCTGGGTCCGGGCCAGCCACGACAGCGTCAAGCAGACCGCTGTTCGTCCGATTGGGCCATGCCCTCGGGCTCCGGCAGACGCGGGGCCAGGATCCACACGAGCTGGGCTGTGGTCGTCGCACCGACCTTGGACCGCGCGTTCGCCAGGTGGTGCTTCACGGTCGAGTGCGACAGGCCGAGTCGGTCGGCGGCCGCCTTCTCCGACCCGGCAACGAGAACGGCTGCGACCACATCGACCTCACGGGGTCCCGATCACGTGAGGGCGACGCCTCCTGATCGTTGGCAGTGTCAGATCTGGCGTCGCCCCGTAGCTGAGGCCCGCCCCATCACCACCCCCGATCATGATGGGGCAGGAGTGCGTGAACTCAGAGCAGGGGCACCGCCATTGCTCAAGCGCCACGACCCGGCGGCGTCGGGGGTCCCGAACGCGCCGTGGCCACCCGCCTGGAGGAGGATTGCGCAGGGGGTCGCTCGGTGGGGTGGCCGACGAGTGTCGCTGGTCCCATCACGGCACCTCTCGTCGGCTTTCGCCGCTGCCGAGCACCGGAGTAGGGTGCGGGGCGTGAATTCTTGGGGTCGAGCGCGGGAGCCGTCAGGGGTTGGGCGACGCGCTCGCCGATGAGCCTGGGCTGGGGGTCGCACTGGGCGAGGGGAGACTGGCCACGCCCACCTCGATCAGGCCGTTCACGGTGGCGTAGTGCGAGTAATAGGTCTCCTCGTGGACGATCAGACCGTCAGCATCCCGAACCACCCGCGTCACCCACGCGTCGAAACCGTTGGAAGCGTATTCGACCTGGTTCTCCTGCCCAGGCGGGAGGGTGGTCACCTTGACGTACTGCGTGGTCGCGTACGTGTAGTTCTTCACGATCGGGGTCGACAGGGTCACGGTGCGCTGCGGATCGACGCTGAACAGCTGAAAGGTGACCGTCCCGGGCCCATTGATCGCGTGGATGAGCACGGGATAGGCCGTGTCGTTGCGCCACGTCATGTCCTGCTCCCAGCCGAGGCCCATCGCCACGGTGGCGTCCAGGCCGACCGGGTAGCGGGAGATGTAGTAATAGTGGTTGGCGCGATCGCCAATCTCGTACCCGGCCCGCAGGGCGGCGTTGAAGAGCGTGGTGGACGTGCTACAGATGCCGCCGCCGATGGCGCCGGTCTCTTCTGTGTGGCCGTTGATGATCTCACCGCCCAAGCCGTACCCCTCCGCCAGGGTGGGCACGCCGACCACTTTCCAAAAGTCGAACCAGGCTCCTGGGGCCACCACGTACCCGTCGATCGTGGCGGCAGGGATACTGATGTTCTTCCCCCAGTAGTTGGAGATGCCTGGGAAGAAGTGCGTGGTCCAGCTCCCCACTACCTCCATCAGCGGAGCCGTCTGGCGGGCCTCGTCGGTGGAGAGCGACGGGGCGACGGCGGTGAAGGCCAGCTGAGCCATGGGCGGTGGACTGTCGGTGGTCTGCCCCGCGAGGACTAGGGAGATCGTCTGCAGGCTCGTGGTCACGTCGAGCTCGGCGCCGTCGAGGCCCTCGAGCACGCCCACGACCTTGTCGTCGCCGAGCAGGTAGCTGGCATCGGTGGGGGCCTGGGAGATCTTGGGGGCGAGTTGTTCGAGCGCCGCGCGCACCGCGCCCGCCAGGATCGTCGGGGCGTACCCGCCAGTGGGCGTGGCCGCGAAGGCGACCCAGGTCCGCAGGGTCGCCGGAGGGATCGTCGTCGAGAACGCCGCGTCGGTGGCGACTCTGAGCGTGAGTGGCTGGCCGGTCATCAGCTGGGCGGCCGCCATCGCCGCCTCGGCCTGGGCCGTGCTGACCGTCGGGGATACGGGCGCCGTGGGAAGGTCGATCACCGGTGCGGCGCCCGGCGTGGAGAGCGCCGCGTCGGCTTCGGCGAGCACAGCCCCGCGGTCGATCGAGCTGCCGGAGGCGGCCGGCCTCACGGTGAATGCACCGTCCGGGCCCAGCACAACCTCTGCGTCGACAGCAGAGGCGTCACGACTCGCGGCCACCGAGGCGACCACGGCCTGCACGGCCGGGCGGCTGTAGGTGAGGCGGACCGCGACCGGCTCGCCGCGCAGGAGCGCGCGCACGTCGTCGGCCACGTCGGCGCGCAGGCCGCCGCCGTGGCCCAGGGCCAGCGCGGAATTGAGCATGGCCCCGTAGTCGTAGTCGCGCCCCAGCTCGGAGAACGGGATGGCCTGGTCGCCACCGGGCGAGCGCAGGACAAGCGTGCCGCCAGTCGGGCTCGGGAGCCGTGACCGAAGCACGGCCTCGGCGGAGGCTCGGTCGAGGCCGCCAATAGATACGCCGCTCACCGTGACGCCCGGGATCACGCGGCCCGCGAACGCCTGCTGGTAGCCCAGGGCGAAGCCGACCACGGCAGCGGCCGCAAGGAGCAGCGTGACCCCGAGGGTGGCCACCGCGCGCCGCCAGGCGATCGGCCGTGCGAGCCCGAGCTCGGCGGTTTCGGCAGTCATCGTGCCCAGATCCTAGCGAGCCTGCCCGCCCGACCGGCACGGCTCTTCGGTCCTAGCGGGCGGCATCCGGAT
Source organism: uncultured Chloroflexia bacterium (assembly GCA_963835945.1). Classification (GTDB taxonomy): domain Bacteria; phylum Chloroflexota; class Limnocylindria; order Limnocylindrales; family CSP1-4; genus JAJYNJ01. The sequence continues at coordinate 11,008 of CAWIHR010000004.1, forward strand.
GGCGCGCGTGTCTCCGGCTTGGCCGCATGGGCGGTCACGGCCTCGAACGACGCTGAGCACGGGACACGAAGGAGGCGTCGTGCGCGGCGCCTCCTTCCGCCGGGGGGACACAGGGGTTCTCCAGATGGGCCAGCACGGCTGCCGCGATGCGCCCGAGGGGTGTCACAACAGCGCGGTGGGACGCAAGCATGGTCGCTTCCTCGGTGCGCATCTCGCGCCAGATCAGCAGGCGCTCGGAAGGCAGGTCCGAGTGTGTCGCGCAGGGCACGTCCCGTCATGACAGACCGTCATGACACGGGGGCACGCAGACGGCACGCTGGCGAGCGACCGATGATCACCCCGACCTCGCCTCCCACGGCGACCCAGACGCTCGCCAGCCAGCGGCGGCTGGCCCGCGCCCGCGGAACGGGTGATCCCGCCGCCTGGACTCCTCGTGGCAGGCGTGCGTGGACCCGCGCATACGATGGCCCTGGGCAAGGCACTGCTCGCCTCGTTGGAGCCGGCGGCAACCGTGGCCATCCTGCGCGCCCGCCCGCTGCCGCAGTTGACCGAGCGAACTGTCACCTCACTCGACGCCCTGGTCGGGGAGCTCGAGCTCGTGCGGTCCCACGGAGTGGCGGTGGACGTCGAGGAGGGCGAGCCTGACCTGTGCTGTGTGGCCGCCCGGATCGCCACCCCACCTGGGCACCCACTCCTTGCCCTCGCGGTGGCGGTCACCCCGGACCGCCTCCGCTATCGTCCTGAGGCCCTCGCCGCGCTCGTGAAGGGTGGCGCGCGGCGGGCCTCCTCGATCTTCCTCGAGCGTTCTGCCGCCAGGGTGCCTCAGGTCCGCATCTGAAGCGGGGCCCGTCTTAGAGCGGTCAGGGCGACATACACCACGGCGG
>CAWIHR010000005.1:0-20736 GCA_963835945.1 uncultured Chloroflexia bacterium
TCGCGGACGAAACGCTCGATGCCGGCCAGGAGGTACGGCGGCGTCAGGTGCGCCTCGTCCATCACCTCGTCGACACTGCCGCCCGTGCGCCAGCGGTCGTCCCAGTCGGAGCCCATCGAGTACTCGAGGGCGAGAGGGCCGTCCACCCAGTCGCGCATGAAGCGGGCCGCCCGGTTCGTGATCGCCATCCCGTCCACCCGGTCGGCGCGGAGTCACGGTCGCCGCGCGGTAGTCGGCCGGCTGGAGGCGGAACAGCTGCGGGCTGATGGCCGCCACGACCTTGACGTTGAGCCGCTCGCGGTCGAGGTCGGGCAGGATCTTCACGAGGTTGGCCGTGCTCGTCGTGCCCTGCACGAAGACCGTGCCCACGGCCGGCAGGTCCGGCCGGAACGGACGCAGCACGTACGCGCCGCGGGCGGCCTCGAAGTGCGACGGCATGCCCAGCGCCGCGCGATCGGGCAGCTCGATGGCGGGACGCGTGAGGTGCAGCGCCACGATGGGCGCCGCCTGCGCCAGGGCCGCCCCCAGCACCACCGGCACCTCGTTGTACTCCCAGGGGTGCAGGTCGATGACGTGCCCCTCGGGGAAGAGCTGGGTCACCGCGGGCGCGAAGATGCCGAAGTGCGTACGCGAGTCCTCGGCCGTCTCCGGCCCCGAGTGGCCGGCCACCCAGATGACCTTGCCGAGCTTCAGCTGCGTGTCCTGGGCCAGCTGGCTGAACAGCCGCATGGGGCCGTACTTCAGGTAGCTGAACGAGGCGTAGGTCGAGCAGGCGCCCCAGAAGCCGTTGAAGGCGGCCATCGGGTCGTCGGCGAAGTTGACGCGTGGCCAGGCCGACCATCATCCCGGCGTTGGTGAACTCGGTGATCTCGGTGGGCAGCACGGAGCCCCGCGGGTTGGCGTCGCGCTCGTACCAGCCGTAGCCCTCCACGCCGCCGAAGCCCTTTCCGAACCCGGCCAGGTTGGTGGACTCGGCCAGGTCCGCCGACGCCGCGATGACGAGGGGTCGGCCGTACTCGGCCTTCGCGAAGGCGTTGATCCACGCGCCCCAGGCGCCCAGCGCCGCGCGGTTGGGGGCCTTCTCGCCGGGCTGCTTCCAGATCTCGGGCGGATAGCGCGCGGTAGTCCGTGAGGCGCGGGTCCTCGAAGATGCGCGCGCCGCTCCCGCCGAGGTTGAAGGTCGGGATGCGCTCGGGCACGCGGCCGGCGAGCTCGACGAGCCGATCGGACACCGCCTCGACCACGTCGCGCCGCTCACGCAGCGCGCCGATGGCGATGCGCAGGTTCGCCTCGGCCTGCCGGGCGCACTCTGCCGGGTCGGCCGGCGCCGGCTCGTCGACGCCCTCGTAGGTCACGCCGTACTTCGCCATGAACTCATGGCGCACGGCCCAGAACTCGGGCGCGTTCATGGGGTGCGGCGTGCCGTGGCTCCGGAAGTCGTACTTGCCGTACCCGCGGCCCTTGCGCGTGCGGAACCACGCCATCGACGGGCGCTTGCCAGGGTTGTCGCCGCGCGCCGCCTCGAGCACCGCGCGCGTGACAGGCGCCCACTCCATCCCGTCCTGCGTGCCCGTCACGCGCCAGTCGTACGCGCCGAACCACGTCTCCGGCGTGCCCGGCACCACCGACGAGGCGCGGAACTCGTCGATGCCGAAGTCGTTCCAGTCGACCAGGAAGACCAGGTTGGAGAGCCCGAGGCCCCAGGCCGCGTTGCGCGTCTCGTGGCTGGCGCCGGGCGTCAGGCCGCCCTCGCCCTCCACGGCGAAGACCCGGACCTCCTCGCATCCGGCCAGCTTGAGCGCCAGCGCCTCGCCCGCCGCGGGCGGCATGCCGTGGCCCGAGGGCCCCGTGTTGAACTTCAGGAAGAGGGTCTTGCCCTCCATCTCGGCGTGCCCCGCGAGCCCGCCCCGGTGCCGCAGGCGCAGCAGGTCCTCCCAGGTCAGCGCCCAGCGCCCCTCGTCAGGGAAGGCGAAGCGCTCGTCGCCCGTCCATTCGTGGCGCGCGCGAAGCGTCTCGTCGAGGACGGCAAGCGTCGCATAGACGAGCGGGATCGTGTGCCCGGCGGACAGGACGAAGCGGTCGGCGTAGGTGCGCCAAGGGCGGCGGATGTCCCAGCGCATGGCGCCCGAGAGGAGCAGCGCGAGGAACAGGTGCACCTTCGAGCGGCTGCCGCCGGGATGGCCAGACTGGCGGTAGTTGAGGGACAGGTCGAGCATCTCGTCGACCAGGTCCTTCACGACCTCCCAGTCACCGAATTGGCGCTCGGCCTCGGCGTACAGCTCGTCGACCCGGGCGCTGCCGCCGGACGTCGACCACGGGACCTGTCACCGCATCGTTCCTCCGACTTCGCCCGCGACCGTCACGCCGGGACCGCCACCTTGCCCACGAACGTCGCGATCCGCTCGAGCGCCTTCCTGATGTTGGCCTGGGAATTCGCGTAGGACAGGCGGATGTGGCCCGTGCTCACGCCTCCGAAGGCCGTGCCGGCCAGGGCCGAGACGCCCGCCTCGTAGAGCAGCCGGTTGGCGAAGTCGGCGCCGCTCAGGCCGGTACCCGAGACGTCGGGGAAGACGTAGAAGGCGCCCGAGGGGCGCAGGCAGTGGATGCCCGGGATGGCGTTGAGGCCGTCGACGACGAGGTCGCGGCGGGCGCGGAACTCGGCCACCATGGCGTCCACCGCGTCCTGCGGGCCCTGCAGCGCCTCGACCGCACCGTACTGCTCGAACGTCGAGACGCAGCTCACCGAGTTGATGAGCAGGCGGCCGAAGGCGAAGGCCAGCCACTCCGGCACGATGGCGTAGCCCAGGCGCCAGCCGGTCATGGCGTAGGTCTTGGAGAAGCCGTCGAGGACCACGGTGCGCTCGGCCATGCCGGGCAGGGCCGCGATCGAGACGTGCTCGCCCTCGTAGAGGATGCGGCCGTAGATCTCGTCCGCCAGCACCACGAGGTCGTGCGCCTGCGCGAGCGTCGGCGACGGCCTCGAGGTCACGCGCGCGTCAGGACGCCGCCCGACGGATTGGCCGGCGAGTTCAGCACGATCATCCGGGTGCGCGGCGTGACGAGGGAGGCGAGCTCGCCGACGTCGAGCCGGAAGGCGTTGGCCTGGCGGATCGGGATCGGCACCGGCGTGCCCCCCATGAACCGCACCAGCGACTCGTAGATCGGGTAGCCCGGGTCGGGCACGATCACCTCGTCGCCCGCGTCGACGATCGCCTCGATGGCGTACAGCATCACGCCCTTGCCGCCCACCGTCACGAACACGTGCTCGGGGGTCACCGCGAACCCTTGCGCGCGGTGGCGTCCTGCGCGATGGCCGCGCGCAGCTCCGGGATGCCGGCGAACGGCGCGTAGTGCGTCTTCCCCTCGTCGAGGGCGCGCTTCGCCGCCGCGCGAATGTTGGCCGGGGTGTCGAAGTCGGGCTCGCCGATCTCCAGGTGCACTACGTCGACTCCCTGGGCCTCGAGCCCGCGTGCCCGGGCAGCGGCCTCGAACGCCGTCTCCGTGCCGATGCCGTCCATCCGACTCGCGAGTCGCATCTCTGACGCCTCCATTCTGTGCAGCCTCGCCTGCCTGCCCGTTTTCCGGCACGGTCCCGTCCCAGGTCCAGGGCAGAACGATCAGCGGGCCGGTCTCACGCGACCATGTTTCGCGCCGGCCGAGCCTGGCCGACATCCGTTCGAACGCGACGCTGTCGATTCACCGCCATCACGTCTTCTCCAAGTATTCGAACAAGGGGCGAGGGCCCGGCACGTCGGGGATGGGGGGTGGCCCGGCCGTGGCACGCGGCGGCCGCAGCCCGACGAGGTCGTCAGGCGTCACCGGGACGCGGTTCAGCTCACGTCCCGTCGCGTTGCGCAGGGCCGCCACGATCGCGGCCGTCGCGACGATGGTGGGCCCCTCCCCGACGCCCTTCGCTCCGAACGGCGCGTCCGGTTCAGGCTCTTCCACGACATCGGAGACGACGGCGGGCATGTCAAGGATCGTGGGCAGAAGATAGTCGGTGAACGACGCGTTCAGGACCCGCCCATCGCGCAGGCTCATCTCCTCCATCAGCGCCAGCCCCAGGCCCTGGGCCGCTCCCACCCTCGATCTGGCCCTCGACGCCGCGCGGGTTCAGCGCCCGTCCAACGTCCTGGACGGCGGCGAGCTGGACCACCCGCACGAGCCCGAGGTCCTCGTCCACCTCCACGACGGCGCGCATGGCGCCGAAGAAGAACATCACGTGCGGGTCGCCCTGACCGTTCGCGTCGAGGCGCGTCGTCGGCGCGGTGTCGGAACACCTCGTTCGCCTCAAGCGGCGGGGAGAGGAAGTCGGCGATGTCGCCCATCGCCATGTCGCCGGACAGGACGCGACCGTCCATCAGGCGCAGCGGGCCCGGCAGTGGCGAACCGCTCTCCGCCGCTCTCGCCGCCACGCGCGCGAAGAGTCGCTCGCGAACGGTGGCGCAGGCGGCCGCGACGGCCCCGCCGGCCATGACCGTCTGCCGGGACGCTGACGTGGATCCGGCCGAGCCCACCCTCGTATCGGGTTGCGTGACGGCCACGTCGCCGACCCCGAGTTCCGTTCGGGCGATCTGCGCGAGCACCGTGTGCAGGCCCTGACCGACCTCGACGGCGGCCGTGTGTACGATGGCGAGCGCGCCGTGCGCCCCCACCTCAAGCCGCACCGTCGCCTCACAGGAGTCGTCGAACCCCTCGCTGTAGGCGATGTTCTTGTACCCGAGCGCAAACCCGACGCCGCGTCGGACACGCTCCCCGCGTCCGACGTTCCCGGTCCCGCCCGGCAACGTGACGGGATCCCGGTCGTCCGGTGGCAGGTCAAGCGGCATCGGAAGCGCCGCGCACCGCTCCAGCACGGCCCGCGCCGGCGCGGACCCGTGGATCACCTGGCCAGTCGGGAGGACGGAGCCCGTGTGGAGCGCGTTCCTGGCGCGGAGCAGGACGGGGTCCATGCCGAGGGCCGCGGCCAGCTTGTCCATCTGGGCTTCGTGGGCGAAGCACACCTGCACGGCCCCGAATCCGCGCATCGCGCCACACGGCGGGTTGTTCGTGTACACGCACGTCCCATCGATCAGGACGTTCGGGACCTCGTACGGTCCCGGAGCGAACGTGGAGGCGTTGAGCACCACGGCAGGCGACGACGAGGTGTAGGCGCCGCCGTCGAGGACCATCCGGACGTGCGCGCTCACCAGGGTGCCATCGCGGCGGGCGCCGGTGCGCGCCCAGATCCGCGCCGGGTGGCGGTGCACGTGGCCGTAAAAGGATTCCTCTCGGCCGTAGGAGAACTTGACCGGGCGGTGCGTGGCCAGGGCGAGCAGACATGCGTGGATCTGCATGTGCACGTCTTCGCGCGCCCCGAACGCGCCACCCACGCCCGCGCAGTGCAGGCGGACCTGCTCCTCCGGGAGTCCTAGGCACGGCGCGATCTGCTCGCGGTCGCTGTGCAGCCATTGCGTCGAGACATACAGGTCCACGCTGCCGTCTGTGGCGGGGACGGCCAGCCCGGCCTCGGGCCCCAGTGGCGCCTGGTCCTGCATGCCGAGCTCGTAGTAACCCTCGACCCAGACCTCCGCCTCGGCCGCGGGATCGCCGTGCACGATGTGGACGTGCCGCAGCACGTTGCCGACCTCCGAGACCTTCGGCGCGTCGGGTCGCAGCGCCGCCTCCATGTCGAGCACGGCCGGCAGCGGCTCATAGTCGACGCGAACGGCGGCCGCCGCGAGCCGCGCCTCCTCAGGCAATTCGGCGGCCACGATAACCACGGGTTCGCCGACGTGCCGCACCACATCCCAGGCGAGCACGGACTGGTCCGCGTACCCCCATACACCGTACGTGCGCTGGGCCGGAAGGTCGGCGGCCGTCATCACGCCGTGGACCCCCTTTAGTGCCAGCGCCGCCGACGTGTCGATTGAACGGATGCGTGCGCTCGGATGGGGACTCCGTACCGTGGCTCCGAAGAGCATCCCCTCGGTCCACAGGTCGCTGCCGTACGCGAACGTCCCGAGCACCTTGGGAACCCCGTCGATGCGCGGCGCGGACGAGCCGACGCCCAGCCGGGCGGACCGAGCCAGGTCGAGTCCGCGAGTCCTCGTCTGCATCGTCATCGACCTCCGTCGCTGGGCCCGTCGATCCGGCGGGCAACCCGGTGCGCCTCGGCCGCTAGGTCTCCCTCGTCGGTCGTCGCGAGCGTCCCGCCGTGCACCACGAACCTGCCCTCAACCAGCAGATCGCGCACTCGCTGCGGCCAGGCAAGGACGAGCCCGGCCACGGGATCAGCTTCCACCCCTGCGGTCGACAGCCCGCTCACGTCGAACAGCGCGATGTCGGCTCGCTTCCCGGGCTCGATCGAGCCGATGTCGTCACGGCCCAGGCACGCGGCACCGCCGCGGGTCCCGAGACGCAGAGCCTCGCGCGTCCCCATGCCGCCCGGGCCACCTCGGCCGCGCGCAACCAGCAGGGCCTGCCGCACCTCACCCAGCAGGTTGCCACCGTCGTTTGATGCGGAGCCGTCCACCCCGAGTCCCACTGGCACCCCTGCGTCGAGGAGCTCGCGGACCCTGGCCATGCCGGAACCGAGCCGGAGGTTCGAGGTGGGGCAGTGCGCGATGGCGGTGCCGCTGGCGGCCAGCCTTGCGATGTCCTCGTCCGACAAGTGCACGGCGTGCGCGAGCCACACGTCGTCGCCCAGGAACCCAAGCCGCTCGAGCAGGTCGATGGGCCGGCATCCGAAGCGCTCCGCGCAGAACGCCTCCTCGTCCGCGGTTTCGGCAATGTGGGTATGGAGGCGGATTCCTAGCCGCCGGGCGAGCAAGGCCGACTCCTCCATCAGCCGCTCGGATGCCGAGAAGGGGGAGCACGGAGCGATCGCGATGCGCACCATCGCGCCAGGCGACGGGTCGTGGAACCTCGCGACCGTTCGCTCCGTCTCGCCCAGCACCGCGTCGATCGGCTGCACCACCGAATCGGGCGGGAGCCCGCCGGCGGACGCACCGAGGTCCATCGAGCCGCGACACGGGTGGAACCGGAGCCCTATGGCGCGCGCGGCTTCGATCTCGGCCTCCATGAGGTCGCCCGTGCCGGGCGGGAAGACGTAGTGATGGTCGGTCGAAGTCGTGCAGCCGGACAGCGCCAGCTCAGCGAGACCAACCGCTGCGCCGACCCGGACCCACTCCGCGTCGAGCCGCGCCCACACGGGATAGAGCTCGGTGAGCCAGCCGAACAGGCCGACGTGCTGGGCTCGCGCCCGGGTCATGGTCTGGTACAGGTGGTGGTGCACGTTCACGAGACCGGGGATCGCCACGCACCCGCTGCCGTCGAGCACCCCTGCCTCCAGCGCCAGAGAGGTCGGCGGAGCGCCGCTTCCGACCCACGTCACCACGCCGTCCTCGACCAGGATCGATCCCCCGGCCAGCTCGGTCCCGCCGTCGTTCATCGTGACGACGGCCTCGCAGCCGGAGATCAGCAGCCGCGTCACTTCGCGGTGTCCGCCATGCGTTCGGCGGCGAGATGCACCGCATCGATGATCTTCTGGTACCCGGTGCACCGGCACAGGTTGCCCGAGAGCGCCTCGCGAATGACCTCGTCGGTGGGCGCGGGGTCTCGGCGCAACAGGTCCGCCGCCGCCACCACGAAACCGGGAGTGCAGAAACCACACTGCACGCCGCCGGCGTCCAGGAACGCCTGCTGCACCGGGTGCAGGCTGCTTTCCACGCCGAGCGACTCCACGGTCTCCACAGCGCGGCCGCCGGCCTGGGCTGCCAAGACCAGGCAGGAGCACACCAGCTCGCCGTCGAGCCAGACGGAGCAGGAACCGCACTCGCCCTGCTCGCAGGCGTTCTTCGACCCCAGGAGGCCGAACTCGTCGCGCAGCACCGACAGCAGGCTGGCACCGGCCCACACGTCGGCCTCGCGCCAGTCGCCGTTGACGTTCAGACGCACCAGCACGGCTGGCTCCCTCCCCGCTTCACCTCAGCTCGCCCAGGCACGGCGGTCGTCAAGCGCCCACGCGAGGGCCCGGCGCCCGAGCACCCCGCAAACGTGGCGCCGGTAGGCCGCTGTGCCCCGGACATCGTCGATGGGACGGGCGGCCCCGGCCACCAGCTCGCCGAAGCGTGCCAGCGCCGCCTCCGGGACGGACGCCCGCGGGTCTGCCCACGCGCCGTACTCGTCGAACGCACGAGCCCCGAACGCCTCGGCCTCCGTGGCCCGCAGGATGGTCGGCCCGACCGACCCGAGGGCCACCCGGACCGCGCGCGACGTCTCGTCGACCTGGAGACAGACGCCGGCGATCGCGATCACCATGGCGTTGCGCGTGCCGACCTTGGAGAACGACCCGGGGCCCTGCGGCTCCTTCCACTGGACGCCCACGATCAGTTCGTCGGGGCCGAGGGCATTGCGCTTCGGTCCCACCAGGAAGTCGCGCCAAGAGAGCCGGCGGGTGGCGGTGGCGGAGGCCAGCAGCACGTCGGCGTCGTACGCGGCCAGCGCCGGGAGTACATCGCCGGCCGGCGAGGATGTCCCGAGGTTGCCACCCACCGTGCCCCGGTTGCGGATCTGCGGCGAACCGACCGTGCGGGAGGCCCGCGCGAGCGCCGTCTGGTCGGCCAAGTCCCGCATGATCCGCGAGTAGGTCACGCCGCTCCCGAGGAACACCGTGCCGCCCCCCCGGCGAATGACCTGCAACTCCGGCAGCTGCGAGATGTCGAGCATCGCTTCTGGACGGCGCCGGCCGAAGTTGAGCTCAACCATCAGGTCCGTGCCGCCGGCGATGGGGAGCGCCTCGGGGTGTGCCGCCCGGATCTCCAGGGCCTCGCGAAGCGAGGACGGCCGGAAGACTTCCACGCTCAGGACCTCCCTCCCACAGATGCCTCGCCCGCCGCGGCACCCCGTCGCGCCAGCCGCGGCACCGCGGCATGGGCCGCCACCGAGTCGCGCATGGGCAAGCTCGTCCGGCGCACCCCGTCGAAGGCGTACAGCGCGCCGGCCACCGCCGAGGCGGTCGGCACCAGGGCCACCTCGCCGACGCCCTTGGCGCCATAGGGGCCTTCCGGTGACGGGTCCTCGATGAAGATGCACTCCACGGGCGGCATGCCAGACGGCGGGATGATGCCGAGCGACTAGCGTCGTGGTCACGGGACGCCCGCCCTCGACCACGAACTCCTCGGTCAGCGCGTGCCCCAGCCCCATGTGCACGCCGCCCTCGATCTGGCCCTCCAGCAGCGTCGGGTTGATGATCCTGCCTACGTCGTGCGCGGCGACGACGCGCTGCAGCCGGCCGTCGTCGTCGAGGACCGCGACCTGAGTGGCCCAGGCGTAGGCGAAATGCGTCACCGGCTCCGCGGTTGTCGTGTCCTCGGGGGCGGTCGTCCCAGTCGACCTTGAACTCCCCGTAGAACTCCTGCCCGGCAAGTGACGGGATCGGGCGGTCCCCCAGGGCCCTCCGCAGCCTCCCGCGGCGGTCATGACGGCGCGCCCACCGAGCATCGTCGCCCCCGAGGCCGTCGTCTGGCCCGTGTCCAGCTCGTGCCCGGTGTGCACGCTGACCCGCACGCGGTCGCCCGACAGCCCAAGCTCCTCGCACGCGATCTGCGCCAGCACGGTGTCGCACCCCTGGCCCATCTCGGTCCAGGAATGGAACAGCGTGACGGTCCCGTCAGCCTGGCCGCAGGATCGCCTTCCCGTACTCCGTCATGCCGTTGCCGACCCCGGAGTTCTTCGCCGCGCACGCGATGCCCGCGAACCGGGCGCCGCGGTAGGCGTCTCGGACGGCAAGAAGGGTCTTCTTGAGGCCGACACCCGGGCCCAGCTTCTGGCCCGTGCCGAACCTGTCGCCGACGTCGACCGCGTTGGCCAGCGGATTCCCAGCCGTCGATCCCCACGCGCTCCGCCAGGCGGTCGAGCACCCCCTCAAGGGCGAAGTTCGCCTGGTTGGACTCAACCCGCGCATCGCACCGCACGGGGGGTTGTTCGTGTAGACGGCCCGGGCCTCGACGTCCACGTTTGGGACCTTGTAGGGACCGCAGGCATGGCCGGCCGCGCGCTCGAGCACCTTGGCGCCGACGCTCGCATAGGCCCCGTGTCGCCCACGAGGCGCGCCTGAACCGCGACGATCTGCCCGGCCTCGTCGCACCCCATGGTGTACTGCATCACCATCGGGTGGCGCTTCGGGTGGAAGCGGATGCTCTCGGCGCGGCTCAACGTGACGCGCACCGGGCGCCCGGTGACCCGGGCGGCAGCGCCGCGTGGGCCTGCGCGTCAGGTCCTCCTCGGCGCCGAACGCTTCGCCGCTCGACACAAGGATGACGCGGACCTTCTCCTCGGGCTCGCCGAGGAACGACGCGATCTGCCGCCGGTCCTCCCAGATCCCCTGCCCCTGCGAGTACACGAACAGCGTTCCATCCGGCTGGGGATCTGCCAAGCGACTCTGGCTCCAGGAAGGCATGCTCGATGAACTGGGTGCGGAACGTCTCGGTCACGACGTGCGCCGCCCCGGACAGAGCAGCGTCGACATCGCCCCGCTTGACCTTCGAGACGGACAGCTGGTTCCCGCCTGGGTGCAGCGCCCGGAGCTTCCGGCTTCAGCGCCTCGAGTGGATCCGTGACCGGCATGAGCACCTCGTAGTCGACGTCGATGAGCTGCGCGGCCTCGCGCGCTGCACGCCGGGTCTCCGCGGCCACGACGGCGAGCACATCGCCGACGTGCCGAGTCGTCTCTCCCTCGGCGACGAGCTGGGGCCAGTCCAGGGTGATCGCGCCCTGGGTGCGCTCCCCCGGAACGTCGGGCGCGGTGACCACAGCGACCACTCGAGGATCCGAGACCGCCCTGCGGACGTCGATCCGCAGCACCCAAGCCCGCGGATGGTCCGAGGAGCGCACGGCCCCGTGCAGCATGCCGGGGACAATCATGTCGTTCACATACGGCTTGTCGCCAAGTGCCAGCTCCCGGCCGCGCAGCCGCGCCGAGCGGGTTCCCACCCGGCCGCTGGTCTCAATGGGGGGAGCGGCTCGCCGCGGCGCCCGCCGCCGCGAGGTTCACGGCGTCGATCACCTTCACGTAACCCGTGCAACGGCACCGAGTCCAGCCAGCGCGTGGGCGATCTCGTCGCGCGTCGGCTCGGCGTTGCGCCGCAGCAGAGCCTCGGCCTTCATGACGATCCCCGGCGAGCAGAACCCACACTGCGAGGCGCCGGACACGACGAACGCGTCGGCCCAGCGTTCGCGATCGACGGCCGGGAGTCCCTCCTGAGTGACGATGTCGCGACCCGCGGCCTTCGTCGCGAGCTGGGGGCGGGACGCCACGGCCCGGCCGTCCATCCACACCGTGCACGCGCCGCAGGAACCCTCGGGGGCGCAGCCGTCCTTGACCGACGTGATCCCGAAGGATTCCCGCAGCAACTCCAGCAACGTGGTGTCGGGCTGCACGTCTGCACCCACCGGGTCCCCATTGAGGGTGAAGTCAATGTGCACGAGGCCGCCCCCCGGCTGCCGCTCGATCTCTGCCACGACCTTCACTCAGACCTTCCGCTCGACCAGCGGCGCGCACCCTCAGGAGTACTGCGCACCGAAGCGCCGCCACACTGAGCCGGCCACCGTCATCCCCGGCGCGCAATGGCACCGAGTGACGCCTTCACGGAACGAACCTCGTGCCGGTCTCTCCGGCCAGTGCGTGTTCGATGTTCTCGGGCGTGGTGATCAGCGCTTCCTTGCCACCGGCCTCCAGATACCAGATGATCGCCTGGACCTTGGGACCCATCGAGCCCTTCTGGAAGTGTCCCTGTGCGAGGTACTCCTTCGCCTGCGCGTGCGTCAGGGTATCGAGCAGCTGCTGATCGGGCTTGCCGAAGTTCAGGGCCACCTTGTCGACGGCGGCCGTGCTCAGGAACAGGTCCGCCTTCAAGTCGCGAGCCAGCGTCGACGCAGCGTAGTCCTTGTCGATCACGGCCTCGACGCCTACGAGCTGCCCGTCCTGCTCGACGACGGGGATTCCGCCGCCGCCCGACGCGACGACGGTGAACCCAGCCCGGATCAGGGACATGATCGCGTCGAACTCGACGATCTTCACGGGAGCCGGCGACGGCACCCGCGCCGCCAGCCCCTGCCCGCGTCCTCCACCACGCTCCACCCCTCGTCCTGGGCGTGGGCCCGAGCCGTCGGCTCCTCCATGAACGAGCCGATCGGCTTAGTGGGGTTCTGGAATGCCGGGTCGTTCCGGTCGACCAGCGTCTGGGTGACGACGGTGGCGGCCGACTTGACGATGGCGCGCCGCTTGAACTCGTTCTGCAGGGCCTGCTGGAACATGTACCCGATTGCGCCCTGTGTGTCCGCGCCGCAGTAGTCGAGCGGCACAGGGTGCAGCTCGCCTGCCGACAGCTCCGAGCGGCGCAGGATGTAGCTACCTGCGGGCCGTTCCCGTGCGTCAGCAGCACGTCCCAGCCCTGCTCGATCATGCTGACCACGTGCCGACTGGACTCCACGGCCGCGGCGTACTGGTCAGGGATCGTCTGGTGCTGCTTGTCCTTGATGAGAGAGTTGCCGCCGACGGCGACGACCGCGATCTTGCTCATACCGTCCCTCGACGTGTTGTTTGGCGATGGCTCGCGTGGTGCCGGACCACTGCGCCGGTGCACCTCACCGCATAGTGAGTGCCATCACCGCCTTCTGAACGTGCAGCCAATTCTCGGCCTCGTCGTAGACCACCGAGTGCGGCCCGTCGATCACCTCGTCGGCCACCTCGATGTTGCGGTCGGCCGGCAGCGGGTGCATGTAGATCGCCTCGTCCGAGGCTGTCGCCATCCTCCGTCCGTCCGTGATCCAGTCGGTGTACCGCGCGGAGATCGCCGCGCCCTCGGCGTCGTCCTTCGCGACGAGCAGGGGCCCCCAGCTCTTGGCGTACACGACGTCGGAGCCGCGGATGCCGGCGTCGAAGTCGTCCATGAGTTCGAGGCTGCCCCCGGAGCGCCGCGCGTTCGCCCGCGCCTGGTCCACTAGGTCGGCGGGAAGCCGGAACTCCGGCGGATGCACCAGGCGGACGTTCATCCCGAAGCGGGTCAGTGAGAGGAGGCAGGTGATCGATCGGCACGCTCATCGGCTTCTGGTAGCTGGACGCGTAGGCCCAGCTGACGGTGATGGTTCGGCCGCGCGGATCGCCCAGCTTCTCGCGGATGGTCAGCAGGTCGGCGAGCACCTGGAAGGGGTGAAAGAACTCGCACTGCATGTCGAGGACCGGCACGCGGCTCGCTGCGGCGACGTCGGTGATGTACCGATTGCCGGCGCCCCAGTCGACGTTGCGGATCGCGATCCCGTCGTTGTAGCGGCCCAGGATCTCGCCGATCTCCTTGGCGGTATCGCCGTGGGCGATCTGTGTGGTCCGGCTCTCAATGAACTGGGCATGTCCGCCGAGCTGCGCCATCCCGGCCTCGAACGACGCGCGGGTGCGCGTGCTCGAGAAGAAGAACAGCATGGCGAGGACGCGGTCCCGCAGGTACGGGTGCGGCAGCCCAAGCGCCCGGTCGCGCTTGAGCTGGACGGCCACGTCGAGGGCCATTCAGCTCTTCCTCGTGCGGTCACTGATTGGGATCGAGTATGGCCACGCAGGTTGGTCTGCATCGAACGCCTCCTAACCTCGCCTGCCGGCTTGCTCCGCCGCGCCCAGGACCAGGGCCAGCAGCGCCATCCGCATGACCACGCCGTTGAACGCCTCGGTCCAGTAGCGGGCGTGGCGCGTCGCGTCCACGTCGGCGGACTCGTCCATCCGCGGCAGCGAATGCAGGATGATCGCGTCCGACTTCGCGCGCGCCTTGAGCAGCTCGCGAGTCACTCGGTACGCCTGGGGGTCGGCGCGACCTCGCCGCGCTCGTCGCGCGACTTGGTGTAGTCCGCCTGGACGACCGGCTCCATGTAGATGACGTCGGCCTGGTCGATCACGTCGACCACCAATTCCGCCTCGCGGTAGCGCACGTTCCGCTCGTCAAGCTCGGCCTTGAATTCCGGCAGCAGCGACATGTCGGGCGGGCCGACCACGATCGCCTCGGAGCCGAACTGCGGACAGCGCGTACAGGATCGAGTGCATGGTGCGCGCATGCGCATGTCGCCCACGCATAGGAAGGTCAGACCGTCGAGCGTTCCCTTCTCGAGCCACGTCGTGTAGAGGTCGGTCAGCACCTGCGTTGGGTGCTCGCCCCAGCCGTCGCCGCAGTTGATAACTGGCACGCTCGCCCAGCGCGCCGCTTCCTGCGGCGCACCCTGCTGGAAGTGCCGCATGGCAATCACGTCGCCGTAGTACTCCAGCATGTGCACCGTGTCCTTGATCGACTCCTGGTAGAAGTCGCCGGCCCAGGGTCATCTTCGCGTCGGAGAAGCCGAGGACGTGGCCGCCCAGGCGATGCATCGCCGCCTCGGTCGCCAAGCGGGTGCGAGTTGCTGGGCTGGTAAAGGCGGTGAGAAGCGTCTTGCCTTTCAGCAGGTCACCGTTGCGTCGGTCGCGAGCGTAGGGCTTGAGGTCCTCCGCGACCTGGAACACGCGGAAGAACTCATTGCGCTCGAAGTCCTTGAGCGACAGGATGTCGCGACCGATCAAGGCTGCGCATGTAACGTCCATCCTCCTGCACTGCGGCCGGTGCGCCGGCTCAACCCGCGACACACCGAAATCGAACACTGCCTTACGAAACGCCCAACGCGGTCCTTGCACCGATGCTCTGTCGCCGCCGTCCATCTACCGGGCGGCCGTGTCGGCGCCGACGTGGACGGCAGCGGCCATCTCGACTGCCGGCGCCACGTCCACATCCCGGCTTGCCGGAACGGGAGCGGGGCCGCGAGCGTAGGTCTGGCCCACCCGGCGAATGATGTGAAACCGGAAGTGACCCGGGCTGAAGTAGCTGCGCGAATACGTCCACCACGCGACCGCCGGTCAAGTAGAGCTGCGCGGTGAAGGTGAGCAGGGGCGCCCCGGCCCGAACGCCGAGCCGACGGGCGAGCTCGGCGGTCGCCGCTTTGTGCGCTCAGCTCCGTGTCTTCGTGCGTGAGCGGCGGATCTCCGCGTTCCAGCAGGAAGTCCAGCACGGACCCCATGGAACGAGGCGCCCAGTTCCGCCGGCCCAACGACCTCCGTCGGCACAACGTCGACCAGGAACGCCATCGGGCGGTCGCCCGACTCGATGACGCGCTCGACTGCCATGACGCGTGCCGTTGCGGGCACCTCGAGGATCTTCGCCTCGGTCGCGTCAACCGCACGCTCCCCGATCTCGCATGCTCCCATATGGATCTCGACACCGATCCTCCGGGCGAGGGTCTCGATGCTCTCGAGTTCCTCGAGTCCGGACTCCACGAGCGGCACGCCTGGGCTGCGAACGTCCCGATCCCATGCCGCCGAACGATGAGGCCGCCCTGCTCTGGCTGCGAGAGCGCCTCGCGAAGGGTCGCCCGGCTGACGCCGAGGCGCGAACTCAGTGCGGCTTCCGAAGGCAACGTGCCATCCTCGCCCGCCAACGACCCCCGGACCGAATCCCGTCGGCGACCTCCTGGGCCGCCTGCCGGGCCAGCGTCACGTTACGCCGAACCATGTCCCCGCCTCGCCTCCCCGGCTCTTCCCGAATGGATGGCACCTCCCGAGGGCGTGCAGACGGCAGGACATGGCGACGTTTCGGCGGGCGGCCCGTGCCGATCGCCAGACATGGGGACCCGAGTGCGATTGGGCCGGGGCGTTGCGATCAATCCTACCGATCCGGGCGTCAGACGTTAGTCATCCGACATGTTGCACTCTAGTCTCATAGTGCACCAGACGCGCCCAAGTGCCATTCGGCCCGTTCTGGCCGCACGGGCATCGGATGCCCGGAACAGGGTCTGCCGGGCGCGGGATTGCGCGGACCAACAGGGTGCATCAGCTCCGACGTGCCAGGCGCTCGGCGCGGGCGCGTGCCCTACGCGACCAGCAACCCGTACGCGACCAGCAACCCGTCGTCCCGCCCGGTCGTCCTCGGGGCAAGAAACCGGCGGAGGGCCGGCGCTGGGAGCGCCCGCCGCAGACGCGTGGCGGCCCTGCAGCCGCGGGTTCAGTCAGTGACAATAGGCCGAACGGCACTTGGGTCCGCGCACGGCCGTGTGCCACAACACAGGCGGAGATGATGTCGGATGACTAACGAATAACAGTCCGGGTGCAACCTGTGACGTGCGACGTACCAGCGACGCGACTGTTGGCTCCCGACGTCGGCGCGCCACGCTGTTCTGGCTCCCCTCAGCACGGGCGCCGGCGCCCCTCCTGCGTGCTCCACGCGAAGACTGGAGCCACCCATTGACGCCGGCAGTGAATGCTGCTATCTCGCGACACGAGATGTGGCCGACCCCGGCGGCTGCTCGGCTGGCGACGCGCCGGATGATGCCGCGCAGGATTTCGACGTGGTCAACGCGGATCGACGTTGCCGGGGAAGCGGGTCGAGCATTTCCGTCAGGCGCATCCGCAGGAGCTGTGGGGAGTCTTGCGTGCGCATCTCCGGACCCGGCTGGAGGTCGAACGCGGCGTGACGCGGGCAGTCTGGTGACGGACAATCGTGGATACCTCTCGGAACAGAGAGGCAAGGAGGAGGAGGAGTTGAGCGCGACGATGCGGAGTCTCCGTTCGTCGATCGCAATCGGGACGGTCGCGGTGCTGATCGCGGCATGCGGCTCGTCGGCTCCACCGCGCCCACGGCCGCAGCTGCCGGCATCGGTCGCGGCGCCGGCATCCGTGGCGCCGGCATGCGTGGCGCCGGCATCCGTGGCGCCGGCATCCATGGCGCCGGCATCCATGGCGCCGGCATCCATGGCGCCGGCATCGGCAGCAGCGGCCTCGGCCGCACCAGCAGCGGCCCTGGGCGCGATGCCATCAGCCCTCGCTCACGCCCCAGGTAGCCAGTGGACCAAGAGCACCCCTTCAAGGCGGCGTTCATCTACGTCGGCGCTCCCAGCGACGCGGGCTGGACCCACGCCCATGACGTCGGGCGCCTCGAAGTGCAGAAGTACTTCGGCGGGCGCGTCCAGACCCTGTACAAGGAGGACGTACCCGAGGGCCCGCAGGCGCGCAGGTCATCACGCAGCTCGTCAACCCGGGAGCGAACATCATCTTCGCCACGTCGTTCGGCTACCAGGAGCTGGTCGCGGCCGCCAAGGCGAACCCGAACGTGCTCTTCGAGCAGGCAACCGGCACAGCGGTGACCAACCTCGCCGAGTACTACGGCGCGGGTGAGAACGGCGACTACCTGTCCGGCATGGCGGCCGGGGCTGCATCGGCCACCGGGAAGATCGGCTTCGTCGCTCCCTATCCGATTCCCGAGGTCATCCGCGAGATCGACGCGTTCACCATGGGCGCCCAGCCGATGAACCCGAAGGCCACAGTCAAAGTGGTGTGGACGAACACCTGGTTCGCCCCGGCCACCGAGACGGCAGGCGGCCGAGAGCCTCGTCGCCGCAGGCGTCGACGTGCTCGCCGACGGCCAGGACAGCCCCACCACCGGCCAGGTGGCCGAAGCGGAGGGCCTCAAGTGGACCGGGTACGACTCCAACCAGGAGACGTTCGCCCCCAACGCCTGGCTGACCGCGACCACCTACAACTGGGGCCCGTACTACATCAAGGAAGTCGAGGCCGCGATGAACGGGACCTGGAAGAGGCACTTCTGGTACGGCGGCCTGGATGACGGGTTCGTGATCATGGCCCCGTTCGGCACGTCGGTCAGCGCAGCCACCCGGGCCGCCATCCTCGCCAAGGAGGCGCGATGAAGCGGCACGTTCGACCCGTTCACCGGTCCGATCGTCGAGCAGAACGGCAGCGTCGGCGTGACGGCAGGGTCCGTGACCTCTACACCGACATGCTAGAAGTACTCGATCAGCTGGTTCGTAAAGGGCGTCATCGGCAGCCCGAAGGGCTGATACGGCCGGTCCTTCAGGCCGACGACTCGAAGGAGTGGCGATGAACATCCGCGACGTCGGTCCGGGCCCCGCGTCCGCACCCGCCGCTACCGCCGGGCGGCCCGGCGGTGGCGGCTGTCGACGTGACCAAGCGCTTCCCGGGCGGCGTGGTCGCCAACGACCGGGTGTCGTTCGAGGCCGGCGCGGCGAGGTGCACGCGCTGCTCGGCGAGAACGGCGCCGGCAAGACCACGCTCTGCAACATCCTCATGGGGCTGTACCGGCCGGACGAGGGCGAAATGCTGCATCGGCGGAAAGCCGTCAGGTTGCACTCTCCCCGCGAGGCGCCAGGAGGCCGGCATCTTCATGGTCCACCAGCACCTCAGCCTGGTGGAAAGCCTCACAGTGGCCGAGAACATCGTGCTCGGCTGGTCGCGGCACCGCGGCTTCGGGTTTTCCTCCCGGCAGGTCGAGACGGAGATCGCCGAGATCGCGTCGCGCTTCCAGATGGCCGTGGATCCGAGGGCCAGGATCTGGCAGCTGTCGCTCGGCGAGCGCCAGCGCGTCGACATCCTCAAGGCGCTCTACCGGGGCGCCAACATCCTGATCCTCGACGAACCCACCACCGTGCTCACGCCAGCCGAGACCGAGCAGCTCTTCTCCAGCGTCCGCGAGCTCGTCGCCGGTGGCGGCACGGTCGTGTTCATCTCCCACAAGCTGCCCGAGGTCCTCGCGATCGCCCAACGCGTGACGATCCTCCGAAAGGGGCACTCGATCACCACCGTCGACGTGGCGGGCACCGACGCCCGGCAGCTTGCCCGCCTCATGGTCGGCCACGAGATGTCCTTCGACGTGACGCCGCGCGCCGCCGAGGCGGCCGCCGAGGCCCCGGCGCCGCCAGCCGTGCTAGAGCTCGATCACGTTACCGCGCACGGCGACTTCGGCACCGAGGCGCTAAAGGACGTCGTGCTGACCGTGCACGCCGGCGAGATCCTCGGGATCGCCGGGGTGGCCGGCAACGGCCAGCGAGAGCTGGCGGAGGTCGTCGCCGGGTTGCGGCCGTTCACCCCCGGGACGATCCGCTACGCCGGCGAGCGGTCGCACCCGGCGACGCCCGCGCGGTGATCGATCGGGGGGTTGCCTACGTTCCCGAGGATCGCATGGGGACCGGCGTGTCGCCGAACCTCTCGATCGCCGAGAACCTGATGCTGAAGTCGTACCGGCGCGACACCCCGCACACCGGGCCCATCCTTCTGATGCGGCAGGCGAACGCGCAGGCGGCGCAGCTCATGGAGCGCTTCGACATCCGCGCCCCCGGACCTCATACCCTGGTTCGCCAACTCTCGGGCGGCAACGTCCAGAAGGTCGTGCTCGCGCGTGAGCTCTCGTCCGAGCCGCGCGTGGTGGTCGCGGCCTCGCCGACCCGCGGGCTCGACGTCGGCGCCACGGAGTACGTCCGCAGCGTGCTCGTGGATGCGGCCGCAGGAGGGCCGGGGTCATGCTGATCAGCGAGGACCTCGACGAGATCATCGAGCTGGCCGACCGGATCGCCGTCCTCTACGAAGGCCGGGTGGTTGGAGTGGTCGAGGCGGGCACACGGCGAACTACGAGCACTCGGGCTGATGATGGCCGGGGCCGGGGGGTGCGAGCCGCAGCTGGACCGGCGGCCGGAGCCGCGACATGATCACCATCGAGCGCAGCCTCGACACGCCGAGCTGGCAGCGCATCGCCTTGCCGATCGCCTCGCTCGTCCTCGCGGCGATCATCGCCGGCATCGTGCTCGCCGTCTCGGGGCACAACCCCATCTCGACTTACCAGCAGATCTACGCGGCGTCGTTCACCTCGGCCGGCGCGCTCACGGCCACGTTCATCTACGCCACGCCGCTGCTGTTCACCGGCCTTGGCGTCGCCGTCGCCTTCCGGATGCGCGTCTGGAACATCGGCGCTGAGGGCCAGCTCTACATGGGCGCCGTCGGCGCGTCGGGCGTGGGCCTGCGTTCGGAGCGTGGCCGCTGCCCATCCTGATCGTGATGATGGTGCTCGGGGGGCGCTGCGCGGGACCTCTGGGCGTTGATCCCGGGCCTGCTGCGGGCCTACCTGCGCACCAACGAGATCCTGATCTCGCTGATGCTCAACTACGTGGCCGGCCTGTTCATGTACTACCTGATCTACGACAGCACCTCCTACTGGCGCGACCTGACCTCCCCGACGGCGCGCGTCTTCCCGCCGGGCAAGACCTGCTGCCCGCCCCACCTGGCCCGGGTTCGTCTTCGGCTCGTTCACGCTGCCGTTCGGGTTCGTGCCCGGGGTCGTGCTCGCACTGTTCCTGCTGGCGCCTGTTCCGCCTCACCCGCTTCGGGTTCGAGATGCGGGTGATGGGCGATTCGCCGTCGGCCGCGAACTATGCGGGCATGCGGACGAAGCGGAAGATCGTCTCGGTGATGGCGCTGTCGGGCGGCCTCGCCGGGCTCGGCGGCGCGAGCCAGATCGGAGACTTCGGTCACGTGCTCGACCCGCGCGGCCTCCAGCAGGCCCAGTACGGCTACACGGGGATCGTCGTCGCGGCGCTCGCCCTGTACAACCCGCTGGCCGTCGTGATCGTCTCGATCCTGATCGGCGCGCTCACCAACGCCGGGTTCGCGCTGCAGGGCCCGTCGTTCCCCGCCGGGCTGGTCGGGACAATGGAGGGCATCATCCTGTTCAGCGTGCTGGGCGGTGAGTTCCTCGGCCGCTACCGGATCCGGATCGGCCGGACGCCGCAGCGTGCCCCGATCATGGGCGACGATTCCGGCTCGCTCACGGTCGACTCGTAGGGGGCCGCTGTGGAAGGGCGACGACGTGAGCGTGCGGCGACGTCAGCCGG
>CAWIHR010000006.1:0-26421 GCA_963835945.1 uncultured Chloroflexia bacterium
GCGCAGACCGTGCGACATCAGCGAGCCACGTTGAGGATCGCGCTGGCTGCCGCCGTGCGCGATGGTCTCGTCGCGCGAAACACCGCAGCCGACGCGCTGCCGCCGCGTCTGCCGCACCGGCCCATTGACTATCTAGGCGCAGCCGACGTCCGCCGCCTGCTCGACGCCACCCGTGATGACGAGTACGGCCCGATCTACGCCCTTGCGGTGTCAACGGACTGCGCCTTGGTGAACTGCTCGGACTGGGGCTGGCAGGATGTAGACCTCACTGCCGGCACGCTAACCGTTCGCAGGTCCCTTGCGCGTACGGCGGACGGCAAATGGGCGCTCGACGAACCGAAGTCGGCCAGAGCCGACGTACGATCCCGCTCCCGTCCACAGCGGCGGATGCGCTCAACCGTCAACGTGCTCGACAGGACGCAGCACGGCAGGCCGTCGGCCCAGCGTGGCAGGACCGTGACGGGCTCGTGTTCACCGATGGCATTGGTCGGCCTCTGCTCGGTCCGCGCGTCTCTTACGCTTTCCGGCGGGCGCGTGCTGCCGCCGGGCTGCCGCCGGTCCGGTTCCACGACCTAAGGCACAGCGCCGCGACCTTGATGCTGGCCGAGGGCGTGCCGCTGGCGGTCATCAGCCAGTGGCTCGGCCATAGCGGGATCGCGATCACAGCAAGTCACTACGCCGCCGTGGTGCCTACTCTGCAGCGTGACGCCGCCGCCGCGATGGACCGCGCTCTGGGGGAGACTCCCGCTACGGGCACCTACCATCATGATCGCCGTGGGATCACCATCGTGATGCTGGGTCCCGCAGCGACCGGCGGTCCGCGTTAGAGACAGGGTGCCTGACGGAGTCGAGCCATGAGCCGGGAGCCCACCGAGGCGGAGATCGCGTCGCTCGCCGAATGGGTGCTGGCTCGATGGCGAGACCAGATTGAGGCGACGGCAGGACCACTGGTGGCGCAGAGAGCGGTCGGACCACGGTTGGCACGCATTCAGGCCCGTAACCTCCTGCGCAGAGCACTGGGCGAGCCCCGGCCCGACGATGAACCTGACGTCATCAGTCTGAGGCGCTCTTTTGGCGACCGACCGGCCAGCGTGCTCGCTCGGGCCGCCGTCTTGCCCGCCCGGAAGAAGCCCGGGCCATCGCTCATCATCAGCGCAGACGAGGTCGTGAAGAAGCGTGAGGAACTGCGGGCGCAGGACGAGCCCTTCGGCTACGACTCCGTCGCTCGCGCCTTGGGCGTGTCGCCCTCGACCGTGCGCCGCCGCCTTGCCGGGGTCTGGGGACCACGTAGAGCATCCTGACACCGCGTGGCACCGTTGACCTGAACACCGGGGCCGGGCGCATCGTGGTGGGGTGCGAGCGATCTACGTCCCCCTTCCCGACGGCGCGGCCGAGCGTCTGCGCGAGTTGGCCCGCCGCGAACTTCGTGAGCCGCGCCAGCAGGCGGCACGGCTGATTGAAGACGGCCTGCGCGCTGCCGGTCTCGACGCATTGTCCCAAGAGGCTGAGCGCGGCGCGGACACCATGCCGACGTCGCGCAGGTCCGGGCGATGACCCCGCAGCACGAGGCGGCGATCCGGACAGCCGTCGAGGCGCTCGCGGACGCCATCGTTGTCGCCGTCCGCGCCGAGGCGTCTCCGACCTCGACCCCGCCGGATCGGTTGATCTCCGTCACCGAGGCCTGCCACGCCCTGTCACTGGGACGCACGAGCCTGTACAAGCACCTCGGCAGCGGACCGGGGCAACTCAGGTCGCATCTCGTAGGCCGCAGGCGCTTGATTTCAGCCGGGGACCTCCGGCGGTTCACGGACGAAGCCTCGGGTCTCCCTGCCCCGTTGAAGTCTTCGGGCGGGAGCATCAGCCGCCGTGAGCCAGCCCAACCCCACGGCGGGCTAGAGGCAGACAGCCGGACAGCGAACGGAGGCCTTGCGGGATGAGCGCACTCGCGGACGCCCTTGACGCCATCGAGGCCTTCGTCCGTCGGTATGTCGCGTTCCCCTCCGAGCACGAGCCAGTCGCCGTGGCGCTCTGGGTCGCCCTCGCGCACCTTGTCGAGCGGTTTGAGACCAGCCCGATCCTGTCTATCACGTCGGCCGAAAAGCGCTCCGGAAAGACGCAGTTGCTCGACTGCCTTGAACTCCTCGTCCCGTACCCGTTCCGGGCCGTGGTGCCCAGCGAGCCCGTCGTCCTCACGATGCTGGCTCGGCGCCCACGCCGGACTCTGTTGCTCGACGAGGCGGATGCCATCTTCGGCCCGCGAATGGCCGACCGGTACGAGGGGCTGCGAGCCATCCTCAACAGTGGGAACCGCCGGGGCACGCCGGTGCTCCGCGTCAGGATGGAGGGGAGGCGCCGCGAGGTCGAGGAGTTCGATGTGTACGGGCCGAAGGCCATCGCCGGGATCGGCGACCTCCCGGACACAGTCGCCGACCGCGCGATCCCGATCCGCCTCAAGCGCCGCGCGCCGAACGAGCCGGTCGCGAAGTTTCGGCGCCGGACCGCCTCGGCGGAGGCGAAGGAGATCGACTTCGACTGGTCGGGCCTCCACGGCGTCCCGGATGTCACAGATGTCACGGTTCCTGAGGCGCTGAACGGCCGCGCCGCCGACTCGTGGGAGCCACTGCTGGCCATCGCGGATGCCGCCGGAGGATCGTGGCCCCGGCGTGCGCGACTCGCGGCGGTAGCCCTCCACGACGAAAAGTTGGCCGTGAGCGTCGGCGTGCGTCTCCTTGGCGACATCCGGGAGGCGTTCGGCGAGGCGATCTATCTGATCACCAACGACCTGCTCGACAAGTTGCACAGGATGGACGACGCGCCTTGGGGGGAGTGGTACGGCAAGCCCCTGACTGCCCGAGGGCTCGCCCGCCTGCTTGAGCCGTACCGCGGTGGGGTCGCACCAGCGCCGTCTCGACGGTGACCGGGCGCGGGGGTACTTCAGAGCGGACCTCGCCGACCTATGGATGCGCTACCTGCCCGCGCCAGAACCCGTGACAAGCGGGACAAGCGTGACACCCGACCGGGACGGCAGCGTGGGCGCGCCGCCGTCCCCCGAAGAGTGCCCGGCGGTCGTGACATCCGTTTCAGCATTGGCCTCGACCGACGAGAGCCTCGACGAGCACCAGTACGACGTCACGCAGGACTTCGGCGTGTGGCAGGACGACGAGTCGCAGGTCGAGGACTCCCAGCCCGAGCCCGTCGAGGACGCGCTGTGAACAGCATCGACCGCGCGGCCGTCCCCGTGGACGTGTACCGCGCACGGATCGGTCAGCACCTCGATGCGCTCACGGCCGGTCACGATCCATGGCACCACCTGCTCAGCATCGAGCGTCTTGCACGTGCCGCTCGGGCGGAGTGGTGGGCAGCGCGTCGCCCGGACGAGCAGGAGCAGAAATCCCGATGACGCCGGTTCTCGCCAAGTCCACGTCGTGCACGCCCCTCGGCGACCTGACGGCACTCCCCCCGGTCGCCGACGACCGGCCGCAGGTCTGCCTGAGGTACATCGAGAGGTTCGCGCCCCGTGACGATGTCTACGCTCGATGGGACTCGTGCCGAGGCCACTGGGTCGCTGTCCGAGCCGAGATGACGCCGGACGTGATCTACAGGGCGCTGACGGGCACGGCGCCCGTCTCGGCGTACTTCCCGGGCACCGACAACTCCACGCAGGTATTGGCCATGGACATCGACCTAGACGTGCCGCTGGACGGCCTGCCAGCCCAGATCGCCAGAGCCGCCACCGCCCACGGCCTCCCTGCATACATCGAGGGCTCCCGGCGCGGCGCTCACATCTGGATCGTGCTGGACGAGCAAATCCCCGCCTCGGCCGCCCGTCGCTCCCTCCACGCGATCCTGCAGATCGCCGGTGCGCCGGACGACCCCCGGATCGAACTCCGGCCCGTCACGGATCATCTCTACAACCCGCAGTCTGTCGGCCACGCCCTGCGGATGCCGATGATGCGGCACCAGACCACCCAGCAGCGTTCGTGGCTGCTGGACCCGGTCACCTTGACCCCCATTGCGACCACCGTGACGGGGACGCTAGAGGCGCTGAAGTTCGGCTCTGCCGGTGCCGCGCTGGAACTGGCCCGACAGTTGCCCGCGCCAACCAGCAATGCCCCTCGTCGGCTGCCGCCGATCTGGCGCGACGGGCCGATCAGTCGCTTCAACGCTGAGGTGACGGTGTCGGATGTTTTGCGCGACGACTTTGGGGTCCTCAACGCCCGCCCGGGCCGGACTGTCCGCTGCCCCTGCCATGAGGACCGCCAGCCCAGCCTGTCCATCGCACGCGACGACCGGCGGGCGTGGTGTCACTCGCCCACGTGCGTCCTTCACGGCCCCGAGGGCGCTGGGCATGACGCGTACGGCCTCTGGCGTCTCGCCCAGCCGCGCACGCCATCGTGGCCATGGTGATGGACGGCCGTGCACCAGTTCCGGGGAAGCCATTGCCTGCCGAGGAGGGCCTTACTGACACGTTACCGCACGTACACCGACGAGCAGCGGGAGCAGGCGCTGCGCCTCCTCGTTGAGTTCAACTACGACACGGTCGTGGAGAAGACGGGCATCCCCCGCACGACGCTTAACTACTGGGCGCGCAAGAAACACATTCGTACGGAACAATCCCTAAGAACTAAGAACGCGACTGAAACAGCCGCCGAGCGCTGGCACCTGAAGCGGGAGAGGCTCATCGAGGGCCTCATGGACGTGGCGCTGGACGCGCTGGAGAGGCGGAACCAGCCCCATGTCGAACACGTCGGTCGGGCAGGCAGGGAGGTCACGTACCCCGAGGCGCCACCAGCCGCCTTCCTCGCCTACGTCACTGCCGTCGAGAAGGCCGTCAAGACGCTGGCCCGGCTGGCCGAGAAGAGCGCCACACGCACGGAACAGGCGGGCGGTGACGCCACGACAGACGCTGAGTACGCCGCGCTGCGAGCCGCCATGGAGCAGGAAATGGCGAGGCGCGGACAGACGACACCGGCCAAGTGATTAGCGTCGGCGCTGCGGGTACGGTCTTCTGCCGCCGCCACTTTCGGCTCAGCGGCAGGTTCTCCGTAACCGTCACTGACAGGTGCCATGCGCCGTCTCCGAGGGGGATGCCACGGTCGCCATCAGGGCTTTTGACGAGCCATCGGTGGCAACGCTCGACCACTACTCCGATGCCGCAGTAGCCGAAACCGACACCGAGCCACGGCGGGGGACACGCCACCGACGCCAAACTCTCGAACGCGGACAGCCCTGTCAGCAGGGGCGGTAGGCTGCCCCTGCCCGCCGGAAGCCAGCCCGAGCGCGGGATGTTGTTACGCTCGAAGAGCGGGCCGCGCTGACGCGCCCGCATCATCCCGGCCGCCGCATGGACTCCTGCCAGCGCCGGTGCACGCCGTATGCGAAGGCGTAGTTCACCTTCAGTGCCTTGGCGACCTGTGCGACGTCCAACCGTCCTCGAAGAGGCCGCGCATGGTCCTCGACTTGGTCCGCCGTGGCGCCGGACGGGTCGGCGTTCGTAACGGCTTCAGGCGCGCGCCAGAGGATGGCGCCGGTGCCGGTTGGCGCTCCTTAGAGAACTGCCACAGCGCTCGGTCGAGCGTCCGCATCGAGACTCGCGCCTGCTTCGCGAGGGATCGGCAGGTACGCGTGTACTCCTGCCAGAACTCGAACGAGTAGGTGGCGGGCGGCTTCTCGATCCCGAGCGACCACAGCGCGCGGGAGTCGATGATCGGATACGGGTCCGTATGGGCGAGGTGGAGGAGCACCGAGGCGGTCGGCATCGAGACGCCGTCGAGGAGCATGAGGGCGCCGATGCGGAGGCGTTCGTCCGAGGCACGCAGCGCGGCTGCGGTCGTCTCCTCCATTAGCGCCTCACTGTTGCGCGCGCAGCGGCTCTGGCTGCGCGGGGTCTTCCAGCGTGCCACGGTCAGGAACTCATCGCGTGTGTAGAACCCGCGCATGCGGGCCGTTCCGCCGATGGCTTCGACCTCGGCATCGTCGGCGTACGAGTAGGCGGCGGCCCGCTTGGGCACCTCTGCGATGGGGAAGCGCAGGCGGAAAACGGGGACGACCGGGCTGCTCATCGTGTGCTCTCATGATGCGCCGCCAGCCACACACGTGACACCGGCGTCTCGGTAGGCAGTCTCATGTCGCCCGCCGGTCAGTGGCATGCTGACGGGATGGCCCCACGTGCACAACGAGCCCTTGGTGGAAGCGGCTGGTTCCTTGCGGGCTATGCGGGTGTGGCGGGCTTCTTCGCCGTAGAGGCCGCCGCTCGGGAGCGAGGTCGAGCCGCCAGCCTCGACGCCTCAGACGAGGATCAAGGCACCACGCGCGGCATCGTCACCGCCTGCATCGTGGCGGCGTGCGTGGCTCCCTTGCTGCGGCGCATTCCCCTTCGCCCGCTGCCGAGAGCAGCGGCACCGATGGGGCTGGCCGTGCAGGCAACCGGGCTCGGACTGCGCATCTGGTCGATGCGGACACTCGGGGCGTCGTATTCGCGGACCTTGCGCACCGAGGGCGAACAGGGCGTTGTCAGCGGAGGCCCCTACCGGCTGGTGCGCCATCCCGGCTACGCGGGTTCCCTGCTGATATGGACGGGGTTCGCCATCACCTCGGGCAGCCTGCCGGTGGTCGGGGTCGTCAGCGCCCTGCTCGCTCGCGCCTACGGGCACCGGATCGCGGCTGAGGAAGTCCTGCTCCGTCGGGACCTGCCCGGCTACGCTGACTACAGCCGCCGCACCAAGCGGCTGGTGCCCTGCATCTGGTAGGGCGACCCCTAAGTCAAGGACTGCCGCCGTGCTCATCGCCATCATCTGTGCCGTGATGGTGATCGCCAGCACGTAAATCTCGACGCATGGGCAGAAGCCCTGAGTCCCGAGACAGAACGCCGCGTCCGGGGTTCGCTCAGCCGATGTGGTACTCGACCGTGACCGAGGCGCTGACGGTCGGCCGGTAGACGGGTACACAGGCAGGCTGCGGCACGACCGTCATCCCACTCGCCTGCGGGGCGACCGGCTCCCCGCTCGCCGACGGCTCGCCCATCGCCGGAGGGATGCAGGCCGAGGTGCCCGATCCGTAGGAGACGGGTGGCAAGACGCCGTAACTGGGCGACACCGACACGCTCACCGATAGGACGCCGCTGATGGTGAGGCCGGTGTCCGACGCGATGGCGTCGGCCTGCGCCTTGGCATCGGCCAGCGCAGCCGCGATGGCGGTGTTCTGCGCGGCGGCAAGATCTGACCCGTCGCTCGGCATGGTCGCCTGCCCTACGCCTGTGACCACGATGGTGTGGGCGGGTGCCAAGCCCGGAGAGCCCGCAAAGGACGGATAGGACACGATGTCCGGGCCGGAGGACGTCGCCGTCGCGGTGTTCGTTCCGCCCGACGTGACGGTCGTCGTCACTGGTGCGAAGGCGGGTCCACCGTTGGAGGCGATCAGTGATGCGGTTGACGGGGTGGCAGCGGTCGCCCGACCCGGGTGCACCAGCATCGCGCCGACAAGCAGACCAGCAACGAGCCCGAGGACGACCCCGAGGCCGAGCAACCGTGATGTGGTGGACATGGCGGGTGCTCCTCTGTCGCGCTGATGTCTGACATCGAGCCAGACGTGAGGGAGCGACGAACAGTTCCACGCGTGAACCGCTGTCGTGCGCTCGTGCACAGTGTTCCGATGCGCCCGTACCATGCCGGACGGACCCTGATCGCTAAGGGCTGGACGGTGCCAGCCGTCATTGGGAGGCCGTTCGCGTGCAGGCTCAGACCGTCACCGAGGTCATACGTCCCACGACCCGCCCGTTGCTCTGGTGCGGGGTCCTCGGCGGGCCGCTGTTCGTGGCGGCATTTCTGCTCGAAGGAGCGAGGCGTCCGGGCTACGACAGCCTGCGTCAGCCGGTGAGTGCCCTCGCCCTTGGTGAACGCGGCTGGGAGCAGCGAGCCAACTTCGTGGGCACCGGGCTCCTCATGCTCGCCCTCTCCCGTGGCCTCAAGCAGGTCTCCGAGGCACAGGCTGGGGGAACACGCTGGGGACCCCGATGCGTGGCCCTCTACGCGGCCGGGCTCATCGGCGCAGGCGTGTTCGTGACCGACCCGGTGGATGGCTATCCGCCCGATCATCCGAGCAGTAGCGAACCGAATGTCCGGGGCCTGCTCCACAATCTGTTCTCGCTACAGGTGTTCGGCGGCTTGAGCGCCGCCGCCTTCCTCTACGCTCGGCACTTCGCGAGATCCGGCGACACGGGCTGGGCGATCTCCTCAGCGCTGACCGGCACCGTGGTGCCGTCCGGCCTTCTGCTCTTCGGGCACGCCCTGTCGCAGGAGACGGGAGTGGGCAGGGTGGCCGGGCTGATCCAGCGCCTCACGATTGTCATCGGCTGGGGCTGGCTCGCAGGCGCCGCGATGCACTTCCTCCGGTTAGAGGGCGGTCACCCCAGCCGCCGGGTCGAGGGATGAGCGCAGACAGCGCGAGCGTCGAAGGATGGGGATCGTGAAGTACGTGCTGTTCTACGAGTCGGCGCCGGATGTCGGCGCGAAGGCCGCATCCCACTTCGCTGCCCACAGGGCGCGCTGGGTCGAGTTCAACAAGGCGGGCACGTTGCTCATGATCGGCACCTTCGGGAACCCGCAGGAGGAGGGCTCGATGGCGATCTTCACGAGCCGCGAGGCCGCCGAGGAGTTCGCCCGGAGCGACCCGTTCGTGCTGCATGACGTCGTGCGACGCTGGTACATCCGAGAGTGGAACGAGGCGCTCGCCTGACCGTGACCGGGATGGGGCGGTGGCGCGACCCGCCCGACCGAGCAGCCGAACCGGGAGAGGGTCCGCCGGGCGGCGGCGGTCGGCGTGGATCGGGCGGACGCAGGGTGTTCCTCGTCGCGGTCGGGCTGCTGCTCGTGTTGCTGGGCGGGACCGCCCTGTTCGTGCCGTTGAGCCCGGCGAGCGCGGCCAATGGCGGCATCATCATGTTCGTGCCGCTGGGGCCGTCCAGCACAGCGATCAGCGTCTGGGACGCTCACGACCTGTGCTCAAGCCACGGCGCGGCCCCCGGACCGACGCCCTCAGGTTCGTGGGCGGGGCCATGCCCGGACGTCGCACCCGTCTTGGGGCGCATCGCTGTTGGCCATCGCTGTGGGGCTCGTACTGCTGCTGGTGAGCCCGTTCGTGTGACTGACGCCATCACCGACCGGCCAAGTCACTCGAACCCTCCGACCGATGCCTGCCGAGTCTCGAGGATCGCGTCGGCACCCTCAGTGCCGGACGTCAGCGCAGGTCATCGATGACGTGGTCGGCTGGCCGACAGTAGCCCAGATCATCGGGGCGGTGCATGCGCACCCCGAGACCGCTGGTGCGGTAGCCGCGAGCCAGCAGGTGTTGGTAGGCCACACGCCGGGCCGTGTTCACGCCGAGCACCACTTGGCCGACGCCGCGCTCGGCCGCAAGGTGCTCGACCGCATCGAGCAGCCGGTCAAAGACGTCGGAGACATGGCTGCGGGGGCGGACGGCGGCGAACTTGACGTAGCAGGTGCCCGAGCCTGCCTCGCCTGCCCCGCAGTGGCACACGGCGAACCCATCGATCCGCTCACCGTCGGTCACGAGGAGCGTGTCCCCGAGCCGCTGCGCGAAGACAGAGTTGATCTCCACCTCGACATCGAGTCCCTCGAAGATCGCACTGGTCAGCGTGGCGCAGTCGGCCAGCACGCCTGCCCGCTCGTGCTCGGGGAGCATCGAGTAGCGCGTCACGGTGGTGGTGGCTGGTGTCCCCGCGACAACCGGCTTGGACATGATGGCGGTGAGGTACTGCGGCCAGAAGCCGCAGCGCTGGTACAGCGCGAGGTGCTTGGGGCTGTTGGCGAACGTGTGGAGTCCCGCCAGTCGGACGCGCCATGTGTCAAGGAGATCGATCACGGGCACCATGAGGCGCTGGGCGATGCCGCTGTCCCAGAGGTCTTCCCGGACGGTCAACGGTCCGAAGAACCCGAACCTGCCCCACTGCGTGACGAAGACCGACCCGACCACCTCGCCGTCCTGCTCTGCCGTGAAGGCGCTCTCGGGGCTGGCGGCGAAGCGGGGTCGTACGTACTGCGCATCGCCGAACGTCTGGCGTGGATCGGTGACCCCGAGGTGCGTCCCGAAGGCCGTGCGCATCACCTGATCGGCAGCGTCAAGGTCGCCTGCCTGCATGGGGCGGATGAGCACGCCGCCTCCCTCGGCTCCACGTCGCCGGTTCAGGTCGTCGCTGCCCATGGCCTTCGCCCTCCCGTGCATCGGTGCCGAGGCACCGCACGATAGCAGCCTGTCAGCGGGACGCTGTCTCGTTCGGGGGCGAACGTCTGTCCCGTCATCGCCACGATCAGTGGCGCCGGACGCGCAGGTCCTGTCCGCCGATGCCTCGTGCGCTGAGCGCCGTCCCCAGTCCGGCGAGGTCATCGACCGTGACGTACAGGTCAGTGACGCGCAGGCGGCCCACGCCCACCGAGGCTCGGAAGTGCGGGCAGAGGCCACCATGGGCGCTCCCCCCGAAGGACAGGTCGTGCGTTCCCACGGTGCGCCGGACGCCCACCGCGCGCCACCAGCGATAGGGTCCGGTGATGTCCCAGCGCTCGATGTTGGTGAGCGCCGTCTCGGCGCCGACGAAGCCGAAGCGGGCGGTCAGGCGCTCACCGTCGAGCCGGACGACCGCGTTGCCCGGGTGCACGCCGAACAGAAGAAGAATGGGCCGCAGGCCCGGCTGGAGACGGATGGGGAACTCCACCACAGCGGACGGCTCGGCCATCGGCTGGCTCACGTCGGGGTCCCGACCCGCTCCAGCAGCACCACAGGGAGGACGCGGGTGGTGCGCTGCTGGTAGTCGTTGAAGTTGGGGTTCGCCGCCGCGTGGGCGGCGAAGAGGCGGTCGCGCTCGGCCCCCTCGACTGTGGTGGCCCGGGCCTCAAACGTCTCCCGACCGACCTCCAGCGTGACGACCGGGTGGGCCACGAGGTTCTGGTACCACGCTGGGTTGGTGGGCGCGCCGCCCTTAGAGGCGACGATGACGTAGCGCCCACCGTCGCGGGAGTAGACCACCGGGACGAGGCGCGGTTGGCCGCTCTTCGCCCCGGTCGTGGTCAGGAGCGCCACGGAGCGACCGCTGCTGACCCGACCGCCGTGAGCGCGGAAGTCGGCGATGAGGGACTCGGTGAACGCGGCGGAGGCGGCAATCGGGTCTGGATCGCTCATGGACGTCATCGTACCCGGCTCGCCCGACCGAGCCGTCGGCTCCCCGACCGAGCATCCGTCCGCGCAGTGGTCGACCGACCGTTACTACGTCGGCGGCATCGGGTCCTAGCGTCGGCGAAGCCGACGGACGACGGCCAACGCCAGCAGGCTCCACGCCACACTCGATAGCACCGGCACCCACGCCGGAGGTCGCCCGGCCCGACCGCGTCGCATGGTCCCCACGTCGATGAAGATGCCGCCACAGTCCGGACAGCGCCACGCTCCGCCGCGCCCCCGCCGTCCCATCGGTGCCATGGCTGCCCCGTCCTTGGGGCACTGCCACGCAGCCTCTGTCTCGTCCGTCATGCCTCGTCCCTCCTTACCGCATGTCGTTGCTGGCACGGTTACTCCGGTCGCTCGTATCGCAGTGAGGCATGGCTCACTCCCTGCGGCCTCGCCGAGGGGGTTTCATGCGACTGTGCGCGTCGCTCTTGGTGGACGGGCATCGTGGTCGGGCGGTGGCCACGGGGCGAAGAGGGCCTCGGCATAGCCAGCGTCCTTCTTCGTCTTCGGCTCGAACACGATCCCCGCGTCGCCCGCGACCGGCTTGCGGTGGTCCACCTGTGACAGCAGGATGTCGTTCGGGATGCGCGCTGGAAAGGCGTCGCAGGTCAGGTCCACGTGCTTGTGGACGCACCCGTAGCAGATTGGAGCAGCCACTGACGTCACTCGTGTGCCCCCGTTTCGCTCATCAATCTGCCCCCGGATGTGTCAGGCGGAGGCACCGGTGTTTGGGCGGCGTCAGGTGACGGCTCATACCCGATCAGGATGAGGGCGTTGTCCCACGCGGCGTCGCCATACTTCGCGTTCCACTCGGGGTCCATCTTGGCGTCGATCTCAGCGCGCAGCGAGCCGTCTTCGATGGAGGCGAGGAGCCGGTTGAAGTCGGTCTCCACCTTGTCCTTGTCGATCACGATCCCACCTTAAGCGGGTGGCAGTCGGGCGACATCTTCATGGCTGATCGTCCCCTGACTTGCGGGTAGCGGGCGTCTGGTCGCGCTGCACGCTCTTGTCACTGATCCCGAGCCGCCGCTGCATCTCCTCGGCCATGGCCAATGACGCGGCGTCCTTCTCGGCATCCGTCATCTTGTCCCAGTCCGGCGGGATCGGGAGGAACAGCCGCTTTCGCTCAGACCTCTCCGGTGCCATCGGTCGGTGGGTCCTCTTGCGGCGCACTCTCCCAGATACGCATCTGGGCGCGCGTCTTCCGGCGCACGGTGCGCCCCTGTGCGTCACCGTGGATCAGGTCCTCCATCCGGTCCAGCGTGCGCTTCGGCCAGTCGGCGTTGCGGATGTCCGCGTCGATGTTCACGGGCTTGGCGGCTGGGCGCTCCACCATCCATTTCTGATGAAACAACTTGGCTGCGGCTGCGCGGTCGCCTTGGACGATCCGGGCGAAGTAATGCAGGTCGTGAAACTGGACGCACATGGCGTACAGGTAGGCATCGCCATCGGCTGAAGTGATCCAGCCGTGGTGGTGCGGGATCGTCGGCCACTCAGCCACGATCTTGGGCCAATCTCCGGTTCCGGTGATCGTGCCATCAGGCCGGTCTCGGCCGTGGCCAAGACCGCCGGGTTTCCGAAGTGCCCCGGGGCTGCCATCGTGCAAATCTCGATCTTCATGGCTGCTCGCCTCCGGACTTGGGCGTGTCGGGCCGGGGCTCGTGCGCCTTGTCGAAGACCGTGCCGAAGAACTCACGGCGCTCCGCTGGCGTCATCTGATCGAGCCGCTTGGGCGGCTTCATGGCCGCGAGCAGTCGCCTACCGCGGTCACGTCCCATACCGTGGTGTCACAGCGCAGGTGGCCGATAACGAGAACGGCCACCGCGTCATCCTCGCGTCGTTGGAGTAGGAACCGACGACATGAAGGGGCGCCACGATGGCCGAGGACAGGATGGCCGTGCTCGACACGGTGCGCAAGGCGATCGCCACAGGCGACATCGACTTCCTGCGCGAGGGGGTGCGCGTGCTCGCCCAGGCGGTGATGGAGGCCGAGGTCACCGAGCTCACCGGGGTGCCCGCACGGCGAGCGTGATCCGGAGCGCAGACTGACCCGCCGCAACGGCTATCGCGAGCGGCGCTGGGACACCCGTGTCGGGACGGTCGAGCTGGCCATTCCGCGCGTGCGCGACGGCAGCTACTTCCCGAGCCTCTTGGAGCCCCGTCGACGCGCCGAGCGGGCGCTGCTCGCGGTGGTCCAGGAGGCCTACGTGCTGGGGGTCAGCACGCGCCGGGTGGAAGACCTCGTCGAGGCGCTCGGCATCGCCTCGCTCTCGAAGAGCGAGGTCAGCCGCATCTGCGCCGCGCTCGACGCCGAGGTGGAGGCCTTCCGCCATCGCTCGCTCACTGGGCGAGCGCTACCCGTATGTGTTCCTCGATGCCACCTACGTGAAGGTGCGGGACGCTGGGCGGGTCGTCAGCATGGCCTGCCTGGTGGCCATCGGGGTGGCCGCTAGCGGTGAGCGCCGCGTGCTGGGCCTCGATCTCGCGGCCTCGCAACGACGAGGGCAACGCCTGGGCAGGCTTCGTGCGTGGCCTGTTGGAGCGCGGGCTCGTGGCGTGCGTCTCGTCATCAGCGACGCCCAGCGGGGCATCGTCGAGGCCGTGCACGGCCAGCTCCTCGGCGCCGGGTGGCAGAGGTGTCGCGTGCATGCCACCCGCAACTCGCTCGATCTCGTGCCCCGCGGCAGCCAGGACATGGTGGCGGCCGCCATCCGCAGCATCTTCGAGCAGCCCGACGAGACCTCGGCGTCGGAGCAGCTGCGCCGCGTGGCCGACGGGCTCGCTGCCCGCTTCCCGGCGGTGACGGAGCTCCTCCTGGAGGCCGAGGCCGACCTCCTCGTGCACTTCACCTTCCCCGAGGCCCACCGCCGGCAGATCAGGAGCACCAATCCCCTGGAGCGCCTGAACAAGGAGATCAAACGCCGCACCGCGGTGGTCGGCATATTCCCGACCCGAGCCAGCGTGCTCCGCCTCGTCGGCATGGTCCTCGCCGAGCAGGATGACGAGTGGCAGGACGGACGGCGCTACTTCAGCCCCGAGTCGATGGCCCTGATCGACGCGTCCTCAGGAGGAGGTGCCGGCGCT
This sequence comes from uncultured Chloroflexia bacterium, assembly GCA_963835945.1. GTDB lineage: Bacteria > Chloroflexota > Limnocylindria > Limnocylindrales > CSP1-4 > JAJYNJ01. The sequence continues at coordinate 14,317 of CAWIHR010000006.1, forward strand.
GCTGATGGCGAGCTGAAGTGAGCGTGAGGATGACGCGCTGTGACACCACATGCTGGGACTTGACCCCTACCGCGCGGCAGGTGCTGGGCGTTGTCCTCTGGTTCCACAGGTCGGGATGTCCATTAGTTGGCACGGTTCCATTGTCCCCCCGCCGCATCCCAGCCTGACGCTGTCCTGAAGAGTCCGTTGCTTGTGCAGGCTGTGCTGCTGGCGTCGGGTTGGTACCTTGTCACCAACACTGGGATGTCAACATGGCTAGGGCGACCAAGTCCGTGACGAGGTGGTGAGGTGGCGCGAGGCCGACCAAAGGCACCCGTGGGAAACGGCGGCCCTCTCGGGTTCGAGGCCACGCTCTGGCAGGCTGCCGACAAGCTGCGCGGCAACCTCGACGCCGCCGAGTACAAGCACGTCGTCCTCGGCCTGATCTTTCTAAAGTACATCTCGGACGCCTTCGAGGAGAAGCGCTGAGCCTCCTAGGGGACCCTGAGGCCGACCCTGAAGACCGGGACGAGTACCTCGCCGAGAACGTCTTCTGGGTGCCCCCTGAGGCCCGCTGGGAGCGCCTACAGGCCAACGCCAAGCAGCCGAGATCGGCACGCTGCTCGACGATGCGATGGGTGCCATCGAGCGCGACAACCCGCGGCTCAAGGGCGTCCTGCCGCGCGACTACAGCCGCCCCTCACTCGACAAGCGGCGCGTCGGCGAGCTGATCGATCTCTCGGGAACGCTCGGCACTGGGATCGGCGAGAACCGCTCGAACGACATCATCGGCCGGGTCTACGAGTATTTCCTCGGGCAGTTCGCGTCGGCGGAAGGCAAGAAGGGCGGCGAGTTCTACACGCCCCGGAATGTCGTCCGGCTGCTGGTCGCGATGCTGGCGCCGCGCGAGAACTCCCGCATCCTCGACCCCTGCTGTGGGTCCGGCGGCATGTTCGTCCAAAGCGAAGAGTTCGTGGAGATGCACGGCGGACGCCGGGGAGCCGTCGCGATCTACGGGCAGGAATTGAACTCCACCACATGGCGGCTGTGCCAGATGAACCTCGCCATCCGGGGCATCGAGGCGCGCATCGAGCAAGGCGATGCGTTCCACGACGACAGGCTCAAGGACGTCCGCGCCGACTTCGTGCTCGCCAATCCGCCCTTCAACGTCAGCGACTGGGGTGGTGATCAGCTTCGCGACGACGTGCGCTGGCGGTACGGCATCCCGCCGGTCGGCAACGCGAACTTCGCGTGGGTCCAGCACTTCGTGCACCACCTGGCGCCGACCGGCACGGCTGGCTTCGTGATGGCCAACGGCAGCATGAGCAGCAACCAGTCTGGCGAGGGCGAGATCCGCAAGGCCATGATCGAGGCGGACCTGGTCGACTGCATGGTCGCCCTGCCCGGCCAGCTCTTCTACTCCACCCAGATCCCGGTCTGCCTCTGGTTCCTCGCCCGCGACAGGCAGAACGGTCGCTTCCGGGATCGCCGTGGCGAGACGCTCTTCATCGACGCGCGGTCACTGGGGACGATGGTGGACCGGATTCACCGCGAGCTGACCGAGGAGGACATCGCGCGGGTCGCCGGGACCTACCACGCGTGGCGCGGCGACCCCGACGCCGGGCACGTATGCGGACGTGCCGGGCTTCTGCCGGGCCGCCACGCTCGACGACATCCGCCAGCACGGTCACGTCCTCACGCCCGGCCGCTACGTCGGCGCTGCTGCGGCCGAGGAGGACGACGAGCCCTTCGACGAGAAGATGCGGCGACTGGCCGCCACCCTGCGCGAGCAGCAGCTGGAAGCCGCGCGACTCGACGAGGCAGATTGCCGTCAATTTGCGGGAGCTTGGGCTTTGGCAAGTGAGATGTCCGATTCGTGTCCGGCTTGGGGACCTCGTTGACGTTCTCCACGGATGGCCGTTCAAGAGCCAACTGTTCGAGCCCGGACCTCACGGGTGGCCCGATTGTCGTAAACATCGGCAACTTCAACTACAGAGGGGGCTTCAGGTTCGAAATCGACAACGATCAAGGAATACCGCGGGCAATACCCGAAGGGCTACGAGCTAGAGCCGCGGCAAATCCTCGTGGTGATGACGTGCCAAACACAGGGAGGAGAAATCCTCGGCCTCCCTGCCCGTGTCCCCGCCGACGGCCAGCATCTACCTGCACAACCAGCGAATGGGCAGGGTGGTTGTGACAGACCCGTCCCGCGTCATCGAGGACTATCTCTACTGGGTGTTCCTCTCCCCGGAGTTCAACCGCCATCTGGTCCAGACGGCGAGCGGCACCAAAATCCTCCACACAGCTCCCGACCGCATCAAAGCCTACGAGTTTGACCTCCCGCCCTTGGACGAGCAACGACGGATTGCTCACATTCTCGGAGGGCTGGACGACAAGATCGAGCTAAACCGGCGGATGAACGAGACGCTGGAAACGATGGCGCGGGCGCTCTTCAAGTCGTGGTTCGTGGACTTCGATCCGGTTCACGCCAACTCGGAGGGTCGCGACACGAGCCTGTCACAGCCCTACGCCGACTTGTTCCCCGACTCGTTCGAGGACTCGGAGCTGGGGGAAATCCCGAGGGGATGGCAGGCAGCACGACTCGACGACGTTCTGGCCGAGCTCGTGACCGGGGCACGACCCAAGGGCGGCGCCGTGGAGGAGGGAGTACCCAGCGTCGGGGCCGAGAACATTATCGGCTTGGGGCGCTATGACTTCTCCAAGGAGAAGTACGTACCGAGGGAGTTCTTCGAGGAACTCAGACTACGAGGTGCCGCAGTGCGGCACGGGGATGTGCTGCTATACAAGGACGGCGCTCAGATCGGGCAGGAAGACATTCTTCGACTGCGACTTCCCGCACACCGACTGCGCAGTCAACGAGCACGTCTTCATTCTCAGGCCGCACAGAGCTGAGCAGCGAAGATTCCTTTTCTTCTGGCTCGATCAGGCATCTTTAACACAGGCAATCGTCAACCTGAACTCGAACTCAGCGCAACCGGGGATCAACCAGCCCGGGGTGCTCGGACTGCCATTCCTGCTACCGCGAGATGAAATAGTGAGTGCGTTCGATCATCTGGCGGCGAGTCTGGCGCACCAGTTTGATTGCCAACTGCAACGAGTCGCGCACCCTCGCTGCTCTCCGTGACGCGCTGCTGCCGCAAGCTGATCTCGGGCGAGCTTCGCGTCCCTCATGCTCAGCGGAAGTCTGTGAGGCCGGCCTATGACGGTCGAGCGTCGCCGAGTCGACGGTCGAAGAGGCCGCGCTGGACTGGCTCGCCGAGGTCGGCTGGTCGAGATCGCTTCGGCCCCGCGATAGCGCCCGGCGAGCCCGCCGCCGAGCGCGACGCCTACGACCAAGTCGTCTTGCTCCGCCGCCTGCACGATGCCATCGACCGCCTAAACCCAGAAGTGCCCTCGCTGCGCCGTCGAGGACGCCGTCCGGCGCATCACGTCGTGAGTCCGCGCCTCGCTCGATCGACCGAACCGCGCGCTTCCACCGCCTGCTCGTCGACGGCATCGAGGTGGAGTGCCGCGACCGGACGGGGCGCATCGTCGGCGACACGGTCCGGCTGGTCGACTTCGAGATCCCGACGCCAACGACTGGCTGGCCGTCAACCAGTTCACCGTCGTCGAGGGCAGGCCGAACCGGCGTCCGGACATCGTCCTCTTCGTCAACGGCCTGCCGCTCGTCGTCGTCGAGCTGAAGAACCCCGCCGACGAGACGGCCGACCATCTGGACGCGCCTTCAACCAGCTCCAGACCTACAAGCAGCGAGCTGCCGCTCTCTTCGCCTACAACGAGCTCCTCGTCATCTCGGACGGCGTCGAGGCCCGCATCGGCACGCTGACCGTCGGAGCGCGAGTGGTTCATGCCCTGGCGCACGATTGACGGGGTCGAGCTGGCATCGCCGGCAGCTGCCCGAGCTGGAGGTCTTGTCCGGGGCCTCTTCGAGCAGCCGAGCGCCTGCTCGACCTACCTGCGCCACTTCGTCGTCTTCGAGGACGGACCGGAAGGTCGCCAAGAAGATCGCGGGCTACCACCAGTACCACGCCGTCGAACGCGGCGGTGGAGGCGACGCTCGCGCGGCCGCAGGGCCGGGCGGCGACCGGCGTGCGGGGTCGTCTGGCACACGCAGGGCTCGCGGCAAGAGCCTGACGATGGCGTTCTTCGCCGGGCGCATCGTGCTCGAGCCGGACCATGGCGAACCCCACCCTCGTCGTCCTCACCGACCGCAACGACCTCGACGACCAGCTCTTCGGCACCTTCGCCCGCTGCCACGAGCTGCTGCGCCAGACCCCCGTGCAGGCCGAGCGAGCCGCGCCGACCTGCGCGCATGCTCCAGGTCGCCTCGGGCGGGGTCGTCTTCACCACCATCCAGAAGTTCCTGCCCGACGAGCGCGGAGACCCGCTACCCGCTGCTCACCGCGCGGCGCAACATCGTGGTGATCGCCGACGAGGCGCACCGCAGCCAGTACGACTTCATCGACGGCTTCGCCCGCCACCTGCGCGACGCGCTGCCCGAACGCCACCTTCATCGGGTTCACCGGCACGCCCATCGAGCTCGACGGACCGCAACACCCGCGCCGTCTTCGGCGACTACATCGACGTCTACGACATCCAGCGCGCGGTCGAGGACGGCGCCACCGTCCCCATCTACTACGAGAGCCGCCTCGCCAAGCTCGACCTGCCCGAAGAGGAGAAGCCCATGGTCGACGCCGAGTTCGAGGAGGTCACCGAGGGCGAGGAGGACGACCGCCAAGGAGAAGCTGAAGAGCGAAGTGGGCGCGCTCGAAGCGACTGGTCGGCACCGAGAAACGGCTGGCCCTCGTGGCCCGCGACCTCGTCGAGCACTTCGAGCAGCGCGCTGATGCCCTCGAGCGGCAAGGCCATGGTCGTCTGCATGAGCCGGCGCATCTGCGTCGAGCTCTACGACGCAGATCGTCAAGCTCCGCCCCGACTGGCACGCCCGACGACGACGACCACGGCGCGCTCAAGGTCGTCATGACCGGCTCGGCGTCCGACCCGCTCGGTGGCAGGCGCACATCCGCAACAAGCCCCGCCGCGAAGCAGCTGGCCGACCGCTTCAAGGATCCGGACGACCCCTTCAAGCTCGTCATCGTGCGCGACATGTGGCTGACCGGCTTCGACGCCCCGAGCCTGCACACGATGTACGTCGACAAGCCCATGCGCGGCCACGGGCTCATGCAGGCCATCGCCCGCGTCAACCGCGTCTTCCGCGACAAGCCCGGCGGGCTCGTCGTCGACTACCTCGGGCTCGCCGACGAGCTGCGCAAGCGCGCTCGCCGACTACACCGAAAGCGGCGGGCAAGGGCGACACCGCCATCGACCAGGCCGAGGCGGTCGCCGTCATGCTGGAGAAGTACGAGATCGTGCGCGGCGCTCTTCCACGGCTTCGACTACGCGCCGCTTCTTCACGGGCACCGCCGACCGAGCGCTGTCAGCTCCTCCCGGCCGCGCCAGGAACACGTCCTCGCCCAGGAGGACGGCAAGGAGCGCTTCGTCGACAGCCGTGGCGCAGCTCTCGAAGGCCTTCGCGCTCGCGGTCCCCGCATGAGGCGCTCGCCATCCGCGACGAGGTGGCCTTCTTCCAGGCCGTGAAGGCCGCGCTCGTCGAAGGCCGAGCGGCGACGGCGGCAAGGAGCGAGAGGAGCTGGATCACGCGGTCCGCCAGATCGTCGCCGGCGCCATCGTCAGCGAAGAGGTCATCGACATCTTCGCCGCCGCCGGCCTGCCGAAGCCCGACATCTCGATCCTCTCCGACGAGTTCCTCGCCGAGGTGCGCGAGCTGCCCCAGAAGCAACCTCGCCGTCGAGCTGCTCCGGAAGCTGCTCGACGACGAGATCACAGCCGCGCCCGCCGCAACCTCGTGCAGTCGCGGCTGCTTCGCGGAGATGCTGGAGCGGTCGATCCGCGCGTACCAGAACCGCGCCATCGAGGCGGCGCAGGTGATCGAGGAGCTGATCGAGCTCGCCAAGGAGATGCGCGAGGCCAAGCGGCGTGGCGAGAAGCTCGGCCTAACCGAGGACGAACTCGCGTTCTACGACGCCCTGGAGACCAACGACAGCGCGGTGGCCGTGCTCGGCGACGAGACCCTCCGGCAGATCGCCCAGGAGCTGGTCGAGACGGTCCGCCGCAACGCCACCATCGACTGGGCGCAGAAGAGAGCGTCCGCGCCAAGCTGCGGCTGATGGTCAAGCGGCTCCTGCGGAAGTACGGCTATCCGCCCGACAAGCAGGAACGGGCCACCCGAACGGTGCTGGAGCAGGCAGAGCGTCTGTCGAGGAATGGGGGTCGGAAGCGGCGGATGGCTGTGTAATCCACTTCTAGGGCCGGTTGGCAGGCGTCCACTTACGACGCTGGGTTTCGTGGGGATCATCGGATGCCGCACGTGGCCGAGGTCCACAGTTAGCATCGCGCCGTGCACGACGAACCCATCTACTTCCCTGAGCCCGCCTCATCGGATGCCTCATGGCCGGGTTGGGACGAGACGGCCGTTGAGTGGCTCCGCCGGTCAACGACGCCGCAGGCCAAGGCAGTTCGAGAGTTCCTGAACCGCAGCCTTGCGCACTTCCCGCCGAAGCACGCCAAGAGTCTTGCCAAGAGACTCAATCAGGACTGGCAATCGCACTGGTTCGAGATTGTTGTTGGCCGCTACCTGCAGGTCCTTGGCGCAGACGTGGAGCCTGAGCCTGTTGGCTCGAATGGCACACGGGTAGACTTTCGGGCCATCTTCCCCGGCGGCCTCGTCATCTCCGTGGAGTGTGTCTCCAAGAGGTTCAACCAGACGGCACAGCAGACCATCGAACGGCATCGGAAGATGGCTTCGCTACTCGACGCGGTTGGGCCTATCAATTGGGCGATCAAGCTGGACCAGCTTCCGGATGCTCACTCACCCGACGAGTTCAGGCCGTACGTCGAGCAAGCGGAAGCGTTCTACCGGACGCTTCCTGAGCCTTCCGAAAGCGGGCCACGTTTCGACTTCGAGTGGACGGGCCTTCAAGGGCCGATGGAACTTGAAGCCATCCCGTTCACAAAGGGCACCATGCCCAACCATCTCGGGCCGGGTGTCGGCTACGCCGATGACTCGATCCTTCGGCTCAGGGATGCGCTGATCGACACCCAGAAGCGCAGGCAGGCTCGGGGCGCCAGCCAGCCGGTGTTCCTCGCGATTGACTGCCCGGTCGGCGGGCCAGACGCCGAAGATTTCGACCAAGCCTTGTTCGGACAGACCGTTGACTATCGGGGGCTCGGCGGCCGGGTGAGCGTTGGCACGTCGTTCAACCCCAACGGGTTGTTGGTGACGGACAAGGGCATACCGTTCGCCGGGGTTTGGGCATTCCTGCAGCTGTCACTGTTCGGCGCCGCAGACCCTGTCCTCTATCTGAACCCGTATCAGCGGTGGAACCTGCCGGACGCCCTTGTCAGCCACGAGCGCCGGGTGTGGACGTCGTACATCGACAGGACGTCTCCGACGCGGGAGCCTGTCATCGACTTGATCGGCTTCGTCCGTGACATCAGGACCGAACGCCCACCGCGCCGCTAGGGTCCGCTGACTGCCCTCAGCGACTTCCGGAGGGCGGGGAGCCTCGTCACTCACCGTGGATACTTCGCACGTGGCCTACCGACTCGTCTACCACGACCTCGTCCCGATCCCCGGCGATGGGGACCGCGCTGGCATCTATTGGCTGCGGCTGTACGAGGGCGAGGCCGACCGTGTCGCCGTCATCACGGAGGTGCCGGGCAACCCCGGGGCGTCCGTGACGAACCGGGTCGAGGAGATCGTTGACCACATCCGGTCGGTCTTTGCGACGGGCGACGCGCTGCGCGTGTACGAGGTCTGGCCGCCCGGCTCCACCGGATCGGTCGATGCCCTCGTCAGCCGTGTGGTTCTCGGGCCATCGGCGCCTGAGTGGACGGAGGCGGACCGGGCCGAGATCGAAGCGATCATCGGCGCGGCACTGCCCGCGCTGCCGGGTCACGAGGACTTGTACCGCCGGGTACGCGACCTCGGCGGCGGCACCCTGACCGAGGCTGCTCGGCCGGTGTTCGAGGCATACCCGGTGGCGGACCTTCCACCCCCGCACCTGCCCTTCCGCTGCCAGCACCGCGCCCGCTTCGAGCGAATGGTCCGGGACATCCACAGCCGGGAGGGCACGAGCCGCGCAGCCCTCCTTGAAGTGGGCCGGGCGTTCGTGGCGTCGCTGACGCCCGCCGACCTGCTCGCGTGTCACTTCCATGACGGCGACTGGAGATCGGTCGCGGACGAAAGTGTGCGGATCATCAACCAACTCGGACCACAAGAGCGCGCGGAGTACCGGGTGGCGGCCCTGCAGGCTCGCCTCCCGGATCGCGAACGTGGGTGGCTCCTATCGCTCTTTGCGCAGCCCATCGACATCCACCGCGACTCGTACTCGAACGGACAGCATCGAGGGTGCGCCCTGCGCTTCTCTGGGGCAGAGTGCGCCGCTGTGGTGACGCACTGGGAGGCGTTGGGGAGGAACGGGAGGACTGGGTCTACGTGGGTGGCGGATAGCCGGGGGGTGTCACCACCGGCATCCCGTGGCGGAACCGGGAGTGAGAGGGCAGCCACGAGAGGTGCTGATACACCATATAGTCGTATGGTGTAAGATCGAGTCGTGGACGAGCGAGTGATCGGCTACGTCCGCGTCTCGACGGACGAGCAGGCAGCGTCTGGGGCCGGGCTGGAGGCGCAGCGCGCAGCCATCCTGAGCGAGGCGCAGCGTCGCGGCTGGCATCTTGTCGATGTCATCGAGGACGCAGGCTATTCCGGCAAGACGCTGCGTCGCCCCGGCATCGCCACGGCCTTGGAGGCGCTCCGGTCCAAGCGAGCCGACACGCTCGTGGTCGCGAAACTCGACCGTCTGTCCCGCTCGATGCTGGACTTCGCGCTGCTCATGGATCGGGCGACGCGCGAGCACTGGGCTCTCGTCGCGCTCGATGTCGGTGTGGACACGACCACGCCGAGCGGAGAGGCCATGGCCAACGTCATGGCCACGTTCGCCCAGTTCGAGCGACGGCTGATCGCGCAGAGGACGCGCGACGCGCTGGCGCAGCGGCGCTTGGCCGGGGTGCGGCTCGGTCGGCCACGGACGCTGAGCGACGACGTGCTGCGACGGATCGCAACCGAGCGGACTTCAGGCAGTACCCTGACCGCCATCGCCGACCGGCTCACGGCGGACGGCGTCCCGACAGCGCAGGGCGGACGCCGTTGGTACGCCTCGACCGTGAGTAAGGCACTTCGGACGGCCGCCCGGGACGGGATCGGTCAGTAAGAGCGTTGGGCATTCAGCGGGCCAAGGACGAGATCATCGGCCGCACGCTTCCCGGGGCGGGTCTGGGCATGCTGAGGAAGAGACACGCAGGGAGACGGAGACCTACTTGAAGACCTACTGGGATACCTACTTCCGACCTGATCCGCTCCATGCCCTATTTGAGGCCCAGCAGTCGCCCGAAGACCAAGAGGCCGCAGCGGCGGCGCGGCGGGAGATGGCGGCCAAACTCGCCACGCTGTACGAGCAGGGCGGGCCTGAGGCCTTCGAGGCAGCGTCACTATTGGTCGGGCGCAACAAGGGGCCCGCCCTCCTCTGGTTCTGGTACTACCGTGGCGCTCTGACCCACGCAGACCTGCCCGCGGTGGTGGCGGACGTGTGGAGCGCGGCCGAGTTCCCCGCTAAGTCTCTGCCCGTGGAAGCGTGGGTGCGGTTCTTCCGTCTGGCCGCCTACCCGGCCCCTGCCCAGCCGCTCACCGTGTACCGGGGCACTACGGCGGCCCGACGCCGCGGGATGTCGTGGACGACGGACCTCGAACAGGCCCGCATCTTCGCGGACGCGTGCGCCTTGGGGGGCCGCACAGCCGAGGTTGTCACCGTGATCGCGCCCCCGAAGGCGGTGCTGGCCGTCATGGACGAGGTCGAGCCCGAGGGTCGAAAGGAGCATGAAGTGGTGGTCGATCCGGGGCTGCTCCCCCGAGTGCGGCGGCTGGAGGTCCGCGTTCGCCAGCAGTAGCCTCGCCGGTGCGCCGAGGTGCTCCGAGAGGTGGCGCAGGCCCTGCGGACGTGCTGACAAGGGGACGTCCGCCCACCTCGACGGTGCCACCCAGCCTCCGGTACGTGGGACAGCGAAGAGCCCCCGGCGGGGTGGTTCACCGGGGGCTCAGGTCTGAGTGAGGAGGGGGAAAGGAGGAACGATCAGGATCATCCGGCGCGCCCCTGAACATGTCCTGAACCCGAGAGTGACCGCTGCGCCCGCCTCCCCTAGACCAACCCGTCCTGCGCGGAGATGGCGAACCGGAGCCGTTGGGAGTGCCCCCGCGACTCCGGTTCTGCTGCGCCCCGCCCTGATCGGGGCCAGTCCGGCCATGCTGCGCTCGGCACCCGGTCCGGCATAGAGAGGCGGAGGTCCTGCTGGATTGGGCACCGGAAGTCCCTTCAACTCGCGCTGCGCGATACTGCCATCTGGCGGCGAGGGGGGCGCCGCCCGGCAGCCCACGGAGGCGACGACGAACGAGGTGACAGCGCGATGATGTGGTACTGGGTTGGGGGTCCCGGACACGCTGGCTGGGTCGCGGCGATCTTGGGGGGCCTGCTCTGGCTGCTCGTCGTCGTACTGGTCGTCGCGCTGATCGTGCGGCTCGTGCGGGGGCCGCGCCATCGCTACTGGATGCAGGGGCCGTCAGGCTGGACGCCCGGGTCCCATCCCGACGACCCCAAGCAACTGCTTCAGCGCGCTTCGCCCGAGGCGAGATCGGAGCCGACAAGTTCCAGCAGCGGCTGGACGTCCTGCGCCGCACTGCCCCGCCGGGGAAGTGAGCCCGGGGCGCGAGGTGGTCCGGCTCTTCGTGCGCGATCACCGTGGCCCAGCGCCTGACCCGACTCGTGCGTTCGCATGAGCGTGCCGATAGGCACTTCTGACGATTGCAGGATCGGGGGTCCCGCGCGCACAGTCTGCTGCCCCGGAGGGCGGTGATGGTGGCGCCGTGTCATCCGGGGCTTCCTGCTAAAGGGACGGCACGGCCGATGCTCGACAGCGCGACGCCGCGTGGGCGGAGGTGTACGCCGTGCTGCCTGCGGACTGGGTGGTCCTGCGTCCGCTGTGGCGCGGGGAGCAAGGCGCATGGGCCGGCTATGCGCGCTCCACGGCCCGCAGCAGCGACGACAAGCCGTGGCTGGAGGCGTTCGGCGCGACCGAGGCCCTCGCGCTCCGTGCCATGGCCCAGCGGTTCCGGGCGGGACAGGCCTAGCTGCTGCCCATCCTCCGTGGAAAGGGGGGATCGAACGTGACCACCCATGACCCACAGGTGCCCCGCCCCATGGTCCGGCCCGTCGCCGTGGGCGACCCGTTCGTCTGCGTCGGGTGCGGCTTGACGTTCCGGCAGCGAGCCGGTCTGCTGGCCCACTGGGAGTCCACCGGCCACGGGCCAAAGCAGCGGCAGGCCGACGGCCTCGACCGAGCCCGCGCGAGCATCTCCGCCGATGACGCCCCAGCGCCCACGCGTGTTCCCGAGGAGGAGCCCTAGCGGACACGGGCGTGATCGGGTGCACGCCGCTCGAGTTGGCGGACGCGCGGGTCCGGGTACGTCAGCCGCGCGACCCTGTTGGTCGCCCCGCGCCCCGGACGGGCGTGACGGCCACCGACTGTGTTGCTGACGGGCAGCACGTTCTGCCCGTTCCGTAGACGCCACGGCCGTGCAGATCACCCAGTCGAGGCCCAGACTGCGCCCAGCGTTCACGGCACGCATGGGAACGGGAGCAACTTGCAGCATGGACATCGACGAGGCGATCTACGGCCGCCGCTCGACGCGTGAGTACACGGCAGACGCGGTGGATGAGCCAACCATCCGTCGGCTGATCGACGCCGCCATCCATGCGCCGAGCGCCTCCAACGAGCAGCCGTGGACGTTCACCGTGGTGCGCGATCTTGGACTGCTCGACAGATCTCGCAGGCGGCGAAGTCCCACTACCTCGCGATCCTGCCCGCTGGCCCCAAGGCTGACCGGTACCGCTCGTGGCTCGCTGACCCGCAGTTCCACATCTTCTATCACGCCCCCGTCCTCATCGTGATCTCGGGAACCGTGCAAGGAGGGCG
>CAWIHR010000007.1:0-16862 GCA_963835945.1 uncultured Chloroflexia bacterium
CCGCACCATACTGCTCGAACGTCGAAACGCAGCTCACCGAGTTGATGAGCAGACGGCCGAAGGCGAAGGCCAGCCACTCCGGCACGATGGCGTAGCCGAGGCGCCAGCCCGTCATGGCGTAGGTCTTGGAGAAGCCATCGAGGACCACGGTGCGCTCGGCCATGCCGGGCAGGGCCGCGATCGAGACGTGCTCGCCCTCGTAGAGGATGCGACCGTAAATCTCGTCCGCCAGCACCACGAGGTCGTGCGCCAGCGCCAGGTCGGCGATGGCCTCGAGGTCACTCCGCGTCAGGACCCCGCCGGAGGGATTGGCCGGCGAGTTCAGCACGATCATCCGGGTACGCGGCGTGACAAGGGAGGCGAGCTCGCCGACGTCGAGTCGGAAGGCGTTGGCCTGGCGGATCGGGATGGACACCGGTGTGCCCCCCATGAACCGCACCAGCGACTCGTAGATCGGGTAGCCCGGGTCAGGCACGATCACCTCGTCGCCCGCGTCGACGATCGCCTCGATGGCGTACAGCATCACGCCCTTGCCGCCCACCGTCACGAACACGTGCTCGGGGGTCACCGCGAACCCTTTGCGCGCGGTGGCGTCCTGCGCAATGGCCGCGCGCAGCTCCGGGATGCCGGCGAACGGCGCGTAGTGCGTCTTCCCCTCGTCGAGGGCGCGCTTCGCCGCCGCGCGGATGTTGGCCGGAGTGTCGAAGTCGGGCTCGCCGATCTCCAGGTGCACTACGTCGACTCCCTGGGCCTCGAGCCCGCGTGCCCGGGCAGCGGCCTCGAACGCCGTCTCCGTGCCGATGCCGTCCATCCGACTCGCGAGTCGCATCTCTGACGCCTCCATTCTGTGCAGCCTCGCCTGCCTGCCCGTTTTCCGGCACGGTCCCGTCCCAGATCCAGGGCAGAACGATCAGCGGGCCGGTCTCACGCGACCATGTTTCGCGCCGGCCGAACCGGCCGGCATCCGTTCGAACGCAACGCTGTCGATGCACGGCCGTCACGTCTTCTCCAAGTATTCGAACAAGGGGCGAGGGCCCGGCACGTCGGGGATGGGGGTGGCCCGGCCGTGGCACGCGGCGGCCGCAGCCCGACGAGGTCGTCTGGTGTCACCGGGACGCGGTTCAGCTCACGTCCCGTCGCGTTGCGCAGGGCCGCCACGATCGCGGCCGTCGCGACGATGGTGGGCCCCTCCCCGACGCCCTTCGCTCCGAACGGCGCGTCCGGTTCAGGCTCTTCCACGACATCGGAGACGACGGCGGGCATGTCAAGGATCGTGGGCAGAAGATAGTCGGTGAACGACGCGTTCAGGACCCGCCCATCGCGCAGGCTGATCTCCTCCATCAGCGCGAGCCCCAGACCCTGGGCCGCTCCCCCCTCGATCTGGCCCTCGACGCCGCGCGGGTTCAGCGCCCGTCCAACGTCCTGGACGGCAGCGAGCTGCACCACCCGCACGAGCCCGAGGTCCTCGTCCACCCCCACGACGGCGCGCATCGCGCCGAAGAAGAACATCACGTGCGGGTCGCCCTGACCGTTCGCGTCGAGGCGCGTCGTGGCGCGGTGTCGGAACACCTCGTTCGCCTCAAGCGGTGGGGAGAGGAAGTCGGCGATGTCGCCCATCGCCGTGTCGCCGGACAGCACGCGACCGTCCATCAGGCGCAGCGGGCCCGGCGGTGGCGAACCGCCGTCCGCCGCTCTCGCCGCCACGCGCGCGAAGAGTCGCTCGCGAACGGTGGCGCAGGCGGCCGCGACAGCCCCGCCGGCCATGACCGTCTGCCGGGACGCTGACGTGGATCCGGCCGAGCCCACCCTCGTATCGGGTTGCGTGACGGCCACGTCGCCGACCCCGAGTTCCGTTCGGGCGATCTGCGCGAGCACCGTGTGCAGGCCCTGACCGACCTCGACGGCGGCCGTGTGTACGATGGCGAGCGCGCCGTGCGCCCCCACCTCAAGCCGCACCGTCGCCTCACAGGAGTCGTCGAACCCCTCGCTGTAGGCGATGTTCTTGTACCCGAGCGCAAACCCGACGCCGCGTCGGACACGCTCCCCGCGTCCGACGTTCCCGGTCCCGCCCGGCAACGTGACGGGATCCCGGTCGTCCGGTGGCAGGTCAAGCGGCATCGGAAGCGCCGCGCACCGCTCCAGCACGGCCCGCGCCGGCGCGGACCCGTGGATCACCTGGCCAGTGGGGAGGACGGAGCCCGTGTGGAGCGCGTTCCTGGCGCGGAGCAGGACGGGGTCCATGCCGAGGGCCGCGGCCAGCTTGTCCATCTGGGCTTCGTGGGCGAAGCACACCTGCACGGCCCCGAATCCGCGCATCGCGCCACACGGCGGGTTGTTCGTGTACACGCACGTCCCGTCGATCAGGACGTTCGGGACCTCGTACGGTCCCGGAGCGAACGTGGAGGCGTTGAGCACCACGGCAGGCGACGACAAGGTGTAGGCGCCGCCGTCGAGGACCATCCGGACGTGCGCGCTCACCAGGGTGCCATCGCGGCGGGCGCCGGTGCGCGCCCAGATCCGCGCCGGGTGGCGGTGCACGTGGCCGTAAAAGGATTCCTCTCGGCCGTAGGAGAACTTGACCGGGCGGTGCGTGGCCAGGGCGAGCAGACATGCGTGGATCTGCATGTGCACGTCTTCGCGCGCCCCGAACGCGCCACCCACGCCCGCGCAGTGCAGGCGGACCTGCTCCTCCGGGAGTCCTAGGCACGGCGCGATCTGCTCGCGGTCGCTGTGCAGCCATTGCGTCGAGACATACAGGTCCACGCTGCCGTCTGTGGCGGGGACGGCCAGCCCGGCCTCGGGCCCCAGTGGCGCCTGGTCCTGCATGCCGAGCTCGTAGTAACCCTCGACCCAGACCTCCGCCTCGGCCGCGGGATCGCCGTGCACGATGTGGACGTGCCGCAGCACGTTGCCGACCTCCGAGACCTTCGGCGCGTCGGGTCGCAGCGCCGCCTCCATGTCGAGCACGGCCGGCAGCGGCTCATAGTCGACGCGAACGGCGGCCGCCGCGAGCCGCGCCTCCTCAGGCAATTCGGCGGCCACGATAACCACGGGTTCGCCGACGTGCCGCACCACATCCCAGGCGAGCACGGACTGGTCCGCGTACCCCCATACACCGTACGTGCGCTGGGCCGGAAGGTCGGCGGCCGTCATCACGCCGTGGACCCCCTTTAGTGCCAGCGCCGCCGACGTGTCGATTGAACGGATGCGTGCGCTCGGATGGGGACTCCGTACCGTGGCTCCGAAGAGCATCCCCTCGGTCCACAGGTCGCTGCCGTACGCGAACGTCCCGAGCACCTTGGAACCCCGTCGATGCGCGGCGCGGACGAGCCGACGCCCAGCCGGGCGGACCGAGCCAGGTCGAGTCCGCGAGTCCTCGTCTGCATCGTCATCGACCTCCGTCGCTGGGCCCGTCGATCCGGCGGGCAACCCGGTGCGCCTCGGCCGCTAGGTCTCCCTCGTCGGTCGTCGCGAGCGTCCCGCCGTGCACCACGAACCTGCCCTCAACCAGCAGATCGCGCACTCGCTGCGGCCAGGCAAGGACGAGCCCGGCCACGGGATCAGCTTCCACCCCTGCGGTCGACAGCCCGCTCACGTCGAACAGCGCGATGTCGGCTCGCTTCCCGGGCTCGATCGAGCCGATGTCGTCACGGCCCAGGCACGCGGCACCGCCGCGGGTCCCGAGACGCAGAGCCTCGCGCGTCCCCATGCCGCCCGGGCCACCTCGGCCGCGCGCAACCAGCAGGGCCTGCCGCACCTCACCCAGCAGGTTGCCACCGTCGTTTGATGCGGAGCCGTCCACCCCGAGTCCCACTGGCACCCCTGCGTCGAGGAGCTCGCGGACCCTGGCCATGCCGGAACCGAGCCGGAGGTTCGAGGTGGGGCAGTGCGCGATGGCGGTGCCGCTGGCGGCCAGCCTTGCGATGTCCTCGTCCGACAAGTGCACGGCGTGCGCGAGCCACACGTCGTCGCCCAGGAACCCGAGCCGCTCGAGCAGGTCGATGGGCCGGCATCCGAAGCGCTCCGCGCAGAACGCCTCCTCGTCCGCGGTTTCGGCAATGTGGGTATGGAGGCGGATTCCTAGCCGCCGGGCGAGCAAGGCCGACTCCTCCATCAGCCGCTCGGATGCCGAGAAGGGGGAGCACGGAGCGATCGCGATGCGCACCATCGCGCCAGGCGACGGGTCGTGGAACCTCGCGACCGTTCGCTCCGTCTCGCCCAGCACCGCGTCGATCGGCTGCACCACCGAATCGGGCGGGAGCCCGCCGGCGGACGCACCGAGGTCCATCGAGCCGCGACACGGGTGGAACCGGAGCCCTATGGCGCGCGCGGCTTCAATCTCGGCCTCCATGAGGTCGCCCGTGCCGGGCGGGAAGACGTAGTGATGGTCGGTCGAAGTCGTGCAGCCGGACAGCGCCAGCTCAGCGAGACCAACCGCTGCGCCGACCCGGACCCACTCCGCGTCGAGCCGCGCCCACACGGGATAGAGCTCGGTGAGCCAGCCGAACAGGCCGACGTGCTGGGCTCGCGCCCGGGTCATGGTCTGGTACAGGTGGTGGTGCACGTTCACGAGACCGGGGATCGCCACGCACCCGCTGCCGTCGAGCACCCCTGCCTCCAGCGCCAGAGAGGTCGGCGGAGCGCCGCTTCCGACCCACGTCACCACGCCGTCCTCGACCAGGATCGATCCCCCGGCCAGCTCGGTCCCGCCGTCGTTCATCGTGACGACGGCCTCGCAGCCGGAGATCAGCAGCCGCGTCACTTCGCGGTGTCCGCCATGCGTTCGGCGGCGAGATGCACCGCATCGATGATCTTCTGGTACCCGGTGCACCGGCACAGGTTGCCCGAGAGCGCCTCGCGAATGACCTCGTCGGTGGGCGCGGGTCTCGGCGCAACAGGTCCGCCGCCGCCACCACGAAACCGGGAGTGCAGAAACCACACTGCACGCCGCCGGCGTCCAGGAACGCCTGCTGCACCGGGTGCAGGCTGCTTTCCACGCCGAGCGACTCCACGGTCTCCACAGCGCGGCCGCCGGCCTGGGCTGCCAAGACCAGGCAGGAGCACACCAGCTCGCCGTCGAGCCAGACGGAGCAGGAACCGCACTCGCCCTGCTCGCAGGCGTTCTTCGAACCCAGGAGGCCGAACTCGTCGCGCAGCACCGACAGCAGGCTGGCACCGGCCCACACGTCGGCCTCGCGCCAGTCGCCGTTGACGTTCAGACGCACCAGCACGGCTGGCTCCCTCCCCGCTTCACCTCAGCTCGCCCAGGCACGGCGGTCGTCAAGCGCCCACGCGAGGGCCCGGCGCCCGGGACCCCGCAAACGTGGCGCCGGTAGGCCGCTGTGCCCCGGACATCGTCGATGGGACGGGCGGCCCCGGCCACCAGCTCGCCGAAGCGTGCCAGCGCCGCCTCCGGGACGGACGCCCGCGGGTCTGCCCACGCGCCGTACTCGTCGAACGCACGAGCCCCGAACGCCTCGGCCTCCGTGGCCCGCAGGATGGTCGGCCCGACCGACCCGAGGGCCACCCGGACCGCGCGCGACGTCTCGTCGACCTGGAGACAGACGCCGGCGATCGCGATCACCATGGCGTTGCGCGTGCCGACCTTGGAGAACGACCCGGGGCCCTGCGGCTCCTTCCACTGGACGCCCACGATCAGTTCGTCGGGGCCGAGGGCATTGCGCTTCGGTCCACCAGGAAGTCGCGCCAAGAGAGCCGGCGGGTGGCGGTGGCGGAGGCCAGCAGCACGTCGGCGTCGTACGCGGCCAGCGCCGGGAGTGCATCGCCGGCCGGCGAGGATGTCCCGAGGTTGCACCCACCGTGCCCCGGTTGCGGATCTGCGGCGAACCGACCGTGCGGGAGGCCCGCGCGAGCGCCGTCGGGTCGGCGGAGATCCGCACGTAGATCCCGCGGTGGGTCGCGCCGGCTTCCCGAGGAACACCGTGCCGCCCCCCCGGCGAATGACCTGCAACTCCGGCAGCTGCGAGATGTCGAGCATCGCTTCTGGACGGCGCCGGCCGAAGTTGAGCTCAACCATCAGGTCCGTGCCGCCGGCGATGGGGAGCGCCTCGGGGTGTGCCGCCCGGATCTCCAGGGCCTCGCGAAGCGAGGACGGCCGGAAGACTTCCACGCTCAGGACCTCCCTCCCACAGATGCCTCGCCCGCCGCGGCACCCCGTCGCGCCAGCCGCGGCACCGCGGCATGGGCCGCCACCGAGTCGCGCATGGGCAAGCTCGTCCGGCGCACCCCGTCGAAGGCGTACAGCGCGCCGGCCACCGCCGAGGCGGTCGGCACCAGGGCCACCTCGCCGACGCCCTTGGCGCCATAGGGGCCTTCCGGTGACGGGTCCTCGATGAAGATGCACTCCACGGGCGGCATGCCAGACGGCGGGATGATGCCGAGCGACTTGAGCGTCGTGGTCACGGGACGCCCGCCCTCGACCACGAACTCCTCGGTCAGCGCGTGCCCCAGCCCCATGTGCACGCCGCCCTCGATCTGGCCCTCCAGCAGCGTCGGGTTGATGATCCTGCCTACGTCGTGCGCGGCGATGACGCGCTGCAGCCGGCCGTCGTCGTCGAGGACCGCGACCTGAGTGGCCCAGGCGTAGGCGAAATGCGTCACCGGCTCCGCGGTTGTCGTGTCCTCGGGGGCGGTCGTCCAGTCGACCTTGAACTCCCCGTAGAACTCCTGCCCGGCAAGTGACGCGATCGGGCGGTCCCCCAGGGCCCTCCGCAGCCTCGCCGCGGCGGCCATGACGGCGCGCCCACCGAGCATCGTCGCCCGCGAGGCCGTCGTCTGGCCCGTGTCCAGCTCGTGCCCGGTGTGCACGCTGACCCGCACGCGGTCGCCCGACAGCCCGAGCTCCTCGCACGCGATCTGCGCCAGCACGGTGTCGCACCCCTGGCCCATCTCGGTCCAGGAATGGAACAGCGTGACGGTCCCGTCAGCCTCTGGCCGCAGGATCGCCTTCCCGTACTCCGTCATGCCGTTGCCGACCCCGGAGTTCTTCGCCGCGCACGCGATGCCCGCGAACCGGGCGCCGCGGTAGGCGTCTCGGACGGCAAGAAGGGTCTTCTTGAGGCCGACACCCGGGCCCAGCTTCTGGCCCGTGCCGAACCTGTCGCCGACGTCGACCGCGTTGCGCCAGCGGATTTCCCAGCCGTCGATCCCCACGCGCTCCGCCAGGCGGTCGAGCACCCCCTCAAGGGCGAAGTTCGCCTGGTTGGACCCGAACCCGCGCATCGCACCGCACGGGGGGTTGTTCGTGTAGACGGCCCGGGCCTCGACGTCCACGTTTGGGACCTTGTAGGGACCGCAGGCATGGCCGGCCGCGCGCTCGAGCACCTTGGCGCCGACGCTCGCATAGGCCCCCGTGTCGCCCACGAGGCGCGCCTGAACCGCGACGATCTGCCCGGCCTCGTCGCACCCCATGGTGTACTGCATCACCATCGGGTGGCGCTTCGGGTGGAAGCGGATGCTCTCGGCGCGGCTCAACGTGACGCGCACCGGGCGCCCGGTGACCCGGGCGAGCAGCGCCGCGTGCGCCTGCACGTTCAGGTCCTCCTTGGCGCCGAACGCTCCGCCGCTCGACACAAGGATGACGCGGACCTTCTCCTCGGGCTCGCCGAGGAACGACGCGATCTGCCGCCGGTCCTCCCAGATCCCCTGCCCCTGCGAGTACACGAACAGCGTTCCATC
Source organism: uncultured Chloroflexia bacterium (assembly GCA_963835945.1). Lineage (GTDB taxonomy): Bacteria > Chloroflexota > Limnocylindria > Limnocylindrales > CSP1-4 > JAJYNJ01. Next base: position 7,699 of record CAWIHR010000007.1, read on the forward strand.
CGGCTGGGGATCTGCCAAAGACGACTCTGGCTCCAGGAAGGCATGCTCGATGAACTGGGTGCGGAACGTCTCGGTCACGACGTGCGCCGCCCCGGACGAGAGCAGCGTCGACATCGCCCCGCTTGACCTTCGAGACGGACAGCTGGTTCCCGCCTGGGTGCAGCGCCGGAGCTTCCGGCTTCAGCGCCTCGAGTGGATCCGCGACCGGCGTGAGCACCTCGTAGTCGACGTCGATGAGCTGCGCGGCCTCGCGCGCTGCACGCCGGGTCTCCGCGGCCACGACGGCGAGCACATCGCCGACGTACCGAGTCGTCTCTCCCTCGGCGACGAGCTGGGGCCAGTCCAGGGTGATCGCGCCCTGGGTGCGCTCCCCCGGAACGTCGGGCGCGGTGACCACAGCGACCACTCGAGGATGCGCGACCGCCCTGCGGACGTCGATCCGCAGCACCCGAGCCCGCGGATGGTCCGAGAAGCGCACGGCCCCGTGCAGCATGCCGGGGACAATCATGTCGTTCACATACGGCTTGTCGCCAAGTGCCAGCTCCCGGCCGCGCAGCCGCGCCGAGCGGGTTCCCACCCGGCCGCTGGTCTCAATGGGGGGAGCGGCTCGCCCGGCGCGCCGCCGCCGCGAGGTTCACGGCGTCGATCACCTTCACGTAACCCGTGCAACGGCAAGATTCCCAGCCAGCGCGTGGGCGATCTCGTCGCGCGTCGGCTCGGCGTTGCGCCGCAGCAGAGCCTCGGCCTTCATGACGATCCCCGGCGAGCAGAACCCACACTGCGAGGCGCCGGACACGACGAACGCGTCGGCCCAGCGTTCGCGATCGACGGCCGGGAGTCCCTCCTGAGTGACGATGTCGCGACCCGCGGCCTTCGTCGCGAGCTGGGCGCAGGACACCACGGCCCGGCCGTCCATCCACACCGTGCACGCGCCGCAGGAACCCTCGGGGGCGCAGCCGTCCTTGACCGACGTGATCCCGAAGGATTCCCGCAGCAACTCCAGCAACGTGGTGTCGGGCTGCACGTCTGCGCCCACCGGGTCCCCGTTGAGGGTGAAGTCAATGTGCACGAGGCCGCCCCCCGGCTGCCGCTCGATCTCTGCCACGACCTTCACTCAGACCTTCCGCTCGACCAGCGGCGCGCACCCTCAGGAGTACTGCGCACCGAAGCGCCGCCACACTGAGCCGGCCACCGTCATCCCCGGCGCGCAATGGCACCGAGTGACGCCTTCACGGAACGACCTCGTGCCGGTCTCTCCGGCCAGTGCGTGTTCGATGTTCTCGGGCGTGGTGATCAGCGCTTCCTTGCCACCGGCCTCCAGATACCAGATGATCGCCTGGACCTTGGGACCCATCGAGCCCTTCTGGAAGTGTCCCTGTGCGAGGTACTCCTTCGCCTGCGCGTGCGTCAGGGTATCGAGCAGCTGCTGATCGGGCTTGCCGAAGTTCAGGGCCACCTTGTCGACGGCGGTCGTGATCAGGAACAGGTCCGCCTTCAAGTCGCGAGCCAGCGTCGACGCAGCGTAGTCCTTGTCGATCACGGCCTCGACGCCTACGAGCTGCCCGTCCTGCTCGACGACGGGATTCCGCCGCCGCCCGACGCGACGACGGTGAACCCAGCCCGGATCAGGGACATGATCGCGTCGAACTCGACGATCTTCACGGGAGCCGGCGACGGCACCACGCGCCGCCAGCCCCTGCCCGCGTCCTCCACCACGCTCCACCCCTCGTCCTGGGCGTGGGCCGAGCCGTCGGCTCCTCCATGAACGAGCCGATCGGCTTAGTGGGGTTCTGGAATGCCGGGTCGTTCCGGTCGACCAGCGTCTGGGTGACGACGGTGGCGGCCGACTTGACGATGGCGCGCCGCTTGAACTCGTTCTGCAGGGCCTGCTGGAACATGTACCCGATTGCGCCCTGTGTGTCCGCGCCGCAGTAGTCGAGCGGCACAGGGTGCAGCTCGCCTGCCGACAGCTCCGAGCGGCGCAGGATGTAGCCTACCTGCGGGCCGTTCCCGTGCGTCAGCAGCACGTCCCAGCCCTGCTCGATCATGCTGACCACGTGCCGACTGGACTCCACGGCCGCGGCGTACTGGTCAGGGATCGTCTGGTGCTGCTTGTCCTTGATGAGAGAGTTGCCGCCGACGGCGACGACCGCGATCTTGCTCATACCGTCCCTCGACGTGTTGTTTGGCGATGGCTCGCGTGGTGCCGGACCACTGCGCCGGTGCACCTCACCGCATAGTGAGTGCCATCACCGCCTTCTGAACGTGCAGCCGATTCTCGGCCTCGTCGTAGACCACCGAGTGCGGCCCGTCGATCACCTCGTCGGCCACCTCGATGTTGCGGTCGGCCGGCAGCGGGTGCATGTAGATCGCCTCGTCCGAGGCTGTCGCCATCCTCCGTCCGTCCGTGATCCAGTCGGTGTACCGCGCGGAGATCGCCGCGCCCTCGGCGTCGTCCTTCGCGACGAGCAGGGGCCCCCAGCTCTTGGCGTACACGACGTCGGAGCCGCGGATGCCGGCGTCGAAGTCGTCCATGAGTTCGAGGCTGCCCCCGGAGCGCCGCGCGTTCGCCCGCGCCTGGTCCACTAGGTCGGCGGGAAGCCGGAACTCCGGCGGATGCACCAGGCGGACGTTCATCCCGAAGCGGGTGGTGAGGAGCGTGAGATCGATCGGCACGCTCATCGGCTTCTGGTAGCTGGACGCGTAGGCCCAGCTGACGGTGATGGTTCGGCCGCGCGGATCGCCCAGCTTCTCGCGGATGGTCAGCAGGTCGGCGAGCACCTGGAAGGGGTGAAAGAACTCGCACTGCATGTTGAGGACCGGCACGCGGCTCGCTGCGGCGACGTCGGTGATGTACCGATTGCCGGCGCCCCAGTCGACGTTGCGGATCGCGATCCCGTCGTTGTAGCGGCCCAGGATCTCGCCGATCTCCTTGGCGGTATCGCCGTGGGCGATCTGTGTGGTCCGGCTCTCAATGAACTGGGCATGTCCGCCGAGCTGCGCCATCCCGGCCTCGAACGACGCGCGGGTGCGCGTGCTCGAGAAGAAGAACAGCATGGCGAGGACGCGGTCCCGCAGGTACGGGTGCGGCAGCCCAAGCGCCCGGTCGCGCTTGAGCTGGACGGCCACGTCGAGGGCCGTCTCGAGCTCTTCCTTCGTCCAGTCCTGGGTACCGATCAGGTCACGGCCACGCAGGTTGGTCTGCATCGAACGCCTCCTAACCTCGCCTGCCGCTTATTCCGCCGCGCCCAGGACCAGGGCCAGCAGCGCCATCCGCATGACCACGCCGTTGAACGCCTCGGTCCAGTAGCGGGCGTGGCGCGTCGCGTCCACGTCGGGCGGGAGCTCGTCCATCCGCGGCAGCGAATGCAGGATGATCGCGTCCGACTTCGCGCGCGCCTTGAGCAGCTCGCGAGTCACTCGGTACGCCTCGGGGGTGCGGCCGACCTCGCCGCGCTCGTCGCGCGACTTGGTGTAGTCCGCCTGGACGACCGGCTCCATGTAGATGACGTCGGCCTGGTCGATCACGTCGACCACCGATTCCGCCTCGCGGTAGCGCACGTTCCGCTCGTCAAGCTCGGCCTTGAATTCCGGCAGCAGCGACATGTCGGGCGGGCCGACCACGATCGCCTCGGAGCCGAACTGCGACAGCGCGTACAGGATCGAGTGCATGGTGCGCATGCGCATGTCGCCCACGCATAGGAAGGTCAGACCGTCGAGCGTTCCCTTCTCGAGCCACGTCGTGTAGAGGTCGGTCAGCACCTGCGTTGGGTGCTCGCCCCAGCCGTCGCCGCAGTTGATAACTGGCACGCTCGCCCAGCGCGCCGCTTCCTGCGGCGCACCCTGCTGGAAGTGCCGCATGGCAATCACGTCGCCGTAGTACTCCAGCATGTGCACCGTGTCCTTGATCGACTCCTGGTAGAAGTCGCCGGCCCGGGTCATCTTCGCGTCGGAGAAGCCGAGGACGTGGCCGCCCAGGCGATGCATCGCCGCCTCGGTCGCCAAGCGGGTGCGAGTGCTGGGCTGGTAGAAGGCGGTGAGAAGCGTCTTGCCTTTCAGCAGGTCACCGTTGCGTCGGTCGCGAGCGTAGGGCTTGAGGTCCTCCGCGACCTGGAACACGCGGAAGAACTCATTGCGCTCGAAGTCCTTGAGCGACAGGATGTCGCGACCGATAAAGCTGCGCATGTAACGTCCATCCTCCTGCACTGCGGCCGGTGCGCCGGCTCAACCCGCGACACACCGAAATCGAACACTGCCTTACGAAACGCCCAACGCGGTCCTTGCACCGATGCTCTGTCGCCGCCGTCCATCTACCGGGCGGCCGTGTCGGCGCCGACGTGGACGGCAGCGGCCATCTCGACTGCCGGCGCCACGTCCACATCCCGGCTTGCCGGAACGGGAGCGGGGCCGCGAGCGTAGGTCTGGCCCACCCGGCGAATGATGTGAAACCGGAAGTGACCCGGGCTGAAGTAGCTGCGCGAATAGTCCACCACGCGACCGCCGGTCGAGTAGAGCTGCGCGGTGAAGGTGAGCAGGGGCGCCCCGGCCCGAACGCCGAGCCGACGGGCGAGCTCGGCGGTCGCCGCTTGTGCGCTCAGCTCCGTGTAGGAGTGCGTGAGCGGCGGATCTCCGCGTTCCAGCAGGAAGTCCAGCACGGACCCATGGAACGAGGCGCCCAGTTCCGCCGGCCCAACGACCTCCGTCGGCACAACGTCGACCAGGAACGCCATCGGGCGGTCGCCCGACTCGATGACGCGCTCGACTGCCATGACGCGTGCCGTTGCGGGCACCTCGAGGATCTTCGCCTCGGTCGCGTCAACCGCACGCTCCCCGATCTCGCATGCTCCCATATGGATCTCGACACCGATCCTCCGGGCGAGGGTCTCGATGCTCTCGAGTTCCTCGAGTCCGGACTCCACGAGCGGCACGCCTGGGCTGACGAACGTCCCGATCCCATGCCGCCGAACGATGAGGCCGCCCTGCTCTAGCTGCGAGAGCGCCTCGCGAAGGGTCGCCCGGCTGACGCCGAGGCGCGAACTCAGTGCGGCTTCCGAAGGCAACGTGCCATCCTCGCCCGCCAACGACCCGGACCGAATCCCGTCGGCGACCTCCTGGGCCGCCTGCCGGGCCAGCGTCACGTTACGCCGAACCATGTCCCCGCCTCGCCTCCCCGGCTCTTCCCGAATGGATGGCACCTCCCGAGGGCGTGCAGACGGCAGGACATGGCGACGTTTCGGCGGGCGGCCCGTGCCGATCGCCAGACATGGGGACCCGAGTGCGATTGGGCCGGGGCGTTGCGATCAATCCTACCGATCCGGGCGTCAGACGTTAGTCATCCGACATGTTGCACTCTAGTCTCATAGTGCACCAGACGCGCCCAAGTGCCATTCGGCCCGTTCTGGCCGCACGGGCATCGGATGCCCGGAACAGGGTCTGCCGGGCGCCGGATGCGCGGACCAACAGGGTGCATCAGCTCCGACGTGCCAGGCGCTCAGGCGCGGGCGCGTGCCCTACGCGACCAGCAACCCGTACGCGACCAGCAACCCGTCGTCCCGCCCGGTCGTCCTCGGGGCAAGAAACCGGCGGAGGGCCGGCGCTGGGGAGCGCCCGCCGCAGACGCGTGGCGGCCCTGCAGCCGCGGGTTCAGTCAGTGACAATAGGCCGAACGGCACTTGGGTCCGCGCACGGCCGTGTGCCACAACACAGGCGGAGATGATGTCGGATGACTAACGTCTGACGGTTGGAGTTGCAACCTGTGACGTGCGACGTACCAGCGACGCGACTGTTGGCTCCCGACGTCGGCGCGCCACGCTGTTCTGGCTCCCCTCAGCACGGGCGCCGGCGCCCCTCCTGCGTGCTCCACGCGAAGACTGGAGCCACCCATTGACGCCGGCAGTGAATGCTGCTATCTCGCGACACGAGATGTGGCCGACCCCCGGGCTGCACGGCTGGCGACGCGCGATCCGCGCAGGATTCCGACGTGGTCAACGCGGATCGACGTTCCAGGGAAGCGGGTCGGACGTTTCCGTCAGGCGCATCCGCAGGAGCTGTGGGGAGTCTTGCGTGCGCATCTCCGGACCCGGCTGGAGGTCGAACGCGGCGTGACGCGGGCAGTCTGGTGACGGACAATCGTGGATACCTCTCGGAACAGAGAGGCAAGGAGGAGGAGCTTTGAGCGCGACAATGCGGAGTCTCCGTTCGTCGATCGCAATCGGGACGGTCGCGGTGCTGATCGCGGCATGCGGCTCGTCAGCTACCACCGCGCCCACGGCCGCACCAGCCGCATCGGTCGCGGCGCCGGCATCCGTGGCGCCGGCATCCGTGGCGCCGGCATCCGTGGCGCCGGCATCCATGGCGCCGGCATCCATGGCGCCGGCATCCATGGCGCCGGCATCGGCAGCAGCGGCCTCGGCCGCACCAGCAGCGGCCCTGGGCGCGATGCCGTCGCCCTCGCTCACGCCCCAGGCGCTCAGCAAGTGGACGACGAGCAACCCCTTCAAGGCGGCATTCATCTACGTCGGCGCCCCCAGCGACGCCGGCTGGACGCACGCCCATGACGTCGGTCGCCTGGAGGTCCAGGCCGCCTTCGGCGGACGCGTGCAGACGATGTACAAGGAAGACGTGCCCGAGGGCCCTCAGGCTGCGCAGGTTGTCACGCAGCTGATCAACCAGGGTGCCAACATCATCTTCGCCACGTCCTTCGGCTACCAGGATTCGCTGGTGGCCGCGGCCAAGGCGCACCCGAACGTCCTCTTCGAGCAAGCCACCGGCACGGAGCAGCTCCCCAACCTCGCGGAGTACTACGGCGCCGGTGAGAACGGCGACTACCTCTCCGGCATGGCCGCCGGGGCTGCATCGGCCACCGGGAAGATCGGCTTCGTGGCTCCGTACCCGATCCCCGAAGTCATCCGCGAGATCGACGCGTTCACCATGGGCGCCCAGTCGATGAATCCGAACGCCACCGTCCGTGTCGTGTGGACGAACACCTGGTTCGCCCCGGCCACGGAACGGCAGGCGGCCGAGAGCCTTGTCGCGGCAGGCGTCGACGTGCTCGCCGACGGCCAGGACAGCCCCACCACCGGCCAGGTGGCCGAAGCGGCGGGCCTCAAGTGGACCGGGTACGACTCGAACCAGGAGTCGTTCGCCCCCAACGCCTGGCTGACCGCGACCACTTACAACTGGGGCCCCTATTACATCAACGACATCGCCGCCGCGATGAACGGGACCTGGAAGACGCACTTCTACTACGGCGGACTTGATGACGGGTTCGTGATCATGGGGCCCTTCGGCACGTCAGTCAGCGCGGCAACGCAGGCCGCCATCATCGCCAAAGAGAATGCGATGAAGGCTGGCACGTTCGATCCGTTCACCGGTCCAATCGTCGAGCAGAACGGCAGCATCGGTGTGCCGGCAGGGGTCACGCTGCCCGTCTACACCCCGACCGGCCTTAGCAAGTACTCGATCAGCTTCTTCGTGAAGGGCGTCATCGGCAGCCCGAAGGGCTGATAGCGGCGGGTCCTTCAGGCCAACGACACGAAGGAGTGGCGTTGAACATCCGCGACGTCGATCCGGGCGCCGCGTCCGCACCAGCCGCTACCGCCGGGCCGAGCCCGGCGGTAGCGGCTGTCGGTGTGACCAAGCGCTTCGCGGGAGGCGTGGTGGCCAACGACCGGGTCTCGTTCGAGGCCAGGCGCGGCGAGGTGCACGCGCTCCTCGGCGAGAACGGCGCAGGCAAGACCACGCTCTGCAACATCCTGACCGGGCTGTACCGGCCGGACGAAGGCGAAATCCAGATCGGCGGAAAGCCGGTCCGGCTGCACTCTCCCCGCGAGGCCCAGGTGGCCGGCATCTTCATGGTGCACCAACACCTGAGCTTGGTCGAAAGCCTCACGGTCGCCGAGAACATCGTGCTGGGCTGGTCGCGGCACCGCGGCTTCGGGTTTGCCGCTCGGCAGGTCGAGGCGGAGATCGCCGAGATCGCGTCGCGCTTCCACATGGACGTGGACCCGCGGGCCAAGATCTGGCAGCTGTCCCTCGGCGAACGCCAGCGCGTCGACATTCTCAAGGCGCTCTACCGGGGCGCCAGCATCCTGATCCTGGACGAACCCACCACCGTTCTGACACCGGCCGAGACGGAGCAGCTGTTTTCCAGCGTCCGCGAGCTCGTCGCCGGTGGCGGCACGGTGGTGTTCATCTCCCACAAACTGCCCGAAGTTCTCGCGATCGCACAACGCGTGACGATCCTCCGAAAGGGGCACTCCATCACCACCGTCGACGTGGCGGCCACCGACGCCCGGCAGCTTGCCCGCCTCATGGTCGGCCACGAGATGTCGTTCGAGGTGACGCCGCGCGCCACGGAGGCGGCGTCCGAGGCCCCGGCGCCGCCAGCCGTGCTCGAGCTCGATCACGTGACCGCGCATGGCAACCTCGGCATCCAGGCGGTCAAGGACGTCGTGTTGACCGTGCACGCCGGCGAGATCGTAGGGATCGCCGGGGTTGCCGGCAACGGCCAGCGAGAACTGGCGGAGGTGGTGGCAGGGTTGCGGCCCTTCTCTCACGGGACCGACCCGCTACGCCGGCGAGCGGGTCGCTCACCGGCGACCCCCGCGCAGTGATCGATCGAGGAGTCGCCGGATATTCCCGAGGATCGCATGGGGACTGGCGTGTCGCCCGTACCTGTCGGTGGTCTGAGAACCTCCTGCTCAAGTTGTACCGGCGCGGCGCACCCCATACCGGACCGATCCTCGGGATGCGTCAGGCGAACGCGCAGGCGGTTGCAGCTGATGGAGCGCTTCGACATCCGCGCCCCCGGTCCGCAGACACTCGTGCGCCAGCTCTCCGGCGGCAACGTGCAGAAGGTCGTGCTGGCCCGTGAGCTCTCATCTCAGCCAGGGGTAGTCGTCGCGGCCTCGCCGACCCGCGGACTCGACGTGGGCGCCACGGAGTACGTTCACCGCGTGCTCGTGGACGCCGCCGCAGGAGGTGCCGGGGTCCTGCTGATCAGCGAGGACCTCGACGAGATCATCGAGCTCGCGGACCGGATCGCGGTCCTGTATGAAGGCCGGGTCGTGGGCGTGGTCGAGGCGTCCCACGCCACGTACGAGCAGCTTGGGGCTGATGATGGCCGGGGCCGGGACCGCAGCTGGAACGGCGGCCGGAGCCGC
>CAWIHR010000008.1:0-3079 GCA_963835945.1 uncultured Chloroflexia bacterium
TGGTCAGCGCAGCGGCAGGCTCACGGTGAAGCGGGCCCCCCCGCCGGGCTCGTCGCCGACGACGATCGTGCCGCCATGCCGCTCGACGAGCGTGCGCGCGACGGCTAGGCCGAGCCCAGTCCCCTCCCCCCGTTGACGCCGATGTCCTGCGGCGCGCGCGAACGGTTCGAAGATCCGCTCTCTGTCGGTCTCCGGAACGCCCGGCCCACGGTCGGCGACCGAGACCCATGCGAACCTATCACGGCGCCCCATGTCCACCGTCACGGCTGCGCCGGCCGGCGAATGGCGCGTCGCGTTGTCGAGCAGGATCAGCAGAACCTGGAGCAGCCGGTCGGCGTCCCCTAAGACCGGCAGTGACGGCAGAGGATCGGGCGCGACCGAGAGCGTGCAGCCACGCTCAGCCACGAGCGGGCCGGCCCTGCCGGCCGCCTCGGCGACGACGGTAGCGAGGTCCAGCGGCACGAGACTGACGGCGTCCGGATCGGCTCGCGAGGTCGAGAGGGCCAGCAGTCCCGCCACCAGGCGGCTCAGGCGGTCGGCCTCCGCTACGATCCCGGTCACGAGCGACGCTCCCTCCTCGCGCACCAGGCTCTCGCGCTGCAGCACTTCTCCCGACGCATGGATGATCGCCGCAGGTGTACGCAGTTCGTGTGACGCGGCGGCCACGAACCGCCGCTCGGTGGCGAACGCGGCCCGGATCGGAACCAGGGCGCGCCCGGTGAGGAGCAGCGCCAGCAGGGCCGCACAGGCGAGCCCGGCGAGCCCGACAAGCGCGATGGTGAGCCCGAGGTCGCCGATCTGCTGGTTCTGCAGCGTGAGGATCAGCCCCGCCTGGACCACGCCGACGGCTGACGCCGTGTCTCGGAGGGCCGGATGGCGAGCGTGAGCAGGCGCACCGGGAGCCCGCCAGCGGTCACCGTGCGCAGGTCCGAGCCGCCCGACATCGCAGCGGACAGCGCGGCCATGTCCGGCAGTCCGCTCAGATGGATGTTGCGGGGGTTCTGCACGACGGTCCCCGCTGGGTCCAGCACCAGCGCGAACGTGCCGGTCGATCCGACCGGCTCCTCGCCTACCTCCACCTCGCTCTCGCTGCCGGTCGCCCCCGGAAGCCGACCCTCGAGCCCCGAGACGACTTCCTGAGCCGTCGAGCGCAGGGCCGCGTCCGTCGCGCCGTTGAGCTGGGCGACGGCGACGAGCATCGTGGCGACGCCCATCGCCACCAGCAGCGCGGCGAGCAGGCCAAGGGTCAGCAGCGCCAGCCGACGCCGGGTGGAGACGATCAGTCGCTCCGTCGGGTCGGGCACGCGTCAATCCCCAGGGTCGAGCGTGTATCCCACGCTGCGCACGGTGCGGAGGCGGCGATCGCGCCCGACTGTCCCGAGCTTGCGCCGCAGGTACGACACATACAGGTCGACCACGTTCGAGTAGCCGTCCGACTCGGCGCCCCAGACTGCCTCGAGGATCTGGCGGCGGCTCACGACTTGGCCGGCGTTTCGGATCAGGTAGGCGAGGAGGGCGAACTCGCGAGCGCTCAGATCGACGGTCACGTCGGCCACCCGTGCCACATGGCGCTGCTCGTCAAGTTCGATGTCGCCCGCGACCAGGCGCTCTTCGGCCGCCGTCGTCGGCCGCCGACCGAGCGCGCGCAGCCGGGCCAGCAGCTCCTCGAACGCGAACGGCTTGGCCAGGTAGTCGTCCGCGCCAGCGTCGAGTCCATCTACGCGCTGCTCCACCGAGCCCAGGGCGGTCAGCAGCAGGACGGGCGTCCGGTCGCCGCGCGAGCGAAGCAGCTGGAGCACCTCGGTCCCCTCGAGGTCCGGCAGCATGCGGTCGAGCACGATGACGTCGTAGCCGCCTGCCTTGGCCAGCGCCAGTGCCCCCACGCCGTCCTCGGCGAGATCGACCACGTGGCGCTCGGCGAGCAGCACGCGACGGATCAGCTCGCCCATGCGGGGCTCGTCTTCGACGACCAGGACACGCATTCACGCCATCCTTGAGGTGTTTGTGCGCCGCGTCAACGTCCGCATGGCCCGACCCAGGGCAGCGGCCCACGACAGGCCCGAGCAGGCGATCCACGGCGGCCCCGCCAACCCTTGGCCTGCGGGCGTGTACGCGTCCTCGGCAAACTGGTAGCGATGACGCGAGTCACCGGGCCATGCCCGACCCGACGACCGCCACATGTCCGGGCCGCGTCTGCTCGCGCCGCGCGGCGATGCTCACGACCACCCGGTAGGTGAGGAAGAAGACCCCGGCGGCGAGCGGGACGAGATATGCCCAGACGGCCCAGGGTGCCGCCGTGTCCGAGCCGGATGCGATGCCGTGTGCCGTCACGCCGACGAAGCCCAGGAACGTCAGGTAGTGGATGCGCCGCCAGGTCCGCTGGCCGATCTGGCGGCGCACGTAGAAGCTGCCCGTGACGATGGCCACGACGTAGAAGGCCAGCTGGCCGACGCCGACCGCGAGCGGCGCGTAGGGCGATGCGAAGGGGACCGCGATGGCGGCCAGCGTGAACGTGTACGTGTGGTCGCCCAGCAGCAGGAGCCCGTGCAGAGCAGACAGCGCCAGGCCGACCAGGGCGAGATCCTTGTGCAGGGCGAAGCTGACCGGACGATGCGCGATCGCGTCGAGGAGCTTCGTCGAGAGGAGCAGACCGTAGATGACCGATCCGGCGAGGGCGAAGTAGGCGAGGAAGCCGGTGGCGCGCACGCCGTACCAGGCAAGCTTGCCCGGCGCGAGGGCGGCCGTGGCACCGAGGAGGCGCAGCGCCTCCGGGAGCGTCGCACCGATGACGATCCCCAGGATGATTGACGTGGCCAGCCACGCCGCGACCCGCACCGACTGCGGCAGACCGCGGTAGGCCGGGCCGCGGCGGACAGGCCGGGGCCTGGGCGGTATAGGGGCACCGTGACTGCTCGGGCATCTCGATCATGGGACGTCTCTCAGGCCGCCAGCAGCGCCAGCGTCTGAGGCAGGGCGAGCGTCTCGCCACCCTCGGTGAGGATGACCGCTCCGCGCACCCCGGCTCGCTCGAGGAGGGCCAGGCCATCCACGGAGCCGGCGATCACGGCCGCCTTCGCCA
>CAWIHR010000009.1:0-8299 GCA_963835945.1 uncultured Chloroflexia bacterium
GTTCCCACACCAACGCTCCGGACGCGGGCAGACGCTCCCCACTGCTCGGCACGGACTGATTGTGCGCTGCGGCAGCCGCGACCGCTTCGCTTGAGGTGCCGGCCGGCCTGGCGTCCGCCGATCGTCACGCTCGAACGACTTCTCGGGCGCCTCGGCTCTTGCGCGCCAGAGGGCCGGGCGCGAGAGTGGGTGGCGAGGCAGCGGCGACATGAAGCTCCGCATCACGACCCGCAAGAAGGCGAACAAGTTCCTGGCCGGCCACGAGCGCTGCCCGACTACCGGTTCGCTGGCGCTGTGCACCTGCGGGTGGACCGGGATCGAGTGGTGGCAGCATCGGGATACGGCGCTCACGGCGTGGCTCGAGGCGCAGCGCGGTGCGCTGCGCGGGCGGCTCCTCGACGAGGAGGGCGTGGAGCGACCGTAGGCCGACGCCGTGCGCGGTTTCACGGGCACCGGAATGCGCAGAGAGCGGCGCCCGTGCGATAGGCGCAGTAACCGGTGACGCCCACCCTTTGGGACGCTCTGTCGATCCGAAACGGGGGGCTCGGCGCTTCCGGCGCAGCTTGAGTACGAGACGGCCTCGCATGGGCGCCCCAGAGCTGTCCGAGACCCTCGAACGGGATGACGCGGACAACAGGCGTCGCGCCCCGCCACTCAACGATGCAGATCTCAACGCCGTGCGGCCGGTGGTTTCCGCCGGGGCAACTCACTGCGGTGAGGCGGCCCACGTATCCGAAGCGCACATCCATCTTCGTCCTGTCCACGACGCCGTCGAGACTGTAATTCCTGGAAGCTACACGAGAGCTAGGGCTCTGCATGAAGAATGAGGCGAGGGCCCTGCACGGGCTGCTTCAGCGTCGAAACGAGTGTGCCCACTCGACCGACTATTACCCTGGGCTCAACGAGACGCTGGGGTACCTCGCAGAGTTGTTTCAGCGGGTGACGCTCCTCCAACCCCGGACGCTCTAGGTCGTTCTGAACGGACCTGGTTTCGGTCCGTGGCCCGTGGCGACACGCACCGTGAAACTGTCCAGAACCCGCTGGCCCTTCCGGAACACGCCGCCGAGTGTACCGGCGTCGCCAGCCGCTGGGACGGGTCCGCCGGGAGCGGAGGCGACTTCCGGCTTTCGACGCGCGACGACAAGGGCGCTACGTTGATCGTGCGCGGGTCGGCGCCGACCTGGCAGGTGTACCTCGCCCGGATCGTACGCATGAACCACGGTGCGCGGTGGGAAGTCGGTGGCAGGGCACCTCGCGGGACAATCTGCAGGGGGAACGCCGCAGAGCGGTGGCGCTTCGGTGCGCCTGCGGGTGGCCGGCATGGTCATCTTCCTCCCGGTGGCCGTCGTCTGGCTCCTGGTGCTCGGCGGCGCGTGGCTACCGGTAGGGCTCGTCGGAATGCTCCTCGGCCCGCCGTTCCTCGTGCTCGCTGGCCCCGCCTGGACGCACCCGACCGACAGCGGCATCCTGCTGGTGGTGGTCTGGGCGATCGAGGCGTTGATCGCCCTGCTGGCCCTGTGGGAATCGGCGTCGTTGCTTCGAGCTGAGGCGGCAATGACCCTGCCGCTCTTGCTCGCCGGGTTCCTGCTACTCACCGGTTGGGTCTGGCGGAGGCGAGCTCGCGCCTGAAAGCCTGGCCCTTCGTGGTCCGCGCCGAACACGGATGTCCGCCGGAAACGGGTCGTTCCCGCTCGTCAGTGCGTGCGCTGGGGCCCCTTGGACGCCCCAGGCTTCCCCCATTCCAGATCAGCGGGCCTGGCTCCCGGCGACCGGCTCCCCTTCGTTCAGCGGTTCAATCCGGAGGATCGCTCGGTCCGGGGCCTCCGCCCGCTCGCGCTCCCGCCGGCCAACGTGACAACCGCGATCTTGACAGGAGGTAGTCTGCATCATAGACTAGTCTGCGACATGGCAGGAAGGCAGGCACGCATGACGACGACTCGCCAGTCAGACATCGAGCGGCGAACTCGTCGGTACTGGTACGAAGACGGGCTGGCCGAGATTAGCGTCGGCCTGCTCTTCGGCGCGGTGAGTCTTCTGCTCGTCGTGGAGGCCGTCTCACCGGCTGGGACCTTGCCGCCCCTTGTCGCGGTGCTTGGCCTCCCACTCCTCGCCTTGATCGGGATGGTTGCCGTCCGCTTCGGCGTCAGGGTGGCGAAGGACCACCTCACCTACCCCCGCACCGGCTTTCTGGTGTATCGACGGCGCACGCCCGGCCGTCGTGCGTTGGGATGGACGACGGCTGCCGTGCTCGGAGTTGTCTTTGCCGTGGCTCTGTCCGCATGGTCGGGGTTATCAGCTTGGCTGGCGGTGCTCGAGGGTCTCGTCTTAGCGATCGGTCTGCTCGCGCTCGCCTCCGTGATGGGTCTCGGGCGCTTCTACGTGGTGGCCGGTGTGGCGCTGGCCGCAGGCTGCAGCGCGGCGCTGCTCGGGCTCACTGACAACGCCGGAAGTGCGCTCGTGTATGGCGCGTTTGGAACTGCGCTCGTCGTCAGTGGGGGACTGACGCTGCGCTCCTATCTCCGCCGGGCGGGAGCCGCCGATCCCGTGGATCGCTGAGCCATGGTCGACCACGAGTGGGCCACCGGCCCCGACCCACGGGAGATCACGTCGCTCGATCGACTGATCCACGAACCCGCTCGCCTACTGATCATGACGATCTTGGCCAGCGTGGAGGCGGCCGATTTCGTCTACCTGCTGCGGGAGACCCGCCTGACGAACGGGAACCTCGGCGCCCATCTGGCGCGTCTGGAAACGGCCGGCTACGTCGCGATCGAGAAGACCTACCGGGGCAAGATCCCACGCACGGTCTGTCGCTTGACCGATACCGGCCTCGTCGCCTACCGCGCGTATCGAACTGCGCTGAAGCGTGCAGTCGATCGGCTGCCCGACGTGCAGCCGCCATAGTGACGGAGCACGCGGCATGACGGCACCTGCCGTCCAGACGGTCGAGCTGAACCGTCTTCCCACGTGCGGTCTGGCGGTTGGGCCGGAGTGCTGGTCGCGCTGCGGACGGCGACGGCGAGCGAGGCCTCGCAGTTGCTGGGTGTGACCACGCGACTTCCCTGTCTTGCTGGATCACCCCCCGAAAGGAGGGGGTCGTTTACGGCGCCGAACATCTACTCTTCCGGGCAGCGTAGCAGTCGATCAGCAAGACGTCCGGGACAGCAGATCATGGAGACCGCGCGACGGCGTCAGGAGCAGCGTGTCACGGCACCGCACAGGAGCGAGGCGATGACATCGGGCAAGCCCGCGCTACCCAGACCGCGCGTGCTCGCGGTCGACGACGACCCCAAGACGCTTCGCCAGTTGATCCGTGCGCTTGGCGCCACCTACGACGTGCGGCCGGCCCGCCCGGGACCGACCGTGTTGGCGCAGCTCGAACGCGAGTGGCCCGACCTCGTCGTGCTGGAACCAGCGGACGCGGGTGCTGATCGTCTCGCGCGCGCCATCAGGCAGAGGGTGGACATCCCGATCATCGCGCTCTCGCGCGCCAGCTCTTCCCAGGCGAAGATCCGGGCCCTCCGCGCGTATGCCGAGGACTACCTCACCAAACCGTTCGACACTGGGGAACTGGAGGCCCGGATCGATCGCGTCCTGCGTCGCCTGCACGGTCGCCTGCCGGCCAAGGACCTTCGGCTAAGCCCAGAGGTCACCCTCGTGCTGCCGCGACGGATGGCAATTGTGCGCGGGTGCTCGGTCGAGCTCACCCCCGCGGAGAGCCGGCTGCTCGCCGTCCTTACTGCGGAGCTGGGCCAGGTGGTGCCCACCGACGCGATCGCCGCCCAGGTCGGCGGGCCGCGAGGCCCGGCGTTCGCCGGACGCCCGACGGTTTGGGCCTGTGTGGCCCACGTGCGGAACAAGATCGAACGGGACCCGGCCAAACCCAAGCTGTTGCTCACCGCCAAGGGCCTCGGCTACCGGCTGACCACGGTCGAGTAGGACGATCAGCTAGGCCGCCCGGTACCCCACTGTCAGGTCGGGTTTTAGGTTGCGCTGGCATCGTTCGTATGCGTCACGCACGCGGCCACCTTGGCCTCGTCCCAAGGGTGCCCAATCCGCGACCGGTGATCCGCTAAGGGGACCTGGAAGGAATGCGCGCTGGCCTCAGATGCGACGTCTCGATGCTCCGCTTGGGCCGTCGTCACACGTCCCGCGGCCAGGGCCTCGTCGAGTTCTCACTCGTCATCCCGATCTTCCTCGTCGTGATGATGGGCATCCTCGAGTTCGGCTTCTTATTCAACGGGATCCTCTCGATCAACTTCGCCACCCGCGATGCTGCGCTGATCGCGGCCGAGGCGGGCAACGGGGTGGGCGCCGACTGCGTCATCCTCGAAAAGATCGAGCAGGACGTCAGCGCGCCCGCCAACCCAGCCAACATCTCGCAGGTCCAGATCTACTGGACCGATGACAACGGGCAGGCGATCGACACGAGCGGCAACGTCACCACATTCGGCAGCGCCACGCAGGCCGTCGACACCTACAACCGAACCGGCTCGACGACCTGCACCTTCGCCGACGGGGCCACGCTCACGGTCCCCTACACGCTCCAGGGCACCGCCAACTACCCCGACGTGTCGCGCTGCAACGACATCGGCGGCACTACCGAGGGCTGTCAGTCCGGCCACACCGGGCTCGACACGATCGGTGTCCAGGTCACCTACAGCGACACCTGGCGGACGCCCCTCCACAACCTCATCGGCCTGCTGGGAACCGGCTGGACCGTCACCCAGTCCAACCAGATGCGCATGGAGCCGGTCCTGTGAGCGGCTCTGAGGCGCCGCCCAGCGGACGGCACGGCGCGCGGGGTCAGTCCCTGGTCGAATTCTCGCTGATCGTGCCGGTCTTCCTGTTGATCCTCTTCGGGATGATGGAGTACGGGTTCATCTTCACTCACGACCTGACCCTGGAGTACGCCACGCGTGAAGGGGCCCGGGCGGGTTCTGCGCTGGCCAACGGCGGCGGCACCCTCGGGTGCAACACCGGCCAGTCCCCGAACTGGACGCAGGTTGACCCGCAGATCATCGCCGCGGTCGAGCGGGTGCTGCAGTCGCCCGGGTCACAGGTGGTCATCTCGCGGGTCACCCAGATCGTGATCTACAAGGCGAACCCGACCACGGGCGCCAACGACCAGGGCAAGCAGGATGTGTGGAGCTACTCGGCGGGCGCTGGCCCGGTCCCCCAGGGCGCGACCAATCACCTGAACTTCGTCGACGCCTCGTATCCCAACACCGACCAGTGGGAGGCCTGCGCGCGCAGTAATGCATCCCCCAACATCAATTCAATCGGGGTCAGCCTGACCTACACATACCAATTCGAGACGCCGCTCGCCAGCATCCTTGGCTTCTTTGGTGGCGGCAGTCCGACCCTCACCATGACCGACAAGACCGTGATGCAGCTAAACCCGACGGCGACCTAAGGAGTCACGGAGATGCTGATGCGTCCGGCGCTCGAGCAGGTGGGCGAAGACCCGGCCCCCCAGACACGCCCCCCCGTGGCAGGCCGTGCCTCGGTCGGTCGGCGGCGTCGCGCTGCGGACGGCCAAGTTCTGGTGATCTTCGCGCTCTCGATCTTCGTCTTCATGGGCATCTGCGCCGTGGTGATTGACATCTCGTGGTACTGGGCCAACACCCTTCGGGTCCAGCGCACAGCCGACGCGGCCGCTCTCGCGGGGGTGGTAGACCTGCCCGGGAACGTCTCCGGTGCCGAGACGATTGCCGTGACGGCGGCGGGCCAGAACGGCTACACCGTCAGCAACGCCTGCAAAGCCGACGGCAAGACACCCGCCAGCGTACCGGGGATGTGTGCGACCCCGGATCCGGTCAACGACCGCCAGCTCGACGTCACGGTCTCGGAGCCCGTCAACACGTTCTTCATGCGCCTCATCGGGATCACCTCGATCACGGCCACGCGCAACGCGAAGGCGAAGTTCGAGCTGCCGGTGCCCATGGGAAGCCCGCTCAACTACTACGGCGTCGGGTGTTTCGTGAGCAAGACCGGGACTCAGCCCGCCTGCTACACCAGCCCAAGCACCGCCAACGGCCTAAGCGGCATCCCCGACGCCTTAGTCACCAACCCCTCACCGGCGACCGGCGGCAGCGCACCGAGCCAGCTCAACAGCCAGGGCTTCTTCGGCGGCGTCATCACCAAGGGTGGCAACAGCGCGAATGGTGATGCCTACGGGCCCGCCAACGACGACTTCAACGGCCGAACGATCAACCCGACGTACAGCCCGGCCGGGGTGTACTACGAGGTCCTGATTCCGACTGGCGACAGCAACGGCAGCGTCTACGTCTTCGATCCAGGGTTCTGCGCGGTCCAGTACCCAAACTACGGCACATCGGACCACTGGATCGCGGGTAATACGAACCCGGTCTCCACCTACTACAACTTGTGGAACACCAACGACAACCCGTACGTGACTAGCCAGTACACCTTGGTCACGTCCTCCGGCACAACCTTCCAGAACCAGACCGCGTCCGACACCTCGCTGGGCGGTCCGAGCAGCTCGAACGGCACAGCCAGCATGACAGGCTGCGATGCTTATCACGACAAGTGGTGGCAGATGACGACCGGCCTTGGGCCGGGCATGTACTACCTCCAGGTCACGACCACCAAGGTGCTCACGACCCAGGACGGCGGCCAGGATCCCGACCCGGCGGGAACCTCCATCAACGCGAATACCAATGCCGAGAACATGTACTCGCTGGAGGTCACCGTCGGCAGTGGGTCGGCCACGCCGCAGGTCTTCGGGGCCGGGACCATGGTCGCCTACAACAACCTCACCAACTCCAGCGGCGGGGATCAGTTGTTCTACCTGGCGCAGATCCCGCAGACCGATGCGGGCAAGACCCTGGAGATCGACCTCTTCGATATCGGCGACGTGAGCAGCACCGCAACGCTCTACGTCAAGGACCCCGACAACAACACCTACGCGAATGCGACCTTCAGCTACACGGCCGACGCGCAGTGCGTGGACACGCCCTCCATCCAGGCGGGTTTGCACAACTGCTCAGCGACGAACGTGGGGTCGATCACGTCAACGAACCCCAGTGGGACCCACCCCTTCAACGACTCCTGGATCACCATCCTGGTGCCGTTGCCCAGCACGTACGGCAGCGTGGGCCTGACGCCGTCGGGCGAAACGCAGGCGGGCTGGTGGAAGATCGACTACCAGCTCGCGAGCGGCACCACGGGTAACGACACCACCACGTGGCGCGTGAGCGTGCGGGGCAACCCGGTACACCTCGTCGTGCCGTAGGCTGGCCCGACAGCGTGCCCCGCTCTCGTTGGATCTGTTCGTGCCCCCAGCCACCCTCGACGAGGCACTCAGTGTCGAGGCCGCGACCCTAGCGTTCGTCGCGTATGCGCGGTATACGCGCGGCCACCGGAGGCGGCGACACTGCTCAGCGGTGCCTGAACCATCCGGCGCGGAACAGCCTTGTCTCGCAAGGGCCACGTTTTGGCGCTGGCGCGGGGGACTGTGTGTGGAGCACACGTACGGGACCACACCGCGTCTGCCCTTTCGGGACGGCTGAGTGCAGAGCGGGAAGACTACGTCTGGGCAGGTCCGGGAGGCACGAGATTGGCGATCTCGCCCACGAGTGCGGTGGGGTCGAGCCCGACGACCTGCGCGATCTCGATCACCTCGACGAGATCGAGCCGCCTCTCGAGGCCTTCATGGTGTGGGGGCAGAGTCGAGTTTGCCATCTCCCGACTCGCTCAGTCAGTGCCCGGTGCGACAGGCTCTGAGACGCACCCAACGTGTCGCGATCGCACTCTGCCCCTAAATGAAGCCCCCAAAGGTGAGCATAGAGTCCACGGACGTGGTGTACGAGTGAGCTGAGGGCCCTCGAACGCGGGGACCACCGCTTCATCCTCAACCGAGAACCAAGCACAACGGACTCGGAGAGGAGGAACACGGTGGTCGACGCCACGATGGACCCAGCGGTCTGGCTCCGCAAGCACCTCGAGACGGCCGACGCCGACCTGCTGCGGGAGATGCTGGGGACGTTCATCCAGGCGCTCATGGGCGCGGAGGCCGACGCGCTGTGCGGCGCTCCCTATGGGACGCGCTCGCCCGAGCGGGTCAACACCCGCAACGGCTACCGATCGCGGCCCTTCGACACGCGGACCGGAACGCTCGAACTCGCCCTGCCCAAGCTGCGCAGCGGGAGCTACTTCCCCGACTGGCTCCTGGAGCGCCGCCGACGCGCCGAGCGGGCCCTGGTGGCGGTGATCGCGGAGTGCTACGTGCGGGGCGTCTCGACCCGGCGGGTGGAGGGCCTATAGAGCAATGTCG
>CAWIHR010000010.1:0-234147 GCA_963835945.1 uncultured Chloroflexia bacterium
GCGCGGCCGTGGACACTCCAAGCGAACCACGCGACGTCACGGACCCGGCACCCGAGCAGGCGATCGAGACGGTGACGGCGGCGCTGCTCGCCAACCACATCGACGTGCGCGTGGTCGACACCGCCATAGAGGCCAAGCGCCTGGTGCTCGACCTCGTGCCCGAGGGTGCCGAAGTGCACTCGGGCAAGTCCAAGACCCTGCAGGACATCGGCGTGTTCGCGGAGCTCTTCGAGTCCGGTCGCTACGATTTCGTCCGGGCCCGCTACCTGGCGATGGATCGCGGGACGCAGGCCCGCGAGATCCGCAAGCTAATGGCGGGCCCCGACGTCATGCTGGGCAGCGTCAATGCCCTGACCGAGGCCGGCGACCTCGTGCTTGCCTCGGCCACGGCCAGTCAGCTCGGGCCCTACGCCAGCGGCGCCGGCCGGCTGATCCTGGTGGTGGGCAGCCAGAAGATCGTCAGCGACCTCACTGAGGCGCTCCGCCGCATCGAGCAGCATGTCTTCCCCTACGAGGACGCCATGGTCCGACCTCGGCTGCCCAGCGGCACCTTCATCGGCAAGATCCTCGTCATCCGGCGAGAATGGCTCGACGGGCGGACCACCGTGATCCTCGTCCGGGAACCCGTGGGCGTCTGAAGTGTCCGCCATCACAAGGTGGTGCGCGTGACGGAGGCAACCGGCCTCGATCCCTCGGCTGGGCGCTCGGCGCCAGCCATCTATCGGCTCATGAACCCCGTGATGCGTGCCCTCTTGCGCTCGCGGTTCCATCGCCTCCTCAGCGGCCAGCTAATGGTCCTCTCGTACACCGGCCGCACGAGCGGCCAGTCGTACACGATCCCCATCGGCTACTTCGCATGGGATCGGGGGAGCGTGCTGGCCTTCAGCGGATCCCGCTGGTGGCTGAACCTGCGGGACGGACGCCATGTGACGCTCCTCATCGCCGGTGTGCCATACGAGGCCGTCCCGACCGTGGTCGAGCCGATCAACGCCCGGGTCGACCTGCTCGCGGCCTTTGTGCATCGGTACGGCCCGAAGGTCGCCGCCCGGCTCCAGGTTGGTCTGCCGTCCGACCGAGACTCCACGGGGGACGAGCTCCGCTCGGCCGCCGCCAAGAAGATGCTGATCCGGTTCGATCCTGCGGGAAGCCAGCCCTTTTCAGCGGCAACGTGATCGGCACAACAACTCGTCGGTCGCTGGGAAGGACCAGCGACGGGCCGCCCGGGCAGCGGTCACCAGGTCCGCGAGTACAGGCCGATCCTCGCTGGTCGGTTCATCCTGGGCACTGATGAGACGCGCTGGGAGCCCAGCCCCGAGGAGCCGGACGGCAGCCTCCACGAGGACCTCTCGGTCCTGTATCTCGACCGTGCCGCGGACCAGCTCGTCATGCGCGGCTTCTACTCGGAAGGTCTCGTGAAAGCGATCGCGTGGGCCAGATGCCCGGCGCCGAGGTTGCGTCCGGTTGCCGCGGCATGAGGGCCCGATCTCGGGGGAACCGTTCCCCTAGACGGCGCTGAGTGGCAGACGAGCAGGGCCGGCTGCGTCTCGCTACCGTGGGTCTGTGCATCCGTTCCGCTTCGACGTGACGATCAGCCAGGCCGCGTCAGGGGAGGCGTGGATCACCGTCGCGCGGCGGGCCGAGGAGCTCGGCTACGCCATCCTGCTGATGTCTGATCACCTAGGCGACCAGCTCTCGCCGATCGCAGCCCTAACCGCGGCCGCGGCGGCCACCACGCGGCTGCGCGTGGGGAGCTATGTCTTCGCCAACGACTACCGCCACCCGCTCGTGCTGGCCCGTGAAGCGGCCACGCTCGACCGGCTGTCGGGCGGTCGGTTCGAACTCGGTCTCGGGGCCGGTTGGAACGTCGCGGACTACCGAGCGCTCGGGCCTGCCCTACGACCCGCCGCCCCGGCGCATCGATCGGCTGGCCGAGGCCATCCCCCTCATCACGCGCCTGCTGGCGGGCGAGACGGTCGACCACCAGGGCACGCATTACCGCCTGGAGGGCGCACACATCGGGCCCCCTCCGGTGCAGCGCCCCCGCCCCCCGCTGCTTATCGGCGTGGGCGGCCCGCGCATGCTGCATCTGGCAGCCCAAGAGGCCGACATCGTGGCCCTCCAGCCGCAGTTCGATCCTCGCGGCCGGCCGATGCTGCGCCAGGCCACCGAGGGGGAGACAGAACGCAAGATCGCGATCCTGCGCGAGGCTGCCGGACCGCGCTTCGAGGCACTCGAGCTCAACGTTATCGTCGGCGACGCGGCGCTCGTGGGGAGCGGGCGCCCACTGGGGCCCTCGCTCTCAGCGGCCACTAAGTCCGCCGTGACCGGGTGGATCGGGACACCCTACGTCCTCTACGGCACGCTCGGACTGCTGCGGGACCGTCTGCTGCGTCGACGGGATCGCCTGGGGATCAGCTACTACGCGATCCCGGGGCGCGCCATGGAGGCAATGGCCCCCCTCGTCGCTGCGCTCGCGGGGAGGTAACCATCGCCGGGCAGCCGACCGGCACGGCGCGGCCGGCGGGGACGGCCTCGCCGGGGCCGGCCTCCGCCGACCTCCTCCTGGTGAGCTCGGTCGCCCTGTGGGCGCTCAGTTACTCGGTCGTCAAGTTCGGCCTGCGCGAGATCGCGCCGCTCGCCTATCCGGTCCTCCGCTACGGCGTGGGCGGCATTGTCCTGCTCCTGGTGCTACGCCTGCGCGAGGGATCGATAGGGGTTCGACGAGCGGATCTGCCCCTCCTCGCCCTCGTCGGCCTGTTGGGCATCACCCTCGGTACGTCGCTCTACGTCTTCGCGCTCACCAACACGAGCGCCTCGGATACCGCGCTCCTGGGGGCCACCGGCCCGATCATGACCACCATGCTGGCGGCACTGGTGGGGCTCGAGCGGTCGGGACGACGCCACTGGACCGCCGCCTGCATCGGGCTCGCGGGAGTCGTGCTCATCGTGGTGGGTGGAACATCCGGGGCGCAGCTCGGGGCCAATCTCCTCGGCGACGCATGCGCCCTAGGCATGGTGTTCTTCTCGAGCGCTTCGGCGCTGCCGATCCGGCCCCTCTTGGGGCGCTACAGCGCGCTCCGCATCCTGACCTACGAGATGCTCATCGGCACCGCGATCCTGCTGCCGTTCGCAGTGCCCGGCCTGGTGGCGCAGGACTACGCCCAGGTGACGCTCGCCGGGTGGGGCTCCCTAGGGTATGCCGTCCTCTTCAGCGGCATCGTCGCCAATCTGCTCTACTTCACCGCCATCGGGCGGGTGGGTCCATCACGCGCCGCCCTCTACCAGTACCTGCAATCGTTCCTGGCCGTCCTTTTCGCGGTCATCGTGCTCGGTGAGCACATCACGCCGGTCCAAGTGCTCGGGGGAGTTGTCGTCGTCGGGGGCATCGTCTTCGGTCGGTCCAGCATCGGACGGCGGCGCGCCCATCATTCCGTCCACGCCGCGCCGGCCGCCTGAACGCCCAGACCTGGGCACCCGTGGGACTCCTCTCCTTGTCTGCGATCGGGTCGGGCGCTGCTGGCGTCCCTCCGGCCCCGCCTACTTCTTGGGCGGGAGGGTGCGGGTGAGCGTCGCAGCCCGCTCGAGCCACGTGTGCAACGCGGACTCGTCCGCGAACACGTGCAGCCCAACGGCCACGTACCCGTTCATCGGGCGACCCGGCATCGGCTCGAAGGGCGTGCCGCCTAACGCCCCCAGCTCCGCGCGCGCGTCCTCAGGGAGCCGAAGCATGATCCGGTCGTTGAACGTCCCGCAGCACAGGTTCCCTGTCACGAAGGCGGCCGGGAACCCGAACATCTTGCGCCGGGTGACGTTGGGTCCGGCCGGGGCCACGCGCTCGAACAGAGCAACCACTGCCTGTGGGGAGGGGCGGAACCCCTCAAGGATCCTCCTTGGCCCCATGGGTCCTCAGTCTCGCGATCAGCGCGCGCGCATCTGGTTGTTCTTCGCCTCGTGGGTGACCTCGGCGAGACCGAGCGCCTCGAGCAGCGGGGGCAGATAGACGCCAAAGCGCCCGCGCAGGCCCTTCTTCAGGCCGTACCAGCCGCCGAGTGGATTGTCGGCTGCGCGTCCCCACGCCTCGACCGTGCCTTGGGCCGCAGGCTTCTGCTCGTCGGCCCCGCCGAGCGGCATCCAGTCCCCGTGCGCCTGCAGCATCGCGTGCAGGTCGTGGATCGCCCGCGCGTCGTAGAGGAGGCGCGTGCCACCCACCTGACAGACGATGACAGGAGGCTCGGCGGTGTCGTCGCGGTACATGGTGTACTCAGAGGTGCGCGGCGGGGTCTCGAGGACCCACGGATCGTCTTTCGCGCCGCTGCCGCTCGTCATGCCAGTCGTTCCTCACAGCTTGGGAAGCACCTACATCGTGATCGGACTGAGGAGCTGGAAGTAGTTGTCGTCGGGATCGGCGAACGTGGCGATCCATGCGACGGCGGTCTCATCTGGCTGGTAGGGCTCGCGGATCACCCTCGCACCGGCTGCCTTGAGCCGATCGAAGTCGGCCTTCACGTCGGGACTCTCGATGTTCCAGATCAGCCGTCCCGGCTGCGGGTTGGTGCCGCTGACCTGATCATGCGGCCCGACGGTGAGGAAGCCGGAGCCGATCTGCCAGCCCTTGAAGCCGCCTTCGTTCCAGCCGGGCGCACCGAAGAGCCTCGTGTAGTAGTCCGTCAGGCGCTGCGGATCCGCCGATCCGATCAGGATGCTGTTCAGGTTCACGCCGTCTCCTTGTTACTCCGGTGACTGACGAGGACGCCGACCCGGTACGGGACGGCGAGTTTGGGCGAGGCGCTGCCCGGCGTCAAGACGTAGTCGCTCGTGCTCTTGATGGTGCCGAGACACACGTGTGGGGCGGTGTGACCCCCCGTCCAGTCCGTGGTGGGCCACAGCCATCGGCAAGCGACGGCCCCGGTCGACCTTCCCTGACGGGGAAGTCAGGTGGCTAGACCGGGGCCGAGACTGCTGGTCGAGCGTGTGGCCTATGCCTCGGTGAGGATGACGAGCGACTCGGGGTGGACGCCGTCGAACTGCATGGCCTCGGCGACTGCCTGCGACGCCATCACCTGCTGGAAGACGTCCATGCTGGGGACTTGCACGATGAGGCCGACCCGCTTGCTCTCCTCGCGGTCGACGACGAAGGTGCGAACGGTGATGCCGAGGGGGCCGAACACCTCTTCCCGACGGGGTGAGCTGAGCCAGTGCTCGATGTCGTCGACGTCGTGGAGGACCAGCAAGGTGGCCCCGTAGGGCTTCGAATTCGGCCTCGCCCACGATCCACACCTGCGGTGTCCCGTCGACACCACCGCGCTCCATGGCACCGGCGAGCGAGGGATCCTGCGAGAACGCTCGGGCACCCTCGAGGGTGGCGAAGTCGTTCACGATCACAATCGTGTTCGGGTCGTCCATCGCCCGAGTGAGGGAGTGGCCCGTCGCGCCGTGTCCGCGCCGGACGGCCTCGTGCTCGCTGAACACCGCGTACCAGCGGTCATAGTCAGCCACGTGATGCTGCACGATCACCTTTGCCATAGCAACTCCTTCTGGAACGGCGCGTCTGGATGCCTGAGGGCAGGGACGCGACCCTCTGCGAGGACGGGAGGCTGTGCTCCCGTGTCTTTCTGTGCGGGGCGAGGTCAGGCGGGCTGGGACAGCAGGCTCAACCGGAAAGTGAGGCCACGGCCCCTCGCCACCATCCTGCTAGCCCCTACGCGATCTCTGAGGGCCGATAGCCGTAGCTCGGGGCGTGCGTGACGGGGATCAGCAGGCTCGGGTGGCGGGGAGGCGCAGTGGTCGCCGGATTGGCGGCGAAGTGAACGAGTCAGGCGCTGGGCGGTGCCAGCAGCGCGGCGATCTCCGGCGTCGGATCCGGCGTCTGGAAATGGTCATCTGCCACGATCTTGCCGTCGGCGAGACGATAGTAGGTCAGGCCCTGGCCTTCGATCGTCTTCCCACTGGCGAAGGTGTACGCCCAAGTGAAGCGTGCGACCACGGCATCCCCTTCGGCCACGAGGTCCTGAATGTCGAAGCGCATGTCCGAGATGACGGACCTCATCGCCGGCAACAGCGCCTTGAAGCCTGCGCGGTCCATGCCCCCCATCAGGGGGTTGCGGTAGTTCGAGGCCAACAGCTCGTCGATCAGCCCGACGTTGCCACCAGCCAAGACCTCCGTGATGAACCGACGGACGACGGCCTTGTTCTGCTCCGTTGACGAGGTCACAGTGACCCCTTTCTGGGCGCTTCTGCGCCCTGACCGAAGGGATCGGTCTCGCCACTGGCCCTGCGCGACGGTCGAGGCGACCGCATGGGGACGCCGCGCTGGTGGGAACCCGAGGGCTCCGTGCCTCCCTGCCGTTAGGCGAGTATGCGCCTCGGCGTCTTTCCTGTCCCAGACGGGGCCCTTCGACTGGCACGCGCATGCTGACCGACAGTGCGGCCATGGCTCGTCGCCGCCATCCTGCTGGCCTACGCGACCCGCGAGGCGCTGTTGACGCAGCTGGTGTCGCGATTCACTGATCGCTCGATCCTTCCGCACGGCCTTGGCGAGGATCTCGTCGGCGCTCTTGACCCATAGAAACGGCGTGGCCCCGGCGTTCCAGTTGGTGGTGAACGTGTCGATCTTGGCCACCAGCTCCTTGACCGAGCCGAAGGAGCCGCGCCGGATGGCCTGACGGGTGAGGACGCTGAACCACGTCTCGACTTGGTTCATCCACGACGCCGAGGTGGGCGTGAAGTGGAAGGTGACCCGCGGATGACGGGCCAGCCAGGCCCGCACGGCGGGCGTCTTATGCGTCGAGACGTTGTCGAGGATGACGTGCAGCTCCGGATCGGAGTAGGCCCGCTCGACCCGGCGCAGGAAGGCCAGGAAGTCGGCCCCCGTGTGGCGCGCCCGCGCCTGCTGGGTGACCTCCCCGGTCGCCACGTTGAGCGCGGCGAAGAGGCTCGTGGTCCCGTTGCGCACGTAGTCATGGGTATGGCGCGCGACGGAGCCCGAGCGCAGCGGGAGCATGGGCTGGGTGCGATCGAGAGCCTCAGATCTCAGGTCTTCTCGTCGAGCGAGAGGACGATCGCCCGCGCTGGCGGGGCGAGATAGAGGCCCACCACGTCGCGCACCTTGGCCTCGAGCGCCGGATCGGTGCTGAACTTGAAGGTCTCGACCCGGTGGGGCTTCAAGGCCGCCTCGCCCCAGACGCGCTGCACGGTGGTGGTCGACATGCCGACGCGGCGGGCGATGCGCCGCGCGCTCCAGTGGGTCGTCCCGTCGGGTGGCGGCTCCAGGGTCAACGCGATCACCCGATCGCGATCCGCCCGCGAGTAAGTCGGCCGACGGCCGGGCCGGGGCGCGTCGCGCAACCCCGCGAGCCGGTCGATCTCGAAGCGGCGCCGCCACAGCAGGACCGTCATGAGATGGACGCCGAGTTCGGCGGCGATCCGCTTGTTGGCGACCCCGTCGGCCGCTCGGACCACGATCCGGGCCCGCTGCGCGAGCCGCTGCTGGGTCGTTCGGCCGCGGACCAGTCGGTCGAGGGCCGCTCGTTCGGACGCACTGACATCCAACTGGGGCGCGGGTGGATGGGCCATGTCGCGCAGCGTAGCTGCGATCCAGACAATGGTCTAGTCACTTCCGTGTTGAGACACCAGTGAAGGGCGCTGGCGCGCCCCTCAAACCGTCGAGGGAGACGGACTGGGCAGGCTAACCTCGTGTGCTGATCAAGCCGGAGGTCTGCCATGCCCAGCGCGTCGAGGGTACTCCAGGACCATACCGTCCTCCAGTGCCGGTCGCTCGATCGGCTCTATCTCAACGCGTACATCCCGCAGCTCCAGCGGCCCGAGTCCGTCAAGCGGTTCCTCGAGCGCGAGCGGACGCCGATCGCCTCGCCGGCCCTGTTCCAGGCACGGTCCGACGCGTTCGTGCAGGAGCTTCACGCGTACGCGGAGGGCCATGGCGCGCCCTGGATCGTGTTCGAGCGCGGCGAGCGCAAGGAGGACCACATGAAGCCGCTCTTCGCGGTGGCCGAGGCGCGCCTCCTGCCGGGGCTCGTCGCGGTCGGGGTCGCCCAGGAGCGGACGACTGGCTGGAAAGGGACGAAGCGACCACTCGACCGGGGCGGCTTCACGTTCGGCTTCTCGCGGGTCAGCCTGTTCGTCAACGCGTACTACTGCTACATCTGGGACGCCGAGTGGGGTCCGAGCTTCATCAAGCTCTCTGGCTACGCGCCGTGGGGCGGCCGCGTGTACCTCAACGGCCACGAGTGGGCGAAGCGCCAGCTCGCCCGCCGCGGCGTCGGGTACGTGAGCCTCGACAACGGCTTCCGGGCGGTGGACGACCCCGACTTGCTCAACGAGGTCACCGCCTCGCTCGGGGCCGACAAGATCCGGCGCTACTTCGCGCGCTGGATGCACGAGCTGCCGCAGCCCCTGACCGCCGAGGACCGCGACGCCGGCTACGGCTACGCGCTCTCGATGCTGCAGGTCGAGGTATCCGACACGCGGGTGTTCGACCGCCCGATCCGGGGCCGCCAGTGGTTCGAGGCGACGATCGGCGAGCAGCTCACCCTGGGCCGGCCCGAGACGGTCGCCCTCCTGTTCGGCCGCCGGTCGAACCGCCGCACGCCGGGCCGCTTCGAGACCCGTGTGGTGAGCGCCTACACGACCCCCACGATCACGTTCCGCTACAAGCACTCGACGGTCAAGCAGTACCTCAAGGAGGGCCTCGCTCTGCGGACCGAGACGACCATCAACGATGCCTACGACTTCGGCGTCGGGCGTCGGATCGACCACTTGCCGGAGCTCCGGGCACGGGGCGACGCGATCAACGCCCGGCTCCTCGAGCACGAGGCCAACGCCGAGACCGCGAGGCTCGACGGTCCTGAGCTCACTGACCTCGTCCGGCCGGCGTTGGTCGAGGGTCGACAAGTGGCCGCCCTCCGACTCGGGGATCAGCGGGTCATGGCGCTCCTGGCGGCGGTGGTGATGTTCAGCCACCTCCCCGCGGGCTTTGCGAACGCCCAACTCCGGCGACATGTCGCCGTGCTCCTGAGCACCCCGCTCGAGGAGTATACGAGCGCCCGCATGACCTATGACCTCGGTCGGCTTGTCGGCCATGGCCTGATCGAGCGCATCGCCAAGAGCCACCGCTACCGGCTCACGCCGGACGGCCTGCGCCGATGCGCCTTCCTCACCAAGCTCGCCGACCGCGTCCTCGATCCCGGCCTGGCACGTTGTGGGCGACCCGAGCCACCGGGCTCCCACTGGGCGGCGTTCGATCGAACGCTCGGCGTGCTCCTGCGGCGCGCCCACCTCGCGACCTGATCTCGAACTTCGCTCAGATGGTCAGATCACGGTTCAGCAAGCAGGGCTAGGGGCAGCGCGCTTTGATAGACGGCGCATAGTGCACGGGCGCTCGGCTGCATCCCCGAGCGCACCAAGGAGCCCGGAATGGACCTCCGCCATTTCTTCGAAGGCATGATGGGCCGCGAGTTGGCCGCCTCAGCGTTCCTCGCAACGCTCCTCGAACACGACCGGGCCTTTCGGCGAGAGTTCCTCGCGCTGGGCCTGAAGGGGGCCGATCCGCCATTCGCCAGTGCGCCGCCAGAACAGGTGCGTGTCGAAGATGGACGCACCGGATACGGGCCGATGGACATCACCCTCGAGTGGCCGTCCACGTTCGTGTTGATCGAGAACAAGCTCTCCTCAGGAACGAAGATGGACGGCCAGCTTCTCCGCTACTACCAAAGTGTGGTCCATCACTGGCCGGAGAAGCGCATCGCCGCTCTCTACCTCGCGCCGACGACAGCCATAGGTGGGAGCGAGGTCGCACTCGTGGCGGGCAGTCCCGAGTTCCGCGGCCGGCAGGGCCAACCCGGTCGCTTATCCGACGCCACAGGCACAGTTGCCTGGGAAGAGGTCGCGGGATTGCCCCATGACCCGCCTCAGCCCGACGACTGGTTTGCGCGGTCGGGCCTGGACGCCATCCGACGGGAGATCAAGGACATTGGCGAGCCGCTCCCGCCCGATGCCCAGCGAGAGCTGGTTCGGGACATTGTGCAAGCCGCCATGCAACGGCTCCAGTCAAAGGTGCCCGCCGTCCAGCTGACCCAATGGCACAGCCTCGGCCAAGAGGCAATCTGCACGGCGAAGGCACCGGTGACCCTGTTCGTGACGGCCATATTCGACGTCGTGCAGGGTCCGAGCTACGGCCTCCATGATGTCGTGGGGGACAGCGGCGTCCGGTTGCGAGTCGACACTTCGCTCAGCCTGCCTCCCTGGGTGGCGACGTCGTCGGCCCTCGGCCGTGCCTGGCAGGAGCTCAAGCGAGCCGGCTCGATGGATGTCCCCGGAGTTGGTCGCCACATTCTTCGGGGCGACACGTCCTTCGTCTGCAGCGAGCCGTGGACCGACACCCCGGCGGAGCTCGTGGACTACCTCGTGGAGCGGGGGTGGCGCGTCACAGAGTTCTTGCGTCCGTACTACGCGATGTCGACGGCCGGCGGCTGAACCGGCCCGACCGGGCGTCTGCGTATCTACGCCTCGCGGACGCCGTCCCGACCGACCATGACCTCCGGGCCACGCTGGCTGGCCGTATCGCCCGCCAGTCGTACCACGTCTCCGCCCTGCCGGCATCCACTGCTCGCCGGTGGACTTACAGAGCGGCGGATACGACGTCGACGAGCTGACGCAGGCCAGGGCCTTCCGGGTCTATCGTGACCAGCAGGAGCTGCTCGACTCGCTCGACGAGCTCGGGTCCCGCTGCAGAGCTGAGAGCGGCGAGGCTACGCGCGGGGGGCACAATCGGCCGCTGCGTGCCGGGTCGCAGGGACACCGGGGCTATGCGGGCCACCGATCTCGGAGCCCCGACTCCGTCCCGTCCGTTTCTGCCTCCTCTGACGAGCACACGCTCCCGATAGGGGGACGGCGACCGCCTCGGCGCGACCGACACCGCTAGGCCTTGCAGGACCTTCGCCCATGATCCATCGAGAAAGTGGGGCGAGCCATCCACGGGTCTGTCCGTTTCTGCCCCTTGGGCGAGCCTATCACCCTCGGGTCGCGCCGGTCGCGACCCGCCATCGGCCGACGCCTGTGCGGGAAAGCAACATCAAGAGGCCGAGGGGTCCCTCGGCGTCGCTTGTTCGTGCAGGACCGCCTCGGTCTACTGGTCTCCCGGC
This sequence comes from uncultured Chloroflexia bacterium, assembly GCA_963835945.1. GTDB lineage: Bacteria > Chloroflexota > Limnocylindria > Limnocylindrales > CSP1-4 > JAJYNJ01. The sequence continues at coordinate 11,157 of CAWIHR010000010.1, forward strand.
AGCCGGTGGCGGGCCACAAAGCCCGGGGCCTCGGACCGACGCTGCAGGTTGAGCTTCGAGAGGATGCTGCTGACGTAGTTCTTGATCGTCTTGTCCGAGAGGAACAGCGCGGCCGCGATCTCCTTGTTGGTCTGCCCCTCGGCCAGGTAGAGGAGGATCTTGCGCTCCTGCTTGGTCAGCTCGGCCAACTCATCCCGGTAGGTCCCGCTGGCGACTCTGCGGATGCGCTCGAGCACCTGCTCGGTGACGGCCGGGTCGAGGAGTGACTCGCCACGCGCCACTGCCTCGAGGGCCGCCACGAGGTCGCGCCCCCGGCTCTGCTTGAGGAGATAGCCGCTGGCGCCTGCCGCGATGGCGGCGAACACGGCGTCCTCGTCGGGATAGCTCGTCAGCATCAGGACCTTGATCTGTGGGTGCTCCGCCCGGATCTCGCGGGCGGCCTCGATCCCCGAGCCATCCGGCAGACGCACGTCCATCACGACGAGGTCGGGCTGATACCGCCCGGCCATCTCGATCGCTTCCGCCACGTTCCCGGCCTGGGCCACCACCTGGAACCGGGGGTGCCGCTCGAGGAGGGAGACGAGGCCCTGCCGCACCAGCTCGTGGTCGTCGACGAGCAGGACTCGGAACGGCGTGGCACCAGGCGACGAGCGCATGCGCACCTCGGACGGAAACGGGGGACGGTCGTTCGACCGGCGTGCGCAGTCGATCATCGCAGGGATAGCCGCATCCTGCAGCGGGAGAGGTCAGCTGGCAGCGCGCTGGGACGACTCGACCCCGGCGCCGAACCGGGGTCGAGATCGGTGGCCGCCGGCCGGAGGAGGAACTGGAGCGCCGACGGCCGCACCGGTGAGGAGACGATGCAATGCGTGAGACGAGCTATGGGCCGTCGCTGTGACGCGATCGCATCGCGTTTCAGGGGTGGCACGCGCGTGCCGCATCATGGTCCGATCGCGTGGGGGTGACCATCGGCGAACGCGCGCTGCACGCGAGCCAATCCGCACCACGTCCGGCGCTGACCTAGACTTGGCGACCCGTGAGCGGACGCGAGACCGAGCGCATCGACACCTACCTCGAGGTCGGCGAGAAGCGCACGTTCGCCGGCGCGATCGACTGGCCCGGCTGGTGTCGCCCCGGTCGCGACGAGACGTCCGCCCTGCACGCGCTGTTCGAGTACGCGCCGCGCTACGCGGCGGTCCTGGCAACGACCGGGCTCGGGTTCAACGCTCCCGCCGAGCCTGTGGATCTTCGCATCGTTGAGCGTCTCCAGGGAGATGCGACGACGGACTTCGGGGCGCCGGGTACGGCGCCATCTGGCGACGAGCGGCCGCTCAACGACGCTGACTTCACCCGGCTACGCACCCTGCTCGGAGCCTGTTGGTCGGCCTTCGATCGGGCCGTGGAGCTAGCGGAGGGAGTCGACCTGCGGAAGGGGCCTCGAGGGGGCGGGCGTGAGCTCGCCGGCATCGCCGAGCACGTGATGGACGCCGAGGCCGGGTATCTCGCGCGACTGGCGTGGAGCGCGCCTGCTAGAGACCCGGGCGACCCACGCCATTTCCGCGCCCTCGAGCGTGCGGCTGTGCTTGACGCCTTCGCGGCAGCCGCGAGTGGGTCGGTGCCCCGGCAGGGCCCGCGCGGCGGCACACGCTGGTCGGCCCGCTACTTCGTCCGGCGCGTCGCCTGGCACGCCTTGGACCACGCCTGGGAGGTCGAAGACCGCTCGACCTTGTGACGCCCCGTTCGCGGACGACTGGCGGCTGGCTGCAGTAGGCCCATTTCGCGCGGGGAACACGATCTGAGGAAAGGGCCAAGGGAGCAGCCGTGTCGCTTGAGGAGGACAAGGCGCTCTCGCGGCGCCTCTTACGAAGAAGTCTTCGGGCACGGGAACCTCGCGGCCGCCGACGAGATCCTCGCGGCCGACTGCATCAGCCACGGTCCGGGGGTGCCACCGGTGGTCGGCACCGAGGGCATCAAGCGCCAGGCCGTGCTCCTGCGCAGCGCGATGCCCGATCTAGAGTCCACCCTCCAAGACCAGCTCGCCGAGGGCGACCGCGTGGCCAGCCGCTGGACCGGCAGCGGCACTCATGGAGGAGCATCCCCGCGGCGGGCATAAGTTCCCGCCGGCTCCGGTGCCAGGGCGGACGACGGGTCCGCGGGCTGGCGATGCCGGCCGCCCGCAGGATGCGCCGCACGCTCACCCGGCTACGCTTGATCCCCTCGCGCTCGGCCAGCAGCTCGGCGAGGTGGCTGTCGTTGACGCCGGCGTAGCGACCGGCGGCGAGCTCGAGGATGCGCGCGCGCCGGTCCTCCGCTAGACGTCGCGGCGAGGCCCGCCCGCGGTTGCCGTGCACGAGCCCCGCGGGGCCCTCCGCTCGTAGGCGGCACGCAAGCGCCAGAGCTGCCGCTCCGAGCGGCCCATCAGCGCTGGCCGCCTCGGCGACCGTCAGCTCTCCACTGGCCACCTTGGTCAGGACCATCGCCCGGCGTTGCTCCTCGAGGGTCATCGTGATCGTCTCCTTCATCGGTGGAGACTGACAAAGTCACTGAGCAATTGGCACTGCCGGATTCACGGAGCAACGACAAACTTGGCCGCCTCCCCTTGACGGGGACGGGAAAATCGACCCCATCGAGGGGAGGCTCTGACACGCGGCAGCGTCCCACGGTCGCCGAAACCGTGCCGCGTCGAGCCACTGGCGAGACCGGCCCGTCGCGTGTCCGGACGCGCCTGCGCCCCGCTGTGGGCGTGTGCGGAAGGGGGGAGCGCCATGAGCCATCCGACGATCGACGCCCTGCGAGGTCGGGTCACGGGTCGCGTGATCACGCCAGCGGACGACGGCTACGAGGAGGCCCGCCGGGTCTACAACGCGATGATCGACCGGCATCCCCGGGTCGATCGTGCAGTGCGCGACGGCGCGCGACGTGGCCGCAGCCGTCGACTTCGCGCGAGAGAGCGGGCTGCGCCCTCGCCGTGCGCGGGGGCGGCCACAGCGTGCCGGGCTTCGGCACCCTCGACGATGGCGTGGTGGCCGACCTGTCCGGCATGCGGGCCGTGACGGTCGACCCGGCCAAGCGCACGGCCCGTGCGCAGGGCGGGGCCACCTGGGGCGACTTCAACGCCGCGACGCACGAGTACGGCCTGGCGACGACCGGCGGGATCATCTCGACGACCGGGGTCGGCCGGCCTGACGCTGGGCGGGGGGATCGGCTACCTCGCCCGCGGCTGCGGCCTCTCCTGCGACAACCTGGTCTCGGCGGAGGTCGTGACCGCCGACGGTCGCACGCTGACGGCCAGCGAGACCGAGCACCCCGACCTCTTCTGGGCCATCCGGGGCGGCGGCGGCAACTTCGGCGTGGCGACGGCCCTGGAGTTCCGCCTCCACCCGCTCAGGGACATCTACGGCGGGCCCGATGTTCTTCGAGCTGAAGGACGCGGCCGCCGTGCTGCGCTTCTTCCGCGAGTTCATCGCCGACGCGCCGCGGGCGTTCGGCGGGTTCCCGGCCTGGCAGATCGCACCGCCCCTGCCCTTCATCCCCGAGGCGCGCCACGGTGAGACGTTCCTCGCCTTCGTGGCCTGCTGGGCGGGCCCCCTCGAGCAGGGCGCGGCGATCCTCAGGCCACTGCACGATGTCGCGCCGGTGGTGGCCGAGCACGTCGGGCCGATGCCGTACCCGGCGCTCAACAGCGCGTTCGACGGGCTCGTGCCGGCCGGCCTGCAGCACTACTGGAAGGCGAACTTCGTGCGGGAGCTGACCGACGCGGCGATCGAGCAGCACCTCGAGTACGGCCCGCGGGTGCCGACGGTGAACTCGACGGTGCACATCTACCCGATCAACGGCGCCTGCCACGAGGTGGCCAGCGAGGCGACCGCCTTCGCCTACCGCGAGGCCAACTTCGCGCCGGTGATCGCGGGGATGTGGCCGGACCCCTCGCAGAACGCCGCCAATATCGCCTGGGTGCGCGACTACTACGCGGCCACGGCGCCCCTGTCGGAGGAGGGCGGCTACATCAACTTCATGGCCGGCGATGACCAGGACCGCGTCAGGGCGAACTACCGGGGCAACTACGCCCGCCTGGTCGCAGGTGAAGCGGACCTACGACCCCGACAACCTCTTCCGCGTCAACCAGAACATCAAGCCGTGACCGCGTGAACCCGCAGCGCCGAGGTCGCCTTCGTGTGGTACAGGGGGGACGTCATCGAGCGCCCGGCTCCCAACAAATCGATCAGGGGAGGACGCTAATGTACGGAACGATCGCGCCGGCTCCGCATCCGCAAGGACGCGGAGCCCAGCCTCCTCGAAGTGCTGAACGCATGGAGGACCGTCCGGTGGCGGGGTCCGTCGCCAGCTACGTGTACCGGTTGGACAACGACCCGCAGGATCTGATGCTGGCCGTGTTCTTCACCGACCGCGACGCCTACGTGCGGAATGCCGACGATCCCGCCCAGGACGTGGAGTACCGAAGGCTGCGCGAGCTCTTGGAGCGCGACCGGGAATGGCACCACGGGGAGGTCATCTGGAGTTTGACCAGGTCGTGAGCCATCGGCTGGCGGCGGTTGCCGGTGATGGGGCGGTTCGCCCTCACTTCAGACTGAGGCGGTGCTGATCCAACCCGCAACGAACCGCACTGGACCGCCATAGGCTCGCCGCGTCTGGGCGTGTGACATGTACGCCCCGTACTCGGAGCGACGGGACCTCTGCCGTGTGATGTCCGTGTTCCCCAAGTTGTCCACACCCGACAGCGACGCTGTGGATATCTGATCACTCCGCTCGGAAATCATGGACGCCTCGCAAGACTAGGCAAGCAACGGCGACCGGGGTCATCTCCACGTGGGCGCGGGTGACGAGCCGGAAAGACCTCTCGACGGCCTCGGGGCCCTCAGGGGCGCCCGACGTGCCCGCGCGACTTGAGATGCCGAGTGATTGTGACCGACAACCGCAAATCTGACATCGGGCGCGGCCGTCTCTCACCCAGCGGCCGGGCTCGTGTGTCACGGATGAGCGCGAGGGCCCGACCGGCTATCCGTCTCCCTAGCCCCGCTCCGCGTGGCGACGGCGATCCCGGGAAACCCCGACTGGCGTGTGCCGGTCAGCGCGAGCGCCGGCGACGGGGGCGCTCTACTCGGTCGGCACGAACCCGACGGAGACGAGTTGCCCGAGCGGATCCGAATGACCGCCCGTGAAGGGCAAGGGAGCGATGGAGACCTACCTGGCCGTGTCGAGAGGCGCCGACGTTTGAGCGGGGCTGTGGTGTCCGTTCTCCGAAGGGACGACCCCTTTGGCGGTCTAGGCGGGAAGGCCCGCCAGCACAGCGCCGAGCTGCCGCATCATCCCTCCCCTATGCTGCGTCCCGCTCGGGGATCTCGGTCCCTTTCGGTGGCCACCACGGCGAGGAGGACGATCACGCGTGTCGACGCTTGGCCAAGTCGCGGACATCGTGCACTGGTACCCCGGCTTCCTGCCGGGTGTCGCGGTGTCACTCGTGGTGGCCATCGTCGCCAGCGGCCCGGCGGCGCGGGCACTGGGAAGCGGGCGAATACTTGCCGGCGCGCTCGTGTTCAGCCTCGGGATCGTCCTCTCGGCCACGCTGACGCCCAGCCCGTCCGGCCTTGCGCGCGACCTCGCCGGCCTGAGACCCCCAGAACACTACCGCCCGACGTGCGACCTCAGCCGGATCGGCCCAGCGCCCATCGGCGAGTACGTCACGCTCAACGACATCAGTCTCAACGTGCTGCTGCTCGTCCCGTTGGGCCTCACCATCGGACTGCTCCGGCCGTCGCGACAGAAGACGGCGATCCTTCTGCTGGCGCTGGCGCTGCCCTTCATCGTCGAAGGCACGCAGCTGGTGGTGGTGTCCCTCGATCGAGCGTGCCAAGCCGGGGACGTCTTCGACAACCTGCTGGGGCTCGTGCTCGGCCTCGCAGTTGGGACGTCGGCAGGCTGGCTCCTGAGACATCGGGACGCCTGACCGCACCGGACCGACAGCTCGTCACCGCCCGGGACCTGCTCGAGGCAGGGCGAGCCGCGGACAATGCCCTTAGCGCGCCGTAACTCGATGCGCCAGGTCTCCCGCGCTGGATTGGGGCGCCGGGATCACCAGCCGTTCGCCCACGTAGATCGTGTTCAGGTCGGTGATGCCGTTGGCCGCGGCCAGCGCCTGCACGCTGACGCCGTAGCGCCGGGCAATCACGGTGAGGTTCTCGCCGGCGAGGACCACATGGACCGTAGACGAGGCGGCCGGCGACGCCGAGAGGGATGCTGATGGCGTCACGGAAGGGCCGGGTGGCGAGGCTGGTGCGCTGGCCAGCGCCGTGGCCGGCGTCGGAACGGCAGAGACGACTACGACGGACGCCCCGGTTCCGTACTGGCGGGCGAGCAGTGCGGCGGAGAGGAACGCGAGCCCGTACCCGATGGTGCCCGCGACGAGGAGCAGCACAAAGAGCGCCGAGAGGCGGCGCACAGCAGACACGAGGCGCCGAGGTCGCCGGGTGCCGGGCGCTGGCGTCGACTCAACCCGCCGGATGCCGAGCACCGGTCCCGGAGCCGCCACCGGCACCTCGGGAGGGCGTGTCTCCGGGCCAGAGGCGGAACGCGCGGCAGCCACGACCGCCGTGGAAGCGGGCTCGACCGCGGCAGGCACGACCGCCGTGGGTGCTGGTCCGCCGCCCACGGTCGGAGTGCCCATCTCGGCGCTGGCGAGCCAGTAGACAGGCTCCTCGCCGGTCTCCCCGGACGCCGCGCCGGGCGCTTCGGCCGGGGCGTCGAGCACGTCGAGCCGTTCGGTCCCCCCGGACGCCGCACTGCCCGGTCCCGCGGGGCTGCCGGAGGGCAGGACGTCCGGACTGTCGAGATCCGAGCCGGCCATGTGGCGAGGATATCAATGCCCCAAGAATGGACGCTGGACGGGTGTTAGATCGCTCAGTGGGCCCGCCTACCGGCGCAGCCCCGACGACGCTCCCTCCCGACCGCGCCGCTGGAGTCGACGGCTCGGCGGCTTCGATGACGAGAGTGATGCAATGCGGCGCCGGCGTGCCGCCGAAGGCCGACGTGCGGACGTAGATGTTGGTGACGGCCTTCTTCAGATAGTAGAGCTCGGGTGGCTCCGCGCACGAGCGGTGGACTCGTCGCGTTCGAAAGACACCACACGCAAGAGCCACACGATGGGCGGATCGTGGCCATTTCGCGACTCGGGTCTTCCCCCAGGCGTGGCCGACAAGGCAGTCGGCCCGGGCCCCCTGAACCCCAATGAAAGGGCCTCGCAGGAGTTCCGTCTAGTGCACGACGCCGAACGTCCCGAGCGTCCCCCAGAGCCCGAGCGCGAGCAGGCCAGCAGCGACCCCCCAGCAGAGCGCGGAACGCACCCGTCCGTTGGCGAGCTCGCCCAGGATCGTCCGATCGCCGGCCATGCGGACGAGGCAGGTGAGGGGGATCGCGAGGACCACGACGTTCAAGATCATTGCGTCGATGACCACCGTGACCAGGTCACGGGCGAGGAGCGCCACGAGCGCGGCGGGTACCACCTCGAGCAGGTACAGCGCGTAGAAGCCGGGTGCCCGACGCAGTGAGACGTTCAGGCTGTGCGGCCAGCGGAATAGCTCCGCCCAGGCCCAGGCCGACGACAGAGAGATCACGACGGCCGCGAGCAGGCCGGCCCCCACCATGCCGACCGCGATGAGGACCGCGGGTGCGCCGCTCGCCAGGCGGGCGAGTCCGACCGGCAGGGTGCCCATGTGCGCCCCGATCCCGGTGGCCGGACCAGCCATGGCCGCCGCCGCGGCGACGACGACGGCGCCCATCAGCAGCTCGCTGGCGATGGCCCCCACGAAGGTCTCGGTGCGCGCGGCGCCGAGGTCCTCCACCCGCAGTCCCTTGTCGACCGTGGCGGCCTGCTGGTAGAAGAGCATCCAGGGCATGATCACCGCGCCCACGGTCGCCACGACGAGATCGAGGTACGCGCGGTTCCCCACTGGTTGCGCCACCGACAGGCCGCCCAGGACCGCTGCGGGGTCCGGGTGCACCGTGAACGCCAGCACCACGAAGGTGAAGAGAGCGAACGAGAGGACGAGGGCCACCCGCTCGTAGCGGCGGTAGCTGGAAGTCAGCACCATGAGCGTATGGAAGACGAGCGCGAAGGCCACGGCCACCCACGCCGGCACGCCCAGGATCGAGGCGCCCAGCACAATGCCAGCGAACTCCGCCACGTAGGCCAGCAGGTTGATTGCGGCCATCGAGACCACCGCGACGGCTGCCCAGCCGACGCCATAGTGCTCGCGCAGGAGCTCGGCATGCCCCAGCCCAGTGACCACACCGAGGCGCGCGGTCATCTCCTGCACGAGATAGAGGACCGGGATGAGGAGCACGAGCGGCAGCAAGAGCGCGTAGCCGAAGTCGGTACCGGCCTTCGCGGCGGTCAGGACGCTCGGCGCATCCACGTCAGCGAGCATGACGATCCAGGCGGGACCGAGCACGCGCAGCAGCCGGCGCAGGTCCAGGCGCTGCATGCCGACCGCACTCCACCGGACAGCACGGCGCGCCAGGGACGCGCCGGTCATCGCCGGATCACGTGGGCGGAGTGCACATCAGCAGTGAACTGCCTTGCGTCGGGCACCGCGCAGAGCCGATGGTCCCCTCGTTGGGTAATATCCGATCTGTCGACTCGGAATTACCCACTACTCGCCCTCCCTGCTGGACCCGGCTGCGAGGAGAGGTGATTCCTCGCAGTCGTCCAGGCAGCCTGGGTGCTGGGCGTCAGCACTCGCTGGGGTCGATGGGTCGCGTCCCTCAGTGGCTGCCTCCGTGACGGCCCGACTTCATCATGCTGACCGTCCCATTGATCAGTTCACGTGATTAGATATTGAAGTGCTTGGACTTGCTCTGATCAAGCACAGGGGATACCGTCAAGTGCATGGATTCGCTCGTGTTTATGGCCCTTGCTCTCGTGGTCTTCGTGCTCCTCGCGATCGAGATGGGGTCTGACTCGCGCCCGGTAGATGACGCCCGCCATTGGTGGCCCGCCACGCACGACGACGACGCCGCGTATCCGCAGCACCACGCCTGATCCGAAGACATCAACTGCCATTCGCTTGGGCTCTGTTATTCGCCCAGAGCCCAAGCGAACCTGGCTCCTCGACACACGGCCCGCCGTTCTCAGCGTCGCTTTCTTGGCGTCACTGTGGGCTCCGGGGTCCGTGGCGTGCCGCACAGGCTGGGTCACAGGGGCGACGCTCATGCGCTCCGCTCCCCTGCCTGAGCGAGCGCCTTCGCACGAAGTGGACTGTGGTGGGTGGGTCAGACATGGCGGTGCAGAGCCACTCGCACCTCCGACCTTTACGAGCGTGGCGTTCCGGCCACGGGCGCTCCGTGTCCACGGGCCTACGGCAGCGGCAGCGTCTCGGTGCCGGCCCCGAACCCCGTCACATCGACGACGGTCGGTTCGTCGGGCTCCCAATCCCCCACGGCGCCGACGAGATCGAGCTGCCGCTCGACGTGGTCCCACACCGTCTGGGGGTCCGTGCCGGGCTCGAAGGGTGTCGCACCGTCCCAGGCACAGGCGCCGGACGCCTCCAGCACGACCGTGCGCAGCAGGTAGCCGCCCGCGAGGTTTCCGAGGAGGAGGACGCTGGCCGTCCGGCCGTCGGGGCCATGCCACGTGGCCAGGTACACCGGAAAGACCGACGGCGGCAGGGCGAGCCCGACGCGAAGGTTGGGCTGCGTGGCCGCGTTGCGGAGTCCGCCCATCTCCTTCACACGCCGACCAACCCCGCCCGCGCGAGGGCCTCGGCCGCGCGGGCCCCCAGGGCGTCGGGGGTCTGCTGGGCGTAGCGGCGCGTGACGTCGGTCGAGCTGTGCCCGAGGTAGCGGGAGACTTCCTTGAGGGGCATGCCGTGGTTGACGAGCAGCGTGGCTGTGGCGTGGCGGATGCGGTGGGAGCCGACGGTGGGCAGCGTGCCGCCTCCGGCGTGGTGGCGCCGGCGCAGCATGAGGGAGAGGGAGTTGACCGTAATCACAACCCGGCCGACACCACAGCCCGTGCCGCCTTGGCGAGTGTTCGCGAATGTCACCAATACCAGCGCCGGGCCCTGCCGCCTCGGACGTTGCCGAGGTTGCTGTGCTCTGGGAGCGCGCCACGCGAGTGGTTGCCCGTCTAGTCCGGCGCGTCGTCGGCTCAGGCTGCGCATGGGAGCGACCTCTCTCGCCGCGAACCGCGCGACCAAAGCATGGCTGTCGAGGTCCGCCAAGTGTTGCTGGTACCGTAGGCGGCATGCGAGCCGCCTTCAGCATCGACCCCGGCCAGGGCCTCGGCGAGCGCGACGAACTCGACCTCGTTCGTCTCGCAGCCGCGCTCGGATACGCGGCTGCGTGGACGCCGTCGGGTGCCGATGCGGCCGCCTTCGAGCGTTGCCTGCGCTGGCACGAGGCGAGCGGTCTCCCGGTCGGCATTTCGGCCGTCCCGGCCTCCGGGCAGCCGCCGGCCTTCTACGCGGAGCACGCCCGGCGCGCCTGGGAGGGGACTGGGGGACGGTTCACCCTCGTCGCCGGGAGCGTCCGCATGGCGCACCCGGCCAGTGGCATGCGCCAGTACCTGGCTGACCTCCGGAGCCTCCTGCCGCCCGGGCTCCCGCTCTTCCTGGCCGCGCTCGGCCCGCTGATGCTGGGCGTCGGCGGCGTGCTGGCCGACGGCGTGGCACTCAACTGGTGCACGGCCGCGCAGGTCGCCTGGTCGCGTACCCGCGTCGCGAGCGTCGCGATGGCCGCCGGCCGGCCGGTCCCGTCCCTCGTCGAGTACATCCGGACGGCGGTGGATCCCGACCCGGGCGTCGCCCGCGCCACCCTCGGCGCAGCCGTGCGTCCATACGCCCTCGGGATTGGCGGCTACCGGGCGCACTTCGAGCGCATGGGCTTCGCGGGCGAACTACAGCGCGTCGAGGCGCAGGCAGCCGACTGGGATCCGGCCTTCCTCTCGGCCGTGGGGGCGTGGGGTGTTCCCGGCAAGGTGCGTAGCCAGGTCGAGTGCCTGGCGGACGGCCTCGACCTGCCCATCGTGCGCGTGCTCGTGGCGCACCGCGGCGACGCCGCGTCCGCGCGGGCCGTCCTCGAGGAGTGCGCCCCGGCTCGGTCAAGCGAGACCTGAAGGGGCGAGCAGACAGCTCGGGGCGCCTAGTCGATCCAACAGAGCTGTCGCTCGCGCAGGGGCGGGTGGCACCGGTGACGCTCGCGCCTTGGCTGTGCCGCAACGAACGGTCTCGACCCTCGCACGACTCGATGGGGGCACCCAGATCACCGACGACGGGGTACCGCTCTACTACTTCATGGACCACAGCAGGCCCAGCGACACCGTCGGCCAGGGCAAGGACGGCGTCTTCGCTTGCTCGGCCGGCGGTAGCCCGAATGAGCTGCAAGCGCGGGTACGTCCGATCGCGAGCGAGACGCACGAGTCTGTGGTGAACTTCAGCGTCCGCACCAGCCAGTGCGGTGCTGCCCGGGAGATGGGCGGCTTCGGGGTCGGACACGGGGGATCGAGATGCCATCACAGCCTGCTCCACAGATCCGCAAGCGGGTGCGCAAGCTCCTCATCGCGCAGGTAAGCCATGAGCTCGGGGCGCACCAGGCGTACATGGGCATCGCGCTCTACTTCGAGCGCCGCAGCCTGAAGGTCTGGGCGAAGTTCTTCCACGACCAGGCCGTAGAAGAGGCGGGTCACGCGGCCAAGATCATGACCTTCCTGATCGACAACGAGGTGCGCTTCGATCTCCCCGCGCTGACGGGTGCGCCGACGAGCTACAAGTCGGCCCGCGAGGCGGTAGAGGCGGCTCTCGCGAGCGAGATCCGTGTCACCGGCCAGTTCAACGCGCTGGCCGACGCGGCGCGCGCCGCGGAGGATCACCGCAGCCTGCAGTTCCTGCAGTGGTTCATCGAGGAGCAGGTCGAAGAGGAGCGCACCATGCGCGCGCTGCTTGACCTGCTGGCCAGCAACATGGACCCCTTCCAGGCCCAGGCGTTCCTCGAGGACATCGGGTAGGGAGAGCGATCCCCGGCACGATCTCGCCATGGTGTGGGCCGCTGCACGCAGAACGGGCGTGGCGTCTCCGTCGTCGGCCGCAGTCTGCCGGGTGCGCCTTCAACGAGCTGCTAGTCGGCCAGGGCGGTAAGACCGGCTCACGGTGGATCGACGCTCCAGGCCGACTGACCGGGAGAGGCGGTCGAGAGAGCCGGCCCGCGGTGGTCTCTCAGACCGCCAATAGGGGCAAGGTCACCAGGACGATCGCGCCGCCGCTGGCCGCGTTATCGGCCGCGATCGTCCCGCCGTGGGCGGAGACAACGTCGCGGGCAATAGCCAGGCCGAGTCCCGAACCGGCGGAACCGGGCCCCTTGACGAAGCGATCGAAGACGCGGGGCAGCAGCTCCGCCGGGAAGCCGGTCCCGGTGTCGCACACCGCGATGCTGAGCACGCCCCCCGCCGCCGCGACGGCCACGGTGATCCGCCCCCCCCGACGGCGTGTGGTCGAGAGCGTTCGAGATCAGGTTGCCCAGCACGGCCCGGATGCGAGCCGCGTCGATCGAGACCGATGGCAGGGCTGGCGGCAGCTCGGCGGCGAGTGAGACCCCCGCGCCGTCGGCCCGCGCCCGGAACGCCGACAGTGTCTCGTTGACGAGCAGCGCCGGGTCGACGGGCTCCCGGTCGAGCGGCAGGCTGCCCGTCTCGGCGAGCCCGAGCGTGCGGACGTCCTCAACGAGCCGTTCGAGCGTCGCCGCCTGGGCGAGCGCCGGCTCGACATGCTCCGGGTCGGGCGGGTACACGCCGTCGCGGAGTGCCTCGAGCTGCCCCCGGATCACCGCGATCGGCGTGCGCAACTCATGGGCCAAATCGGCCATGAAGGCGCGGCGCCGGACCTCGGTCCCCTCCAGGCGCGCCGCCATGGCGTTAAATGCCCGGGCCGCGGTCCGCAGCTCCTCCTGTCGCGGTTCGACAAGCCGTACTGCGTAGTCGCCGTCCTCCACCCGCTCAACTGCGTCCACGAGCGCCACGAGCTGCCGGCCCATGGCACGCAGGGCGCGTGCCATGCCGGCGAGGAACACAGCGCTCAAGGCGAATGCGGCGATCGCGCCCGCCAGCGCGCCAGCCGGCGCAGAGACGACCCCGAGGGCGATGGCCGCGATCCACAGGCCGATGGCAGCCGCCACGGTCGCCACAGCGACGAGCAGAAGGAGGAGACAGCCCGCTCGCCACACGAACGCGTGGCGACCCCGCCCGCCTCGACGCGGGCGCGGCGGCCACGGCTCGTCGACTGGCCACCAGGGCGGGCGAGGGCCAGGGCGACCCGGGCGGCGCCAGTGGTGGTCGGTGTGGCGACTCCCAGAGTCATGGGCACCGCCCGCGCTCGTCGCGCTGGGTGCCGACCCAAGCGCCGGCCCCGTGGCTCCGTCGGGCCCGGTTGCGGCGCTCACGCGTGCCCGTCCCACAGGCATCAATCTGCGTCAGCGACGCGGTAGCCGACCCCGAAGACGGTCTGCAGGCGGCGCGGATCACGCGGATCGTCCTCAATCTTGCGGCGGATGTTCTTGACATGCGCGTCGATGGCCCGCTCGTACGACTCGAACGCGACGCCGTGGACGGCGTCGAGCAGCTGGGCGCGGGTGAAGACCCGGCCGGGTTCACGGGCCAACGTTGTCAGAATCTCGAACTCGGTGGGCGTGAGCTCCACCCGGTGGCCGGCGACGGTTGTGCGCCGCCGAGGCAGGTCGAGCTCGAGGTCACCAACGCGGATGGCCTCGGCTGGCGTGGCGGCCGACTCCGTGCGTCGCAGGACCGCCCGCACGCGCGCGACAAGCTCCTTCGGGCTGAACGGCTTGGTCACGTAGTCGTCGGCGCCGAGCTCCAACCCGACGAGGCGATCGGACTCGTCGGCGCGCGCCGTCAGCATGATGATGGGCACCGCCGAGATGCGACGTAGCGACCGCGCAACGTCGAGACCGTCGACCCCCGGGATTCCGAGATCGAGCACGATGAGATCCAGCCGGTGGCTTGCGACCAGGGCGCCGACGGCCGTGCCGTCCCCTGACACAAGCACCTCAAACCCGGCGTGCTCTAAGTAGTCGCACACGAGGCGGCGGATGTCCGCGTCGTCGTCGATCACGAGGATGCGTTTCATCACCGTCATGGTAGGGATCGGGTGAGCGGCCACGCGGCTCGTGCGCCGCCCCAGACCCGACGAGGGTGACGCCGGGCAGCCCGAGAAGGCATCATCAAGGGTGCCTCCTCCCTGCTCCGGCGTCGCCAGCGCGCTCCCGTCAGGCCAGCCCAATTAGGCCGTCGGGGGCTCGGTTGTTTGGGCCGTCTGGTGGGCGCGGGTATGCCAGGTGTCGAGCATCCCCTCGATCTTTGGCGGTAGCCGGAACGCGCCGGGCCCCTCGGCGTCTGATGCTCCGCCCCCGAAGCGCGCGTGATGGCCGTACCCTCGACCTGCGCCACCTGATGCAGGCCCCCATGCGGACTCCACCATTGCCCGGCGGTGCATGGCCCCCTTGGTGAGGATCAATGCTGCCGGGACGAGCAGCAGGAGCCCCCAGTTGGGGCTTCCGCCGCCGCATTTCTCGTTCATGCTGCCCTCCGACGCTGCGGTCTGTTGGCTCTTCGCGAGACGTTCGCCCGCGATGACCACCATGCTCACGGCGAGTTGTGAAGCGGGCGTGAACGAGCTCCGGAGAACCTCGGGACAGATAACCCCCTGTCACTCACGCGTCATGCCCCCGGGAGGTTGCCATGGTGGGATTGCTCCGACGTGCTCTTGGACCTCCGACGCCTCGAGGGACAATAGGGCGGTGAGGGCGGATCAGCACGCACTGATCGTCAGGTCACGCTCGTATCGCTCGCCCTCGAGCTGCAGCTTCCCGAATGCGACGAGCCGCGGGATTAGCGCGAGCAAGTCGAACGGGGACTTGACCCCGGGCACCGCGGTACGGTCAGCTCGGAGGCGCCTCGGAGGCCTGTAGGGCAGTTGCTGCCGCGGTCGCCTGGCGCGTCCTGCGCAGCGGGATCTCTTCCAGGAAGAAGGCCGCCAAGAGGGCGACGAGGGTCAGCCCCGCGCTCAACACGAAGACTTCACTGATCCCCTCCGCGATCCCCCCGTTGCGGATCGCCTCCAGGCGTGCAGCGATGGCAGCACCCGGCGCGCCATACGGTGCAAGCGCCTGGCCGATCTGCGCGTTCGTCGCGTTCATCAGCGCCAGGGCGCTCTTCGTGAGCGAGCCCATCTGGCTCTGCACTGCGGCAGGGAGCGACTGAAGGCCCGCCTGCAGCTGGGCGACGAAGCGGTTGGTCATCACCGAACCCAGAAGCGCCGCCCCAACGGCGCCCCCGATCGAACGGAAGAAGGCGAGCGACGCGGTCACCACACCCAGACGCTCAACCGGAAACGCGTTCTGCACGATGATGGTGTAGATGGCCATGCTTGAGCCCAGCCCGAGGCCGAGTACCACCATGTCGCGCACGAGCTCGTTGTTCCCCGTATGGACGGTCATGGTGCTCAGCATGTACATGCCCAGGGCGATGACGGCGGTGCCCACGATGGCCAGGATCTTGTAGCGGCCCGTGCGGCTCAGGAACTGGCCACTCAGGATGCTGACGACGATGAGCCCCACCATCATCGGCTCCAAGATCACGCCGGAGTCGGTGGCCGACCGGCCCAGCACGTCCTGGACAAAGAGCGGGATGTAGAGGATCGCGCCGTACATACCGGCCATGGTGAGGAAGGTGATCACCGCGGACGCGGTGAAGTTCCGGTTGCCAAAAAGGTCCAGGGGAAGTGTGGGCTCCACGGAATGCCGCTCCACCAGGACGAATGCCACGAGCAGCACGAAGGCGACGGCCAGCAGGCCCAGAACCTGGGGGCTGTCCCAGCCGAACGTCGAAGTCCCGTCCGGCTGCGTGCTCCCCAACGAGAGCGCAACGAGCAGGGGCACCACCCCTCCGATCAGCGCGGCCGACCCCCACCAGTCGATGACGGGGCGCCGCTGCAGCGCGGTGTGGCTCGGAAAGACCAGGAACACCGCCACCAGGGCGAGCAGGCCGAAGGGGACATTCACGTAGAACACCCAGCGCCAGCTCAGGTTGTCGGTGATGTAGCCACCCAGGGTCGGGCCCACGATCACCGCGACGCCGAAGACCGACGCGAGGAGCCCCTGGTACTTGCCGCGCTCGGCGGGCGGGAAGATGTCGCCGACGATGGCTTGGGCGATCGGGATCATCGCTCCGGCTCCCAGGCCCTGAAGGGTGCGGAACGCGATCAGCTCGTCCATCGAACGGGACTGCCCAGAGAGGATCGAGCCTGCCAGGAAGATGGCGATCCCCAGCATGTACAGCCATTTACGCCCGTAGATGTCGGAGACCTTGCCGAAGATCGGCACCATCGCGGTTGAGGCGACCAGGTAGCCCGTGATGACCCAGCTGTAGTGCTCCAGACCATTGAGGGCTCCCACGATTTTCGGCAGGGCGGTGCCCACGATCGTCTGATCGAGCGAGCCCAAGAACATGCCCAGCATGACCGCCCCGAGCGTGATGAACTGCCGGCGACGGTCGATGCGAACCGCGACCTCGTCGTCGGTGATCCCGGACGAGACGAGTTGGGACGGCGCTGCAGACAGCGGGGCCTCGGCGGGGCTGGCACTGGCCTGCGGCACCGGCAGCTCAGCGTGCGCGTCCAAGCTCACGTTCCCTTTCCCCGGCGCGATCGATCACCCGAGTGAGCAGGAGGTCGAACTCGAAGAGCTCTTCGGACGACAGCAACGAGAGGACCTGCCGTAGGGCGTCGCTGCGCAGGCCGTCGACCTCGGCGACCAGCGCAGCTCCGGCCGCGGTGAGCCGGCAGTCGACCACACGGCGATCGTCCTCCCGGTGCTCGCGAACGACCAGACCGTGATGTTCCAGGCGCTCGACCACTCCGGTCACGGTGGCCATGCCCACACCCAGCCAGCCAGCGAGATGACCCATGGGGGTCGGCCCAGCGCGGCGCAGCTTGAAGAGCAGCCGTAGCTGGCCGAACGTCAGGTCGGTCTGCGCGACCCAGGGCGGTACCTCAGGACGATGGAGATGGATCAGATCGGCAAGGTGCCGCAGCACCGTGTCGACGCCGTCTCCGGCATCCGCTGGCATCCTTTCGCCCACGGGCAGATAGTTAGTGCACTAGCGAACCATGCGGCTAGGGCTATATGGCCCAACCTGTTCCGGCGAACTGTTGCAGCATCCGGCGCGCAGGGCTGGGGATGCAGTCGGGCGCGGAGACCCGAACTGACTGCGGCGGGCCCGCACGATGGCAACGTCGTGCTCTCCTGTGGCGTCTCGCAAGGCACCCGAGACCTACGCCGGGCGGCCATTCGACGGCGTCCGCAGGACATGCCAGGCCGCCAAGGTCACGAACGGGTTGCTCGTGCGTCGTCCCGTCGGCCCCCAGTCGGCGAAGGTGCCCCGACTCGTGACCCGCTCACGGGTCACTGCCGTGTAGTCCTCGCGCGGGAAACCGCCATCGGGCAGGCACTTCGCGATCAGCAGGGCCCGCGCATCGGCCATCCGGGGATCGCCTGCGTGCCCGGACTCGGTGAGGACCTGGAGGGCGAAGAGCAGGTCGTAGAACTGGATGGGACAGTGAATGCGGTCCACGGGACCGCCCCAGGACGGCCGTATCAGGGCGCCGTCGCGACGACGCCACAGCAGCCGCCGGCTGAGCAGCAGCTCGGCCGCCCGGTCGGCCGCCGCGAGCGCCCCTGCGTGCCCGTGGCGCATCCCGAAGACCCAGAGGGCCCGCAGTGGGATGGCCGTCTCCTGAAACGAGGAGTTGCGGGCGGCGGGACGCTTGTCGCAGTTCCAGCCGCCGTCGGGCCACTGCCAGACGATGAGCCGCTCCACGAGGGTGAGGGTCCGCTCGTCTTCGAGCCCGAGCCGGAGCGAGGACCACACGGCATTGCCTTCCTGCGAAGCGCAGCGGCGCACGCGCTCTGGCTGTTCGGGATAGGAGACCGTGCCGGGCGGGCGCAGGTGCGCCCGGGAGAACAGCCACTCGTAGACCTGGTCCCGCAGCGGCAGCAGGGTCGGGTCGCCGGCGGGGTAGTCCAGCAGAGCCAGGCTCACGAGCGTCCAGTGGGGCCCCTGCCACTTGGCGTAGGGGTGCAGGTGGATCGTGCCGTTCGGTTCGCGGTGCGACAGGAGTGCCCGGGACCTCGGAGAGTCGGCGATCGCGGCGCGCAGGGTGTGAGCTTCCTCCGACTCTGGGTCGAGCGCGCCGGCAAGGACCCGGGCCCGATAGGCGAGCGTCGGATCGGACGACTCGGTCAACCGCGCCACCAGATCCGACGTCGCCGCTGAGACGCCGCCCACGGCGCTGCCGTTTGCGGAAGCCAGCCAGGTCATCACTGGTGGAGTCTACCGATCGGCTCTTGCTCCGAGAACCGCCCTTTCATGGGACCGAGCGTCGCCACACGACGGGCGAGATCGTGATGTCACCCTCGTCAGTTCCCGTGAGTCATATCGCGAGTGCACTACGCAAGCTCCGATGCGTCCGCGCAGCGATCGGTCGTCGGCGGTGAGGCTGTCGCCCATCGCTCCCCTCTTTCAGCCGGCCGTCGAATGTGTGCGGAGACGTACTTGGCGGTGACCTCGGCTAAGGTTCCACTGGCCGAGCGTCCTAGCTGACCGGCTGTCCGGCGAGCGCGGCCGCGATCACGGTCTGCGCGGCGTCGATGGGGATGGAGAAGGAAACGCCTTGCGCGTCGGAGCTTGTGGCGCTGTTGACGCCGATGACCCGCCCGCCGGCATCCAGCAAGGGCCCACCGCTGTTGCCCGGGTTGATGGGAGCATCGGTCTGGATGAGGCCCGTCACCCTGCTGCCCTGCACGTCGATCGAGCGGTCGAGGCCGGAGATCACGCCGGTCGTGACCGAGTCGGGATACTCCCCGAGCGGCGTGCCGATGGCCACCACGGGCTGGCCAACGTTCAGGGACCGCGACGACCCGAGGGCTGCGGTGGGCAGGCCCGACGCGTCGACCTTCACTACTGCGAGGTCCATCGTGCTCGACACGCCATACACGCGCCCGGACAGCTGTCGTCCGCTGGCCAGCTGGATGCTGAGGGCGTCGGCTCCCGCGACCACGTGCGCGTTCGTCAAGATCAAGCCGCTGGCGCCGAAGATGATGCCGGAGCCCACGTTCGTCTGCTGGAACGACTGCGAGCCGAAGAAGCCGTACCCGCTCTGGGTGGTGGTGGCGGTGATCGTCACCACGCTGGGGATGGCCCGGGCTGCGATGGTGACGACGGGCAGGGCAGACCCGGCGCTCGTCAGCTGGGTCGTATCCGCTGGCGGCGTGGCGAGGAAGCCTGCCTGCGTTGTTGCGGCCGATGTGCTGGCGGCGGGAGCTTGCACGACTGCCGCGGCACTCGGGGAAGGGCTGCTGGGCCCGCCCGAGGGCTCCGCGACCCGCAAGACGACGTACGACCCGGTAGCCGTAAGCAGGGCACTCAGCAGCGCGGCCAGCAGCGCCGTGCGGAAGGTCGAGGGACGGCCCGGTGGTCGCCCGGACGGGCCGCGCTCCCACCGCTCCCATCCGGTGATGGCACCTGAGGTCGGCCGCGTGTCGATCGGCTCAGTCGGTCTGGTGTTGGGGCGCTGATACGAGTCCATGCTTCCTTCCCTGCGGAGTGTTCGCGTGCCAACGTCATCTGGTTGCCTGAATGTCACTCCGACGCCTTAAAACAGCCTGAAGAATTGGCTGGACACCCGACGTCAGGGGCGGGCACCCGTCCGTCCCCTTGTTGGTCTTGCCCTCGGCGATGCACTGGAGGATCTGCTGCTCCTGGGGAGTGAGCACGGCAAACGTTGGAGTGGTAAAGGCCGTCGGCGGACGGATGTGACGTGGGCGTGGGTATCCCTGTCGGTCCCCGAGGACACCCGGCGGTCATCGGTGGCGGACAGTTGGCCCGACCATGGCGGCGCGATGGTCTGACGTCGCGCGAGGTGATGCGAACCAACACTGTAGCCCGATGATGGGCCTGCCGGGATCGCCATCCCGCGGTCGCGTCTCAGCGACCGGCTCAGGAGCGACTCTCCGAGTGAACGGCCGGACGCACGACCCAGCGGCAGCCCAGCAGCTCGACCGTCCGGCCGGCCGGCACGGGCACGGCGAGGCGGATGACGGCCGACACGCTGCCAGTGCGCCGGGGACGTAGCCGCACGAGCTGCGCGCCGATGGTGGCATCGCGGCCGCCACCGCCCGCGAGGGATGGGCGGAAGCGCAGACCCGTCGTGCGCAGAAAGCGCTGGAGCGTCTGGTTGACGTCGTCGACGATTAGCTCCAGCACCTCGAGCCGCACTGGGCCTCCGAGCGGGTGCACCAGGGCCAGGCGCGCGTCCCGCTCAGCTGGCCTCCACTCGGCCGCGGTCGGGTCATGCTCGATGAGGAAGGGCGCTTCGGACGGGCCGAGGAGGCGGGGCGCCGCGACGCGCCAGCGGACGAGCGCCCCGTCGCCGCGTCTCCGCTGGCCGGCGATGGGCGCGCCCAGCTCAGAACCGGCGACGCGCAGCGCCTCCAGGTCGGGTTCGAGCGCGTCGCTCGCGATGGCCCACGTCGCGAGGCCGCCTCCGCGTGCGAGCATCTCTAGTGTCGGTGCACCGATCCACGATCGTGCGGCAAGGGCGCGATCAAAGACCCCGATGAGCTCGAGGTACGTGTCCCCGAGCCACACCAGCCGGTTGAAGGTACCCTCGGCCTCGTGCCGCCCTCCGCCGCTGGCGGCAAGGCCGAGCTCGCGTTCGAGCTGCGCTGCCGCGGCGTCGGGATCAGGTACGGCGATGACGAGATGGTCGATGCCGAGGAGCATCCGGGCACTGTAGCGCCCGCCGGGGATGGAGCGGCTTGCCCTACACCCCGAGCAGTCCTCACCGTATTGCCGGACCGACCGAGGCAGGCTCGAACATGAGCGGCTGGCGGGCGCCAGCCCGAGCCTCACGCTCGGACTGCTGGTTGCACTACTTCCCGCTCGACGCGCTCAACGGCTGCGACGAAGGCGTCGGGTTGGCAGAGATCGAAGGGCGCCCTCGACCCTACAGACGAGACCCGCGCGACCCGGTCAGGTGGCGGCCTCGGAAGGGAGGGTGCGCTATCGTGCCGCCTGTCCGAGAGAGATCCGTAGCGTGGCGATGACGGGCTTGAGCCTGGACGGGGACGCGTCGCTGGACTGCACCGGCGAGCGTCCAGCGCGGCTTCTGCTGCCAATAGCCGGTCGGTCGCTCATCGCCGGACTTCTCCCGGCGCGGCGAGGTCGTGCGCGATCTGGTCGGCCCATGCGTCGATCGCCAGCCAGTCGCGGAAGTCCCCCTTGGGGAGCGCGTCCTTCCCGGCCGGCATCAGGGCCATGAATCGCTCCGCGAAGCCGACCGGCTTGGCGGCGGGATCCACGGCTCCGAAGAACACTTTCTCGCCCCGCGGGTGGATCGCTTCCCGCAGCTCGGGGAACTCCTTCGGGATGGTCGTCTCCAGGACGTCCCGGCCCTGCTTGTCAACGGTGTCCGTACCGAGCGGGCCGCTGCTGAACAGCCAGGTGGGCCGTTCCGCGAGTAGGGTCCGGTGGCGCTTCACGAACGTCGTCGCGTCCTTGAGCCAGTGGAACATGTATGCGGCGCCGCCGACGACGAACGCGTCGTACCGCGATGCGTCGCGGACTTCCACGGCGGGCCGCACCTCCGCGTCGAAACCGTCGGCGCGGAGCCGCTCCGCGATCCGCTCGGCGATCCCCTGTGTCGAGCCATGGCGACTGGCGTAGGTGACCAGGATCGACATCGAGCGAGCTCCTCTGCCGTGCGGCGGGCCGTTGCGGCGAGGATGTCCGACGCCGAGCCCGGGCTCCAAGGGCCGGAAGGCCACCCTCGGCCCCGACGGATGGCCCGCCGTCCTTAGTGCCCGGGCGTGCGGGATCGGTCTCGGCGAGAATGCCCGGGGCGATGGCCACACCCGGATCATCGGCCCTGCTCCTGCCGAGGGTTCGGCGTGACCGACCTGACCATCGAGACGCCGACCACGCACCTGCCCGCCTACTTGGCACGGCCAACGGGCGAAGGGCCGTGGCCGGGTGTCCTCGTCATCCACGACGCCGGGGGCATGAGCAAGGACCTCCGGCGCCAGGCCGACTGGCTCGCCGCCGCAGGCTACCTCGCGGTCGCGCCAGATCTCTTCTCGCGGGGCAACCTGTATCGGTGCCTGTTCGCGACGATGGCCGACCTCCGCGCGGGCAAGGGACGCTCGTTCGGCGACGTCGAGGCAGCGCGCGCCTGGCTGGCAGCGCGGCCGGATTGCACCGGGAGGGTTGGCGTCATTGGCTTCTGCATGGGCGGCGGATTCGCTCTCGCCCTTGCCCCCAGGCACGGGTTCGCCGCCGCGAGCGTCAACTACGGGACAGTCCCGGCCGAGCCACTGACGGCATTGCGCGACGCCTGCCCGATCGTCGCGAGCTATGGTGCGCAGGACCGCTCGCTCAACGGAGCCGCAGCGCGCCTCGACGGGATCCTGACGAGCCTCAAGATCGAGCACGACGTGAAGGAGTACCCGGACGCAGGGCACTCGTTCATGAACGACCACCGCGACGAGAAGACCCCGTGGCTGTTCGCGTTGATGGGCCGGTTCACGGGGGGCGTCGACTATGTCGAGCCGGCCGCCCTCGACGCCCGCGGCCGGATCGAGGCGTTCTTCGCGCACCACCTGCGGGACGGCGGCTGAGCCACCGACCCACGGGAGGCACCACGGCCACGCGCCGGGGGAACCGTCAGGACGCTCGATCGGGCCGGGGCTCCAGGACTACGACCGCCGTCTCCGACGGCCGCAGCGTCGCGTACAAGTCGGCAAGGCTCGGGGGCCCGCCGTCACGAGCGAACGCCCGCCGTCGAGCTCTGCCTCTTGCTGACGAGCGGCCGCTACTCGGTGGCCTTGCCATCGAAATGTTCAGGCGCGGCGTCGGCGTCTGCCTTCGTCCGGCGCACGACACCATCACGATGCTCGGGCGGGCCATAGAGCGTGTACAGCTTGAGCGGCGCGGAGCCGACGCTGCGCACGTTGTGGCGGGCGCCGGCAGGCACGATCATCGCGAAGTCGGCCGTCACGCGGTGCGTCGTGCCGTCGATGGTGATTTCGCCGTCGCCGGCCTCGACGCGGAAGAACTGGTCACGATCCTCGTGCACCTCCGAGCCAATCTCCTCACCGGGCGCGAGGGTCATCAGCACGAGCTGGAGATGCTGACCGGTGTAGAGCACGCGGCGGAAGTCCGCGTTGCCCTCGGTGAGCCGCCCGATGTCGTCAACGAAGCCCTTCATGGCTGTCCGCCGTCTCCTTCATCCGTGGACCCCCGGCGCGTCGTGCGGGAAGCGCCGGCGTGCCGTCGATTGTCACCAGTCGAGCCTACACGCGGCTCGCGGTCCGCCCCAGTGCCGGACCGCCCCTCCGCCGCCGAAGCTCGCTGGGAGTGCAGTAGAGATGCGCGTTGCGGAGCGGCCTGGCGCCTGCTCGTTACGCATCAGGTTCTGCGTTGGCGAGGCCGGGCAGGTGCGCGGCTAAGGGGTGGGGACTCCGGCCTGGCCTGACTGCAATCTTGCGATCTACTGGCGCCTCTGTCCGAGCCCTAGCCTGACGTCGGTGGCGGGCAGCAAGCGCCTGCCGAGTTGTAGTGCGGCACCTTCTCGTCCACCTGACTACCACCCCAGGGCGAAGAGAGCCCGTGGACGGCGACCGGATCACGGCGGGCCCGGTGGCGCCAGCAGCCGGCGGGTCCGCTTTCGCACGATGGCCAAAGTGTCTCCGGACGCTGGCCCCCCTCAGGTGGCGGGCGAGGCCCACGTGACCGGCACGGGTGGTGTCGGCCCGCCGTGGCGGCTGCGCCAGGCAGTCCAGCCAGCCAGGAGCGGTCCACCGAGCCCGACCACGCTGACGACGGCCTCCGCCCACGGACCACGGGCTCCCTGCTGGGGGCTCCTGGCCGCCGCTCGCCCGGACGTACACTGCCCACCGAACGTGACGCCCGAACATCGAACGTCCGAGCTTAGGAAGGTGCCGCGCCGCGATGCTCCTGCCCGAAGACGACCGCGTCATCGCCCCCGCGTCGGAGTACTACAACGCGGAACTCATCCGACGAGAGAACGAGACCGATGATCTTGCGTACTTCTGGGTGCGCCTCTGGGGGGACCCCGTCCCGTTCGAGCCCGGGCAGTACCTCACGCTCGGCGTGATCGCGGACGGCAGGCTCGTCCAGCGGCCGTACTCCGTGGCGTCGTCCCCGCGGGTCGCGGACGAGGGGTACGAGTTCTACGTGCGGCTCGTCCCGATCCTTCACTTCACCACGCTCCTGTGGCGGCTCCCGGTCGGCCACGGGATGCGGGTGATTGGCCCAAAGGGGCGCTTCATGCTAGAGCCCGACGACCGCCGGACGCAGATCTTCGTCTCGACCGGGACGGGGATCGCGCCGTTCATCTCGATAATTCGCACGCAACTCCTAGACGGGAAGCTGCCGCGCACCGTCCTCGCGCACGGTGTCTCGCATGTGAAGGAGCTGGGCTTCCGGCGCGAGCTCGAGAGATACGAGCGCGACGGACGGCCCATCACGTACGTCCCCACCATCTCGCGGCCGCAGGAGCCCGAGAACGCGGGCTGGGCCGGGAAGACAGGGCGGGTTGAGACGATCCTCGACGATCTCTGCGACGACTGCAAAATCGAACCCGACCGGACCGTCGTGTACATCTGCGGGAACCCCGAGATGATCGTGAAGGCCGAGGCGATCCTCCTCGGCCACGGGCTGCCCGAGCCGCACATCAAGAAGGAGCTGTACTGGCCCAAGAGCAAGGAACCGAGGCTGCCGGTCGACGTCACCAACGGCGCGAAGGCCCGCGGCGGCGTGGCCGAACTCGCCTCGGAGGTCTGACCGGGTCTACACGGCCGCATCGGCGGCAATACGCGCTGGAGCGAAGTGATCCCGATCTTCCCGATCACGCCCGCGTCACCCATGGCGAGTCGCAGGACCCGAGTACGGAGACCCCGCCCGCGTGGCGCTGCCTCTTGCCGTGAGGGGCTACGATCACGACCCATGATGGAGGGGCTTGTATGACTCGGGTCCTTGTCGTCCAGCGCGACCCGGCGGTCGCCGAGCAGATGGCCGCCAGTCTGCGCGGTGCTGGCTATGAGACCGAGCTCTGCGGTGGACCGGAACGGGAGCCATGCCCGGTCATCGCCGACATGCCCTGCCCTCTCGTCGACCGCGCGGACGTCCTCGTCTACGACGCCTGGGTCGCCGGCGACGCCGTCGCTGGGCACGAGCTCGTCTCTGCGCTCCGAGAGGTCTACGCGGACCTCCCGCTCGTGCTCACGTCCGTCGATCAGTCGGTTGGCTGGGCGGAACGAGAAGGCCCGCAGCGCGTGTTCCCGCTGGGCACCCGACCGAGCGACGCCGAACTGATCGAGGCGATCGAGGTCGCCCTCGGCGAACAGGGCATGGCCGTCTGACGTCCCTCGCCGAGGCGGTCACGTCGCCTCGGTGCGGGCCAGGATGCCTCGAGGTTTTCGAGTGGCCGCCAGCCGCCCGCGGTACCCGTCCCAGGCGTGGCAATACCCCGCCCGGCGTTCGCCGGCAGGCCGGTCGGCGACATTTTCGCGACCGCGTTGTCGCCCAGCACGAGCCACGGGGGCCATAGGTCGTGCAGGGCTGGTCCTCGTCTGACCGATCCAGCTCGCGGTCTGCGGGGCGTCGGCGCGTCCGCAGGATCGCCTGTTCGTCTGGGGGACCCTGCCCCGCGCCCGGTGAGCAGTTCGCAGCGTAGCGACGCCGGGCGGCACGTGGGTCACCTCTGTGTCCGACCGTAACCCTAGTCGAGCTCGAATGTCCTCAGGACCGTCCCCACCAACGGCCGACGTGGCCCTTGCTCCGGGGTCGGCTGCGAACCCTTGAGGGCGAGACCACGCGCTATCCACCCCGGAGTCGAGCACGGGCTCCCAGCCTTGTCCGTCCCGCCATGCCAAGTCTGCGACCGCGGCTGGGCTGCCCCAGCGGCCTCCATGAGGTTCGCGCGCAGGGCGGCGGCCACCGCGTCCAGCGGGTCAGCAGCCCCTGCGTCGTCGGACACAGGGTCGCGCTCGAGCGTCGTCACCGCGGGAGGAGCACGGCCAGGGCGCCCACGAGGAGCCCGCTGGCCAGGCTGGCCAGGCCGATCTGCGTCGCCCTCGCACGGTCGCGCGCGCGGGCGACGTCGTCCGTCACCTGGTGGGTCTCGCCGAGGGATCCGAAGTTGAAGACGCCCGCTGAGCCGAAGCCGGCACAGAAGCGCAGGCGGGCCTGCAGGTAGCCCGACGCGGCGAGCGCCGCCGGGAGGGCCACCAGGAGCCGCGCCAGGGGCGGTGCACCGACGGCGAGGAGCCCACCCCCCAGGATGACTGTCGCCCCGAGTCCGACATGCCCCGCCCGACGCCGCCGGGCGATCTCGGCGGGCCCGATGTTGCACACGCCGGGCTGGTATGCGCTGCCTCCGTCGCCGAGGATGGTGATCCTCGGCACAGAGGACTCACCAAACGCTGCCTTCGTCACGCCGTGCTCCTCGTGTCATGCCTTGTTGTGGTGCGTCGTCTCTGGCCCGCAGCACCGGGCGTCACGACCTCTGCACGGCGGGGACCGTCTGGCCCTGGCACCTGCTCATTCGCAGCCGCTGCCGTCGCGGATGGCCCGGCGGGTGCGGTGGCGCGCAGGAGGGCCACGCTCTCTCCCCTCGACATGCTGGCGCTGTCGGGCGGCGGTCCGAAGACGGGGCGGCACCGCCGGGTAAGCACAGAGGCCGGCCCCGGGGCCGGCCTCTGTGCACTGGTGTGGCCGGGCCGGCGGCCCGGCAGGGTCTCTGCCTAGGCGGGCAGGAGGACCGAGGTGATGACGTGGATGACGCCGTTGGTGGCCGGGATGTTGAAGAGCTTGTCGGCGATGTCGATGCGCGCGGTGGTGCCGGCGGTGGTGAAGAGGGTGCCGTTGTGGATGGCCCAGAGGGGCTGCCCCAGGAGGGTCTTCAGCGCGTTGATCTGGCCCCAGGCGGCGGGCAGGACGTCCTTGGCGTACTGGTCACCGGCCACCACGTGGTAGAGGAGGATCTTCGTGAGCGTGGCCTGCGGCAGCGCCGTGCAGACGTTGCTCTTGGTGAGGCCGAGCTTGGCGAAGGCGGCGTCGGTGGGGGCGAAGACGGTCAGCTGCTGGCCGCTCGTGAGGGCCTTGCCCACGGCCGGGTCAGCGCAGCCGACGGCGGCGAGGAGCGTCGTGAAGTTGCCGTTCGCCGTGGCGATCTGGACGATCGACTGGGTCGGCTGGGCCGCCGCCGCGAAGGTGGAGGGGACGATGGCGAGGACGAGCACGACCCCGCCGAGCAGGGATGCGATGCGCTTCACCGGTGCTGATCTCCTTCGAGAACTGTGCTGGTCGACGTCTGCCTGGCCGTGCTGACTGATCCAGGGCGTCGTCATCTCTCTCTTCGGAGACGGTGGCGGCTTGGATGGGAAGGGATGGTCGGTGGCGGATAGGGAACCCCAACCCAGCTACCACTTGGGTCGGGCTACCCGGCGCAGGCTGGCGCCCGGCAGTCGTCCTGCCGGGCCTGCACTGCGTGGCACTCTCATTAGCCCCGGGCCTCAACTTGGCCAGCTGGTTGACGATCGGTCCTTGTCGCCCTCCACTGATTGGGCCGGGCCTCGCCTGGATAGCGGCGGCCCTCAGCCTTACGGTCGCAGGGTGCCGAAGAAGACCTGCCAAGCCAGCAGCGACTTGGCCAGCAGGCTGAAGAGCATGTAGGCCCGCTCGCCGTAGAGGTAGTCGCTCCAGCGCCCTACCTTCCGGTACTGCAGCACCATGTTGACCGCGAAGACGTTGAAGGCGACGAAGAGCGAGACGAAGATTCCGATCACGAAGCCCGGGATGGGTGCCGAGCCAGGCTGCGTGGCCGAGACGAGGAGCGTCACGAAGATGACCACCCACGGCACGGCGCCGGCGATGCAGCCGAAGACATAGTGGAGCCACTGGGGCCGCTCGCGGCCCTCGTTGGCGATCTCCATGCTCCAGCCGAAGAGGATCATGGCCGCGTTCACGCCGAAGATCGCGATCAGCGTGCCCACCTCCTGGACACCCGCCAGCGCCGCGATGACGACGATCATCACGCTTGAGCTGAACGAGTACTCGATCCAGCGGATCGGGTTCTGGCCGCGCGCGAGGTGAGCCTCGTACCAGCGTCGCGCCGGGAACGCCATGGCGAAATGGGCCACGGCGCTCATGAGGAAGAAGAGAGCCACAGCCGGGCCGATGGGCAGGTCCCAGATGTGGCGCTGGGCGGTGACGAGATGGCGGGTCGTCTGGTCGAAGCGCAGGTAGGTGCTCACCACCGGCGACGTGACTACCGGGTTCTTCGCGAACGAGAGGGCCAGGATCGCCACACACTGGAGGAAGTGGAGGACCGCCAAGACGGCGTTCCAACGAAATAGGCCGCTGGATCGGCCGGCCGGGATGGTGGTGGCAGCGTGGGCGGACATGCGACCTCCGATGAATGCGGATGAACTCGGGTGCTCGCCGAGCATACGCGGGGGAGGATCTCCCAGGCGGCAGCACCGGCAGGGCGACCGCGGCCGACACCAGCGCGAGGGCCAGCTGATCGATCGTGCGGGCTGCCAGGTCCTGCGCCGGGCTCAGGACAGGGAAGAACTTCAGGGCGCCGAACCACCGGAAGACGACGCCCAGAGCGATCCGCAGCGACGGCTCGGGGGAGGCAGGCAAGGCGATTGTGATGCGGCGATCGAGCCGGTCAAAGCGGACGCGCCAGGCGTCGCAAGGGATGGTGGGGGAGGCAAGCATGCCTGCCTCCGGTCGATCGAGCCTGGACGCGTCTGGCCCCAAGACAACGCATCCTTCACCTTCCTGTTCGCGAGAGAGGCCGAAGGGGATGCGACATTCGACAAGTCGTCGCGACCGCGCATCGCGTGCCATCGCCGTTTCCGGCCCCGGGCGGGCATACTCCCCCCAATGCGAGTCCTCGTCGTCGGCGCCAGCGGGTACATCGGCGGGCGCCTAGTACCCCTGCTCCAGGCGCGCGGCCACGACCTGGTCCTCATGAGCCGCGACGCGGGGCCCTTGGCGGCGCGCTTCCCGGGCGCCCGCGTCGTGGCCGCCGACCTGCTGGACGCGGCCACCCTCAAGCCGGCGCTCGAGGGGATCGAGGTCGCCTACTACTTGGCCCATTCGCTGGGAGGCGGTGAGCGGGGGTTCGCCGATCGCGATCGCCAGGCCGCCCGCAACTTCGCAGAGGCGGCTGCCCGCGCCTGTGTCGGCCGAATCGTCTACCTGGGCGGGCTGGGCGACGACGCGGCCGACCTCTCGCATCACCTGTCCAGTCGCCACGAGGTGGGCGCGGAGCTTGCCCGCCACGGCGTCCGGGTCGCCGAGTTTCGGGCCGCGGTCGTGATCGGCTCCGGGAGCGCCTCGTTCGAGATCCTGCGAAACCTCACGGAGCGACTGCCGGTGATGATCACGCCGCGCTGGGTCTCCACGCGCTGCCAGCCGATCGGGATCCGCGACGTCTTGGCCTACCTGGTCGCGGCACTGGATCACCCCGAGGTGAGCGGGGTGGTCGAGATCGGCGGACCGGACGTACTCTCGTATGGCCAGATGATGCTGCGGTACGCGCACCTGCGCGGACTGCGGCGCCTGATGATCCCGGTGCCGGTACTCACGCCCCAGCTCAGCTCCTACTGGGTCAACCTGGTCTCACCGGTCCCGGCGAACATCGCCCGGCCCCTGATCGAAGGTCTGCGCAACGAGGTTGTCGTTCGCGACCCCGAACCGGCGCAGGCATTCGCGGTCACTCCTGCGACCTACGACGAGGCGCTGGCTCTGGCGATCGCTCGATCCGGCGTTGGCGAGGAGGAGTCCACCTGGTTCGACGCACTGCGCACGCCCAACCGAGAGACGCTCGCCTCGATGGGGTCGCGGGAGGGGATGATCATCGACCGCCGGGTGCGCCGGGTGGCAGCCTCGCCTGAGCAGACATTTGCCGCCGTCGAGCGGGTCGGTGGTGCCACGGGCTGGCCCTATGCCAACCTCCTTTGGCGCGTTCGCGGACTCGGCGACCGCCTCGTCGGGGGCGTCGGCATGCGCCTGGGGCGTCGCGATCCGAACCGGCTCCGGGTCGGCGATGCGCTCGACTTCTGGCGCGTGGAGGAGATCCGACGGCCTGCGCTGCTCCGCCTGCGAGCCGAGATGAAGGTTCCCGGGAAGGCGTGGCTCCAGTACGAAATCGTGCCCGTCGGCGCCGGCAGCCGGCTGATCCAGACGGCCTTCTTCGAACCAAAGGGAGTGCCCGGCCTCGCCTACTGGTACATGCTCTACCCGGCCCACGCCGTGATCTTCCGGGGCATGGTCAAGGTGCTCGCCGAACGAACTGCCGCTGGACCGTAGCCCGGGGGTCCGTGACGGCGAGCCCATGCGATCCCGGAGACGAACCCAGGCCGCAACCGGAAGTTGCTCACTCGGCACGATGACTCGAACGACCCGTTGGGCGGGTGGACTCCCTCGCCGTCAGGCCGCGAGCGCGGCCATCGGGCGGACCCGGTCGGCAAGTTCGCCCATCAGTCCCGCGATCTCGGCGCGAACACGCGGGTCGGCCAAGGTGAGCTCCTCGTCGAACGCCTCCGCCGCGAAGGGGACCGCGACCACGTGATCGAGCACGTCCGAGCGCGTGCGGCGCAGGGTCCGCACAACCGACTCGATGCCGCCCTGCGCCCCGCTTCCGCCGGGGGACGCCCCCATGACCAGGACCGGCTTCCCGGCCAGGAGTCGGACCGGACCGCGCGACGCCCAGTCCAGCGCGTTCTTGAGGACGCCGCTCGTGCCGTCGTTGTACTCGGGCGTGGCGATGAGCAGGGCGTCCGCCGCGGCAACCTCCCGCCGCAACTCCTCGACAATGGCCGGATAGCCGGCTGCCTCGAGGTCTCCGTCGTAGAAGGGGAGCGCGCCGAGCGCGTCGAAGACTTGCGTCTCCACGTCGGTCGGGGCTAAGTCCAGAGCGGCCCGCAGGAGCGCCCGGTTGTAGGAGGCCCGGCGGAGGCTCCCCGCGAGGCCCAGGATCTTCATCTCGTGTCCACCATCTCGTTGAGTTCTCCACTCGCTCGCAACCAGCAAGCTGCAGCGGCACGTGCACTGGCGCGAGGGCACTTCCACCTCACGCAAGCCGGCGCGTGACATATCGTTCATCTAACGGTTCGCACGAGGAACCAGATCGGATCGCCTGCCACTGGGACATAGCGGACCACCTGAGCGCACCCGGCAGCGGGAGGGCGCAGACCGCGTCATCCAATCCTGCGCGTGTGCAGAAGGCGTGAGCGACCAGCGAACGTGGGGCGCCCACTGGAGGCCAGGGTTGGAGAGCACGCAAGACGGCCCGCGTCAGCGCTCCGGGGCTGGATCGGGCACACCGGACAGCTCGACCACGCTGTCCCAGACGCGTCGCCGATCGGCGGCCGAGAGGCGGGTCGCAGGGATCCGGTCAAAGGGCCGCGGCCGCCGATCGAGAAAGAGCTTCCCGCTAACCGTGCCGACAGCCCCGTCGGTGGCCAGCCAGACGATCGTGTCGGCGCCCTCCGCAGGCGTGCGCAGGAGCGGATGCATCCGTCGATAGAAACCGGGCAGCGACGCTGCGAGCCCCGGAGTGTCGGCCCAGCCGGGGTGCATCGCGTTGAAGGTCGGGCCCTTGCCGGCCACCCGCCGGGCCCACTCGCGGACCAGCGCCACCTGGGCGCGCTTCGCTCGGGCATAGGCGCGCGCTCCCGAGAACGGCTCGCCGCTCCACTGCAGGTCATCCAGGTGCAGCCTCTGGGTGTACATGCCCCCCGAGGTCACGGCGATCACGCGCGACCCTTGGGTTTGCCGGAGTAGCGGCAGCAACCCTGTGATCAGAACGAAGGGCCCGACGACGAGGATCGCCAGCGTGGCCTCGATCCCGTCGGGCCCCACGATGCGTTCCGGGTAGATCGCCCCGGCGTTGTCCACCACCACGTCGAGTCGCGGCTCGGTCTCGAGGATTCGGGCCACCGCGGTCCGCACGGAGGCGAGAGATCCCAGGTCGGCGACGACGATCGGGAAGCGGTCCCCGCCGTGCGCTGCAGCGAGCGCATCGCGCACCGCGGCGAGGCGCTCCTCGCTCCGGCCGACGAGCAGCACCCTGGCGCCCAGCGCCGCCAGGGCTTCGGTCGCCGCCTTCCCCAGGCCCGATGTCGGGCCCGTGACCAGCACGGTCTTGCCCGCGAGCGTGTCGGCCGGCGGGGGAGCCCAGCCGAAGAGCCGGCGACGCAGCGCGATCCCCGTGTGGGGGAAGCTGCCGATGATCGATACTTCGAGCACGTCGTCTGCGAGGGTCTTAGGATCCACGGGCACTCCTCCGGATCGCGCCGGCGACCGCACGGACGTGACGGTCACGTGTTCATCGCCCATCATGATGACAACTCACGCGGAGGGCCACCGATGACCAGGCTGCACGAACAGGTTGAGACGCCGCTTGCTCCCGGGGCGGCCTTCGCGTTCGTGGCCGACTTCGCGAACTCGAGCATCTGGGATCCCGGCACGGCGACCTCTGAGCGACTCGACCCGGGCCCGATCGGCGTGGGCACCCGATACCGGCTGGGGGTCCGGCTCAGCGGACGCGTCGTCCCGATGGAGTACCGGATATCGGTGTTCGAGCCGACCACCCGCGTCGTGCTCGTGGGCACGGGCTCCGGCGTGTCGGCAGTCGACGAGATCCGCTTCGAGCCCGCCGGAACGGGCACGCGGGTCGACTACACGGCCGACATCCGCCTGGGCGGCTGGATGCGGCTCGTTCAGCCGTTCCTCGGACGTGCCTTCGAGAAGCTCGCACGGAACGCCGCCGAGGGGATGCAGCGCGAGTTGGACCGGCAAGCTCGCGGATAGGACGGTGCGCGCAGCAGCGGTTCGAAGCGACCAGCGGGGGTGCCATCCATGAGAGTCGCGGTGGTCGGAGCAGGGGTCAGCGGCCTGACCGCCGCCTTTTACCTGAACCGGGAGCATCAGGTCCGCCTGTTCGAGCGCGACTCGGACGTCGGCGGGCACGTCAAGACCGTCCCCGTCGAGACGCCCACCGGGCGCATCCCTGTCGACACCGGGTTCATCGTGTACAACGAGACGACGTACCCGGTCTTCGTGCATCTCCTCAACGAGCTCGGAGTGGAGACGCAGCCCACCGAGATGTCGCTGAGCTCGACGTGCCACTCGTGCGATCTCGAGTTCAGCTTCAGGGGTGCCGGCGGCGTCTTCGCCCAACGCTCCGCACTGCTGCGGCCGTCGCACTGGCTGATGCTCGCCGACGTCCTGCGCTTCTATCGCGACGCTCGTCGCAGGCTCGAGGGCGGCGCCCCCACGGACGCGACGCTAGGCGAGTATCTCGACGACCGGCGCTTCGGCCGGGACTTCCGCCGCCACTTCCTCATCCCCCTGACGGCGGCCGTATGGTCCACCGGCCCGGACAAGATCCTCGACTATCCGGTCGACTACCTGCTGCACTTCCTCGACAACCACGGCCTGATCGGCTATGGGAAGACCCTGCAGTGGCGCGTGATCCGCGGCGGGTCGATGGTGTACGTCGATCGGATCGTGGCGTCGCTGCCCTCTGATGCCGTGCGCGCCGGGAGTCCGGTCACCGCCGTCACGCGGGACGCGCAGGGCGTCACCATCCAGACCGAGAACGGGTACACCGAGCGCTTCGACGCGGTCGTCCTGGCGACCCACGCCGACAACGCGCTGGCGCTGCTCCGGGACGCGGACGAGGCCGAGCGAGCCGCCCTCGGGTCGATTGCCTACTCGCGCAACCAGGTCGTGCTGCACACCGACCGGGCCGTGCTGCCGAAGCTCCGGCGGGCCTGGGCCTCGTGGAACGTGGACCAGCCGGACTGCCGGAAGCCGGGCGAGGCGCTCACCATGACCTACTACATGAACCGCCTGCAGTCGCTCGGCGGTCCCGTTGCGTACTGCGTCTCCCTGAACTCGGGCAACCGGGTGCGGCCCGAGAAGGTCATTGTCGAGCGCGAGATGAGCCATCCCCGCTACACCTTCCGGACGCTCGCCGGCCAGCACGCGATCGGTGCGCTGCAGGGTCGCCGGAACACCTACTATGCCGGGGCGCATCTCGGGTACGGCTTCCACGAGGACGGCTGCCGCTCGGGCTTCGAGGCGGCCGCCCGCATCCGTGCCGACGCGCGAGAGCGGGTTACATGAGGTCGCACCTGCTCGAAGGGAAGGTGCGACATCGGCGCGCCAGGCCCTTCGTCTACGAGCTCGAGCACGCCGTCTACTACTTCGCCCTCGATCTCGACGAGCTTGACGTCGTGCCCAGCGCGCTCCATCTTGTCAGCCGCAACCGGGCCAACGTGGTCACGTTCCGAGACGGCGACCACCTCGATCCGCCGGCCACGGACGTCCGCGCCGCCGTCATGGGCCACCTGCGCGACGAGGGCTTCGATCCCCAGGGCTGGCACATCACCCTCGTCACGAACCTGCGTGTCTTCGGCTACGTCTTCAATCCGGCGAGCTTCTACCTGTGCCGTGACGGCACGGGGACACTCCAGGTGGTCCTGATCGACGTGCACAACACGTTCGGCGAGCGGCACCTCTACGCGCTGCGCCGGCCGGAGGACCGGTCTGACTTCGTCGCCTCCACGGACAAGGCGTTCTACGTCTCGCCGTTCATTGACATGGAGGGCCGCTACACGGTCCGCGTCCGGGACGAACCCGCGCGCCTCCGCATCACCATCAACGAGGAGCAGGACGACGCGCTCCTCCTCCACGCGAGCCTCGACGTCAGGCGCCGGCCACTGACCGATCGCTCGGTCGCGCGCATGCTCGTTCGTCACCCCTTCATGACCCAGCGAACGATCGGCTTTATCCACTGGCATGCCCTACGCCTGTGGCTCCGGGGTGCGAAGTTTCACCGCCATGGAGCCCCGGCGCGATGACCTCCCGGACCCTCTCCCCTCGCCTGCCCGCGCTGACCGACTCACTCCTCGCTGCGACAGCCTGGCGCGTCGGCGTCGCCGCTGCCCGGCGCGTGCAGGTCGGATCGCTGACGATCATCCTGCCCGACGGCACACGCCACATGTTCGGCGACAGGGCGTCGGAGCTCCGGGGCGAGATCCACGTCCACGACCGCCAGGCGCTCGTGCGGATGCTGCTCGGCGGCGAGACCGGTGGTGGCGAAGCCTACATGGACGGGCTCTGGTCAAGCCCAGACCTGGCCGGGCTCCTGCGCTGGGCGGCCCTGAACCGTGAGGCGCTGGCCCTCTCGGCCGGCTGGTGGCGCGCTCCCGCCCAGCTCAGCCGCACGCTCGGCCATCGGCGCCGGCGCAACACGCGCACGGGGAGCCGGCGCAACATTGCCGCCCACTACGACCTGGGGAACGACTTCTACCGGCTCTTCCTGGACGAGACGATGACCTACTCGTGCGCCGTGTTCGCGACGCCCGACCAGTCGCTGGCGGACGCCCAGCGCAACAAGTACCGCAGCATGGCCGAGGGGGCCGGGCTCACACGGGGCCAGCACGTCCTCGAGATCGGCTCGGGCTGGGGCGGCTTCGCCCTGTATGCGGCCGGCGAGCTCGGCTGCCGCGTGACGTCCATCACGATCTCGAAGGAACAGTACGCCCTGGCCCGTGAGCGGGTCACGGCCGCCGGCCTCGACGACCTCGTGGACATCCAGCTGCGCGATTACCGGGAGATTCGCGGGACGTACGACGCGATCGTCTCGATCGAGATGCTGGAGGCGGTCGGAGCGGAGTACTACGCGACGTTCTTCGAGGTCTGCGACGCGGCGCTCATTCCCGGCGGACGGATGAGCCTGCAGTCGATCACGTTCCCTGATGCTGCCTACGAGGCGCAACGTCGGGGCGCCAACTGGGTCCAGACCTACATCTTCCCGGGAGGGCTCTGCCCGTCGCTCGCCGTCATCGAGCGGGCGACCCGAGACACGCGGCTCCTCATCCGCAGCGTGGACGACATTGCCGCGAACTACGTGCGGACGCTGCGGGAGTGGCGCACGCAGTTCATGAGCCGGCTGGACGAGGTCCGAGCCATGGGCTTCGACGATCGGTTCGTGCGCATGTGGGAGTTCTACCTGGCCCTGAGCGAAGCCGGCTTCGCGACGGGGATTAGCCAGGACCTGCAGATCGTGCTCGAGAAACGGCGCGGCATCGGCTAAAAGCACGACCGTCCGTCGCTTCCCCATCCTCCTCGGCCGGCTCGCGCGTCGTGCTCCGGCTGTTCGGTGCCCGGCCCGGCAGTGCCGACGTCGATGGCGACCGGCATCCGGGCCCTGCTCGCGGCCGAGATGGCAGCAGCCGGCGCATCGGCGGCGCAGGTCGCGGCGACCCTGCGCGCCCGTCTGGGGGATATCGACTTCTGCGCGGCGCTCGACACTCGCCTACCTCCGGAAGGGCGGAGGCGTGCGCAGTCGCCTCGCACCGTCCCCGGAGGGTCCAACACGCAGTCATCGTCCCCCGGACCACGCCCGCAGCCGGTTACACCGTCTGGACGGGTGCCTCCGCTGCCGCCTCGGCCTCTAAGGATGGGAGGATCGCGTGCTCCTCCTGCTCGAGGTGGGAGCCAATGAGCGCGTGCAACCCGTAGAGGTGGGCCCGCAGGTCGACCAGCTGGCGGTGGCTGGGCTCCCGTCGCACGGCCAGCCAGTCCGCCTCGAGGCGCTCCACGGCCTGGCGGATCTGCCCGTGCTGGAGTCGCAGGACCCGAGTGGCCAACGGCGTGGCGGCCAGGCGGTCGATCTCGGGGAAGCAGAAGTTGTCCTCCCAGTCGAGATGCGGGAGGAGGGTCTTCTCGATGGTGTCGAGCAGGCTGCGCAGGGCGTTGGCGAGATCCTGGGCCGCGAGGTTGCCAGCCATCTCGGCGGTGGTCTCGATGCGCGCCACGACGTGCTCGATCTCGCGGTGCTCGCGGTCCAGGATGCGGCGCTCGATCGCCACCCCATGACCCGCCGCAATGGGCATGCTCGCCTCCCCGGGACGCTGCCGCTCGTTCGGGTGTGAGTCTCCCCGGCCACAGGTCCCCCGTGCCAGTGCCCTCCGGCATCCTTTCGACCTTCCGATGGACGGGCCGCAGAACTGGCCGGACCCAACTTCAAACACGAGGGCACGCGGCCGGTCTGACGGCGACCACGCAATGGTCCCCAGCCAGCCATCAGGCATGGAGTCGGGTGCGACCGTCGAGTGTCCGCGGATCCGTGCAGGGCTTGGGAGGCCCGACCCCGCGCAGGAGGCACCGAGCGCGAGGTGTGAGCCGCGTCTGACAGGCACAGTACACACGTGACAGGCACAGTACACACGGGCGACCGGCGAGGCGGCGATCGAGTCACTTGGCAGATGCCCTTCACTAAGGAGCATGCCCGCGGAGGCGGTGCGAGTCCCCGTCGACCACGCGCCCCACCGGGTCCAGCACGCTTGACTGCGGCTATTGTTCTTGCGCGGGCACCGCTGGTCGGCTAGCGTGGCTAGACCGACCATCTGGCCCGGCTCCACCCTTGCGACAGCCTCAGGAGCACCATGAGCGTCTTCAGCGACCTCGAACTCGAGTACCTCGCTGGCCAGCGCCTGGGACGTCTGGCCACCGTCGGGTCTGACGGCGCACCTCACGTCGTGCCGGTCTCCTTCGCCTACAACGGCGAGACCGACACGATCGACATCGGCGGCCATGCACCGGCAGTCACGAAGAAGTGGCGCGACATCGGCCGAGAGCCGCGGGTCGCCTTCGTCGTCGACGACGTGCTGCCGCCATGGCGGCCGCGCATGGTCGAGATCCGGGGACGGGCCAGCCTGCTCTTGGCGGGCGGGGTGTGGCTCGGCCCGGGGTTCGCTGACGAGTTCATCCGTATCACTCCGATCCGCATCGTGAGCTTCGGTCTCGACGGCACCCGCACGTCCCACGCGCGGAACGTGGGTTCCGCCGCGGATGACGCGTGACGCTCGAGATACCGCCGGCGGGGACGCGCGGGGCTCGGATGCCCGGTGGGCCGCTCGTCCGAACCTTCGGGGGAGTGTATGCCGCGCTCTACCGTCTCCTAGGTGGCCGCCTCGTCGGCACGCGGATGCTCCTGCTCAGTACGGTGGGCGCCCGTTCGGGTCGGCCGCGCACGGCCCCGGTCGCGAGCTTCCCCGACGGCGCGGGCCGTTGGCTCGTGGCCGGCTCGGCCGGCGGCGCGGCCCGTCATCCGGCCTGGTTCATCAACCTGGCCCACCACCCCGACCAGGTCTGGGTCGAGGTCGGCCCCCAAAGATTTCTGGTCACGCCCGAGCTCCTGCGCGGGGAGGAGCGCGCGGTCGCCTGGCGCCAGATCACCGCCCGCTCGCCTGGTTTCGCAGGCTACGCGCGCAGGACCGATCGCGAGATCCCGGTCGTGCGGCTCACCCGCGCGGAGTAGCCCAGGGCGTCCGGCCCCACCAAGAGCGGACCATCGTGATGGGGCGGCGGCCGGCGACCGCACGGGGGTAGCATGTCGGCCACGATGCTCCGGGCCACACGTCGCCAGTCCTTGCTTCTCGGGTTCGTCTGGGCGGTGCTGCTGCTGTTAGCGGCCGCCCCGGCGGCGGCGCAATCGGTGCCAAAGCTGCAGGGTCAGATCACCGACGAGACCGGGTCCCTAGGGAGCGGCACGGCGCAGGTCCAGTCGGCGCTCGGCAGCCTGGCGTCCCAGCACAACGTCCAGCTCGACGTCGTGTTCGTCGCGACCAGCGGCAGCGAGGCAGCGCCGCAGCTCGCCCAGGACACGTACACGCAGAACAGCCTGGGCGGCAACGCCATGGTGCTGCTGGTAGCTGTCAACGACCGCCAGTACGGCTACTACCAAGACGGCGCCCTTGGCTCGCTCACAGCCGGGGACGTCGACTCGCTCCTCAGCAGTCAGCTCGCGCCGCGCTTCGCAGCCGGCGACTATGCCGCCGGCGTCGTCGCCTTCGCGAACGGGCTTGGGCAGGCACTCGCCGGCGGGGGCCAGGGTGGGACCGTCCCGGTTGCCACGCCCGTGTCGGGCCAGGCGCCGGGCCCCGCCCCGGCGAGCTCGAACAACGGCGTCCTGGCGCTGCTGGTCGGGCTGATTGTCGTGTTGCTCGGCGCCGCGGTGATCGTCACGTGGTTCCGGCGCTGGCGGGTCGCACACCTGGCGACCGAGGAGCGTGATCGACACACCGGGCAGCTCGCGCGCCAGGCAAACCAGCTGCTAATCCAGGCGGACGACGCGGTGCGCGACGCGGGCCAGGACCTCGGGTTCGCCGAGGCAGAGTTCAGCGCCGAGGAAGTGGAGCCGTTTCGCACGGCCCTGTCACAGGCACAGACAGAACTGAAGGCCGCGTTCGTGGTGCGCCAGAAACTCGACGACGCGACCCCGGAGGACCCGCCCACGCGCGAGGCGATGCTCACTGACATCGTCACGCGTGCGCAGCGGGTGAGCAGCCTGATCGGCGAGCAGCAGCAACGGTTCCAGGAGCTACGCGATTTGGAGCGACGCGCGCCCGAGATTCTGGCTGGCTTGCCGGCCCAGGCCGCGGCACTCCAGGCCAGACTGCCAGCTGCCGAGACCACGATGCAGGGTCTGCAGGCCTACGCGGGGTCGAGCTGGGCTCCGGTGAAAGGGAACCTCGAAGAAACGCGGAAGCAAATCGACTTCGCCACTGCTGCCGCGGCGCACGGCTCAGCGGCGCTCACGGCCACGCCCCCGGATCCGCACACAGCCCGCGATGCTGCAGCCGCCGGGCAGGCCGCCCTGGCCGGAGGCGCCACGCTGCTTGACGCGATCGACCACCTGTCAGCTTCCATCAGCGATGCCCGTGCGCACGTCGATCCGGAGATCAGCGCGGCCGAGACCGACATTGCAGCAGCACGCCAGGCGCTGCAGCACCGCGCTGGCGACCCCTCTCTCGAGTCCCGGCTCGCGGACGCCGACGCCCAGCTGGCCGCGGCGAAGGCAGCCATCGCCGCATCGGCGCCAGACCCCCTCGCTGCCCTGAAGAGTGCACAGGCCGCCCATGCCGGGGCCGACCAGGTGCTCGCCAGTGAGCGTGCGGCCGAGGACCAGCTGGCGCGCCAGAAGACGGCGCTGCAGACGGCGCTCGTCTCCGCACAGGCGAGCGTGACCCACGCCAACGACTACATCGAGAGCCGGCGCAACGGTGTGGGACGGGAGGCCCGCACGCGTCTGGCCGAGGCGCAGCGTCACCTCGAGCAGGCCCAGGCGGCGGCGGATGCCGGGTCGGCGCTGCCGGAGGCGCAGCAGGCGCAGCAATTGGCCGACGAAGCGTACCGGATCGCCAGCTCAGAGTTCGATGATTGGGACGGTCGCGGGGGACCGGGTGGCCAGCGCGGCATGAACCCGACCGGCGCGCTCATGGGCGGGCTCATCCTAGGTGGCCTGCTCGGCGGCGGCCTTCGGGGAGGCGGTTGGGGGGGCTCGCCCTGGGGCGGTCGGGGCGGCCTCGGCGGCTTGGGTGGCGGGGGAGGGTTCGGCGGCTTCGGCGGGGGCGGGGGCTTCGGCGGTGGCCGAGGCTTCGGTGGCGGTGGGAGATGGTGAGCTGGGTTGTGCTGACGCGCCGTCGCGCTGAGATGCGTTCACGCGGACGATAGGAAGGAGAACCACGCATGGCACAGACATCGATCCTTGGCCGCATCGGCCAGCTCGTCCGGGCGAACGTGAACGGGCTCATCGACAGCGCCGAGGACCCGGAGAAGATGCTCGACCAGCTAATCCGGGACTTCACGAACAACATGGCCGAGGCCGAGGATGCGGTCGCCCAGACCGTCGGGAACCTGCGCCTCATGGAGGACGACGCGACTGAGGCCAAGGCCGCAGTTACGGAGTGGGGCAGCAAGGCAGCTGCGGCGTCGCACAAGGCCGACGAGCTCCGGGCGGCCGGCAACGCGGCCGAGGCGGATCGGTTCGACAAGCTCGCCAAGGTCGCGCTGCGACGCCAGCTCGGATTCGAGGACCAGGTCAAGACGTTCGAGACGCAGATCGCCCAGCAGACTGAGCTCGTCGACAAGCTCAAGGATGGCCTCACGAAGCTTCGTGCGAAGCGCGAGGAGCTCGTGCAGAAGCGCGACGAGCTGGTCGGGCGGGCGAAGATGGCCCAGGCGCAGGTGCAGGTCCAGCAGACGCTGCGCGACGCCTCGGTCATGGACCCCACGAGCGAGCTCAACCGGTTCGAGGAGCGGATCAGGCGCCAGGAGGCCATGGCCCGCGGGCAAGCCGAAGTGGCCGCTTCATCAGTGGAGGAGCAGTTCGCCTCGCTCGACAGCGACTCGGACGAACTGGAAGTTGACGCGAGGCTGAAGGCGCTCAAGGGCAGCTGAGAGCTGCGTCTTACTGGTTGCTGACACTCCCAGCGTAGAGAGGGCTCTCGCACCGTTCTCAGCCCAGGTCGCGCCTCACCCGCATCCAGGGTCCGGTGTCACGGACGTATCTGGACGAGGGCACGCCAACGGCCGAAGTCACGTTCGTTCGAGTCCGCCCGCGAGTCAACCACGGTGGGCACTCCGACTCGACCGCACCGCGAGGGACTATCCTCCGCTCGTGAGCATCACGAAGGTCCAGCTGTTCTCCGTCCCCGTCACCGACCAAGATCGGGCCCGCGACTTCTACGTCAGCGTCCTGGGCATGGAGCTCGTGCGCGAGATGCAGATGAGTCCCAGGATGCGGTGGGTCCAGGTCCGTCCGGTCGGGGCGGCGACGTCGATCACCCTCGTCACGTGGTTCGAGTCGATGCCCCCGGGGTCGCTCACGGGGCTCGTCCTCGAGACTGACGACCTCGACGGCGATGCAGCCCGCCTGCGCGAGCGAGGGGTGGTCATGGACGACGCCATCGCGTCCGCGCCGTGGGGCCGGTCGATTGGGTTCGCCGATACCGACGGCAACCGACTCATCCTCCAGTCGACGACCGCCCGCTGACTGCGCTGGCGCCGTCATCTCCCCGGCCGGGTTGACGGCCGGTCAGCTGACGACGACAGAGGAAGCTGTGGCGCTCGCGCTGTCGGAGTGAGCGACGGTTAGGTCCATCACTATTCCGTAACGACGCCCTGACCCGTCCGGCCCTCCAGCCCCACCATCGTTCGATGGTGGGGGCACCGCTCTCATGGTCGCCACAGAGGAGGGAGGGTGCCCACCGTGGGTATTCAGCCTGTCTCTTCACGGCCGGGCCCCGCTCGACGCGCATGGCGCGGAACTCACCGCCTACCCGGTTCGGAGGGGCACGACCAACTTTCGGCTCGATCAGCCTCCCCGACGGACCTCGTGAAGGAGTTTGTCGAGGTGCAGGTCTCCGAGTTCCGCCACGCCTGACGCGAGCAAGCCGGCGTCCGCCCGGCGGGCATACTCGCCGTGGGGGCCAGTATCGGCTGTGTCCGTGGCTGGCAGTTCACGCTCCGCGACTGCCCAGCGCGCTGCGTATGCCCTCGATGATGAGGTGCAGCCCGCACTCAAAGGTGCCCTCTCCGTTGGGTTATCTGATGTCGTCGATTGCGGCAAACTGTTAAGGCAAGCTTTACAGCGGTAAGGACTTAACGCTGATAAGGCCACCCCGCGCGCGGGCGCGCCCCAGTCCCAAGACCGGACCAAGCCGCTAGAGAACGCGGAAACCATGAGCATGACCACCGCGATCACCAATGCGCGGGTCTTCGATGGGAAGCAGGTCATCGGTGCGAGCGCCGTCGTGATCGACGGCGGGGTAGTCCGTGCGGTCGGGGAATCGGTGCCGGTCGGTGCCACGGTCGTCGACGCCGGCGGCGGGACCCTCCTGCCCGGCTTGATCGACTCCCACTGCCACACGAGCATCGCCAGCCTCCGGCTTGCGCTCCGTTTCGGCGTGACGACCGAACTCGACATGATGGGCTACTGGCCGGCCGAGCATCGGCACCTGGTGGCGGAGAGCGATGATCTCGCCGACGTACGCGCGGCAGGGATGTGCGTCACGGCGCCCGGCGGGCACCCGACCGAGTACGGGCCGCCCGAGGACGACGACGACCACCCCGAGATCCCGGAGGGCATGACGCTCGAGGAGGCAATGGCCGCGTTCGCCTTCCCCTTCTGCTCCACCGCCGAGGAGACGATCACCCTAGTCGCACAACAGATCGCCCTGGGCTCGGACTACATCAAGATCATGATCGAGGACGGCACGGTCGTTGGCCATCCGGGACTCCCGGTGATCAGCGACGAGGTCCTCGAGGCGGCCGTGGCGGAGGCCCACCGCCACGGCAAGCTGACCGTCGCCCACGTGACGACCATCGAGGGCGCGCGGCGCGCCGTGCGGGCCGGCGTGGACGGCCTCGGCCACCTGTTCCTCGACGGCCCGCACACCCCCGGGATCGTGGCCGAGATCGTGGCCGCCGGCACGTTCGTCATCCCCACCCTGACGGTCGTGTCCTCGGCCGTCGGCCACAGCGGGGCGGCGTTCGCCTCGGACGAGCGGGTCAGCAGCAGGCTGTCCACGGCCTGGCTCGAGTCGCTGCGTGGATGCGCGAACGTCTACCCACAGGGCCGCCTGGAGGACGCACTGGGCACGGTCGCCGCGTTGCAGGCGGCAGGTGTGGACATCCCCTCGCCGGGACGGACGTCACCCAGCCGTCGCCTGAGTTCGGCGGCCTGGCCCACGGGGCGAGCGTCCACCACGAGCTCCAGCTGCTCGTCGCCGCGGGTCTAGCGCCCGTGGAGGCGCTGCGAGCGGCGACGTCGGTGCCAGCACGCCGGTTCAACCTCTCCGACCGGGGCCGGATCGTCGCGGGCGCACGGGCGGACCTGCTGCTCGTCGACGGCGACCCGACGGCGACCATCTCGGACACGCTGTCCATCCGGGCCGTGTGGCGCTGCGGCGTCCTCCAGGCAGCCCTGGTCTGAGCCGGCTCGGTCCCCGTCGAACGGCAGAGGGCGCCGATCGGCCCGGTGCTCGCGACGCGCCGGCTTCGGCCAGATCTCCGGCGTCGCCCCTGGCTCGCCACCATAAGGAGTGATGTGCGATGGCTGGGCCCGACGTCGCGGTTCCTGCGCCCTCCTCACCCAGAACGATCCGTTGGACGCTGCTGGGTGTCATGCTCTCGATGCTGCTGGGCATGCTCGGCACCACGACCGTTGGCACCGCGATGCCGACGATCGTGCGTGACCTTGGCGGTTTCGACGCTCGGGTTCCACCGATCGACGCAACACCTTGATGGGTGCAGTGTCGATCGGGAGGTGGCCCATGGCGCAGTGGGGCAGGCCGGCGTTGACGGCCGAGCAGAAGCGAGACATGTGGTCCCGCTGGAAAGCAGGTCAATCGCTCAGTGAGATCGGGCGGGCGCTCGGGAGGGAACGGAGCGCCATCCACCGCATGGTCGCGACCACCGGCGGGTACGTGCCGGTGGACCAGCGTCGCTCGCCGCGGGTGCTCTCGTCCGCCGAGCGGGAGGAGATCTCGCGCGGTCTGGCCGAGGGCGTCTCGCTGCGCATGATCGCCCGCCGCGCCGGCCGGGCCGCCTCGACGAT
Organism: uncultured Chloroflexia bacterium; assembly: GCA_963835945.1. Lineage (GTDB taxonomy): Bacteria > Chloroflexota > Limnocylindria > Limnocylindrales > CSP1-4 > JAJYNJ01. Next base: position 55,748 of record CAWIHR010000010.1, read on the forward strand.
CAGCCGCGAGGTCGCCCGCCACGGTGGCCGGCACCGCTATCGCGCGACACAGGCCGACAAGCGGGCCTGGCGGCGGGCCTGCCGACCAAAGCCCTGCAAGCTCGCGACGTCAGCGGAGCTGCGGGAGTTGGTAGCGGGCAAGCTCGCGCTCGACTGGTCGCCCCAGCAGATCTCGGGCTGGCTTGCCCGCACGTATCCGGGGGAGCAGGCTCGGCAGGTGTCGAGCGAGACGATCTATCGGAGCCTGTTCATCCAGGCCCGGGGCGTGCTGCACAAGGAGCTCATGGTCCACCTGCGCACCCGGCGCAGCATCCGTCGCTCTCGTCTCGCGACCACCAAGGGCCAGGGCCGTGGCGGGATCGTCGACGCGGTCTCCATCCGGGAGCGGCCGGCCGAGGCGAAGGACCGGGCGGTGCCGGGCCACTGGGAGGGTGACCTCCTCGCCGGCTCCGCCAACAGCCACATCGCCACGCTCGTGGAGCGCCAGACCCGCTACCTCCTCCTCGTCAAGGTACCGGGCAAGGGCTCCACGGGGGTGGTCGACGCCCTCGCCGCCCAAGTCCAGACGCTGCCCCGTCAGCTGTGGGCGAGCCTGACCTGGGATCGCGGGGTGGAGCTCGCCGACCACCGGCGCTTCAGCATCGCCACCGACGTCGCGGTCTACTTCTGTGACCCCAGGAGTCCCTGGCAACGGGGCACCAACGAGAACACTGTGAGTCTGTGACTGACGTGGGCCGGATGGGCTCAGCCAGGCTGGAGCCGACAGTGCGAGGTGACTCTCGAGAACACTGGCCACCTCAGGGTGTGCCCTTCGTTGGACCTGTTCCTCGTGCTGCCGGCACCGACCTGGCCACTCGTCGTTGGCTTGATCAGGAGCTTGTCCGCCTTAGGGGCGTGACCCTTCACAGTGCTGCCGTGACAGGTGACGTTCATCCAGACCGGTGCCGACGACGATTGCCGACCGAACTGGAGGACAACCGCAATGGTCATGTTGGCAGACCACTACGACTATGTCATCGGAGGCGACCCGGACCGCGACAGCGTGGACTTGGCCGTGATCGACACCCGCACCGGCGGGATCCAAGCGCAGATCGCGGCTCCAGCCGACGGCCCTGGCTACCAGCGGCTGCTCGACTGGGGACGCGCCCAGGCACCGGGCCGACGGGTCTGGGCTCTCGAAGGCACCGCCAGCTTCGCCGCGGGGTTCGTCGCATGCTTGGCCCACGCCGGCGAGGACGTCGTCGAAGTGGGGGGCATCAAGCGCGCCCGGGGTGCCAAGAACGACCGGATCGACGCGGTGCGCGCCGGCCGCCACGCCTTGTCGTCGGAGCAGCTAGCCAGCCCGCGGGCGCGCGGGTTGCGGGAGGCGCTCCGCTTGGTCCTCACCACCCGCCACGCCGTCCTTGTCAGTCGCACCACGGCCATCAACGAGCTCAAGAGCGTCATCGTGACGGCCCCCGAACACCTCCGTGCGGGCTTACGCGGCGTCGCCCTGGCCAGTCAACTTGACCGCGTCGAGGCGCTCACCAGCGGCCCGTCGGCGAGCGTCGAGCATCGACTGACGGTCGTCACCCTGCGCTCGATCGCGAGCCGCATCCGCTTCCTCACCGCCCAGATCCACGAACTCGACCCCGAGCTGGTGACCCTGGTCAAGGCCCATCCCGCCGGACCCGCGCTACTCACCGAGCCGGGCGTCGGCCCGGTCGTCGCCGCGCAGTTACTCGTGAGCTGGTCACATCGAGGACGCGTGCGCAACGAGGCCGCCTTCGCCGCTCTGGCCGGCACCGCGCCGCTCGAAGCCAGCAGTGGCGAGCGAAGGCGCCACCGACTCAATCGAGGCGGCGACCGCGACCTCAACCGGGCGCTCCACACCGTGGCCATCACCCGCCTCCGCTGCCACCCGGAGACCATCCACTACGCAGCGCAACGAAGGGCCCAGGGCAAGACACACCGCGAGATACGCCGGTCCATCAAACGCGCCCTCGCCCGCCGCCTTTACCGACGGATCCAGGCCGCCACCGAACCCATGGCGCTGCCCACCGCGTATTGACAAACATAGGAGCGTCCAACGGGCTGCTGCGCCAGTACTTCCCCAAGTGGACCGACCTCTCCGGCTACAGCCAGGCCGATCTCGATGCCGTGGCCACGCGACTCAACACCAGGCCCCGCAAGACGCTCGGATACCAGACCCCGGCCGCTATGCTGGCGGCGATCGTTGCGCCGACCCCCTGAACCCGCCCCTCCTTTCATTGCCAGCCCTGAGAAGCGACCCGGCGTTGGATCGGCGTTGCCGCCCGCGCATACTGTAGAGTCGTCCGATTGGTCGTCAGCAAGAGGTGGCGTTCGCGATGTTCTGCACACAGTGTGGCGGCAGCTTGGCTGACGATGCCAAGTTCTGTGTCAGTTGCGGCGCCCCCGTCGGACCGCGGGTGGCACCTGTTTCCGGCGCCTCGGCTCAGCCTCCTGCCGTAGCTCTTGCACCGGCTGCTAGGGCCGCTGAACAGAACGCTTCCGGCCAGACGTTCGTGCTGAACCAGAAGCTGATTTCGATGACCGGCGATCTATGGATCGATGATTCGAACGGGAATCACGCGTTCGAGGTGGACGGCAAGCTCCTGGCACTCCGGCGCTCGCTGCTTCTCAAGGACACCTCGGGGCAGGAGCTCTACGAGATCAACAAGTCGCTTGCGCACGTCCATCCGACCTTCGAGGTCAAACAGGGCGACACGGTCGTCGCGACGATCCAGAAAGCCCTGATGTCGATGTTTGGCGAGCACTTCACGATCACCGCGGCAGACGGCGGGCAGATGAAGGTCACTGGCAACTGGATAAATCGCGAATTCCGCATCCAGAAGGACGGCACAGACGTGATCATCGCCTCGCGCCAGTTCTTCAGCATCCACGACGCCTACGGCATCCAGGTCGCGCCGGCCTTCGATGCCCCCCTCGCCCTGGCGATCGTCGTTGCCCTGGAGCAGATCGAGAAGGAAGAGGGACACGAGTCGTCGCCGCTCGACGGCTTGCTGGGAGGAGGTCTGGGCGGGATCCTCGGGGGCCTGGGCTGACAAGTCGGTACGCGACGTTGACGTTGCCACCGACGCTCGAGCCGTAGGGGTTTGGGCAGGGTCACCTTGGCGTCCCAGGCAGAGTCTGGTTTGCCCAGCCACCGAATATGTGCCGTCGAGAGGCGTGCTCCCCGCGCATGCATACAGAAACCACGAGGGCCAAAGTCGAGCCCGTGCTCCTACGGCGACTCGATGAGCGGGCGACGTTTCGAGCCGAGCTGGTCGTCTGTGATCAGCCCGCCCGTGTGCAGGTCCTCGAGCTTGCCGGAGCCGGTACGCGACGTCGATTGGGATGGCTCGGGGATCTTCTCCCTCGAACGACCCCGAGTCGTACAGTGGCGTCGAGATGCCCTCAACCCCGCCCGTCGTGGTCGCGCTCATCGTCGCCGCGGGCATCTGGTACCTCATCGAGACCCGACAGGCACTGCTGCAGCGGCCGGAGGCGAGGTCGGCCGACCGCAAGAGCGCGTGGGTGGTGCGCGCCTCTGCCGTGATCGCGGCCGCCGTCGCCATCGCTGCACAACGCACGGTTCCATCGGCGAGGATGCCGTTCGGATCCCTCGCCCTCTGGATCGGCCTCGCCTTCTTGGCGTGCGGCACGGGCCTGCGGCTCTGGAGTTTCCGATCGCTGGGTCGCTACTTCACCTTCACTGTGCAGACGAGCCAAGATCAGCCGGTCATTTCCGCCGGTCCCTACCGAGTGATCCGCCATCCCGGCTACACGGGAAGCCTGCTGGCCGTCATCGGCGTCGGGTTCTTCCTCCGCAACTGGCTGTCCCTCGTCATCCTGACCGGCGTGATCTTCTGCGGACTCGTCTACCGCATCAGGGTGGAAGAGCGTGCCCTCTCGCGAGGCCACCCGGCCACACTGGCGTTCCGAGGAGCGGCTGTGGGCGGCGTCGGCCTTCTATGCGGGGCACCTGCGCCGGTTCGCGGTCCGGCCTGCCGTGGACTCCCGTGGGGTGACCGAAGACGAGGCGCTGTGGAAGCTGGCGGAGGCGCTCCGCACGCGCTGACGGGGGACGTGTGTCCGTCAAAACCGAGCTGTCCAGGGATGGTGCGGGGACGATCGCCGGTTCTCTTCTGCAACGCGCGCCGCCGGTTCCTCAAGGGCTCTTCAAGTCCAGTTGCCTGCATTGAGGGCCGCCGAGCGGAAGCGACCCGGCGGGCCCTCTGTTCTCAGGGGCCCTTCAGCCAAGTCCGCGATACTTATCCGAAGCGTAGTCCACCGGTTGGGGGCGTCCCCACCTGGCCGAGCACGGACTGGAGTTCGCTCTGCGGAACACGGACCTGGCAAACGAGGCGCCGCGCGAGGAGGAAGCGCCAGTGCGCCGCTGGTATCGATCACCGGGCCGGCGTGTCCGGAGTCTTGGCCTGTTCGGCGCGGGCGTGCTTGCGGCTTTCGTCGCGCTCGTCGTCTACGGGGTGGCGTTTCCCGGTCCGCCTCCTGTCACCCGCACTGACGTTAGCCAGAGCATCACCGAGGCGCTCGCATCGCAGACACCCGCGCCCGCGGTGTCTGAGCAGGTGTTTGCCGACATCGAGCCGTCCCTCGTTCTGATCCAAACCACCTATGCACCTCCCGCGACCGCCACCAACGGCGCGACCAACGGCCTAGGCAGCGGCGTCATCGTGGATGACAGCGGCGACATCCTCACCAGTCTTCACGTGGTGGCCGGTGCCGCGACCATCGAAGTGACATTCAGCGACGGCACTCAGTCGGCCGGCGAGATTGCGTCGACGCAGCCGGACGAGGACATCGCGGTCGTCCGCGCGTCCCGACTCCCGGCCACCATCACGCCGGCCACTCTCGGCAACCCCGGGTCGGTCCGCATCGGCAGCCAGGCGTTCGCCGTTGGGAGCCCCTTCGGGCTCTACGCCTCCATCAGCGCAGGAATCGTGTCAGGACTGGACCGCACTTTCCAGCTGCCTCACGGCGGACCGATCTTGCACCAACTGATCCAAGTCGACGCGGCGGTGAACCCCGGGAACTCCGGCGGCCCGCTGCTCAATCGCGACGGCCAGGTCATCGGGATTGTCACGGCCCTCATCAACCCGACCGGACAGGACGTGTTCATCGGGATCGGACTGGCGGTGCCCATCAACGTGGCCGGCGGCGCCGCCGGTCTGCCCCAGTACTGAGCCGGCAGCACCCGGGGCGTACCAGGCCCGAGCAACCTACAGGAGGAGAAGCCCGTGGAACCCGGCACACCGCCGCCGCGGCCGATTGAGCAGGTCCTGTACGAGGTCAAGAAGGTGATCGTCGGCCAGGACCACCTGCTCGAGCGGCTCGCCGTGGCCCTGCTCGCCCGTGGACACCTTCTCGTGGAGGGCGTGCCAGGCCTAGCCAAGACGATGGCTATCAAGACGCTCGCGGCCTCGATCGGCGGCGACTTCAAGCGCATCCAGTTCACGCCCGACCTGGTGCCAGCTGATCTCGTCGGCACGCGCATCTACAACCAAAAGACCGGAGAGTTCAGCACCTCGCTCGGACCGGTCTTCACGAACCTGCTCCTCGCCGACGAGATCAACCGCGCGCCGGCCAAAGTGCAGAGCGCGCTACTCGAGGTCATGCAGGAACACCAAGTCACCATCGGGCGCGAGACGTTCAAGGTGCCCGACCCGTTCCTCGTCCTAGCCACCCAAAACCCGATCGAGACCGAGGGGACCTATGCGCTGCCGGAGGCGCAGATCGACCGGTTCATGTTGAAGGTTATGGTCGGGTATCCCAGCACCACCGAGGAGTTCGTGATCGTCGAGCGCATCACTGGCCAGCTCGAAGCGGTCGAGCAGGTGTTGTCGCCCGACCGGCTGATCGAGCTCCAGAGAGAAGCCGACCGGGTCTACGTGGATCCGTCCCTCATCGACTACGCCGTCCGCCTGGTGGCAGCCACGCGCGCCCCGCGGACGTACGGCGTGCCCGAGCTGGAGCGCTACCTGACGTTCGGGGCGAGCCCGCGCGCCTCGATCAACCTGATCCTCACGGCCCGAGCCCTCGCGTACATCCGCGGCCGGATGTACGCCATTCCCCAGGATGTGCAGGACATGGCTCAGGACGTGATGCGCCATCGGCTCGTGCTGTCCTTCGAGGCGCTCTCGAACAACGTGAGCAGCGACACCGTGCTCACTGCCATCCTGCGACACATCCCGCCTCCGACAGTCGTCACCAGGGAGCCCGCCCACGAACACGTCGACGCCTGAGCGCGTCCTGCAGCGACTCGACTGGCACGTCATTCGGCGCCTAGACGGCCTGCTGCAGGGCGACTATCGCAGCCTGTTCTACGGCACTGGGGTGGACTTCGCAGACCTCCGGGAGTACCAGGCCGGCGACGACGTGCGGTACATCGACTGGAACGTGACCGCGCGGCTCGACACGCCGTATGTGCGCCAGTACACCGAGGACCGGGAAATCACGGCCTGGTTCCTCCTCGACCTCAGCCCATCGGTCGACTTCGGGACCGTCGACGCGGACCGCGAGAAGCGGACCGTGCTGGTGGACTTCGTGACCACACTGGCCCGCCTGCTGACGCGTCGGGGCAATCGCGTTGGCGCGCTCCTGTACGGTGACCACGTGGACCAGGCGATCCCGCCGCGCGGCGGCCGACTGCAGGTCCTGCAGATCGTCAACGCCCTGCTGCAGCGTCCGCGCCTGGCGGGCGCGCCGTTTACCGATTTGGGCTCGCTGCTCGACACCGGGCGCCGGGTGATCAAACGCCGCTCGCTCATCTTCATCATCTCGGACTTCATCAGCGTCCCCGGCTGGGAGCGGTCGCTCGACAGCCTCAACCGGCGACACGAGGTCGTGGCCGTACGCCTCGTCGACCCGCGGGAGATCGAGCTGCCCGACGTCGGCCCAGTCATCCTGCAGGACTCCGAGACGGGCGAGCAGGTCTTCGTGGACACGGGCGACCGCGCCTTCCGCCAGCGTTTCGAGGCGGCCGCCCGTGCCCGGGAGGCCGCCGTCGGCGACGCGTTCAGGCGCGCGGGTGTGGACGCGATGTCGCTCTCGACCGACGAGGACCTCGTCGCCGCGATTGTGCGCATGGCGACCCTGCGCCGCCGGCGTCGGAGGTAGCGGTGTCCTTCCTCTGGCCCCAGGCGCTAGCCCTGCTTGTGCTCCTCCCGATCGGCATCCTGACCTACCAGCTCATCGGCCGCAGGCAGCGGCGAAAGGCCGCCGCCCTGACGCGACAGATCGGGAGTCCGACCGGACAAGCGAGCGGCGCCGTCCTCGGCCGGGTTCCGGGGGTGCTAGTCCTGGCCGGGATGAGCGTCATGGTGATCGCCCTTGCGCGTCCCCAAGGCACCATTGACGTGCCGCGCGAGGAAGGCACTGTCATCCTCGCCTTTGACGTGTCGGGCAGCATGGCCGCCACGGACCTCACACCCAGCCGCATCGCCGCCGCCCGGGCCGCAGCCACGGACTTCGTGAGGCGCCAGCCGGCGAGCGTGGTGATCGGCGTGGTGGCCTTCAGCGACGCGGGCTTGCTGGCACAGCAGCCGACCAACAATTCGGCGACGGTGATCGCGGCACTCGACCGACTGAGACCCCAAGGCGGGACGTCCCTTGGGCAGGGCATCCTCGTATCGCTGGACGCCATCGCCGCGGAGGCGGCGGGGCCGACGATCAACTACTACAGCAACGCGTCTCCTGTTCCGTCGCCGTCGCCCACCCCGGTGCCAGCGGGCACGCATGCCCCGGCGGTGATCGTCCTACTCACTGATGGCGAAAACAACGAAACCCTTGACCCGCTGGTCGCGGCACAGACCGCGGCCGACCGGGGCGTGCGCATCTTCACCGTGGGTATCGGCACCGCGGCGGGAACGACCCTAGATCTCGGCGGTTTCCGCGTACACACCCAGCTCGACGCGGCCACGCTGCAGCAAATCGCCCAGACCACCGGGGGCGCCTACTACAGCGCCAGCAACGCGCAAGACCTCCGCTCGATCTACGACCACCTGGACACGCAGCTGGTGATCCGGCCGCAGCAGATCGAGCTCACGGCGGTGCTCGCCGGCGTCAGCGTCCTCCTCCTCGCAGCGGGTGCCCTCTCCTCCCTAGTCTGGCTGGGGCGTGCGCCGTGATCGGTCGGTCGCGGCGCACCGGGACGGCGGGGAGGCGATAAATGCAGTTCCTGTGGCCGCAGCTGCTGCTCTCGCTCGGGGTTGTGCCGATCCTCGTCGCCGCGTACGCGTGGAGCCTCCGACGGCGCCGGCCCGCGGGCGTCCGCTACTCGAGTCTCGCGCTGGTGAGGGAGGCACAGCCGGGATCGGGACGACTGCGACGCCACCTGCCGTTCGCCCTGTTTTCCATTGCGATCGCAGCGCTCGTCCTCGCGCTAGCCCGTCCGATCACCGTCGCGAGCGTGCCGGCCAACGAGACGACGATCGTCCTCGCCATCGACGTCTCGGGCAGTATGTGCTCAAACGACGTCACGCCGGATCGACTCGAGGCCGCGAAGTCTGCGGCGGCATCGTTCATCGAGCACCAGAGCGCCACGACGCAGATCGGCATCGTTGCGTTCAGCACGTTCGCGCAGATCGTGCAGGCGCCGACGAACGACCGGCAGGCCCTCCTCGGGGCCGTCGAGAGCCTAACCACCGGGCGGCGCACGGCGATCGGTGACGGCATCCTCGCGGCCATCGACGCCATCTCTGAGGTCGATCCGTCAGTGCCGGCCAGCACCGGTTACGGGCGGCCCGGGGTGGAGCCGCCCGCGGTGCCGAAGGGCGACTACGCCGCGGACATCATTGTTGTGCTGACCGACGGCGGCAACAACACAGGCCCGGGGCCAGTCGACGCCGCTCAGCAGGCTGCCACCCGCGGAATCCGCGTCTACACCATCGGCTATGGCACGCCGCAGGGCGGCGCGCTCGACCCGGCGTGCGTGTTCCAGTTCTCGGGAGGCGAGCCGGCGGGCGCACCGTTTGGGGGCGCGTTCGGAGGCGGCTTCGGTGGCGGCTTCGGCAGTGGCGGGGGCTTCCGCCGCGGGATCGACGATCAGCCGCTGATGCAGACCGCTAGCCTCACCGGGGGCCGCTACTACCCAGCCGTGAGCGCCGGCCAGCTCGAGCAGGTCTTCCAGTCCTTGCCTACGACACTGATCACCAGGCACGCCGTCGCGGAACTGAGCGTCGGGTTCGTGGCTCTGGGGGCGGTGCTGGCAGCGGCGAGCCTCCTGCTGTCGAGGGTGTGGCGGCCGCTGCCGTGACAAAGGCGACCGCCGATCCTGGCGGGCGAGCCTCGGCCTACCGCTTGACGGCTGAACTCTCCGCATATGCCGCGTAGCCTGGCAGCTCAGCCCGCAGCGCGCCGTCCTCGAGCAGCGTGCGCAGCACGACGACGCCGCAGACCGCGATCGCGGGCAGCAGGGCTCAGTACGACCCGAGGATGAACGGCGCTGCCAGATCGGCGAGGAGCGTGCCGCAGGCGCCGGGGTGGCGGACCGCGCAAAGCCCCTGGGTTGCGATAACGCTCACGGGTCTTCTTCACACGCCCACCAGGCCGGCCCGCGCCAAGGCAGGCCGGGCGGACCACAAAAGCATCGAGGGTCTGCTGGGCACAGCGCCGCGCGACGTCGGCCGAGCTGTGCCCGAGGTAGCGGGAGGCCTCGGCGGATGGAAGATCACACCCCGGTAGATGCCGAGGCCTCCACCGAGCTTCGTCGCGCCGTTGGCCGCGCCGATGCTATCTACGAAAGAGCGCAACGCAGGATCGGCGACCCCCGACGGGGCTCGCCCGCCGCCGCTGACGCAGTCGTCCCACACGCGCGTTGGGTCATCGCATCCGCGAACATGGTGGTCGCTGTCGCCGCCGACCACCTGCTCGGGTGGAAGCTGATCGCCGACGGCCACTCATTCCGGTCTACGCCCCGATGACCCTGCTCCGGACTGCCCTCGAGCGCAGGCCAGGCCTCCTCTTCACCCCTCCTCAGCGGTCCGTGTCCGGAAGACGACATGTGTGAACGGTATCCGGATCTCGCGGAACACCTCGATCGAAACGAGGAAGCCCAGGAACAGGAAGAGCACCCCGAGGAACTCCCCGACGAAGAAGCCGCTGGTGTTGCCGAACCGGTTGAGCCCGCTCGTGATCGCGGGGATGAGACCGCCGATCGCGATCAGCACCGTGGCCGGGACGCGACTGTTGATCCGGCCTGAGACGAGCGCGGACAGGGCGCCCGGGACCGACGCGGCAAAGTTGCCGACGATCGCGATGGGCGCGATCACGAGGTTGCGCGCCCAGGACGCCGCACTCTGTCCTCGCCCGAGCGAATACCGGATGATCCGCCGTTTCGGCATGAAGACGTAGGTACTGTACAGGGCGCCGAGTATCAGCGAGAACGCGCCGGTGACATTGAAGAACGGCGTCAGCAGGCGCAGGTACCCAGGGAACAGGTCGCCGGTCGGGATGTGCGTGACCGGGTCGACGATCCAGCCCGGGGCAGGCAGCCGGACGGTCGCCATCATGATCGCCGAGATGAGCGTGCCGCCCCCGATCCCCAGCGCAGCCACGCTCGGCCAGCGTGCGTCGCCTCGATACGTCTCGACCACGATGATGCCGGCCAGCACAATCGCCACGGCGAAGTACAGGATCGGGGCGGCGCCGCTGCCCGCGTAGTGGTACTGCTGCTCGGTCAGCGCCGTGAACAGGCCCGCCAGGAAGAGGCTAATGGCGAACGCATACCCGAAGCGTGTCTTGCCCAGCAGGTACGCGGTCCCGAGGCCGAGCCATCCCGCCACCCAGACCGCCCCGATCAGGTACCACAGCCGGTAGAGAAGCTCGGACCAGCCGAAAGCGCCACCGATCCACTCGGTGCCCGCACTTAGCCCGTACCAGAGCATGCCGATCGCCCACACGGCCTGGTAGGGCCGGCGGCGTTCGCGCCACTGGTCCACGAGGAACAGGAAGAAGACCAGGCTCAGCGTGGACGACATGAACGGCAGGACGACATTCGGGTTCACGGGTCGGCTCCTAGATGGCGGCTTGGTACGACTGGACGAGCGTGATGAGGAGAGCATCGAGCGCCGTCGAAGCGCGCTCGTATAGCTCCCCGAGCCGGTCGGGGCCGAGTGATCGGCGACGACCGAGGGACCTGAGCTCGCCGAGGAGCGGCTGGCGGGCGCCGGCAAAAAAGGCGACCGCATCGGCCAGACCCACGCCCGAGCGCGCAAGCCGCCTGCCCAGAGCCTCGACGAGCAGGGATGCCTCGGCGAGGGCGGCGCTCGATGGCCCGGGTTGCGAGGCGTCGAGGAAGCGAAGCAGCGCATCCACGAGCGACCGGCCCTCGACACGGAAGGTCTCGCGTTCCGACTGCGGCACCACAAGGCGCGCATCGGGGAAAGGACTCCCTCGGACCGACCCTGTGAGCCTGCCTTGGGCATACCGCTTGCGGTATGCGGCGACGACTCGCTGCGGCGTCGCCCCGAGAGCGGTGAGCGAGGCGCGGGGGTTCGAGCGGTCGCGGACGAGGTGCTCGAGGGACCTCTTGCTGAAGCGGCGGTGCCCACCCGGCGTTAAGAAGCATGGGACGCGCCCTGTGTCAGCCCACCGGCGCAGCGTGTCAGGGTCGACGCCCACGAGCCGGCTCGCCGGGCCTAGGGACAGCCACAATTCGTGCTGCGAAGCGGTGCGCGGGGACGCCATGCGCCGTTCTCCCTCCTGCCGGTCCCCAAAATCTTGGTAAATCTGGTGAATTCCGGGCCGCGCAGCGCGCGCATGGTACGAGCCGACCGCCGACCCGTCAAGCTCAGCTCATGTACTGGTCCGGTACCTCCGTTACACATCGACCCCGAGCGCGGTCAGGTACTCGGCTGGGGTGAGGTAGCCGAGCGCCTGGTGGGTCGGACGATGTTGCACGCTGCGCCGCGCTGACCCGTCCGGAGTTACCAGTACGCCATGCCGTCACACTCCAACGGCGGGTCGTCCTTCGAAGATCGCGACACCATCGTTTGCTCGTGTTCGTGACGCTTGGCTCTGGTTGCGCACGGGGTCGTCCGGCGAGCATGGCCACGCTGGTCCCGCGTCCGGTTCTCCTGAGAGGGTGCCGTGAAGGCCGTCGTGGTCTACGAATCCCACTGGGGGAACACCGCCGCCATCGCCCGCGCGATCGCCGAGGGCGTCGGTTCTGGCGCGCAGGCGCTCTCGACGCAGGAGGCGTCGTCGACGGCCCTGGCCGACGCCGACCTGCTGGTAGCAGGCGCCCCCGTGCTCGGCTTCGGGCTTCCTTCGGACACGTTCCTGGCGAGCATCGCGGCCAACCCGGGCGACTCGCCGCCGGCCGACTTCAGTAGCCTCTCGCTGCGCTCTTGGCTCGCGCGACTGCCCACCGGGTCCGGGCGCTCGGCTGCCTTTGAGACGCGCATCTGGTGGTCGCCTGGTGGTGCCACCGGAGCGATCGAGGACGAACTCAAGCGCGCCGGCTACCGTCCGCTGGACAAGCCCCACCGGTTCGTGGTCAAGGGCAAGTACGGCCCGCTCCGCGATGGCGAGCTCGAACGGGCGCGGCAGTGGGGGGCGGCGCTGGCTCAGGCAATTGGGGATCGACGCGGGCCTCGCCGGGACATACCATCAGCCATCTGATCGGTAGGGACCCGCCGCCTGAGTCCTGCGGCGAGCGACGGTTGCTGGGCGCGAGGGGAGATGCGCGCCCGGGGAGGAGTGGATCACCATGGCTGCCAAGAAGGCCCCGCGTTCGGAGAGCCCGGCGAAGCTCGCCCGTCGGACGAAGCGCCTCGAGCGGCGCATCAAGGCCGTCACCCGGAAAGAGGTGCGCCAGACCCGTCGGCTCGACCGCATCCGAGCACGCCGGGCGACCTTGGACGGCCGGCTGGCCACCCTCCGCGCCACACTCACGCCGTGACCACTGAGGCACCCACCCCCAATTCCGCCGCGCCACGGGCCTCGCACCGGCGGCGCGAACTGCGCACGGCCGACGGCCGCCTCTTCCGTCCCGGTGACGAGGTGCTCTATCACGCCTCGCTGGAGCCCGACCACCCGCTCGTGGCAGCGCGGGTCGAGACCATCGTGCAGGTCTCGCGCGGCCCTGCGGTGCTGGTCCTCAATCTGGAACATCCGGAGGGCACGCACTTTCCCGATGCCTCCTGCGTGCACCTCGACCAGGGGCCGCTGGCGGGCTGTCAGTGGTGCGCCGAACGGGACGGATAGGAAGTAACTGAGCCCGGTCTCATCCACAGCCCTCGGCACCCCCTTGGGGCTCCTGTGTGTCCCGTGAGACGGACGATGGGCAGCGCCGTCGAGATAGACACCCGTCTGCCGTCTACTGCGTGCGCAGCGCCTCCGCCAGCTCCCACAGCGCCTCGGCCTCGGTCATGCCCCGTGACACGACGGCAGGGCGGTCCGCGAACCGGCGCAGCCGCCCCGCGTAGAACGCCGACGCCGCCCACAGCCGCTCCTCGGAACGCCAGTGCGGCCGGGTGGCCTCCCAGCCTGGCAGACGGTCGAGGGCTTGGTGGACGGCCTCCCATGCCGCCTCGACGTCGCTCATGGCGGGACAGTATAGAACAGACGTTCTAGTGGTTGGGGCCGCGTGAGCGACACCGGGCCGCCCGAATGTGGTGCCGGCGCGCACCGGCTGGGTCCCAGCACTGCACGAGTGACCAGCCGGCGGGCGCGGAGATGAGGCATGCTTGCAGCAGCGCGGGAGGCGATGAGGTGCGACCCGAGGGCCCGGCCGCCGGGGTCGCATGGAGCCGGTGGCGGGACCGGCCCGTGAGCAGCACTGAGGTCTCCCCATGCCTGCGCTCGGACTCCTGCCCTGGCGACGCCCATGAGCGCGCCGAGCGACGCGGTCCTCGATCGAGCGAGCGCACGCGAGGACGATCTCTCCCTCTTCTTCTGGCTCTTCGGGCAGCTCGAGCGTTTCGCCTTGGAATCGCATGACTGCCCAGGCTGCGAGCGCCCGATCGATGGGTGGGAGGCGGTCGTGCAGGAGGTCCAGGTCGAGCTGCGCCGCGCGCACCCCGATGACCCGCTCCTTTCGACTTCCGCGCCGCTGCGGCGCCACTGGCACGCCGCCTGCTGGGTGCCGCAAGCGGGATGGGCCGTGGTGACCCGCGGAAAGCTGCAGGACGCGGCGCCGGATCAGAGCTAGCGCCCGATCCGCGGTCGGAGGGCCTTGCCGCGACGCAGACGATGGCGGCGGGCAGTGTGTTGACGAGCGAGGTTCGCCCGGGCTCTGGGCGACTCAGGGCCCAGGCGAACCTGGCGTTGCTGTCTTCGGATCAGGCGTGGTGCTGGGGGTACGCAGCGTCGTCGTCGTGTGTCCCCGGCCACCAGTGGCGGGTGTCATCTAGTGGGCGGGAGTCGGCACCAAGCTCGACGGTAAGGAGCACGAAGAGAACGAGCGCGAGGGCAACAAAGACTAACGTTTCCATGCCCTTACTCTATTTACAGCGCTTCATCAGAGCAAATCCAAGCACTGCAATCTCTAATCACTCAGCCTGATCAATCCGCCTGCGCGTGGCCGCCGAGACGCGCGTCGTTACAGCCCAGAACAGGCGCCGCGGCCGGGTAAAGCGGCCGAGTGCCGCTGCACCGCGCGACCACCCCGTTCCGCGCCGTCGAGATCGAGGGCGCTGAACGCGATCGCATCGTGGCCGTCTACCGCGCGAAACAGGGCCCAACCGTCAAGGGTTCTTCCGGCAGCGACCGGGTGCGTCCGATCATCCGGTGTTCCGGGTCGGGCCGCCGACGTAGCTCCGCGACCCCGCTGAGCCGGACTATGACTACCGCGCAGTGCTGGGTGCGACCGTCAGGTACCCGAGCGCCGCGAGGATCACGAGGTTGATCGCGATCCCGGCCACGGCCGATGGCGAGCCCAGGACACACACGACGAGCGACAGGACGGCCACGGCCGCAGTGAGCGGAAGGGCCCAGCCCCTGTCGGACCAGATCGCGTAGGCCGACACGAGGAAGGCGGCGGCGGTGAAGAGCCACACGAGGCCGAGTGCGCGGGCGCCCACGTCCCCGAGTTCGAGGCGGTCCCAGGCGGCGGTGGTCGTGTAGGCGACGGCCGACAGCTAGACGAGCGGGAATGGGACGACGAAGCCTAGTAGATGGATGAGCCCATGGAGTATGAGCGCCAGGGTGGCGATCGTCCGAAGCATCGGTCAGCCTCCACTCTCGTCCAGCGATCCGCTCGGCGTGTCGGCGGCGGCCTGCGCACCCGAGCCGCGCGCCCGGGCTCCATCGTGCGGTGCGGAACCGGCCCGCAGCGAGTGCTGAACGGCCGCTCAGGAACGGCCAGTCGCGCCGCCCCCGCCTTCCGCACAGCGGGCGATGAGATGTAGACGTCGACCGGCCCGTCGTGATCGCTCGACATAGGCCTGACGCGCCTGAAGGGGTCGCTCCGCGCGGTGACGTAGGCCGCCCGTGGCCGTGCTGGCGGTGCGTCAGATGCCCAGCCTCAGGTGGCGCTCGAAGAAGGCCTCGATGCGCCGGCGAGCATCCTGTGCGGACGGTTCGTGGTACTCAGCGCCACCGATGAAGCGCGCCATGAGCGCGAACATGGGCGGGACTCGCTCGTCACGATGGTCGTTCAGAAAGCCGTGCCCAGCATCCGGATACTCCCTAACGTCATGATCGACGCCCAGTGAGTCGAGGAGGTGGTCCAGTCTGGCCGCGGCTCCGCGGAGGGAGCCATCCTTGGCCCCGTAACGCCTCACGATCGGGCAGGCCTGGGCGAGCGCGCGGCCGGGGTCAACCTGGGAGCGTCCCATAGTTGACGGTGAAAGCAGCGAACCCGTGCCCTGGCACGAGGGCTAGCGCGAAGCCGCCGCCCATGCAGAAGCCATCACCCTGATCCGCCCGCTGTGAGGTGCGGAAACCTCAGCGAGCGGTGCGCCGGTCGTAGGCCCAGATGGACAACGGAACGAACACGACGAGGAGCGCCACGAGCCAGGCCGCGCCCTGCCAGGTCGCGGTCAGGTCCGGCCGGTTGAGAACGAAGCCTCGGACGGCCACCATGAGGACCGAGAGGGGCTGGTGCTCGGCGATCGGGCGCAGCCAGTCGGGCATGCTGCTCGTCGGGACGAACGCGCCGCTGATGAAGATCAGCAGGAACAGCCAGGTCGACTGGGCGGACTGGACGGCCTCCGCGCTGCTCAATAGCAACCCCGTCAACATCGAGAGCCACATGAGGGTGAAGCTGCACAGAAGGAGGAGAGCCACAGCGGCGGCCCAGTCTGCAGCTGTTCCCGCCGGTCGGAAGCCGACCAGCAGCCCTACCACCCACACCACCAGGATGATGAAGGCGCTGCGCAGGAGATCAGCCAACACGCGCCCGGTCAGGACGGCCGATCGGGCCATAGGCAGCGAGCGAAACCGATCGACCAGGCCCCGCTGTAGGTCGGTCACCATGCCGATGCCAGTGTTGTAGGAGCCGAACATGGCCGCCATTACGAGCATGCCGCCCATCATGTAGTTGACGTAGCTCGTGCCCGCGATGGGAATGGCCCCTCCAAAGATGTAGCGGAACGCCACCACGATCAGAACCGGTTCCACGGTCGCGACTGTCAGCTCGTCCGGGGCCCGCGGAATCCGCATGAGCTGCCGCTTGGCCATGGCGAGGGTATCTGCCAGGGTCCAGTAGAGCGCGGAGTGGCCACTCGGGTCGAGGGACGCGGTGATCCGCTGCCGGCCGGCACTCATCGTGGATCCTCGCCCGGCATCGCATCGGCGAGCCCGCCGGCGCTGGTGCTAGGGCGCCCAGTGAGCGACAGAAAGACGTCGTCGAGGGTTGGTCGACGCAGCGCGAGATCGACCAGCGCAAGGCCGGCGGCATCGAGGTCGCGTACGACGGCGGCCAGCTGTTCCGCTCCCTGCGCCAGTGGCGCGACGAGGTGCTGGTGCTCGCGATTGACCTGCACCTCGCCCGAGCAGTGGGGCCGCAGGGCGCCGACCGCCGCCACCAGATCGCCCCCGGCGGTGAGAGTCAGCTCGAGCCGCTCCCCACCGATCTGGGCCTTCAGCTCGTCGCTCGTCCCTGCCGCGATCACGCGTCCACGATCGATGACCGCGATCTGGTTAGCCAGCTGGTCGGCCTCCTCCATGTCCTGCGTGGTGAGGAACACGGTGGTACCGGCGGCCACCAGGCTCCGGATCATCTCCCAAACCGCCAGCCGCCCGCGCGGGTCGAGGCCGCCGGTCGGCTCGTCGAGGAAGAGGATCGGCGGGGACGTGATCACGCTGGCGGCGAGGTCTAGGCGCCGACGCATGCCGCCGGAGTACGTCTTCACCAGACGGCGGGCCGCGTCGGAGAGACCAAAACCGTCGAGCAACTCATGGGCCCGGCGCTCGGCGACGGGCCCCGAGAGGTGGTACAACTGCCCGAACAGCTGCAGGTTCTCGTAGCCGGTGAGGGCTTCGTCGACGGCCGCGTACTGGCCCGCCAGGCCGATCACGGTGCGCACCGCGCGGGCCTGGGTCACGACGTCGAAGCCAGCCACCCGAGCCCGACCCGCGTCGGGCGCCAGCAGCGTGGCGAGGATGCGCACGGCCGTCGTCTTGCCGGCGCCATTCGGACCGAGGACGCCCAGGACCGTGCCTTCGTCGACGGCAAGGTCCAGCCCATCGAGAGCTCGGATCGCGCCGTACGACTTCCGCAGGCCTTCGACCATGATCGCCGGGGAGTCGGACATCAACGACCCTCGCACGTCCCGGCGGCCGGACAGGGTAGAGTCCCGGACGGCAGCGGGCCCACTATCGGGCGCGGAGCCTGCTGCGGCAAGGGCCCGTCGGGGGCAAGTTACTGGGCCACAGCGAACCCCAGTAGCACGAGTGCAGGAACAGGCGTCATGCTGAGGCCGCGGCAGGCTGCCCGGTTGGTGTGACGCATGTCGGGCGTGGGTGCCCCCGGACCCAGCAATCAGGAACCCCATACTCACGTCGACCTCGAGGTCGGGCGGCTTCCGGTCAGCTCCTGGGTGGTTTGGCTAGTGCGCGCTCGATGTCCCGGGCGCGGTGTTCAGCCGAGTGGCCGTCGAGGTCAAAGGGCCGGTGAGCAGTCTCGTGCGCGGGTCACTCTCTCACTCCCGCGCGGGCGGTCGTTCCCGGTCGTTGCTGCGTGCTGTCGGCCGGTGATCGACTGGACCCGTCCTGATCGTCACCGGACTGCTGATCGCGAACGTCCTCCGGCGAGCGGACGGCTCGCGGTATCGCCGAAGGCTGTGTGCTTCCAGCCCGGGGCCCCGGTTGGATGCACAGGCAAGGAGACGCAGACGGGCGCCCCTCGCGCGGCCGACAGGGTCATGCCAAGAAGGGCCCCGAGCGCCTGCGTAGGGCCGCCCTCATCGAGGCCGCCACCCACAATCCTCGCCGCCGGGATCGGTTCGAGCGGACGATGCAGCGCCTCGGCCGCCAGCGCGGCGCCAAGGTGGCGCGTGTCGATCTCGTCTGACAAGTGGCGGACCCCATCTCGTCCGGGCCGCGCTGTCGTCGGTCCAAGTGCCCGCGAGGCGCGTCCGCGTAACACGGTATCGTGCCGCCATGGCCGAGCCAGTCTCAGCGGACCGTGAGCGCCCGTCTGACCGCGCCGCTAGCTCCACCGCCCTAGGGGCAGCCGGGCTGCGGGCGGCGCACCTCCTGCTCGACGATCCACCACCCATCCTTAACGACCCGCTGGCCGTGCGCCTGCTCGGCCCGGAGGCAGCTCGCGCCATCGACCAGCGTCCCGATCGGTTACCCCCGATCCACCGATCGCTGACCGCTCAGGGGGTGCGCGGGGAACGAATCAGGTGCCCACCTGAACTGGGAAGATGGCTGTGAAGAGCAACCCATCGACCCGTTCGGAGGAGCACCTGATAGATGCGATCATCGCACCGCCTCGACCGGCTTGACACGGCCTTTGACGACGATCGCCTAGTGGCCGACGCGGGGCTCCTGCTGCCGGCCACCCTGGCCCAGCACCTCGGCCTGCGCGAGCTGGTCGATGCGCATCTCGACCTCGGTGCGGCACCCGGCCGAGCGCACGTCGGCGACAAGCTGCTCACGCTCGTCATGTCGGCACTCGCGGGCGGTGAGTGTATCGACGACGCGGCCGCACTCCGGGCGGGTGGCACCGGCCGCATCTTGGGCTTCACCCTCAAGGCGGCGTCGACCCTCGGCACCTTCCTGCGCAGCTTCCGCTGGGGGCATGTCCGGCAGCTCGATGCGGTCGGCCGGGAACTCCTGGCGCGGGCCTGGGCGGCGGGCGCGGGACCGGGCGGCGAGCCCTTGACGATCGATCTCGACTCGACGATCTGCGAGACATACGGTCTCGCGAAGGAGGGCGCGCTCCATCACGGGTACACCGGGGTGCGGGGCTACCACCCCCTGCTCGCTGTGGCCGCCGGGACCGGGGACGTGCTCATGGCGCGTCTGCGGGGTGGCAACGCCAACACCGTGCGAGGCGCGGCCTACTTCCTGCGCGAGACGATCGGACGGGTGCGATCGGCCGGCGCCTGCGGTCAGCTCACGATGCGGACCGACTCGGGCTTCTATGCCCACGCCGTGGTGGCGGCCTGCCGGGCGATGGACGTGCGCTTCAGCATCACGGTCCGCCAACACCGGGGCATCCGCCGCTTGATCGAGGCGATCCCCGAGGCGGACTGGACGCCGATCCCGTACTGGCTCGACGGTGGCGCCGATGTGGCCGAGACGACTTATGTCCCGTTCGCCGACCAGCCCGGCGCGAAGCCGGTGCGGCTCATCGTGCGGCGGGTGCGTCCCACGCCGGGTTCCCAGCTCGCGCTGTTCGTCCTCTACGACTATCACCCCTTCATCACAGACCGCGAGGGCTCGACCCTCGAGCTCGAAGCTGATCACCGCCGTCACGCCGAAATCGAGAACGCCATCCGGGACCTCAAGCACGGGGTGGGACTCAATCATCTGCCGTCTGGCAGGTTTGCCGCCAACGGGGCCTGGCTGGCGGTGCAGGTCATCGCCCACAACCTGGCGCGCTGGACGGCTCGGCTCGGGTTCAACGCGGGCATCGTCACGACCAAGACCTTGCGCCGCCGGCTGTTCAGCCTCGCCGGACGGCTCACTCGTTCGGGGCGCCGCCTGACGCTCCATCTGCCGGCCCGCTGGCCCTGGGCGGCAAGCTTCAGCGTTGCCCTGGCGCGCCTCCGGACGATCCCGCTGCTCACCTGACGCCCGCTCCAACTTGCCCGGCCGCCTGGGGGCCCGGCAGCAGCCTGCCCTCGGCGGCGCCGGCACTGTTCGGGCGGTCCGGTTCGAGCCACCTCGGGTCGCCGCAATCGCGGTCATCGCCCCGAGCGACTATCACGAACTGGCAGTCCATCACCCAGACGGCCCGTTCGGCCCTCAACGGGCCCGGTCGGCCGGAGCTTCGGTGGATCTGGGGTTACGCACGCCAGTGGCGCGGGCCTTGCGCACTGAGGTGGTGGTCCGCGGCCGCTACGCGGAGGACCGGCTGGAGGAAGCGGTCAAGCGCGGGGTCCGCCAGTACGTGATCCTCGGCGCCGGGCTCGACACGTTCGCTTACCGCCAGCCTGCCTGAGCGGCCGACCTGCGCATCATCGAGGTGGATCACGCCGCGAGCCAACTGGACAAGCAGGCACGTCTGCGAGGGGCGGGGATCGCCGCCCCGCCGAACCTGAGCTGCGCCGCGGCGGATCTTGAGGCCGATGCCCTGATCCCGCGGGTGGCTTCGGCCGGCCCGAACCCGCTCCAGTCCACCTTCGTGGCCTGTTTGGGCGTGCTCATCTACCTGCGCGAAGGCACCCTCGACGCGATCATCGCCATGGTGACGAAGCTCCCTACAGGCAGCCAGTTCGTGTTCACGTTCTCCCGCTCGGATGTCGCGACGGCGGGCTCGCCCGCTCCTGGCTCTCCCGCCGCCCGGGTCGCCGCGGCCGGAGAGCCGTGGCGCACTCGCATTGAACCCGAGGCCGTCGAAGCTATGCTCCGCACGGCGGGGTTCCGCTCGCTCGCCTTCCTCGACCCCGAGGACGTCGATCGACGGTATCTGAATGTCATGAAGACGGGCCTCGCTGGTGACAACGTTGGGTTGTCAAAGCAACCAGCACCAGGAGGCCCAGATGATGTTGTACGCCGGATTGGACCTGTCGCGCCAGAAGGTGGACGTGCACGTCCTCGATGAGTCGGGTCGGACGGTGGAGGTGACCGCCGTACATCCCGATACCGACGGCCTTCGGTCGTTGGTCGATCGGATCGGTCGATACGGCGAGCCGGTGGAGGCCGCCATCGAGTCGATGAACGGCGCGCGCTTCGTGCACGAGCAGCTCGAGTTCGCCGGCTGGGAGGTCGCGATCGCGGATGCCCTGCGGGCCAAGGGTCTGGCACCATTGGTGGCCAAGACGGACAAGATCGATGCCTGGGTCCTCGCCGAGCTTGCTCGCCGCGAGCTGGTGCCTGCGATCTGGCTGCCCGACCCGACCGTGCGCGCGGAGCGCGAGCGGGCCCGCTTCCGCCTGCACCTGGTGCGCCACCGGACGGCCTTGAAGAACCGCATCCACGCGATCCTCATCGCCTTCGGGCACCCGGTCCCCGTCTCTGACCTGTTCGGCCTGCGAGGCCGCGAGCTCCTCGCCTCGCTGGCGATCCCGGAGCCCTGGGCGACCACGCTCGCCACCAGCCTGAGGTTTGTCGATGCGCTCGATCGCGAGATCGCGGCCTGCGAGGCCGAGCTGCGACGTATGGGCGCCGACCACCCCTACGTCCCCCTGCTCATGACCGCGCCCGGCATCGCCTGGGTGCTGGGCTACACCATCGCCGCCGAGATCGGCGACATCCGCCGGTTCGCCAACCCCAAGAAGCTCACCGGCTACAGCGGGCTCTGCCCGATCGTGCGCCAGTCGGGCCGGCGCGACGAGCGGGGACCCCTAGCCAAGAACGGCCCCAAGTACCTGCGCTGGGCGCTCATCGAGGCGGCCACCCATGCCGCCCGCCATCCCGCCTACCGCGCGCACTACGAACGCACTGCCCTACGGCTTGGCCGCCAGCGCGGATCCAAGGTCGCCCGCGTCGAGCTCGCCCGCGAACTCGCCGCAGCGATCTGGCAGATGCTGACCAAGTCCGAACCGTTCGCTGCCCCCGGCAGGCCCCCCGTGCTCCCTCTGGTCGCTTGACGACCCCGTTCTAAAGTTGGGCCGCCGGAGCATCCGATCCAACCTGGTCCTTCTTCGAGGAGGCGATAAAGAGATGAGCACAGCCCCCCCAAGCACCGCGATGCTCAGCCGTCACCAGTCGAGCTTGACGGCCGGCCCGTCTTCATAAAGAGGGAGCGGTCCGATGGTCTTCGCCAGCCTGCGCAGGTGATCATTGCTGACGCCACGGCCTAAGCCGGGGCCGCGCCCGGACATCCGCCAGCGAGCGCTCCGAATCGCGATAGGCACCCGGTTCGCAAACCCGTGACGCCGACGCGGCCCACGCGGATCTGCAGGCTCGCGGTGTCGACGCTTGGGTTGGTCTGCACGTCTGCACTGGCCGGGCGTGCCGGCGATGCTCGCCTTCCGCGACGCGGACGGCAACGGCCTAGAGATCATCGAGAGCGTCTGAGTCGGGCGACCGCCCCGGCGCCGCGAGGATCGGGCGCACCACGGGGCCCTGAACTTCTTGGCAAGCCGTGAAGGACAGAGACGAGGAGCACAATCCGATGAAGCAATACCTGTTGAGTGTGGTCACGCCCACCGGAGGGACACCCCCGCCGCCCGAGGTGCTGGGACCGATCATGCAGCGCGTCGCCGCGTTGGACCAAGAGCTCAAAGACGCGGGCGCGTGGGTCTTCTCCGGGGGGCTCAATGCGCCCAGCACGGCGACCGTGCTGCACCCGCAGGGCGACGACGTGCTGCTGACCGACGGCCCCTTCGCCGACGGCAAGGAGTACCTTGGCGGTTTCTCGATCATCCGGGCCGCAGATCGCGACGCCGCCCTGGAGTGGGGCCGCAAGCTCACCCGTGCGATCGGCCTTCCGATCGAGGTTCGCCCATTCGTCGACGAAGCGGGGGGTTGAGGGCTCGCACGTGCCGGCCAGCCCAGGGACTAGTGGCGCTGCTGGCACGGGGGGAGGATCCCAGGTCGTGGCGGAGGCCAGCACCGTGACGCAGGCGCTCGCCGCGGCTCGGACGTACCACCCCGACCTCGTCGTGATGGACGCCCGGTTGCCGGATGGCTCGGGTGTCGAAGCGTGCTGGCAGTAGGCTCCTGAGTCACACGGGCGCATCGGCGGGTGCCATCCTCGCCGTGCGTGAACGGACCATCGAGCCGCTCCCAGGCCAGGATTGCGGGGTTCAGGCCGGCCATCGTGGCATCTCCCGACACGAGGAGCGAGGACGAGGTGGCCGTGATGGTTACTTGTTGTGTCGGCCAGGGTCGTGACAGTGCTGTCGGCGAAGACGGGCCGGCAGACGCACGAATGGCGCGCCCCTTGCCGTGCGCGGTGCTCCTCCTGCCGTGGTGGCCAGAAGAGGGCGTCGATGCTGAGCGCCGACTACGTCCGGCTTACCTGCGGCGGCCGAGCGCCTTCGGGGAGACCGAGAAGTCGCAGCGCTGTGAAAGGAATCGGGCGATCGCGTGGGTGGCCGCCGCGGGCCGCCTGTCGACCTTCGATCCACCAACGCAGACCGACATCTGCGACCACTGGCATGGCCTGGTCATCGCCGCGAAGGAAGGCCCCAAGCGATGGCGCTGGCTCCGACGGCGCGGTCTCCTCGACGCGGGCGAGCGGCTCGGCCCGGGCGCGCCGCGGCCCTTCCACTACGTGTTTGAGCTCATGCCCCGCCAGGCCAAGACGAGCAGCGGGTGGAACTCCGGTGATCGCGCGGCTGGAAGGGCATCATGCGACGGCCGTCAGCCACGAAGGCCTTAGAGATAGGCGTCGACCCGATCTCGACTGGAGGACGTCCCGTGACCACCGAACCGCTGAATGAGGCACCGCCGCGCCACGTGTCCACCACCTTCATCCGCGCCACGCCGGAGCTGATCTGGCGCGCGCTTATGGAATCCGACTTCACGATTCGCTACTGGTACGGGAGCTCGATCGAGTCCAACTGGGCCGCGAGCGAGCCCTGGCAGCTGCTCGTGAGCGGGGCGCGCGGTATCACGGGCGAGGTCCTCGAGGTCGACCCGCCCCGGCGCTTCGCCATGCCCTACCAGTCGGTCTGGGCCGGCGCCGCCGACGACGTGCCGTCGCGCCTGTCATTCGAGATCGAGGGCGCGGGGCCGGGCCTCTGCCGGCTTACCGTCGTCCACGAGACCGAGCCCGGACAGGGCTGCCGGATCGCCAAAGTGCCGGCGGGCTGGCCGTATATCATCGCCGGGCTCAAGACGCTGCTCGAGACCGGCGAGCCGATGCGTCGCACGGCTGAAGCGGTTGCACGGCACGCACGCTCGACGCGGGCGCTGGTCGGGCCGGGGGAACGCTCCCCAACCCTTCGGACACCGGTCGCCGGCGGGTGACAGCCACCGCGATCGTGACCAGCATGAATGTCAGCGACGCGCTGTTCGAGAGCATCATCGGCAGGTTCCAGATCGAGATGCCGTACGCCAGCCGGAGCACGAACCCGGCGCTCAGGGGCGTCGGGTAGGCGAGCGAGAAAGGAAATCAGACATGAAGATCAAGTTGACCAGCGTCTACGTGGACGACCAGGAAAAGGCTCTGCGCTTCTACACCGAAGTGCTGGGCTTCACAAGAAGGCCGATTTCAGCAACGGGCCGTATCGCTGGCTGACCGTAGCCTCACCCGACGATGCCCGACGGAACCGAGCTGCAGCTGGCGCTCAACGACAACCCGGCGGCCAAGGCCTACCAGCAGGCCATGTTCCAGCAGGGCCAGCCCGCGGCCATGTTCTTCACCGACGACGTCAAGGGCGACTACGAGCGCATCAAGGCGCGCGGCGCCGAGTTCACGATGCCGCCGACCGAGGTGACCGGCTCGACCATCGCCCAGCTGAACGACACCTGCGGCAACCTCATTCAAATCACGCAGCTGGCGCGCTGGTAGGGCGCGGTCTCGGTACGCAGGCTCGACCGGCCGAGGTCACGCAGAGGCAATGGTGGGAGGGGATCTCTAATGAAGGACACGCAGACCTCCACCGACAGCACCGCCACGGTCAACGAGAAGTCCAGGGGATTTACAGACGAAGAACGAGCCGCAATGCAGGAACGCGCCCGGGAGTTGAAGGCGGAAGCGCGCCGCGGCCCACGCGCGAAGAAGGACGAGGCGGACGGCGAAAGCGACGTGCTCGCGAAGATCGCCGAGATGGCGGAACCGGATCGCGCCATGGCCGAGCGGCTCCACGCGATCATTAAGGCCAGCGCGCTGGCCCTCTCGCCGAAGACCTGGTACGGCATGCCCGCGTATGCCAAGGACGGCAACGTCGTCTGCTTCTTCCAGCCCGCGGAGAAGTTCAAGACGCGCTACGCGACGCTCGGCTTCAGCGACAAGGCGAACCTCGACGAAGGCGCCATGTGGCCGACCTCCTACGCCATGACGGAGCTGACCGCCGCGGACGAGGTTAGGATCAGCGCGCTGGTGAAGAAAGCGGTGGGCTGAGGACTGAGCTCGCCACCGAGCCCGGCCCTAGGCGGGACGGCCTGAGCGGTCCCGCCGGCTACTGATACGATCAAAGGGACGTCAAACGAGATCGATCGTCTCCTGAGTCGGCGGGCGGGCGTTCTTCGTTTACGGCTTCCTCGCCGGCGCATGGCGCCTCAATGAGGCCGACGACCAGGCCTTTCTCGCGATCAAGGTCCGGGCATGGATGGCGCCAATCGAGCGCGCGGAGGTGGAGGCCGAAGGCGAGGCGCTGCTCGGGTTCCTCGCGCGGGACGCGTCGGCGCGGAAGGTCGACTTGACCACCCCGTAGGTGGGCGCCTACAGGCGGGCCAGCGGCCGCTCAGGCACCCTCACCATGTCACTCTATGAAAGCGGGCCCCGCCGTCAAGACCGACGGCTCGCTCTGGAGTCAAGCCCGCGGTCAGGGACCCATGGATTGTTGGCGGGATCGAGCAGCGCTCATCTCTCTATCGCCTTCTCGTTGAGCGGAAGGACAAGGTCTGATAGGAGGCTGCGCCGGCGGCCCAATTCCATAGAGGGTCGTCAAGCGACCAGTGACATAGCGGGGCCTGCCGGGGCGAACGGTTCGTGCTGGGTGAGAACGTGCCAGATGGCTTCGGAGAGCTGGCGGGCAAGGTCGACGCGGGCCACCTTGGCGCCGCGCTGCCGGCCGAGCCGCTGCTTGGTGCGCTCGTAGCGGTCCCGATAGCGGGGATCGCGGGCGGCGTGGGTGGCAGCCTCGATGAGCGCCCAGCGCAGGTACTTGGGGCCGTTCTTGGCCAATGGCCCGCGCCGGTCTTTGCTGCCTGACTGCCGCACCAGCGGGCACAGCCCGGTGTAGCCGGCGAGCTTCTTGGGACTCGCGAAGCGGCGGACGTCGCCGATCTCTGACGCGATGGTGTAGGCCAGGACCCAGCCCACGCCCGGCACGGTCAGGAGCAGGGGGATCGAGGGGTGATCGGCGCCCAGTTCGCGCAGCTCCTCCGCACAGACGTCGATCCGCAGGTTGAGCTGATCGACCATCCGCAAGCTCGTCGCGAGCGTGGCTCTCCAGGGCTCGGGCAGCTCGAGCGTGTCGAGCAGCTCGCGCCCGGCAACCCCGAACAGGTCCGTCACGGAGATCGGATAGCCGAACGTCATGAGCGTGGCGTGAATGCGGTTCTTCAGGGCCGTCCGGTGGCGCACGAGGTGGAGCCGGAAGCGGGCGCGCTCGCGCTCTGCGCGCACCCCACGGTCGGGCAGCCAGATCTCGGGCACGAGCTCTCGCCGCGCGAGTTCGGCGAGCACCCGCGCGTCGATCTTGTCCGTCTTGGCCGCGAGCGGCGCCAGACCCTTCGCCTTGACCGGGTCCGCGATGGCGACGTCCCAGCCGACCAACTCGAGCGTGTCGTAGACGAAGCGCGCTCCGGTCATCGACTCGATCACCGCTCTGACCTCTTGCCCATGACGCAGAACCCGCACGCCGAGGATACGCAGAGCGTCCGCGTCGGGGCGCACGGCAGTCACCTCGACTGTTCGCCCTTCCTCATCGAGCACGTGCACATCGAGTCGCTGGCGTGACAGGTCCAATCCGGCGTACAACATGTCCTGGGGCCTCCCGGTGCTGGTTCCTCTGAGAACCCAACGTTGTCACCGGCGGGGCCCCGTTTCATGGCATTCCATCGTGCGGGTTGGGGTAGCCCTTGCCCGATCCGCAACCGGACCGGACGCCGTCTTTCCGACTTCAGTGCAGGGTCCAGTGACGCAGCGGAGAGTTCGTCGAACGTGCCTGTGCCGAGAGCGACGGGTCGTTCACCCGGGCGCCGTGCCAGGATTGGAGCGGAGCCGGCTCGGGCGGCAGGCGGGCACCACAGTCGGGGCAGATCTCGCCCCACGTCCCGCGCTCAGACTCGCAACCTCCCGCGCCGGCGGACATGCCGCCGCTCCGCGTGTCGTCTGGCTCGGCGTGCTGGGTCGGGTTAGTTCGTTCCATAGTCCCGCGATTCTGCATCCTGGTGTGGTAGCTGCCCAGATCCCACTATGCTCGCATCATGGGGGTCAATCGGGGCAGGCATCTGCCCACCCGCACTCACACGCCGCCATCCGGTTTCGCGGCAGCAGCGTCGGGCGCTTCACGCCGACCGTGACTCACGGAACCGGCACCCTGCAATCGCCGTTGTGCGCGATCCTGGTCACGCCCTCGGCCCGCCCACCCCGGTCGGCCGGTACCGCCTCGACAGCCGACAGGGGCTCTGCGGCGGGTGGCCTCGGCTAGCGCGGGCTGGACAGCCGCCTCGAGACCTTCCGCGTCCTCGAGTACTCCGCGGAGACGTCGCCAACCCGGGACGGCCGCGTGGCGGACGAAGCCCTCGACTTCCCCACGGCTCAGCAACTCGGCTCGAACACAGTAGCAAGAGCCGAGCGGCGACCCGCCTCGTCGTGGGACTACTTGTACCATCGGCAGCATGGCAGGGATCACGCCGAGCGCGCTCAAGGAGCTCGTGCGGGCCGAATACGACGCCGCCGCGCCCGGCTGGGAGCGCGACTGGGCGTCTCACTTCGGCCCACCCGCGGAGCGGCTGGTCGAACAGCTCAACCCAGCCGCGGGAGACCGCTGCCTCGATCTCGCCTGCGGCAGCGGACTGGTGGCGCGCGCCTTCGCGGCGCGAGTAGGTCCCTCCCTCGTCACGGCTGTCGATCTCTCGTCCCTGCAGGTCGAGCACGCGCGGCGCGCGCTCGCTGGCGCCGGGCTCGCGGGCGTGCGCCTGGAGGTGCGAGACGCCGAGCGGCTGGGGTTTGCCCCGGCGAGCTTCGAACGCGTGGGCTGCGGCTTCGGGATCAGCCACTTCCCGCGCCCCATCGTGGCCCTGCGCGGCGTCTTCCGGATCCTCTCCCCGGGCGGCCGGGCGGGTTTCACGGTGTGGGGGCCGTGGAGCCGTGACCTCGGGTTACGGCTCGACCGCCTGCTCGTGCGCATCGTGCCCGAGTTGGAGTCCCTGCCTGTGCGCCCGGAGGACGAGGCGCTCGACCGGGTGGTCGAGCAGAACAGCCAGCCCGGACGTTTGGACGCCATGCTCCGCGCCGCGGGGTTCGAGAGGGTGCGCCACCGCGTCCACACCCTTGTGGTCCACCACACCGACGCGGCGTCCTTCGTCGACGCTTCCCTCGCCGGCTACGAGGCCGACTTCGACGCCCTCGAGCTCGACGCGGACGCCCGCGCCGGCATCCGAGCACAGCTGATGACGACGCTCGCCGAGAACGCCCACCACGCCATCGTGACGCGTCGGCGCTTCGACACGCTGGTGGCACGGAAGCCTGCCTGACCTCGGTGCCCACTCCCGGCCACCAGAGGTAGCTGCTGCCCAGCATCGACGGATTCATCTGGTACCGCAGCCGATCTTGATCTCGGCGGGTCGGTCGAGCGTCTAGGCAGCCCTGTTTCTCGAACCGTTTCCGAGGGCATGTGGCGTCGTCGGCCGCGCCGCTCTCCATACCATCGCTTGGTGGAGCCCACCGAGCGACGTCTGCTCGCACGCGGCAGGGCCAGATGTGCCAGGGACAGCCATGGCCGATGGGCGGCACGGTCGCTGCCGGCGTCCGAGCGTGACGCGTGCCCGGGTGAGCTCCGCCCTGAGGGGAGCCTGGAAACGCGCGACGTGCGCACGCGGGCCCGACCGGGCTGAATGCAGACGAGGGTGATGGCCTGGGGACTCGACTGGCCAGTAAGCCGGGCGACTCCTCGAGAGATCAGTCCCGGTGTTGCGAGTGCGGCGGCGCGTTCGGAGCGCTACCTATCGCCGGCGGCGAGGGCCTGGATCTCGGCCCCCGCGGCAGCCAGAGGCGCGAGGTCCGGATGGCGCATCACGTAGCCATAGTTGCCGATCGCCGCCGCGAAAACATCATCTATGCGCTCGTGGTGGACGAGCAGGCTCGCGAACCGACGGAGCACCTCGTCGTGCGACATGCGGTACGGGCGGCCGGCCTTGCGGCCGGCCCAGAAGCAGTAGTAAGGGCGGGTCGTGCGGACCTCGGTCGTGCCGCTGACCACGACCTCGGCCCAGGCCCGGTAGAAGTCGATGTCGTTTGCCCAGTTCCACATATCGACGGTGAGACCGCCCGGCTGGCGCATGTTGACCTCGAGCGCCACCAGGGAGCCGTCGGGGACGCGGAAGAACTCGAAGTGGAACGGCCGCTCGCGGACGTCGAAGGCACGCACGAGCCGGCCGCCCATCTCGGCCAGGTCGGGGGAGATCTCACGGTCGATCCAGTAGGACATGTCCGCGCCGCGCACGGCATCGAGAACCGGGACGCGGTAGACGAGCGACGAGGAGAAGACGATCCTGCCCCGCCGATCGACGAGCCCGTCGAACGTCAGGAGCTGGCCGCTGAGGGCCTCTTCGAGGAGGTAGTCGACCGCTGGTCTGTCGGCCAAATATGCGGCCAGGTCGTCGTCGTTCTCCAGGCGGTAGGTGCGGGACGCTCCGACGCCGACGTCGGGCTTGGCGATGACCGGGTAGCCCACCTCCTCGATGAACCTGCGCACCGCGGCCGGGCTGCGTGCGACGCGGCCCCGGGCGGCGGGCACGCCCACTCGCTCGAAGACCCGCTTCATGGCCGATTTGCGCTTCACACGAGCCATGGACTCGGCCTTGAGGCCCGGGATGTTGAACTCGGTCCGCAGGTATGCCTCGGTCTCGAGCCAGTACTCGTTGAGCGAGTCG
The DNA here is from genome assembly GCA_963835945.1 of uncultured Chloroflexia bacterium. Classification (GTDB taxonomy): domain Bacteria; phylum Chloroflexota; class Limnocylindria; order Limnocylindrales; family CSP1-4; genus JAJYNJ01. The sequence continues at coordinate 86,051 of CAWIHR010000010.1, forward strand.
ATCCGGTCGATCTTCCCGTAGCGATGCGTGAAGTAGCCGAGCGCCCGAACCAGGGCTTCGCGGTCGTGGAGGTCGCTCACCCGGTAATACTCGGTGAGGGCACCGCGAAGGTCCGGGCGAAGTGACTCATAGGGGACGTCAGCGACGCCCAAGACCGTCGCGCCGAGTCCCCGCAGCCGCCCGCAGAAGAGGGCTAGATTGGGCGGGAAGTGTGGCGAGAGGAAGACGACGTTCATTGGCGGGCGAGTGTACGGCGTAGCGGCGCGGCATGCCTCCTGGCATACGGAGTGAGCGGGTAGTACCGCGACCGATGTCCCGCTCTACCGACCCCCAGCCACTGCCCTGTGTGCTCCGTCCACGGGTAGCCGAAGGGGCTCCGTTCGCTGGTACGTCTGATCTTGATACGGCCTTGACGAGCCTGTGATGGACTGTACGCGGAGGGACCGGTACACACCTCAGGGGACGACGGAGATGACGATGCAATCGCGGCCCATTGGGCTGTCCATCTTGGCGATTGCTGCGGCGCTCGTAGGGCTGATCGCGCTGATTGGCGCGCTGGGCTGGTGGAGCGCCTCAGAGACCCTCGTCTTCCTGCCCCGGCTGCACGGGATCGAGCGGCTCATCGCGCTGATCCTGCTCGTCGTCGGAGTGCTCGAGCTCATCCTCGCCTACGGACTCCTCGCGTTGCGCTCCTGGGCCTGGCCGCTCGGGGTGACCGTCGAGATCGTGGCCTTGGCCCTGGGGCTGCTGCAGCTGGGCCACGGGATCTTGGGCAGCCACCTGCTCACCATCGTGCTCGCGGTCATCACGCTCTGGTATCTCTTTACCCCGCGCGTGCGGGCTGCGCTGGGGGCCTGAGACCGGTCGGCCTCGGCCTGATGGCGGATGATCGACTCGTCACCCCGCCGGGTCAGCCGCGGGCGCCGGGCCTGAGCGGGCCGTGTTCTGATCATCGCGCCAGACGAGCCAGCGCTGTCCGGCTTCGACGGTCCAGACGGGGCCATGGAAGCCCGGGGTGAACTGCGTGAAGCCCATGGCCGGGTACATCGCCGCGTCCTCGTCGAGAAAGCGGTCGAGGTCGTCCGGCGCGATCCCGACCGACCATTCGATCGAGGCCGGATCTCGCCCCACGTCCAAACCCCATCGGGCCAGCGCGACGACCTTCGGCTCGAGCTCCTGCGACCCCTCAGGGAAGCCAGCGTACAGTGGCGGCCTGCCATTGGCGCACGTCAGGATGCACGCGTGAGCGACGACCAACCCGGCACGGTTCACGAGCCGATGACCGAGGAGCAGATCCGCGCAGCCTGGGTCGTGGAGCCACCCCGCTTGTCAGGCCGGGTCCAACTCGTGGAGTACGACCCCGCATGGCCGACGCTCTTCGTTCGGGAGGACGTCAGGGTCCGGGCAACGCTCGGCGGTGGCGTCCTGCGGCTCGAGCACACTGGCTCCACGTCCGTGCCGGGCCTGGCCGCCAAGCCCATCATCGACATGCGTCTCGTCGTCGCCGCCTCGGCCGACGAGCCAGCGTACCTGCCGGCGCTCGAGGCCGTCGGCTCCGTCCTTGTTATTCGCGAACCCGACTGGCACGAGCACCGCGTCTTCGAGGGCCCGGCCAGATGCTGGGAGGTGAAACGGCATTGCGTCGAGTGGGTCAGCCGCGAGGAGCTGGTCGGTTGCTGAGGCTGACGACTGACGAGTTGACCGCCGGCGTAGCCTTTGCCTTCCAACTCTTCTCTCCGAGCGCATCATGTCCGCGATCGCCCCCATCACGCCTGAACCGCCGGCCAGCGACACGGTGGGGTCCGTCGCCGGCCCTGCCGAGAACACGGCCGCCCTGAGGCCCAGCGAGCCCGTCGAGCCACCGTCGGGCGCGGCTGCGCCCGAGGCCGCTCCGGACGACCACTCGGCGCCCGATCTGGCGCACCCGGTGCTCGACCCCCTGTCGGTTGGCCGAACGCCCGGGGTCCGCGGCGAGGACCCCTGGGCCGAGGCCGGCCGCAAAGTCCTGCGCTTCCACCTTGCCCGGACGCTCGCGCGGGTGCCGGGCGTCATCGCCGGCGAGGACCCCGAGGAGGTCCACGCGATGCGCGTCGCGGCGCGTCGGATGCGCGCCGCCTGGCGCGTCTTCGGCGACGGGTTCGAGCGCGCAGCGGTGCGCCATTACCGGCGCGACCTGCGCGAGGTCGGGGCTCGGCTGGGTGCGGTCCGCGACCTCGACGTGCTGCTCGAGATCCTGGCTGCCCACGCGGCCGGATGCAGCGCGCGTGGCCGGGCCGGCCTGGCGCCGCTCCTGCGCGCGTGGGACGCCGAGCGCGAGATCCGGCGCCGCGAGCTCGTGCGTGTCCTCGGATCAGAGGCGTTCGCCCGCTTCGTCGCCGAATACCAAGTGTTTGCCACAACCGCTGGGCTGGCCAGGGTCCCCGTGACACCGCACACGCCGGGGCTCGTGCGCACCCGGATGCCCGCCACGGTCTGGGCCGCCTACCAGGCCGTGTGGGCCTTCGACGACGACCTCCCATCGGCCGATCTCGCCACACGGCACCAGCTCCGGATCGCCGGCAAGTGGCTGCGCTACACGCTCGAGTTCGTGCGCGAGGCGCTCGAGCCGGAGGCCACGCCGCTCATCCGCCCGGTCGTGGCGCTGCAGGATCAGCTGGGAGCCCAGCACGACCTGCACGTCGCAGCGACCCTGGCGCGCGAGTTCGTTGCCGGCGCCGGATCGCTCTCGAGCCACGAGGTGAAATCGATCGAACGGTTCACCCGGCAGCTCGACGAGGACGTCGAGCAGTTCGGCCGCTCGTTCGCGCCCACCTGGCGCTCGCTCGTCACGTCCGACTATCGACGCCGCCTCGGTCGCGCCCTCGCGCGACTCTGAACTCAGAGGCAGGGATGGTCACCCTCAACTCAAGCGGGCGACCCTAGCGCTCGGTCCAGCGCACTAGGCGAATACTGAACTCAAACACGCTTAGCCGGGCCGGTACGCGGCGTGCACGCGCACGGCGCCGGACACGCCCTTAAGCTCAACCGGGCCGATCTCCCGGAAGGCGGCCGCTGCTCCGCCCGAGGCGTCGACGACCTCCTGGCTGACCAGCACCTCGCCGGGTCGAGCGTACTCGGCGATCCGCGACGCAACGTTTACCGTCTGGCCGTAGTAGTCGCCCTCCTGGAAGATCACGGGACCCGCGTGCAGGCCGACGTGCGCCGGTGGCAAACCGGCCTCGGCCACGCCCGCCACCATCTCGAGAGCGGCGACGACCCCCGGTCCGGGGTCCTTGAAGTAGAACATCACCCCGTCGCCGAGCCACTTGACCGGTCGGCCACCGTACTTGACCGACGTGCGCTGCACCAGCCGACCGAGCTGCTCGGCCAGATCGGCCGCCGCCGCGTCTCCGCGTTCTTGGGTGAGCCGCGTGTACCCGGTGATGTCGAGGAAGCACATCGCCGGGGGATGCTCGAGCCGGATGTGGAGGCCGGCCGCGGCCAGCTGCATCTCGAGGCCCTCGATGATGTTGGCCGTCCATGTCTTCGTTTGTTCAAGGCCGGCGCAGCTCATCGACACCAAGTCCGGCCCGCCTGGCCGCCTCGGCGATCTCGTACGCGTCCACGAGACGTACTGTAGCGGCGAGGCGTTGGACGATGGCGGCTACAGATGAGGCGGTGCTTAGATCGGCGGCCATGGACCATCGAGGGAGACGCAGTCATTGTGGCGCTCGCCGGATGACCCGGCCGCATGCCGCCGAGCGGGCCGGGGTGCGTCGAGTGCCTTGCGGCCGGTGGCTGGTGGTTCCATCGGCGGTGTGCGCGCTGCGGCCACATCGGTTGCTGTGACGCCTCACCCTCGCAGCATGCGAGTCGCCACGCCGCGGAGTACGGGCATGCGGTGGTCCGCAGTTACGAGCCGGATGAAGACTGGTTCTGGGATTACGCGAAAGAGCGGTACGAGGAGGGCCCCACTCTGACGCCTCCGCAACACCATCCCCTCGATCAGCCGGTGCCAGGACCGGCTGGTCGGGTGCCGACCGACTGGGAGCGCCAGCTGCACTGACCTTGCGCCCGACCGCCGGCCGCGCTCCCACAGCACCTGCGCTCGTTCGAACTCGCAGGTCGCGCGAGCAAGATCGACCTCACACTGCCGCGGCTCACGGGCGTGCGTCCGATCCGTGTCACCGGTGGCATGAGCGCCGTCGCCATGCACCGTCCCTCGCGTGTCGCGGCTCGCCTCACCGTGAAGGGTGCAGCCGCCTAGACCGTCCTCGACGACCAGCGCGGCAAGGGCGCCGGCAACCTGTTCCTCGAGACGCCGGGCGCAGGGTCAGCTCCCGCCCGGTGCGAGATCGAGCTCACCGATGGTGCCCGTCGGTGCACGCTCAACTCGCGCTGAGCGCGGATCACTGCTCTGCCGCTGCCCCGGCGGGGTCGAGCCGATCAACCGCACATCACCATTTCGTCGTTGCGATGGGCTTCGTCCTCGTCCTGCGGCCGCTGCTCCGGCAGGAATCGCCTGCCGGGAGGGGCCAGGGCAGCTCGCAGCGTTCGAAGCCGTCTGACGCTGCCTGATCCGCATCGGGCGCCTTCTGACCCCTTCGACCCCTGGCACGATGAGCACCTCTGTCTGGTGGCCGGAGGGTTGGCGGCATCGGAGCGCGGTGGTCTCGCCGAGTGAGCCGCAGGCGCGCTGCTCTCTTGCGCGTCTTCTCGCCGTATGGCAAGGTTCGGCTCCTGATGGGCCACATCCCCACGCGTGCGCGGTTGGATGCGGCCCTCCGTCCCCCGGACGAGGCCTGACGCGCCGCGCTGATTAGCAGCAACGCATGGCAGGCGCGCGGCCGCAGTCGGAGACGACCGCGGCTTTCGTGTTTCCGGGGACCATCATGCGGCTGCGGCGAAGCGACCCCGCCGCCCTCAGGCGGGGTGCCCCAGAGTAGGAGGATCACGGTGAGCGTCCCCACCGCACCGGCCACCTGGGCGCTCGTGTCGCCGGAGTGGGCCAAGGCGCACCTCGACGATCGCGACATCCGCTTCGTGGAGGTCGACGTCGACACCACGGCGTACCAGCAGGCGCACCTCCCGGGCGCCGTGGCCTGGGACTGGACGACGCAGCTGACGGACCAGGTCCGCCGCGACCTGGCGTCGCGGGAAGAGATTGCCAAGCTCCTGAGCGCGTCAGGTGTCGGGCCGGCCACGCGCGTGGTGCTCTACGGCGACAACAACGACTGGTTCGCCGCCTGGGCGTACTGGCAGCTCAAGCTTTTTGGCGGCGGGTTCAGGGGGTCGGCGCAACGATCGCCGCCAGCATAGCGGCCGGGGTCTGGTATCCGAGCGTCTTGCGGGGCCTGGTGTTGAGTCGCGTGGCCACGGCATCGAGATCGGCCTGGCTGTAGCCGGAGAGGTCGGTCCACTTGGGGAAGTACTGGCGCAGCAGCCCGTTGGACGCTCCTATGTTTGTCAATACGCGGTGGGCAGCGCCATGGGTTCGGTGGCGGCCTGGATCCGTCGGTAAAGGCGGCGGGCGAGGGCGCGTTTGATGGACCGGCGTATCTCGCGGTGTGTCTTGCCCTGGGCCCTTCGTTGCGCTGCGTAGTGGATGGTCTCCGGGTGGCAGCGGAGGCGGGTGATGGCCACGGTGTGGAGCGCCCGGTTGAGGTCGCGGTCGCCGCCTCGATTGAGTCGGTGGCGCCTTCGCTCGCCACTGCTGGCTTCGAGCGGCGCGGTGCCGGCCAGAGCGGCGAAGGCGGCCTCGTTGCGCACGCGTCCTCGATGTGACCAGCTCACGAGTAACTGCGCGGCGACGACCGGGCCGACGCCCGGCTCGGTGAGTAGCGCGGGTCCGGCGGGATGGGCCTTGACCAGGGTCACCAGCTCGGGGTCGAGTTCGTGGATCTGGGCGGTGAGGAAGCGGATGCGGCTCGCGATCGAGCGCAGGGTGACGACCGTCAGTCGATGCTCGACGCTCGCCGACGGGCCGCTGGTGAGCGCCTCGACGCGGTCAAGTTGACTGGCCAGGGCGACGCCGCGTAAGCCCGCACGGAGGTGTTCGGGGGCCGTCACGATGACGCTCTTGAGCTCGTTGATGGCCGTGGTGCGACTGACAAGGACGGCGTGGCGGGTGGTGAGGACCAAGCGGAGCGCCTCCCGCAACCCGCGCGCCCGCGGGCTGGCTAGCTGCTCCGACGACAAGGCGTGGCGGCCGGCGCGCACCGCGTCGATCCGGTCGTTCTTGGCACCCCGGGCGCGCTTGATGCCCCCCACTTCGACGACGTCCTCGCCGGCGTGGGCCAAGCATGCGACGAACCCCGCGGCGAAGCTGGCGGTGCCTTCGAGAGCCCAGACCCGTCGGCCCGGTGCCTGGGCGCGTCCCCAGTCGAGCAGCCGCTGGTAGCCAGGGCCGTCGGCTGGAGCCGCGATCTGCGCTTGGATCCCGCCGGTGCGGGTGTCGATCACGGCCAAGTCCACGCTGTCGCGGTCCGGGTCGCCTCCGATGACATAGTCGTAGTGGTCTGCCAACATGACCATTGCGGTTGTCCTCCAGTTCGGTCGGCAATCGTCGTCGGCACCGGTCTGGATGAACGTCACCTGTCACGGCAGCACTGTGAAGGGTCACGCCCCTAAGGCGGACAAGCTCCTGATCAAGCCAACGACGAGTGGCCAGGTCGGTGCCGGCAGCACGAGGAACAGGTCCAACGAAGGGCACACCCTGAGGTGGCCAGTGTTCTCGAGAGTCACCTCGCACTGTCGGCTCCAGCCTGGCTGAGCCCATCCGGCCCACGTCAGTCACAGACTCACAGTGTTCTCGTTGGTGCCCCGTTGCCAGGGACTCCTGGGGTCACAGAAGTAGACCGCGACGTCGGTGGCGATGCTGAAGCGCCGGTGGTCGGCGAGCTCCACCCCGCGATCCCAGGTCAGGCTCGCCCACAGCTGACGGGGCAGCGTCTGGACTTGGGCGGCGAGGGCGTCGACCACCCCCGTGGAGCCCTTGCCCGGTACCTTGACGAGGAGGAGGTAGCGGGTCTGGCGCTCCACGAGCGTGGCGATGTGGCTGTTGGCGGAGCCGGCGAGGAGGTCACCCTCCCAGTGGCCCGGCACCGCCCGGTCCTTCGCCTCGGCCGGCCGCTCCCGGATGGAGACCGCGTCGACGATCCCGCCACGGCCCTGGCCCTTGGTGGTCGCGAGACGAGAGCGACGGATGCTGCGCCGGGTGCGCAGGTGGACCATGAGCTCCTTGTGCAGCACGCCCCGGGCCTGGATGAACAGGCTCCGATAGATCGTCTCGCTCGACACCTGCCGAGCCTGCTCCCCCGGATACGTGCGGGCAAGCCAGCCCGAGATCTGCTGGGGCGACCAGTCGAGCGCGAGCTTGCCCGCTACCAACTCCCGCAGCTCCGCTGACGTCGCGAGCTTGCAGGGCTTTGGTCGGCAGGCCCGCCGCCAGGCCCGCTCGTCGGCCTGTGTCGCGCGATAGCGGTGCCGGCCACCGTGGCGGGCGACCTCGCGGCTGATCGTCGAGGCGGCCCGGCCGGCGCGGCGGGCGATCATGCGCAGCGAGACGCCCTCGGCCAGACCGCGCGAGATCTCCTCCCGCTCGGCGGACGAGAGCACCCGCGGCGAGCGACGCTGGTCCACCGGCACGTACCCGCCGGTGGTCGCGACCATGCGGTGGATGGCGCTCCGTTCCCTCCCGAGCGCCCGCCCGATCTCACTGAGCGATTGACCTGCTTTCCAGCGGGACCACATGTCTCGCTTCTGCTCGGCCGTCAACGCCGGCCTGCCCCACTGCGCCATGGGCCACCTCCCGATCGACACTGCACCCATCAAGGTGTTGCGTCGATCGGTGGAACCCGAGGCTGGTATCGGGTCAGCCTGCTCGACGGCGGTCGCCGCTACTGGCTCGACCACGGCTACCCGATCACCACCGACGTCCCGACGCACCCGGAGACCGGCATCCGACTCCCCGAGCGCTCCTCCGGCCTGCGCGCGTTCCGCGCCGACATCCTGCCGCGGTTGGGCGACCCGGAGCTCGCTCTCGTGGACGTGCGCTCACCGGCCGAGTACACCGGCGAGGTGATTGCACCGCCCGGCATGAGCGAGACGGCCCAGCGGGGCGGCCATATCCCAGGTGCCGCATCGATCCCATGGTCGCAGGCGGTGGCCGATGACGGCCGCTTCAGGGCTCCAGACGAACTGCGCGAGCTCTACCGCTCGAAGGGGATCACGCCCGAACGAGACATCGTTACGTACTGCCGCATCGGCGAACGCTCCAGCCACACCTGGTTTGTGCTCCACGAACTGCTGGGCTACCCCCGTGTCCGCAACTACGACGGCTCGTGGACCGAATGGGGATCGATGGTGGGCGTGCCCATCGAGAAGTGAGGGTCACTCCGCCTGGGCGAGTGCCTTCCCGATCCTTCGGCACCTGGCCACGGCGGCCCGGCCGGGCGTGCGGTCGGCCGCGCACCGTCGCAACAGGGGTCAGGGGCGGGTGCGGCTGCGCGACCATCAACGGGGGGCCGCCCCCAACGCTCCAGACCCGCTCCACCACACCGAAGGGTCAGGCGGTTGACAGTCAGCCACAGCTAGACCAGGCGAGATACGCCGCGGCCAAAGTGAGAACGCCCAGGGGCGGGCGTGACTCAGGGGGCGCGAGAGAGCAACATGGCGCCGACCGCCAGCGCCCCAGCGCGACGAGCGGGGTCATGGCGGCAGTCTTGGGCCCGCCGCGCGGTGCTCCCCTGTGCCGTCCTGGACCGTCACGATCGGGGCGTCGTGTGCCCGGCGGCCCGAGCAGGCCCCGCAACACGGCCGCCCAAATTGGCCGGCCGGAGCCAGGATGGGCGTCGGAACGGACTCGGTTGGGGCGATCCTTGGGGCGCTCAGGCGCCGAGCATCTTGAGGGCCACGCGGCGGCCCCTGGATTGGTCCGAGACCAGCGCGAACCAGAGGACCCCGAGCGCATCGGCGAGGTCAGCGCGCTCCAACCCCCCAAGCCAGATGGGCCGCAGACCGACGTCGGCGATCAGGCCCGCGACCGTCGCGCGCCCCGCACCGTCGGGTCCGGCGAAGAACATGTCGGCCACGGTGCCCCCGACGACCGGGTCGGCGAGGATCTCCCAGCCGAGCGAGTTGAAGGCGCGGTACAGGCCGGACGCCGTCGGGGCGGCCTTGGCGATAAGGGCGAGACTGTGCGCCGGTCCGGTCGCATCGATCACGACCTTGCCGCGGAGGGGGCGCCGGAGCCCCTCCAGCGTGGCCGCCATGGCGTTGCCGGGGATGGCGAACGCGACGACCCCGCCGGCCGCCGCGGCCTCCGCGATGGAGGTAGCGGAGACGGCCCCGCCAAGCTCGTGCACAAGCCCGCTCGCCCGTGGCCCAGCCGGATCGCGTACGCCGAGCATCACCCGGTGACCCGCGCCGACCCACTTGCGGGCGAGAGTGCTGCCGATGTTCCCTGCGCCGATGACGGCGACCGTCCGGGATGGCAACCTTGTCTCCTTCTCTAGTCTCTCGGGGCGTGAGGCGCCACTATGCCACGGGCCGGGCGCATCGAGCTTGGGTAACACCTAGGACGAACCGCCGCGCCTGACCGACCGACCCCCGGTCGAACCGATGGATCGGGCCCGCGTGGATCGCGCCCGCAGCGGATCAGCCCAGTGAGGCTCGCCCCGTCTCACTTCCGTGGCGGCGGGCCGGTGCGGCGCAGGACGTCGAGGCGCTGCTGGAATTCGTCGGCTCTGATCTCGCCGCGGGCGAATCGCGCACGGAGCAGTTGCTCGGGGCCGGCAGGATGCTGACCCTGCATCCAGTACCCACGGCGCGGCCCGCGCACAACCCGCACGAGGAGCCCGACGAACAGGCCGATAACGAGCAGCCAGAGGAGCAGGCCAAGTGCCAGGCGCAGCCAGCCTCCCGGTCCGAACCCCCAACCCCAGTAGAGCATCCGTTGTTCCTCGGCTTCTCGACGTGTCCGGCTCGCGCCTAGCTCAGCAGCAGGTGTGTTCAGTGACGTCCTTCCTCGGGACCCATAGTCCGCGGGCCTGGGCGGCCGGACGTCCGAGCGCCGTGTCCGCGCCACCATAGGCGCGACGGCAGGCCGTCGAGGTGGACGGGGGCCATGACCCGACGGTCCTGCTCCACTTCGGACCGGCTGTACCGTTCGGCTGGAGGCCAGCGCCCCGTAGGTTCAGCCGCTCCTCCGCCGCTGTCTTGCTCTCGGCGCGTGCGAGCCGGCAAGAGGACCTCCGACGACTGGCCGGTGGGACCTCTGACTCGCGACGCGGGAAACGGCGGTGCCCCATGCTGGGCCAGGTCTTCTCCCTCCTTTCCTGCTGGGGGACCGGGGCTGCTCTCAGGGGAGCAGCCCCGGTCCCCCGTCTCCGCCCGCCCCCCATCGAGGGGTCCAGCTATAGGCCGGCGGTTGACGCGCCTAGCCGCCGGTGAGAGCCCGAGATGCTCAGAAGTACGTCCACTGGTTGACCGTTTGGTCTACAGCCACGTGATGCGGCGTCAGATACCTTCGGGAGCACGAGGAGGGCGCAAAGGCGTTGAAGCACGAGTGGGTGTTCGCGGCGACGGATCAGGGTCGCGGCTCCTTCGTGATCGGCGTCTGCGCTGTCTGCGGCCTCATTCACACCACTTGGGTCCCCGCCGAACAGCGCGAGGGGAAGCTCGACCTGCGTGGCGATTGCCCCGGCCCACCACAGGCTCCCCAAATGGCTGCCATTCCAGCTCGCCCTCTGGGTACCAACTGATGGGAGAGCTTCGTGGCCGACACGGTCAGCGCCCTGGATTGTCATGGCGTCCCCGACGGCGGGCACTCGCGACACGCCGACGACGAGCCGCTCGCGCGTCATCTACGGGAACTCCATTGGGCACAACATGTCGCACCGCCGCGTGACCGTTGAGTCGCTCCAGGTCGGCGCACGTCAGCTGGGCGGCGCGACGATCAATCTGTATCGTGACGAGCCCGCACGTGGTGTCCGCGGGGATAGGAGCTGGACCGTCTTCGGACGGGTGGGGCGGGGTGGGCCGTTGCCCGAGCTTGCCGACGCGGTCATGGTGCTGGGCGATGGAAGGACCGTGGCGGGACGGGCACTCCTGACGAGTAGCCGGACCTCCGCAGACTGGCGGGGCAGCACAACCGAATACGAGTACCAAGGAACAGGACCGCTCGAGGGCACGACCGACGCCGACTACGGCTAACGCACCTGTCGCCCGACTGGATCGGGGGACGGGCACGCAGCGGGACAAAGTCGCACGTCCACGTCGGGTTGGTGATCGTCGCGGTCGGCCAGGTCGCTGATCGCGTCCACGAGCCTGGCGCCCGCCGCGAACGACCCAGTTCGGAAGAAGGTGCAGGCTCCTTCGCCCAGCACACGCCAGTCCTCGACGCCCTCGGCCTCGTGTAACTGCCGCGGGGGCTGATCTGGTCGGTCAGGCTGGGAACCTAGAAGTGCGGAAGGCGCACGGCAACTAGCCGGTGGACGGCCGACGTGCCGCGGCCCAGCTCGTTCGTCAGTCGAGCGTCTGCTGTGTCCGCGCGCTGGGCACAGCTTCCGACCGGAATCACCGGGTACTGCGTGCTCCTGACGATGGCGGCTCAGGGGCGATGTAGAAGACCTGCGGATACCAGAGCTGATCGGTTGAACTCGAAGAGGTGGACGCGCCCCATGCCAAGGATCCCTGCGATGCCCCTCAGTTAGCGGCAGGGCATGTGGGCCGGTCGCCGTCTCGCTTCGACCTGGCGTAGTAGTCGGCCCCGGCCCGGAACGCCTCCTAGGGCTCCCAGTGCATGTCCGGATAGGTCGTGCCGTGACGGCCGTCGGCAAAGGTCTTCACGACCGCGAAGCTCGACATGTCGAGGTCGTAGCGGGGGTCACCGTCGTACGGTGCGATGGGGGCGACGGAGGTCGTGATGAAGGCACCGTCGACGCCCGCGCTGTCGAGGATGCCGAGCGTCTCGGTGAGTTCCCGAGCTGGCAACGCTTCGTCCGCACGTCGTCCCCGTTCAGCCGAGCCGCACGAGGCGACCGACGAGCGGGAGCGCGTGGAGGAAGAGTGAGCGGTTGCCCACCATACCGAAAGTGCCCGTGCCGCCTGCGCTCTCGGCTCCTTGATAGGTGCGACAGCCGAACTCAGTGACCACCACCGGCTTCCCCGTGGCGAACAGTGGCGCGAGCATCTCGACGTAGCGCTGGTTGATGCGGGGGTCGCGATTTTCGAGGGTCTCAACTCCCCGGCAGTGCGCGCGTCACCGCGCGAGGTGAGTGTCTCTGGCTTATACGGCCATCCCCTGGTCTGCCAGCGCCACATCGATCGCTCGGCGAAGCGCATCGACAGCGGGCGTGCCGCGCAGCGGGGTCACGCGCTCGGGACCCTCCGTCTCCACCCACTGCAGGCGATCGTCGACGGCCGTGAGGACGAGCGGCAGGTCGGCGTATATGTCGCGCAGGTGGCGCACGAGCTCGCGCCCGGCGTCGCTGTCGCCCGCCGCCCACGCGTCGTAGACGAGCACGTCTGCCCGGTCGGCCAGTGGGCAAGCTTGGTCCTCAAGAACCGGGCACGATACGGTCAGCGGGCCACCGCAGGTCTCGAGCTTGTACCCAGCCGCTTGCAGCTGCGCTGTCTGGCTGGCCGCGACATCGGGGTCGTGATGGACGACGACCACTCTGACCATACGAACCTCCTTCGACCAGCCGCCCGCCGTCAGTGGGACGCGTCCAGGCACGCCGCCTGAACGGGAATGCCAGCACTGTGAGCCGATGCGCGACTGCCGCACAGCGGCAATGGTCACGGGGCCGACGGGGCCACGTGGTCCCCACGCCCGCTCGATTGGGTGGGACACCGGCCGTCCGAGAGCACCGCACGCTGCGCCAGCAGCACAAGATCGTGAAGGCTTGGCCCCGCAATCCGATTATGGAGCGAGAGCCCGGCGAAGCGACCTTGGGCCGCCCACGACCTCGCGAGCCCTTAGACGCAGCGATGAACCGCGGTGATGAGATGGCGGAAGAGCGCACGGGCGGTAGCGAAAGGACGCTACGCGGACGGCGGAGACAACGATAGAGCCCAGTTATGGTCCTCCCGCGATAGGCGTCAGACGACCCGAACGCGACGCCGTTCGTGTAGGCAGGCACGCGGATCGCGAAGCAGTCGGGACGGCGAGAGAATAGGGGTCATGCCACTCACCGGAGACTACGCACCGAGCACAGCGAGCTGGGCGCGCGAACAGGCCGAGCGCTACGAGGCGACGAACGGGGCACAGGGCGGCGAGCTGCGCGGCAGGCCCGTGATCGTGCTGACCTCGCTCGGCGCGAAGACGGGCAAGCTCCGCAAGACCGCCCTCATGCGCGTCGAACACGCAGGCGTGTACGCGGTCGTCGCGTCGCTCGGCGGCGCACCGAAGAACCCAGTCTGGTACTACAACCTCAAGCGGAACCCGCACGTAGAGTTGCAGGACGGTGCGACCAAACGCGACTACACGGCGCGCGAGGTCACGGGCGACGAGAAGGCCGTCTGGTGGGGGCGCGCGGTCGAAGCGTGGCCCGACTACGCGACATACCAGTCGAAGACCGATCGGCAGATCCCGGTATTCGTACTCGAACCCATGGCGTAGGCGGATAACCTATTCGGTCCACCACCTCTGCAGCGCCACAGCGTTACCTCGATGTGGGCGCAGCCGAACTTTCCACATCTGGGCCCAAGGCGCAACTCAGAGTGCGCCCATACTCTCATTTCCGTCTTGTCAGGCGCGGGGTCGCGTCAGCCGGCTTCGCGTGCGCCAGCGGGCGTATCGCAGCGGGCCAGGAGCGCAGGCTTCTCCGTCTGATGGCCCAGGACCCCCGCGTCTACACTGCATTGCGGGCGGCCGGGCCGCGGACCACGCATCCGGCCCTGTCGGAGACCACGTTCCTGCCAGGTCACGCCAAGCGTGCCGGACCCGGCAAAGGAACGATGTTGGATGCCGAGGAGGGGTCAGCCATGACGTTCCGTCGTCGTGCCGTCGTGATGCTGAGCGCCATTCTGGTCCTCAGCGCGTTCGTGGTTGTCGGGCCCTCCCAAGCCGCCACGCTGGGCGTTCAGTGGCAGGCCGCAGTTGGACCGCGCGGCACGAACGGGACGGCCGAGATCAGCATCGACACGGCAGGGCCGGGTGCGATCTCGGTCAGTCTGAAGGGCCTTGGCCATCGGCTGACATACAGCGAGACGCTGTACCGAGGAACCTGCTCGAAGCTGTCGGCCAATATCGTGGTGCTGCCGACGCTCAAGAGCACCCCGAGCGGCACGTTCGAACGGAGCGACGCTCTGACCCCGGCGCAGGCCACCGCGGTGAACAACGGTGGGGCTGTGGTTCGGCTGGTGTCGGGCCGCCGCGTCTACTGCGGGGCGTTCGTCAGCCAAGCCGGCGTCGCCATCGTGACGACGTGTGACCAGGGTCACCTCGCCTCTGCGCTCAGCGTTGGCGGAATGGTGCGCTTCGCCTGCGATGCCACCATCGCGCTCACCTCGACGCTCCAGGTAACAAAGCCCACCGTCCTTGATGCCACGGATCACGCAGTGACGATCGATGGCGGCGGTAAGGTTGGTCTGTTCTCCGTGGGCGGCGATGCCACCTTCGCCGTCGTCAACCTGACGCTACAGAACGGCAGCGCCAGCGTCGGCGGAGCGATCGACGCCAGTCACGGCGCTTCGGTCACACTGGTGAACTCGACGTTTGCCGACAACCGCGCCGGGGCAGGCGGAGCCGTCGCAGGCGGCGCCAACGGGTCCGTGGCAGTCCTTGACAGCACGTTCGTCGACAACGCAGCCACCGGGGGCGACGGTGGTGCGATCAACGGATCAACGGTGTTGGCGACCAGCAGCACCTTCGTCGCCAACCAGGCGGGACGCGGCGGCGCCATTCATGCGACCACTGGCCTGACCCTCGTCAACAGCACTTTCGAGAACAACGTCGCAACGGGGGCGTCCTTCAGCCTCGACAGTGGCAGCGCGACGCTTAGGAACACGATCATGGCTGGCGCGACGGGTGGCGAGTGCAATCTCCCGCCCTCAGCCGTGAGCGACCAGGGCGGCAACTTCAGCACCGACGGCTCGTGCGGCCTGAGCCAAGCCTCGTCGCACAACAACACGGCGGTCGCTGCCCTCGGACTTGCTCCGCTTGCTGACAACGGAGGCCCCACGGAGACCGTGGCGCTCCTGCCCGCCAGCCTCGCCATCAACGCGGGGGTCGCCTGTCCGCCGCCGGCTACTGACCAGCGCGGGGTGGCCCGACCGCAAGGGCCGGCTTGCGACTCCGGCGCCTTCGAGGTCGAGCCGACCGCAGGCTACGACATCTCCTACCCCCAATGCGGTGACCCGTTCCCGGCCAGCCCGGCCTTCGGGATCGTCGGCGTCAATGGAGGCCGGGTCTTCAGCCCCAATCCGTGCCTGGGGACCGGTGCCGTCATGGCTGAACTAGCGTGGGCAGGCGGGACCAGCGTCCAGCTGTACGCCAACACCGGAAATCCGGGCCCTGCGCTCTCCACGCGTTGGCCCAACGGCCAGACGTCTCCTCGAGCCTGCAATACCGGCACGTCCCAGGGCGCCGACACCGCGGATTGCGCCTACGACTACGGATGGAACGGCGCGGCGGACTCCTACCAGGCTGCCGTCGGCGCCTACATCTCGCTGGGCCTCGCGCCGCAGGGTGCAACGCGCACGCCCAGGGCCGACGTCTGGTGGCTCGACGTCGAGACGACCAACAGCTGGCGAGACGACGTCTCCCTCAACGTGGCGGCGCTTCAGGGCGCAATGGCCTACCTGCAATCGGCAGGTGCTGCGAGCGTCGGGTTCTACTCCACCGCATACCAGTGGAATGTGATCACCGGCAGCACCTTGGTCTTCGCCGCCGCGCCAAGCTGGGTCGCTGGATCAGACACGGCTAGTCAGGCGAGAACCAGTTGCGATGCGATCGGTTTCACAGGCGGACTCGTCCAGATCGCGCAGTACGAGGCCAATGGTTTCGACGGCGACCTGATCTGCTAGAGCGAGGCGTTTGCGGAGGTGTTTGGCGACCTCGGCCGCGTTGGGCAGGACCGCGTCGCGCACGAACCTAGCTCCTAGTCCGTGGCGCCTAGGCTGAGCTCTGGCTGGGGTTCAGCATCCTCCCGGCGCGGGTAGCAGCGTCACCGCCTCCGTGCCCGCGGCGTTCGCCTGCTGGGGCATGATGTACCCCTCGTCCACCATGGCATCGAGCACGGAGGCGCGCCTGGCACGGGCGAGATCCGGGTGCAGCAGGGGGTCGTAGGCGGAGGGGGCGAGGGGCATGCCCGCCAGCAGCGCGAGCTGGCCCAGGTCGAGATCGGCGAGGGGACGGTGGAAGTCGGCGCAGGCGGCGTTCGCCATGCCGTAGCGGCCATAGCCGGTGGAGACCACGCTCAGATAGTCGGCCAGGATCTGCTGCTTGTTGAAGCGCAGTTCCACCTTGAAGGCCAAGGCCATGTCGGCGAGCTTGTTGACGCCCGTGTCCGAGCCGCCGAGATAGACGGCCTTGACGAGCTGTTGGGTGATGGTCGAGCCGCCCTGGCAGGCGCACAGGTGCGTCACGTCGTAGAGCAGGGCGCGCCCGAGCCCGATGACGTCGATCCCATGGTGCTGGTAGAAGCGCTCGTCCTCGGTGGCCACGACCGCCTCGGCCAGCAGCGGCGGGACCTCGCCTGGCGCGAGGATGGTCGCGTGCTCTGCCGCAGCCAAGCCTTGAACACGGCTCGTCAGGTCGTCGCCCGAGGGGGTCACGAGCCACAGGACGACCACGCCAACCACCAACAGCCCCGCGGCCATCGCCACCCCACGCCCAACGCGTCGCTGCCAAGGGCTCGGCCACCGCGGCGAAGTCCCGCTCGGGGCACTTCTGTCCAGCCTGCTCTCGCGGGCGGCGGCGCCCGGCTGGTCGACGGCGCTGTCGGTTGTCCCGCCGGTACCGCTCACGACCACGCCAGGAGCAAGGCCTGGGCTCGTGGGGTCGGGTGGGACTATCGGGGAGTACCTCCTTGTCGGGCTCAAACGGGCCACTATTCTACGGCGACGTGCCCCGCGCGCCGCTGGGCAGCATGGCCCGCCCTAGACAGGACCCCCATCGCAGGACCCGACCCAGCGGATCGCAAGGCGGCCGCGGGCGCGCTCCCCGACCGGTTGATTGGCACCCCCCACCAACGGGCAGGCGTCGAAGCGGCCCCTGGCCACGGGGGCCGTCGCTCCGTCTCGCGTCGGCGACCTCCTAGGCGTCTCGCCCCCGGTAGTATCTGCGCCAGATCAGCCGATGGACCGGCACCCAGCGTGGAATGTCGCGCAGCACGGGGATGAACGGCACGAGGGCCAGCAGTGCGGTGAGCACGATCATGATGATGACGATTGCCAGGTCTGCGTTGGGGGCGGTGGAGAAGGGCGGGATCTGGTACCAGAACGTGTACAGCCACAGCCACGTCTGGCCCGGGTAGCTGCCCGTCTCGTTCATCATCCCCCACTGGTCGCCCGTGAGCTTCTGGGCGGCCGCGAGGTTCGACAGGTACGTCCCGTCGCCCATGAACAGCAGCGGGCGGGTGAAGTCGGTCTGGAAGAAGTGGCCGCTGTCGAGCAACAGGCCATCGAGACTGCCCGTTCGGGCGACGTCGAGCAGGCTGCCCATGAGCGTCGGCAAGGGCCCGTAGCTGCCGGCCGCCACGACCACCCGCCCGTTGGAGACGGACGCCTTGGCGAGCGCCTTGGTGTACGCGTCGAGCCACGCCCCCTGCTGGGTCGCGCTCGCCTGCTGGTAGGTCTGCAGGGCTGCGGTGAGCGACGGGTTGTCGGTGGCCGCGAGCGAGAGCGGCTTCAGGACGAAATCCTGCGCCGGGTCGATGGGAGTGCTGACACCCGCCCAGACCGCCGGCTGGATCGGTCCGATCGCCTGCGCTGCGCCTGCCGTGGTGTTGTACGGCTGGCCGTAGCCGGCGGTGGTGCTCTGGCCCGACAGCTCGGAGGTGGCCGTCGTAACGAAGTCGACCGGGTTGCTCTGCGCCCAGCTCTGGATGGTGACCGGCGGGTCGTCCGGCGACGAGAACGCGGCGGCCAAGGCGACCACAAGGATGGCCGTGCCGAGCAGGGCTAGCGCCAGCTCCGTGACGAGGTCGTACCGCCTCATGCGGATTCCGGCGTAGTAGCGCTCCTGCTCAGCCACCGCGCCGCTCACTTGGCCGCCTCCCCGCTCGCGGATGCGGAACCCGCCGGGTCAATGGGCTTGACCACGCCCCGCATGCGGACCTGCACGACGTGGAGGGCCACCAGCACGGTGATCAGGATCGGGAAGATCATCACGTGCAGCCCGTACATCTGGCCGAAGTTCAGCACGTTGAAGAAGGCACCGATGCCGGTCGCGTTCGTCGCGTCCTTCGCGTTCACCGCGATCCACTGGGCATCGAAGTTCTGCTGCGAGAGATAGCCGGTGAAGGCCGTCCCGACGCAGACCGCGAAAATCACCACGCCGACCATCCACGTCGTGGCCCGGCCATCGCGCCAGCTCGCCATGAAGTACTGGCCCCACAGGTGCAGCACCATGAAGACGAAGAAGACCTGCACTGACCAGAAGTGGAGGCTGTTGACGAAGTGTCCGACGCCCGAGATGTGCCACCACTGGGGACCGAAAAAGGCGAGCACGACGCCGGAACCGATGACCCACACGAGGCCGGCGATGGCGACCACGCCGAAGACGTAGACCCACGACCCGACGTAATACGGCATGCGGTGAGGCAGGAGGGAGTCGAGCGGCAGGCGACGCTCCAGCCAGCGCCGGATGGCCAGTGTCCAGTTCCCGGCCTCGTCGTCGCGTGAGGGGCTGCGCTCAGTCATCGTGGCCATCCGACGTTTCCTGCCGGGAGTCCCCGTGCGGGAACGGCGCCAGCAGCGCCAGCAGGAACACCACAATCATCGCGGCGATTACCAGGATGTTGGGGATCGAGATCAGGATGAAGTTCCACGACAGGTACTGCGCGGGCCCGTCCAATGCGACTCGTCCTTTCCTTCTGCCCGGGGCATTTGAATACGCAATGCGTCTAGAGCGCGGCGAGCTTGCGGCAGGACGCCGTGCCCAGCGAGCCGCTGCCCTGGCGGAGGCCGATTTCGGCCTGCTCTTCGTGTTGCGTTGTCGTGGGTTCGGGGATGTATCCGGGCGATGTTCGCGACTAAGGGAGACTCCAGAATAGGGGCCATTCGCCTCGGCGTAGAGGGCCATATGGACCGAACCCAAACGTGGACCTGGCGGCCCTGGGCAGTCGGCCCGCATGCGACCCGCGGGCTGCGACGGAAGCGCGCGAGCGGCACCCGCCGGAGGTGGCGGCCCGCGCCAAGCGGATGCCCTCGTGGCGATCGAGTCAGGTGGCCGACGCGACTCAGACGGGCATGGACCGGAGCGTCGCGAGGAGCGTCGGCTGCAGCGGCAGCACCATGACGTACCGATTGCGCAGCGCGAGCTGCCGGCCGTGCGGGCGATACGGGACGAAGAAGCGGCCGAGCTGGGCCACGCTGAGGCGGGCATCAGGCGCAGGGCCCGGGCCCCATGGCGCACCGATCGGTCGCGGATAGAGCGGATCGAGCACCCGCACGGCGGTGACGCGCGCGGCCGGATCGGTCAGCGGGTCGGCCGTCGCCTCGAAGCCGCTCATGACCCACGCATGGGCGCCCTGCCACATGAGCAAGCCCACCGGGCGACCCGTCTGGACGATCGCCGCCGCCGCGAGCGCGAGGGCGGCCCGGAGCGTCGGCGCACTCCGGACGGCATAGAATCCGGCGCCCGCCGCCGTCAACCCGGCGGCCCAGCCCTGCGCGCTCGCGCCGTGGGCGCCGCCCGCGTACGGGCTCCTCGGATCGCCGAGCGCCACCGCCACCTCGAAGAGGCGATGCTGGGTCGCCGCCGTCTCATCGTGAGTGGGGCCGATGATATTCAGCATCATCTGCATGCTCGCCCCAACACACTGGACTAGGTTGGTCTGCGACACGAAGACGCCGGGCGCGTAGAGATCGACCCTGACCGGCCGGCTCGCCGCCATGACCGGCGCTGCCGATGCCGCGACCGAGGAGACAGCGAGCGGGGCATCGACTCGCCTGGACGCCGACCCGGGCAGGGTGGACCGCGCGAGAACGGGCGTCGCAGGGCCGGCCACCCGGGCTTCCGAGGCCGAGGCAGACCCGCTCCACAGGCCTGTCGCGAGCGCGACAGCCGCCAGTGAGAGAGTCAGCGCGCCGAGCAGCCGCTTGTGGCCGGACATCTGGGGGCGCAGGATACCGCGGCGATGCTCCAGGGATCCTGAACGGGCGACCAGCAATTGGCGGCACGCTCCCCGCGCCCGCCCGGCGACTCCGAACCCGCCTGGCAGGAGTCCGACGCAATGCCTAATGGCCGGGTCGGGCCGGGGCGCCGCACGACGTCAACAGGCCCCTGCTGATACCTGACAGGGAACCAGTCATGGTGAAGGATCGTTCACGCCTCCTTACCCCACGGCCAAACCTGGTTTCAGAGCAATCTCAGAAATGGCGGCGAGGATGATGTTCGTCGGAGAGCGGATCCGGCCGGCCGGCAACCCACCAAGACCGGTCTGCACTCCGCTCCGCTCCCGGACGTTTCGCGTGATGACGACTTGCGACCCGCCGCCGGGGTGTGTCGCCTCAGTGGACGAGGTCATGGCCGCATCTGCTCTCCCGCTCCGCCGCGTTCCGTACCCGCGGACGTGGTCCCTGCACGCCAGGGACGTGGTCGCCCTGGTGCTCGGGAACGGTTTGCTCATCGGCGCGATGTGGATCCGCCACGGCCAGCTCATCGAGCTCCACTCGCTCCCGGGGGTCCTGACGGCCGCCGGCCAGCTGGCCGCCCTGTACGGCACGTACCTGGTACTGCTGCAGCTTGTCCTGATGTCGCGCAGCCCCTGGCTTGACCAGCTCTTCGGATCGGATCGCCTGGCGGAGCTCCACCGCTGGGTCGGTTTCTCGGCCATCCTGCTGCTGGTCGGGCACGGCACCCTCACCACCACCGGGTATGCGCTCGGGGACGGTAGCAGCCTGCCCGTCGAGCTGACGACGATGCTGACCACCTACCCCTACGTCCTGATGGCCACCGTCGGCCTGGCCCTGTTCGTCGCCGTCGGGATCAGCTCGGTGCGCCTGGCACGGCGGCGGCTCTCCTACGAGACCTGGTACGGCATCCACCTCTACGCGTACCTGGCGATCGCCCTCACGTTCCTGCACCAGCTCGCGCTAGGAAGCGACTTCATCGGCGACCCGCTCGCGCGCCTGTACTGGATCGCGCTCTACGTCGCGGCCGGCACGCTCCTGCTGGTGTTCCGGTTCGGTCAACCGGTCCGCCTGTCACTGCGTCACCAGCTGCGGGTGGCCAACGTCGTCCGAGAGGCGCCGGGGGTCATCTCGATCTACGTCACCGGGCGCGACCTTGACCGGCTCGCGGTACGCGCCGGCCAGTGGTTCCGTTGGCGCTTCCTTACCGCCGACGACTGGTGGCGCAGCCATCCATTCTCGCTCTCCGCCGCCCCCAACGGGCGGTTCCTCCGATTGACCGTCAAGGAGCTCGGCGACTACACGCGAACGCTGCAGCACCTGCGCATTGGCACCCACGTGTTCGTCGAGGGACCGTACGGCAACCTGACCGGAGCCCGCCGCACCCGCCCGCGCGTGCTCCTGATCGCGGGCGGCATCGGCATCACGCCGCTGCGAGCGCTGCTCGAGGAGCTGCCGGCCGGGCGCGGTGACCTGACGCTCATTTATCGGGCGCGCCGGCGGGAGGACATCGTGTTCCGTCACGAGCTCGACCAGCTGGTCGCCTCGCGCGGGGCGATCGTCCACTACGTCGGCGGTTCGCGCGGGACGCCCGAGCAGCCGACGGATCCGTTCGCGCCGGGACCCCTGCGGCGGCTCGTCCCCGACGTGCACCAGCGCGATATCTACATCTGCGGGCCCCTGCCCATGATGGACGCCGTCCGACGCACGCTGCGGGCGCTGCGCGTGCCCGCCTCCCAGATCCACGACGAACGCTTCGCGTTCTGACCCCGGAGTACCTGGTCATGCTTCCCCGACGTGCCGTCGTCGCGATCGCAACCACGGCCATCGCCCTGGTGCTGCTTCTGAACTTCAAGACGCCCTCCGCGCCGATCCTCGGCTCGACCCCGTTCGCCGTCGGCCAGCCCAGCGCACAGGCAGCGCTCGCGCCGACTGCCGCGGCCGGCTCGAGCGCCGGGACGGGAACAGCGCCCGCCGCTTCGTCGTCGCCCGTGCAGAGCTCCACGTCGTTGAAGAACGGCCAGTACAGCGGCCCGGTCGAGCAGATCCCGTTTGGCAACGTGCAGGTGCGGGTGACAATCCAAGGCGGGAAGATCGTCGACGTGCAGGCGCTCCAGCTGCCCACGGCGCAGGCGCGCTCGCAGCAGCTCGGCCAATACGCGGCGCCCATCCTGCGCCAGGAGGCCCTGCAGGCGCAGAGCGCGCAGATCAACCTTGTCTCGGGCGCCACATACACGAGCGAGGCGTATGCGCAGTCGCTGCAGGGCGCCCTCGACCAGGCCACCGCATGACGCTGACGGCCGCGCCTTCCGTGCAGCCTGTCGTTCACGCCCCAGCGGCGTTTCGGCGGGTCGAGCACATCATGGGCACGGCGATCAGCGTTGATGTGCGGGAGGGCGACCTCGCGCCGGCCGACCTGGGCCCCGCCTTCGACCGTCTGCGTGCTGTCGATGCCCGCTTCAGCACTTTCCGACTGGACAGCGAGATCAGCCAACTCGGGCGGGGCGAACTCGCCGAAGCTGCGTGCAGCCCCGAGGTCCGGCAGGTCCTGGCTCTGAGCGACGACCTGTACCGGATCAGCAACGGCTACCTCGACGTTCGCGGCCACCGTCCGGATGGGCGTCCCGACCCGACGGCGATCGTCAAGGGCTGGGCGGTCGAAGAGGCGGCCTGGATGATCGCGGAGGCCGGGGCGCGTCGGTTCGCGATCAACGCGGGCGGCGACATCGTGGTCCGCGGCGGGGTGGGCCCGGCCGAGCCGTGGCGGGTGGGCATCCGGCATCCCCGCCAGCCAGACCGCGTGGCGGCCGTCGTGCTGCTGCGCGATGCGGCGATCGCGACCTCCGGCGGGTACGAGCGAGGCGAGCACATCGTGGACCCGCATACGGGCAGACCACCGCGCGAGCTCCTGAGCATCTCGGTCGTCGGGCCCAGCCTCACCTATGCCGACGCGTATGCTACGGCGGCCTTCGCAATGGGTCTCGAGGGGCTGCCATGGGTGGCGTCGCACCTGGGGTACGGTGCCTACGGCATTACCGCCGATCAACGGGCTCTGTGGACGCCGCTGATCGACCCGCTACTGGATGGCTGAACGCACGCCAGCCCGGATCCGCGCCGCAACCGCCGCCGCGGATGGCCGGGAGGCGCGACCCGGCATGGGCTCGCTTGTCATCTCTGCGGTGGACGGGCCCGACCGTCCTTCACGCGGTCGTGGCCTCCCTGCGCCGCGCCTGCCGGGCCAGCTCGATGAAGGGTCTCAGCCGGACGCTCACCTCCGTCTGGGTGCGCCGGAAGGCGGCCAGCTTGTCTGCGTCAGTGCCCTCCACCTCGGCCGGGTCGTCGAGGCCCCAGTGGAGGCTGTTGTGCTCACCCGGGAACACGGGGCAGGTCTGACGGGCGCGGTCGCAGACTGTGATCACGTAGTCGAAGGGTTCGTCGAGGTACTCACGCACCGACTTGCTGCGCGCCCCCGACCAGTCGATACCGACTTCGGCAAGGACGCGGATCGTGTACGGGTTGATGCTTCTGGGCTCCGTACCCGCCGAGAAGGCCACGAAGTCGTTGCCGCCGGAGTGGCGCAGCAGGGCCTCGGCGATCTGGCTGCGGGCCGAGTTGCCGGTGCACACGAAGAGGACGCGGATGGACTGCTCGGACATGGGCGACTCCTCCGATGTCCCACCGGGACGCGCGGCAGCGGTGATGGTGACTTCGAGATCGGTGAGCTCGGCGTCGAGCCGGTCGAGATCGTCGCGCTGGCGCGTGATGGCAGCGCGCTGCTCGGCGATCAAGGGCGCGAGATCACGGTCGATGACGCCCCGCTGCAGGCAGAGGGCGGCCAGACGCCCGGCGTCCACCGGAGCCAGCCCGAGGCGCCGCAATGAGAGCACGAGTCGAAGGCGGGTGAGGTCGACCTCCTCGTACTCCCGGTACCCGTTGGGAAGCCTCGGCGCGAGGGGCAGGACCCCTGTGGCCTCGTACCAGCGGATCGCGGATGGGGCAACGCCAGCCCGACGGGCCAATTCCGAGACGTTCATGCGCCTGAGCCTATGCCTTCAAGCGGCTTGAATGTCAATAGCCCGGCGGGAACTCGCTAGGCGCGCTGATCTGCCTGAGCGGCTGCTGTCACGACGTCGGCCAGCAGCACCGGCAGCGATCTCGCCGCTGGTGCGAACTCCCCGGCGATGGCGCGGAAACGCTCCACCGCCTCGGGGCAGAGCCAGTAGTACACGAACGACGCCCGCCGCTCGGAACGCACCCAGCCCGTGTCGCGCAGCACCTTGAGATGGTGACTCACCGTGGGCTGCCCGACCGCACAGCAGCCGGTGAACTCGCAGGCGCAGACGCCATCCCGGCCTGCGAGTTGGCGCAGGATGGCGAGCCGGGTGGGATCGGCCGCGCCCTGCAGGAGCAGCGCGTCCGGATCGAGCAGGCGCTTCATGGCAGCCTAGGGTATTGACAAGCATCGATATCGTCAAGTATCAATACGGCAGGCATCACGGACGGACCGGTCCGAGCCTCACACTCAGACGAGGAGCCCCACGGTGACCACCCAAGCGATCCACGAGGAAGTCCGCGCGCGATACGCTGCCGCGGCCCTCCAAGCCAGTGAGGCGCCCTGCTGTGCCCCCGATGCGTCGGGGATCGTCTCAGAGCTCTACTCGGCGTTGGAACGCGCCGAGCTGCCGGAGGCGGCGGTCCTCGCCTCGCTCGGCTGTGGCAACCCGATCGCGGTCGCCGAGCTCCGCGAGGGCGAGCGCGTGCTCGACCTCGGCTCAGGGGGAGGGATCGACGTGCTCCTGTCCGCCAAACGCGTGGGGCCGACCGGGCGCGCTATCGGCCTCGATATGACCGATGAGATGCTCGCCCTCGCGCAGCGCAACGCAGCCGAGGCGCAGGTCACCAACGTCGAGTTCCTGCGCGGCCATATCGAGGACATCCCGCTGCCGGCCGAGTCGGTCGACGTCGTCATCAGCAACTGCGTGATCAACCTCGCCGCTGACAAGCCCGCGGTGTTCCACGAGATCGCCCGGGTGCTGCGGACAGGAGGTCGGATGGGGGTGACCGACATCGTGGCGGAGGATCGTCTGACTCCAGCGGAACGTGCCGCGCGCGGCTGCTACACGGGCTGCATCGCGGGCGCCTTGTCATTCTCCGAGTACCGCGCCGGTCTCGCGGCCGCGGGCTTGACCCACATCTCGCTGACTCCCACCCATGCCGTCGCCGACGGCATGGTGAGCGCGATCATCCGGGCCACCAAGCCCGCCGATACGCCGCCGGCGCTTGTCCGCTCGCGCCGTGAGCTCCCGGTCACGAGCTCCGGCTGCTGTGGCGAGGGAGGGTGCAGCTGATGCGGATCGAGCGGGCGCAGCCCTCCGACGTGCCGGCCGTTCTGGGACTTCTCGCGGCGGCGGGTCTGCCGCTCGATGGGGCCGCTCAGGCGCTTCAGACGGGTGTCGTCGCCCGGGAGGGCGAGACGGTCGTCGGCGCGGCCGGGGTCGAGCGCTACGGCTCGGCCGGCCTCCTGCGCTCGGTCGCGGTCGCGCCGGAACGTCAGGGAGAAGGGCTGGGTCGCCAGCTAGTCGCAGCGGCCGAGCAGGTCGCTCGCGAGGAGGGCGTGACAGAGTTCTTCCTGCTGACCGAGACCGCGATCGGGTGGTTCCCGCGCCTCGGGTACGCGGTGGTGCCTCGTGAGGATGCGGCGGCTGTCGTCGGTGCGTCGGTCGAGTTTAGGACGGCCTGCCCGGACACCTCCATCGCTATGCACCGGGTTGTCAACTGACCAGACCTCGCAGCAACCTCCCTCGTAAGGCCGGTCCGAGACGGCTTCGTTGCAGGCCAGGGGACCGAGGGCGGTGGCTCGTCGACCAGCGACCCGGCCAGGAGGCGCTCGAGGGCGGGCAAGCCCGAGAAGATGGCCTTGGGCCTGAGGGCAGTTCTTCCGGGGGCCCCGCCCCCTGCCTGGTGCGGTCGGACGCGACCCGGCTGCGGTCGCACGATCAGCGATCCTGATGTGGGGCGACGCCGACGCAGACCAGCCAGCCTCTGAGCAGCGGGACTGAATGGTGGCGTATCGCGACGCCGGGGTGAACCGCATGTGCGTCGCTGGATCCAGCGCTGTCGAGCGTGATCCGTACGTCTGGCTGCGCGAGCTCGGCCCGAGCGCTCCCGGAGTCCAGCTCCAGTAATCGGACGCAACGGCGATCTCCACTGGCCGTTCACGCCCGGGCGCCAGCGCCTAGGCAGGATCGACGCCAACGCGTCATCGACGCCCTTGGCGAAAGCGGCACGCGGCAGTACACGCTCATCCCCGAGGCGATCCCTGCGTTCGAACAGGACGACGACTCCATCCTCGACAACCTGGCGCGTTCGGTCGACTATTGGCGCGAGGCGCTCACGCGCTCGGGTGCGGCGGTGGATGCGGATAGACTTCTCTATCGCGAGCCCCCGTCTGCTGCTGGTTGCACACCCCAGCGTGGCGAGGGCTCTTGCACCGTTCTCCGGCCCCGATCGCGCCTCACCCCCGCCTGGGTCCGGTGGCACGGAGATATCTGGACGAGCTCACTTGACCACGCCCGCGCGATCAGCGGCAACGAGGGGGCGCCGGCAACCTGCTAGCGTGGCGATGACTTGACCCAGACAGAACAACCATGCAGGTCATGAAGGTCGTCGCGGTGGCGCTGGGCCTTAGCCTGACCGCCGCTGCGTCGCTTATGCCAATCGAACATCGCTCACACGGGAGACCCGAGATCGGGCCGTCTCCTCTGCGTGAGGGTGACCCGTGATCGTCGGCGGGCGGGTCCGGTTCACGGCGGCGGGCCGCGCGCTCAGGCACCGCAACTTCCGCTTCTTCTTCTTCGGTCAGCTGATCTCGGTCACCGGGACGTGGATGCAGACCCTGGCCCAGAGCTGGCTCATGGGGACGCTCGTCGGATGGAACCAGGCAGTCGTGTACATCGGCCTGCTGGGCGTGGTGCAGTTCCTGCCCGTCCTGGTGCTGGGCCTCTTCGGCGGGATCATCGCCGATGCCTGGCCCAAGCGAATGACGGTGATCGGAACCCAGACGGCGGCGGGGGTGTTGGCCCTCGTTCTGGGGGGGCTCGTCTTCTTCCGCGTCGTCGCCGTCTGGCACGTCTTCGTGCTGGCCTTCCTGCTGGGCCTGGTCAACGCGGTGGACATGCCGACGCGACAGGCCTTCGTCGTCGAGATGGTCGGCGGAGACGACATCAGCAATGCGGTGGCCCTCAACTCGGCCGTCTTTAACGGCGCGCGTATCGTCGGGCCGGCCATTGGCGGGGTGCTGATCGCCCTCCTTGGAACGTCGCTCTGCTTCATGCTCAATGGCCTCAGCTATGGCGCCGTGGTGGTTGGACTGCTGGCCATGCGTGACAGCGAGCTCCGGCCGGCCCCTCGACTGCCCATGCCGAGGAGCCTGTCGGAGGTTCGCGAGAACCTAGCGGAGGGCCTGCGTTACGTCTGGCGGACACCGGTGGTGCTGTTGGCCATCGGCGTGATCGGGTTCGTCTCCACCTTCGGCATGAACTTCAACGTGATCTTGCCGGTCATGGCCGCCAGCGTCCTGAACGTGGGACCCAACGGGTTCGGATACCTGTACGCCGCCATGGGGGCCGGGGCGCTCGCGGCCGCTGTGTCGGTCGCGATGCTGGCGCGGCCGCGCCTGCGGGTGCTCATCGGCGGCGGCATGGCGCTCGGGGCCGGCGAATTCGTCCTGGCGAGCACGACCCTGTTCCCGGTCGCCTTGGCCGCGGTCTTCATTTGTGGCGCGGGTGCCATTGCGACGTCGATCAGCGCCAACACGCTCATCCAGATCACTGTCCCAGGTCCGCTTCGGGGCCGCGTGATGAGCGTCTACACCACCGTCTTCTCGGGCTCGACACCGATCGGGAACGGGCTGACGGGCGGCATTGGTGGCCTCTGGGGGACGCCCGCCGCGCTCCTCATGAACGGCGCAGTGGCCCTCGGTGCCGAGGCCGTGGCGGCGGTGGCGGTGCTGCGCGGCTACGTGCCGACGGGCGGCGGTCGCAATGGCGGATCAGCCGAGCCGGCACGGATGACCGCGAGTCGCGGCGCGAGATCTCCTGCGATCGAGTAGGCAGCCAGCGGGCGAGCCCGAGTACCGCGGAGAGCCGCCACATCGGCCGGATCATGCAGGCCCCGCGGCGACGGCGACCGCTGGGCGGATCGTGACGACAAGAACCGGGGTCAGCGATGACTTCCGGGCCTCGTTCGCGTGCCTCGGGATCGACAACGATCTCCACCATGCTGAGCACAGCGGGGCACACCTTCTACGGACGCCCGACCGGTGCCCGCTCGCGGGTTCATAGCGCAGCCGGCTGGCCGCGCAGTTGGGATAGCGCGCCGCCACGCACCAGATGCCGGATGCCCGGACGCGCCCAGTCGTCCAGGCGGCACGCCTGCGCCACGAGAAAAAGCTGTCCATCTCCCGAGTCTCGATCCCTCCGTCTGGTCACGCATCCCCCGCCACGAGTTCCATGCCGGGTGCAGCGTCGCGCCTGGCGGCGAAGCCGAGCCGCTCGTAGAAGGGCGCCATGCCGTGGGCGCAGAAGAGCTGCACATCGACGATGCGGTGGCGCCGACATTCAGCCACGAGGCGCTCGACGATTGCGCTGCCAATGCCTCGGCGTCGGTCGCCCGGATCGACGATGACGTCCATCTAGTAGCGCATGCAGGACGCCGTCGCCGATAATGCGCCCGGTGCCGACGAGACGGGTGCCCTGGTACGCCGATACGGCGTACGAGGTGGGGGCCAGCGCCTCCGCCGCCGCCGCGACGGTGAGGCGACCCTGCGGGTCCCAACCCGTGGTCGCGAACAGGCGGACGAACGCAACAGGGTCGGGGACCTCGGCGCGGTACTCGATCTCCGGCGTCGCTACGCGCACGACTTCGCCTCCTGTGCCACCCCGCCGCCGCGTCTCACCTGACCCTTCAGTGCAGTGTCTCGCCCTCCCGAAGGTACGCCGTGCACCGCGTTACGCCACTTCTGGGACGGACGTGCGGCCGGCCGACCGCTCGAGCACCCAGTACAGGATTGCCGCCACCGCGAACCCCACGACGTACGTCACGTCGGCGCCTCCCAGGGCATTCGCCGCCGGGCCCACGTACAGCGTCTGGTTGAAGAACGGGATCGAGACCACGAACCCCACGACAAGCGCGGCCAAGGCGTTCCGCCCGGACGGCAGACTGGCGAACACGACCACCCGCCGAGCGTCGAAGCTCCCGCGCCGCAGATACCAGTCGACCAGCACGATGGCCGCCCAGGGCCCGATCCAGTAAGTGATCAGCAGGAGGTAGTTCTCGAAGGTCGACTGGAAGTTGCCGTAGTAGAGGTAGAGCGTCGCCCCGAAGCTCAGGACGCCCACGAGGCCAGCCGAGAGCGGCCGCCAGATGCGAACGCCCGCCGCGAGCAGCGAGAGCGATCCCGTGTAGTCGTTCATCGCGTTGACTGCCACCGTCCCGAGGAAGATCGCGACCATGGCCAGTGCGCCGATGACCCCGCCGCCGACGATCGTGTTGATCTGGTGCGTGGCATCCGCGGTCGAATTGCCGAGGGCGTTCGTGACCGCAAGACCGAGCGCCTCGAGCCACGTGGCAGAGAGCGCGAGGCCGAAGAACGTCCAGCCGAACACGCGGGAAGCCGGGGCGTCACGAGGCAGGTATCGCGTGTAGTCGGACGCGTAGAGCGCCCACGCGAAGTTGAACGAGCCTGCCACGGTAGTCATCAAGACGAACGTGCCGATCGAGGTACCCGACCTATTGCCCATCGCAAAATCCATCTTCGGCAGGGCGGCGACGGTGACCACCGCGAACAGGATCAGGAGCCCGAGCGCGGCCCACTTCTCGAAGGTGTGGATCGCCTCATAGCCGACGATGGAGAGCGCGGCCTGACAGACGATGACGATGGCGAGACTGACTGGGAACGGGATCGCCCCGCCGGTCAGCACATCCAGCGCGTAGGCGCCGAAGAAGGCGTTGATGGCGTCCCAGGCGATCGTGCTGAGCCAGTTGATCACCCCGGGCACCACGATCGTCTTGCCAAACGGCAGGCGGGACGCAGGAATCTGTGCCATGCCGCTCCGGGGGCCCATGGCAGCGAGCACGCCCACCAGCGCCGCAGAGATCACGTTTCCGAGGACGATCGCGGCCAGCCCCGCCCACCAGCCAAGCCCGATGAAACTGGCGGCCGCGAGGGTGCCGATGGCGAAGGCCGCTGGCACCAGGTTCGGCGTGAACCAGACCGTGAAGACGCGGGCCACCGAACCGTATCGTCCGGCCATCGGGATCGGCTCGATGCCGTGACCCTCGATCGTGAGATCGCCCTCGCGCGTGGGCATCGTGTCGCGGGCGGACGCAACCGCTGTCATGGTGCTCAACGTCTCCATCTGATCAACCCCAGCCTCCTGGAACGAACGTGACCGGCACGTCGGCGCCGGATCGATGGACGGTGCTCCGCGCGGGCTCGGTCTCGGCAACCACGCGGCCCTCCCGGAGAACCCAGCGTGCAGCCGGCCGCAGCCGGATCGCCTCGGCCTCGTCTTCGCAGTCGAACACCGCGAGGTTGGCCGGGGCTCCCTCGCGCACGCCCCAGTCGCCGCGCCCGGATGAGCGCAGTGGATTGGTGGTGACCATCTCGTAGGCGCGAAACAACTCCCCGCGCCCGGTCATTTGGGCCACATGGACCAGCATTGACAGCGCGTCGAGCATCGAGCCGCGCCCCAACGGGTACCAGGGATCCATAATCGAGTCGTGCCCGCAGGCCACATTCACGCCCGCGGCTTCCAGCTCCTTCACGCGCGTCATGCCGCGCCGCTTGGGATACGTATCGAAGCGACCCTGCAGCACGATGTTGTCGAGCGGGTTGGCGACGATCGTGACGCCGGACCGACGCAGCAGTTGCAACAGCTTGAAGGCGTAGGCGTCGTTGTAGGAGCCCATGGCGGTGGTATGGCCGGCCACCACACGGCCCTGCATGCCGTCGCGGATCGTCCGCGCCACGACGTGCTCCAGGAAACGCGACTCCGGGTCGTCGGTCTCGTCACAGTGCAGGTCGATCGGCTTGCCTGTCTCTCGGGCCAAATCGAAGATGAACTGCACCTCGGCCACACCGTCCTCACGGGTCCACTCGTAGTGCGGGATGCCGCCGATCACGTCGCAGCCGAGGCGCATGGCCTCCCGCATCAGCTCCGGACCATCCGGGAACGAGAGGATGCCGTCCTGCGGGAATGCGATCAGCTGCAGCTCGACGATGTCGCGCACTTCCTCGCGCAGGTCAAGGAGCGCACGGAGCGCCACGAGGTGAGGGTCGCAGATGTCTACGTGCGAACGGATCAAGCCGGTCCCCTGGGCCACCTCCCAGTGGATGGCCTCGCGGGCCCGGCGCTTGACGTCCTCGTGGGTGAGGGTCCGCTTGCGCTCGGCCCAGGTGAGGATCCCCTCGATGAGCGTGCCCGACTCGTTGTGGCGCGGCTCGCCCACGGTTAGGACGGCGTCCAAGTGGACGTGGGGATCGACAAGGGGTGGGCTGACGAGGCGACCTTCGGCCTCGAGCACTCGGGCGCCGTGCTCGGCCAGGGACCCGCGCGGGCCGACCCGGACGATGCGACCAGCCTCGATCCCGACGTCGACCGGCTCGGGCCGGCGGTCGGCGGTGGGATGAGCGCGGGCGTCGCGGATGATCAGTTCCATGCCGACTCCTGGGTACGGTGGGTGAGAACCGCAAGGGGGATGCAGGCCGCGCGCACGGACTCCAGCAGAGCGTGCGACGCGGCGCGTGCAACGCGTGCAGCGCGGCCGACATCGATGACTCCGTCTGCGAGCATGACGGGAGGGCTGGTGGGGCCGAATGCGACGGTAAGACGATCGACGACAGAAGGACGAGCGACCAGGGACGACTGGTCGTCGCAGAAGATGCGGCGGAGCACCAACCCGGAGACGCTCGAGGCGTCTGGGGCGTGTGACGGAGGCACGCGGGACGCAGGGCAGCGCGTGACGCCCCATCGGGCCTGCGTTCCGCGGATCAAGTGGCAGATCCGGATCAGCGCTCGGCGGATCTTGTCCGCCGTCATGATTTCGCGCGCGGTCACGGCTGCTGCACTCTCCTCCTCGCCGGGCTCTCCGGGCCGGTCAGTGGGGGTCGCTCGTAGGGTACCAGTGCGGCAGGCCACTTTGCGCGTCGGACATGCAGGGCCGCGCTCGCCGTGCCTTCAGGCTTTCACGACCTCGAAACGCTGTCACACCAACCCGTCTCGAGGGTGCATTCGAGGCAGCGAGCTTGCACGCGCCCAGCAGCTGAGCTTGGGGTCGTCATCCGACCGACTCGCTCGCTCGCGCTCCATGCCCTGTTCAACACGGCAATCGACGCCACGAGCGACATGCAGTTGACGAGTTGCCGCCGGCGGGGCGAACCGAAGACCGGCCGCCCGCGCGGGCTCGCCTACCCGGCCCTCGGTTTCGGCCGAGCCCGCCACTTCTTGGGGTTCTTGGCTGCATAGGACGAGCGCGGCCCCGGGGTTGGGCGCCTGACCAGGGGGGCGCAGGCGCTCCGCCGGCCGGTTGGGCAAGATCCGCTCCCACCCGTGGCGCAGCACGAACTCCGAGACCATGACGATCGTGACGGCCTGCGGGTCGGGGTCCGTTGCATCGAGGCGCGCTCTGACGGGACCACGGATCTGCCTCTGGGACTGATCCATGTCCCACGTTCGCCTTCGTTCACCCTGGAACTGTTCGGGACGGGCAGGTGCCATCCCGCCGCGCTGCTCAGCTGCGCTCGGTCCGCTCCCGACTGGCTCGTCTCGAACCCGCCGGTTCGGGACGCGGACGTCGGCCCGCTGCCGAGCGATCAGCAGCAGCGACCCATGCCTGGTACGCACGGGCGTATCGCCGGCGCAGACCCGGTTCCACGGCCAGGATCCGGGAAGGCGTCGCACATCTGAGCGCATCAGTCAGCGAGGCGTACGTTCCCGACGCGATCCCGGCGACAAGCGCCGCGCCGAGCGCCACGGCTTCCCCGGTCTCGGCGAGCTCGAGCGGGTATCGACTCACCGCGGTCTTGATCTGCAACCACCGCTGGTTGCGCGTGCCGCCCCCGATGACACGCACGCGCCGCACCCGCACGCCGGCTGCCTGCTCCAGACCCTCGAGCATCCAGCGGGCGGCGAACGCCGTCCCCTCGAGGATCGCCACGCCGATGTCTGCGCGGCCATGGTCGGGCCGTAGACCGAGCACGTCGAGGGTTGCCGCAGGGTCGGGAAGCGGGGCCGAGCGACCTCGCGGATACGGCAGGACGATCAAGCCGGTCGGCCCGGGCGGGACCGCCCCGATCAGCTGCACGAAGGCCGCATACGGCTCGGCGCCCTCCGTCGCCGGTCCCTCAAGGAGCCGCTGCACGAACCAGTCGACCGTGCTTCCCGAGTGCTGGAGACCCGCCAGGACATACCAGCGGTCATCCAACACATGGCAGCCGCTCGAGAGCCCCGCCAGGCGGAGCGACTCGCTCGGGCGTGGACGATCCGTGACCACGAGGACCGGCTCTGCGCTGCCCATCGAGTCCAGTGCCTGTCCCGGCCGGATCACCCCCGCACCGAAGGCCCCGACCGCATGGTCGTGGCCGGCGACGCAGACCGGCACTCCCGGCTTGAGGCCAACCCGTCGTGCGAGCCCTGCACGCAGGCCTCCTGCCGCATGGGCGAACGGCAGCAGGGGGGCCATCTGGTCGGGGCTCAGCCCGGCCAGCGCAAGCAGGTCAGGGTCCCACCGTCGCGACGCGATGTCGAACGCGAGCGTCCGGCAGGCCAGCGAGCCGTTCGTCGCGAGGACGCCGCACAAGTGCTCGACGGCGAGCTCCGCGACACCAGCCCACGCGCGCATGCGCCGGATCGACGAGGCCCGGTGTCGGCGCAGCCACAGCAGCTTGGCGAGCGAGTGCTTGGCGTCGACGCGCAACCCGGTGACGGCGTACAGCCGCTCCGGCCCGACCCACGCCGCGAGGGCGGCCGCCTCTGCGGAGGGACGGGTATCGAACCAGGCCATGACGTCCCCGATCGGACGGCCCGACCGAGCGAGCGGCACGCCGGCCTCCGCCATGCTCGCGACCCCGATGCCGGCGATTCGCCGCCCGGCGGCCGTGGACACGCATTCGGCCAGGAGAGACTCTAGCGTGGCGAGGAGATCGGGAACGGGGTGCACGGCGCCGCCGCTTGGCAAGCGGCGCAACGGCGTATGTCGCCGCGCGACGTGGACCACCTGCCCGCCCTGGTCTACGAGCGCCGCCTTGCAGCGCCCCGTGCCAAGGTCGAGGCCGATCAGGAGAGGACGCGCATCCGGAGATAGCACCCCGCAATGATGCCCGCAGGCTGTCGCGCTCGGCGATACTCACGATGTATGGAAGCACCCTCGAGTCCCTCGTCGTTCTCCGCCACCGACCTCACGGACGCGATCGCACGTGCTCGACTTTCGGCGATCGAGGCGACCGCGGCATCACTGGTGCGCGTTGAGGCGCACCG
This sequence comes from uncultured Chloroflexia bacterium, assembly GCA_963835945.1. Lineage (GTDB taxonomy): Bacteria > Chloroflexota > Limnocylindria > Limnocylindrales > CSP1-4 > JAJYNJ01. Next base: position 120,871 of record CAWIHR010000010.1, read on the forward strand.
ATCCGGCAACGCGTTCATCACGGTGTGCCCTGAGCGGGCCCTGTGCCGCGCGTCGAGCGAGCTCACGGGTCCCCTCGCCGGCGTGCCGTTCGCAGTGAAAGACCTGCTCGACATTGCCGGTGTCCGAACCACGTACGGTTCGGCGATCTTCGCGGACCACGTGCCGCGGCGCACCGCGTACGCCGTGCGTCACCTCGAGGCGGCCGGAGCCGTCATGGTGGGCAAGACGAACCTGCATGAGTTCGCCTGGGGCGTCACGAGCCAGAACCCGCACTGGGGCACGGTCACCAATCCGATACGACCAGGCCGGGTGGCGGGGGGCTCGAGTGGGGGATCGGCAGCGGCCGTTGCGGACTATCAGGTCCCGATCGCGCTCGGCACGGATACGGGCGGATCGATCCGGATTCCGGCCGCCTGCTGCCGGGTCGTGGGGTACAAGCCGGCATACGGGAGCGTCTCGCGTTCCGGCGTCTTCCCACTTTCGCCGTCGCTGGACACAGTCGGCCCGATTGCGCGGACTGTTGCCGACATCGCGCTCGTGGCCGGAGTGCTGACCGGTCGGCCCAGCCCCGCCCCCAGGCTCGATGGCTTGCGGATCGGCATCCTGCGCGAGACCGGAGCAGAGTCCGACCTCGAGACGCTGGGTGCTCACCTGAGCGACGTCGTTCTCCCCGAACCGCTGGCCGACCTGATGGCCGTCTTCCTGGCCGAGGCCGCGATCTCGCATCTGCCGTGGTTCCCGGAGCAGCGCGACCGGTATGGCGCTGATCTCCAGGTCAAACTCGACGGAGCCCAGAAGGTCAGTGCGGTCGACTACCGTCGCGGGCTCCTCGCACTGCGCCAGCTCCGTCGCCTGGCCCTGCTCGAGCCGGACGTGGACCTCATCGCGAGTCCGGTCCTGGACATCCCGGTTCCTGCGGATGACTGCTGGGAGCCCGACGTCCGGAGTGCTCTCACGCGCTACACCCGCCCGTTCAACTTCCTGGGCTGGCCCGCGATCGCGATCGGCAACCTCCAGCTCGCGGGCCGCGACGCAGATGTAGTGCTCGGCGCAGCTCTCGCATGGGAAGTCGCGGGCGGGGAGCCCCTGCCCTGCGCGTGACAGCCGAGTGCAGTCAAGAGTGGAGAGACGAAGAAGCCACAGGAGCTGCCTTGTTGCCCTCCGTGGTCACGAACGAGGAGGGCAGCGCCACAACCGCCGGCACGAGCGCCGCAAGGTCGACGTGGGCGCGGACGCGCTCACCTCGCCGCTTGATCCAGGCTGGCGGTGGCCCTTGCCCGCACCTCGAGAGTCTTGCCGGGCCGGGCCGTGATGAGGTCGATGGGCGAGACCACCGCGCCGCGCCTCTGCGCAGGCGCACCGTGGGTGCATCGTCTCGGGTGGGTATGGGCCCTCGGTGGTCATGGGCCCCGCGGGGCGACCATGCGCTGCGGCTGGAAAGTGTAGCCCGGCGCTGCCATCAGCGGCCGGCGGCCGACCGTGCATGAGACCGGCGGGACTCGCTGCTCGGCCGCGCCGACGGACGGGTCAGGGCGACATACACCACGGCGGCGACGACGAAGCTCACGAAGTAGCTGAGATCGGCGCCGCCGAACAGCGTGGCCAAGGGGCCCGTGAAGAAGGTCGCGGCCATGAACGGCACCGATGCCCCCAGGCCTACGAGGTAGGCGACGATGCCCCGGCTGTTCCAGGCAGGTGCCTGACCGAAGGCCTCCGGGCGCTGCTCGTGCCGCCAGTAGAAGTCGACCAGGATCACCGCCAGCCAGGGCGTGATCCAGTAGTCGAGCGCCAGCAGGAAGTTGCTGTAGAAGCCGTTGAAGTTGCCCGACCCCGCGAGGGCAAATGCGAGGCCGACGGCGCCGCCCAGGACGACCAGGGCCGGGCGTGACCAGCGCACGTCAAGGACTCGCGCGGAGAGGCTGTTCGAGTACAAGTTGAGGGCGTTGGCCGCCGTCGCTCCCAGGATGATGGCCAACACGGCGACCGGCCCGAAGGTCCCGAGCACGTTCGAGAGGGCGGCCACCGCGTTGGTCTGGCCCGGGGCCAGGATGGCGATCAGGGCGCCCAGCACCTCGAGCCAGAACGAGGCCACCACTGAGCCCAGGAAGACCGGCCAGGCGAGGTGCGTGGTGGGGGTCCTCTCGGGCAGGTAGCGCGAGTAGTCCGAGGCGTAGGGTCCCCAGCTCGCGATGTAGGAGAACGCGCCCGCGAGGACGATCCCGACAAGTGGCAGGAAGACGGCCGGTTGCAACGAGCGGGTGCCAGGCCGCCAGCTGCCGACCGTGACCGAGGACGAGGAGCGTCTAACCGCGAAGAGCACCCCCAGCAGAGCCGCCATGGCGCGCTCGAAGGCATGGATGAGGTTGTGCCCGTAGATGACGAGCAGCACCTGCACCGCGACAAGGGCGAACGCGGCGATCGGAAAGGGCAGCCCGGGTAGCAGCACCTGCACGGCAAAGGCGCCCAGGATCGTGTTGACGGTGAACCAGCCGGCTGTGCTGACCCAGTTGAGGAGTGCCGGGCCGTAGCCCCCGACATGGCCGAAGGCGCGCCGACCGATGAGCATCTGGGGGTAGCCGGCGCGGGGGCCCATGGCGGCGCACAGGGCGAGCAGGGCGCCCCCGAGCAGGTTGCCCAGAGCGAGCGCGACGAGGGTCGGACCCAAGGGCAACCCGAGGCTGACCGGCAGGAACCCAAGCGCGTAGTCGGCGATGGTGAGGTTGGCGGCCAGCCACAGCCAGAGGAGATCGCGGCCCCGGCCGTGGCGTTCCTCGAGCGGAACATGCTCGATGGAGTAGGGCTCGAGCGCCCCCACCCGATCGCCGTACCGCGCCGCCATGCACATCCCTTCTTCATGCGCGCGTCCGCCCGCCGCCCCGACGAGGATCAGGCCCGAGCAGACGACGGGCCATCAGTGCCGTCCTCAATGGTGCGCTTCGGGCCGAGCATTTGGATGCACGCTCCGCGCGACCCGCAGAGCGTAGCCCAACGTCCCTGGGCTGGCCGTGGCTGGCGGGCGTAATTGTTCTCGGCGTTCTGTGCGCGGTGACGCGAACGGAAACGCGATCCTGCTCGTGGGTCGACGACGCCAGGAGACGGCCAGAATCGCCCCATCGCGCCTTAGGCTGGACGCGGGGGAACAGGTTCGTACACTCAACGCTGATGGACGTCTGACGCGCATAGGGGGCCGGCCAATGAGGCACCGTGACGTTGCCTGGGAGCGCTATGGACGGGCTCTCCATGCCGCCATGGCCGAGGTCCTCGCCGAGCTCCCCGAGGAGGTCCGGCCACACGTCCTGGAGACGGCGGACTACTGGATCAGCGTGGGCCTGACCATCGGTCTCGAGCACCCCCGCCAGGCGCAGCGGCTCCTCGAGCTGATCGAGGCCGAGGAGATCGAGCGCGCGGCCCTGACCGATGATGCGATCGACTTCTTGGACGAGGCACTCGCGTGAGACGCCGCGGCCTCGTGTCGAACCTGTACCGCGCCGCACGCCTCGCCAACGACGTCTCCGCACTGGCCTCCGGCAGCCCCCGGCGCATCACGCGCCGGACCCGCAACCGGATCGTCGGGCGGGCGCTCGCCCGCGGGGGCTTCTGGCGGCTGCTGTGGGGACGGTGAACTGACGCCTGCCGGGTTCGCTCGCCGAGCGCTGGCAGTCCTCGGCTTTGGCGTCGCCTTCGGGTACCTCGAGGCCGCTGTCGTCGTGTACTTGCAGGAGGCGCTCACCCTCACCCGCGAGCCGCTCTTCCCGCTGCGGCAGGTTAGCGGCGAGGCGGCCCGGTTGCTCGGCATCGAAGTCGGTCGTGAGCTCGCCACACTCGTCATGCTGGGAGCCATCGGCTGGCTGGCCGGTTCGCGCCGGTGGGAGCGGCTCGCCTGGGCAGTGTGGGTGAGCACGAAAGGTGCAGAGAGATCGCCACGAAAAGTGCAGAGGCGATCAGGGTCAGCCGAGCATAGCAGCGCCCTCCTTCGAGCCGCGGCGGCACGTGGGCCCGCATGCGATAGCTCTGGCCCTTGATGTTGACGACGGTGGCGTGGTGGAGAAGGCGGTCGAGGATGGCGCCGGCGACGACCTGGTCGGCGAATACCTGAGCCCCAGTCGCCGAAGCCGCGGTTGCTCGTCAGCACGATCGAGCCCCGCTCGTAGCGGCGCGGACACGACCTGGAAGACCCAGTGAGCGGACGTCGCGTCCATCGGCAGGTAGCCGAGCTCGTCGATCACGAGCACCGAGGGCCCGGTGTAGGTGCGCATCTTCGCGATCCAGCTGCCCTCGAGGTGGGCGCGCCTGGAGCTGGCCACGAGATCGACCGCGGTCGTGAAGTAGGTCCGATAGCCGGCCTCGGTGGCGGCGATCCCGAGCGCGATCGCGAGATGGGTCTTGCCGACCCCGGGCGGTCCCAGGAACAGGAGCGTTGCGGCGCTCCTCGACGAAGCGCAGCGTGCGAGAGCTCGGCGATGACCGCCCGGTCGATGGAGGGCTGGAAGTCGAACTCGAACTGCTCGAGGCGCTTGTCGAGCGGGTAGTGGGCGAAGCGCAGACGGCCCGGAGCCGGCGAGCGGCCGTGGCCTCGACCTCGGCGGCGAGGAGCCGCTCGAGGACCTCGACCGGGGCCGCCGTCTCGGTCTTGGCCCGCTCGAGCTCGGCGGCGAGGCGCTCGGACGCCGTCGAGAGGCCGAGATACGCGAGGTGCTCGCGGAGCCCGGGCATAGGCGGTCGCGACCCGGGATTCGGCTGCCGTGCTCATCGGGCCAGCTCCGCATAGACCGCGAGCGGCCGGACCTCGACGACCTCGCCAGCGAGCGCGGCTCTGACGGGAGCTGACCGACGCGGGAGCGGCACGATGACGCTGATGCCCTCGATCCGGGCGCAGCAGCCGGCCGCTGACGGGCGTCAGGAGGTCGCGCTCCTCGCGCCCACGCCTCGCCGACGATCCGCTTCGTCGTCCGGTGCCGGCGAGCAGCCACGACATCCTCGACGCCCAGCGGTCGGGCCGCGGCGTCGTAGTCGGCGAGGGTCGGACGGGCTCGGCAGGACCTGCCCGGCGAGCCAGGCGAGGAAGTCCTCCTTGACCTCGCGGATGACCCGCTCGACCTTGCCCTTCGTCTTGGCCCGATACGGCGCGGCAGGCCCGCGGCCGGGTGCCGAGAGGGCGGCGACGTCGACCCACTCGGGCGCGTAGATCGGGGCGCCGTCGGCGCGGCGATCCGGTCATCAGGGCGGTGTCGCGGTCGGTGAGGAACTCGGCGCTCGCACCGCCGAGATCGTCGACGCAGCGGACGATCGAGCCGGAGGGTCGTCGGCCGCGTCTTGTCGGTCGCGAAGCGGACGGCCGGCATCCGCGAGTAGCCGAGGATCGACGACGAAGGCGAAGAGCGCGGCGCTGCCCTCGCCGAGCGGCCAGGTCCCGACGTCGGTCCAGTCGCCCTGGGTCTGGATCCCGGGCCCGGTCTCGAAGCGCAGACCGGGTTCCGCGCTCTCGCGCGGCCGGAGCTCGACGACCCGCCGGCGCAGGCTCGTGTATGAGCCGCGTGTAGCCATAGCCGGCGCACGAGCTCGCGCAGGAGGACGGTCGCCCGGAGGTCCGGGCAGGCCGCCAGGCGGCGCTCGACGTGGGCGATCTGGGCGGCCGAAAGCTCGGCCGGTCTCGCTCGTGGCCGGTATCGCGGTGGCCTTCGCGGTCAGCGTACCGCTTGGCCGTTCGCCAGTCGAGGCCGAACTCGCGGGCGAGGGCGGCGATCGACCAGCCGTGGCGGTGGAGCACGTGCAGTTCCATCCAGGTTTCCTCAGACTGCATGGCGTCCCTTCTGTCCTCGCTCTGAGCTCAGACACCCAGAGCCTCGACAGGAGGGACACCGCCTTTTCTGACCCAAACGAAAAGCCCCCGGGTCAACCCCGAGGGCCTCTGCACTTTTCGTGCTCAACTCTCTGCACTTTTCATGCCCGCCCACAGGCAGCGGTCGGCTTCGGTGCCTGGGACCTCGCCTATTACGGCTGGCTGTGGGTCTTCAGCGGCTGGCCGCCCACGCTCACGACCTGGGACGTGCTCTTCCTCGTGCCGGTGCCCTGGGTTGGGCCAGTCTGGGCTCCCATGACGGTCTCGCTGGCGCTCATCGGGGTCGGCCTGCTCGCGGCACGACGCCTGCACGATGGGAGCTCTCTCCATCTCGCGCGCTGGCACGTGGCCGGCGGTCTCGCAGGCGGACTGCTCGTCGTGGCGAGTTTCTTACTGGATGCCCCGAGCGTACTCGCCGGTGGGGTGCCGCGCGACTACCCTTGGCTGCTCTTCCTCGCGGGCATGTTCCTCGCGGCATGGGCTTCGATCGCTGCCCTGGGGGGAGCTCCCGATGGGGAGGTCGCGACGACGGGGAGCTGACGCCATCGCGAGGCGGTGATGGCAGCGCCTCGGTGACGTAGCAGGCGAACGTCAGGGGATGTCGACCAGCACCTTCCCAGTGGCGCCCCCTTCGACCGCTTCGTGGGCGGCGACGATGTCGCGCAGTGCGAAGTGATGCTCAGGCAGCGGCGTCAACGCCTTCGCGTGGAGCGCCTCGGTAATGTCCGTGACAGCCTGCTCGAGCATGCCCGGGCTGAGGTTGTAGACGAGTACGAACTGCAGGGTCGTGTTGGCGGTCATGAGCCGTCGGACGGGCAGGCTCGGATCGGATGCGTCGCTCGCATACGCCACGATCACGCCGTGCGGCGCGAGGACCGCGAGGTCGGATGCGAGGTTCGTCGCGATCGCCACGTCGATGATCCGTTCGACGCCAGCCGGCGCAGCCGCGCGCACCTGCGCCACAAAGTCCGCGGCCCGATAGTCGAAAACTTCGCTTGCGCCGGCGGCTAGGGCCAACCGCTTCTTCTCCTCGGAACTCACCGTTGCCAGCACCTGGGCGCCACCCCAGCGGGCGAGTTCAATAGCTGCGTGGCCCACCGCGCCCGCGCCGCCCGTCACCAGGAGCGTGCGGCCGGCCACCGGCCCGTCGGCGAAGACGCAGCGGTGGGCAGTGATGTAGGGGATGCCGAGTCCGGCGCCCTGCGCGAACGAGACCCCCTCGGGCAGGGGGACTGCCCGCTCGGCCGGCACGCAGGTGTACTGGGCCGCCGTGCCGTTGGCGCGCCCGGCTGCGGCGTGGTAGACCCACACGCGTTCCCCATCGCGCGCCGCATCGACGCCCTCCCCTACCGCGTCGATCTCACCCGCCCCATCCTGGCCGGGGATCTGCCAGAAGGCCGGCAAAGGTGCACCGCCCGAGCGCGCCTTCCAGTCGGTCGGATTCACGCCCGAGACGCGCACCCGAACCCGCACCTCCCCGGGTGCGGGCTCCGGGTCCGGGAGCTCGACGATCCCGAGCACGCTGCGGGCCGGACCGCGCGCGTGATAGACGGCAGCCTGCACGTGGATGACCTCCTCGACTCTGCGCGGTTAGTGATCTCACCGCACAGGACCAGCGTAGACGCCTCCGCCTAAGAGCATCGCGCCAGTCGCACCGGTGGGCGCCCCCGGTCGTCGTCCCGCACGATTGCTTGCTCGTGATGGACCGGGTCAGCGACGTCTGGTCGGTGGGCGAGGTTCCGCTGGCCCGTTCCGAAAGGGCGATCAACCTCTCCTCGCGCGCGTCGGCGAGTTAGGTGACCGGCCAGTTGGGTGACCGGCCAGGCGGCTCTGCGCATGCTGATCCACGCCCAGGCTGAAGTGGATGCCGTTAACCGCCCGGCTAACGTTGCGCTTGGGTCAGCGCACCTTGCGACAGGCCGCGTGGGCCGGAAGAGGCGGGAGACCTCCAGCCCCCGCGCCGGGCACCCCGTGCCGCCCCGTCGCCGCCACGCGAGTGTCTCCTGGTGGCGCAGAGGCCCCCTTGACACGCCACGGCGCGATTTCGCATAAAGTAAGTCATCCGGCGGGAGGCCTCGAGGCGCGGTCCGCATCCCAGTCACCTAGACCGCGCCGACCATGGAGAGCCCGACCTGCCACACATCATTGATTGCCCGTTTGCCGAGGGGCTGCTGCGTCCTGCAACCCTTGGGGACGTGCGTGGGGGGACAAGCGTGAGTCTAGGTCGAGTACTTCGTTTTGCCATTTCGCTCGGCGCCTCGGCCCTGCTTCTTGCCGGTGCGCTGGCCGCCGCCCCAGGGGTGGCTGCCGCCAGTTCGACGTTCTATGTGTCGCCGGCCGGCTCCTCGGGTGGGGCTGACACCTCCTGCACCAGCGCGGCCTACGCCAAGATCAACGACGCCGTCAGCGCCGCCTCTGCCGGCGACACGGTGGTGGTCTGCGTAGGCACGTACACGGAGGACGTCGCCGTCTCGAAGTCGCTGACGCTCGTCGGGCAGGGCGCCGACAACAGCATCATCGACGCCACCGGGCTCGACAACGGCATCCTGATCAGCGCCTCGGACGTCACCGTGTCGGGCTTCACCGTGGAGAACGCTACCGGCGAGGGCATCCTGGCCCAGCAGCCGAACCCGGTGAAGGGGCCCATGATCAGCGGCCAGCAGCTGTACACGGGGATGCCCATCACCAACGTCGTGATCGCGCACAACACGGTCGAGAACAACGATCAGGGTGGCTTCACGCCAACCACGACCAAGTACACCGAGTGCCAGGCGTCCGGCGGCATCCCCGGTGACTGCGGCGAGGGCATCCACCTCTGGAGCGTCGCCGACTCACAGGTCCTCCTCAACACGGTGACCGGCAACGCGGGCGGCATCCTGCTCACCGACGAGTTCGGGCCGACCTACGGCAACCTCATCGCGGGCAACGTCGTGACCGACAACGCCTATGACTGCGGCATCACGCTGCCCGGGCACAACCTGGCCATCAACCCCGTGACCCACAAGTTCATGCCCGCCTTCGGGGGCGTGTACGACAACGTGGTGCGCAGCAACGTCGTCCTCGACAACGGGATCAAGGGCCAGGGCGCCGGCATCGGCATCTTCGCCCCGGGCCCCGGCACCGCCTCCTACAACAACCTGATCGAGGGCAACACGATCGCCGCCAACGGCCTCGCCGGGGTCGCGCTCCACGGCCATGCGGCGGGCGCCTATGTGGGCGGCAACAGCATCCTCGACAACTTCATCGGCCAGAACAACATCGATGGCGACACGGATGTCAGCCCCACGGCCGACAGCGTGACCACCGGCATCCTGGCCTGGTCTGCGGCCACGCCGATCACGGTCACGATCTCGGGCAACACCATCTTCGGCAACAGCAATGGCATCTGGCTCGGACACGTGGTGAGCGCGCCGGGCGCCGCAGCAACGAACACGTTCTGGGACGTCGGCACATCCGTCCACGCCGCATAGGCGAGATCGCGGCGAGTCGTCGCCGGGCAGGGCAGGCGCCGCGAGGCTCCGCTTGTCCTGCTCGGTTTCACCCAACGGCCGCTAGGGATGACCCTCTCGAATCCCCAGCGGACGTCGGGTGAGCGTTCCGCGGGGGATCGGTGCTGCCCAGACCCTTCGGTTCGGCCCCGCCGACCCATAACCACGAACGGCCGTGCCTCCCGTCGAGACTCGGCCGTTCTTCGTGCCTGTCGCTTAACTGGCAGAAGACGTCATAGGACGTTCAGGCCGACTGTGCGCTGCTGAGCGACGGGTCGGCGACGCCCGGGGTATCCGGGGCAGGGCCACCAAGCTCTAACGTCTTCACCGCGGGAGGAGCACGGCCAGGGCGCCCACGAGGAGCCCGCTGGCCAGGCTGGCCAGGCCGATCTGCGTCGCCCTCGCACGGTCGCGCGCGCGGGCGACGTCGTCCGTCACCTGGTGGGTCTCGCCGAGGGATCCGAAGTTGAAGACGCCCGCTGAGCCGAAGCCGGCACAGAAGCGCAGGCGGGCCTGCAGGTAGCCCGACGCGGCGAGCGCCGCCGGGAGGGCCACCAGGAGCCGCGCCAGGGGCGGTGCGCCGACGGCGAGGAGCCCACCCCCCAGGATGACTGTCGCCCCGAGTCCGACATGCCCCGCCCGACGCCGCCGGGCGATCTCGGCGGGCCCGATGTTGCACACGCCGGGCTGGTATGCGCTGCCTCCGTCGCCGAGGATGGTGATCCACGGCAAGGGAGACTACCAAACGATGCCTTCGTCACGCCGTGCTCCTCGTGTCATGCCTTGTTGTGGTGCGTCGTCTCTGGCCCGCAGCACCGGGCGTCACGACCTCTGCACGGCGGGGACCGTCTGGCCCTGGCACCTGCTCATTCGCAGCCGCTGCCGTCGCGGATGGCCCGGCGGGTGCGGTGGCGCGCAGGAGGGCCACGCTCTCTCCCCTCGACATGCTGGCGCTGTCGGGCGGCGGTCCGAAGACGGGGCGGCACCGCCGGGTAAGCACAGAGGCCGGCCCCGGGGCCGGCCTCTGTGCACTGGTGTGGCCGGGCGGCGGCCCGGCAGGGTCTCTGCCTAGGCGGGCAGGAGGACCGAGGTGATGACGTGGATGACGCCGTTGGTGGCCGGGATGTTGAAGAGCTTGTCGGCGATGTCGATGCGCGCGGTGGTGCCGGCGGTGGTGAAGAGGGTGCCGTTGTGGATGGCCCAGAGGGGCTGCCCCAGGAGGGTCTTCAGCGCGTTGATCTGGCCCCAGGCGGCGGGCAGGACGTCCTTGGCGTACTGGTCACCGGCCACCACGTGGTAGAGGAGGATCTTCGTGAGCGTGGCCTGCGGCAGCGCCGTGCAGACGTTGCTCTTGGTGAGGCCGAGCTTGGCGAAGGCGGCGTCGGTGGGGGCGAAGACGGTCAGCTGCTGGCCGCTCGTGAGGGCCTTGCCCACGGCCGGGTCAGCGCAGCCGACGGCGGCGAGGAGCGTCGTGAAGTTGCCGTTCGCCGTGGCGATCTGGACGATCGACTGGGTCGGCTGGGCCGCCGCCGCGAAGGTGGAGGGGACGATGGCGAGGACGAGCACGACCCCGCCGAGCAGGGATGCGATGCGCTTCACCGGTGCTGATCTCCTTCGAGAACTGTGCTGGTCGACGTCTGCCTGGCCGTGCGGACTGATCCAGGGCGTCGTCATCTCTCTCTTCGGAGACGGTGGCGGCTTGGATGGGAAGGGGATGGTCGGTGGCGGATGGACTACCATCGACAGCTTCTGCAGCCACGGGCACGCCGCCCGCGTCACCATCTGGCGATGGTCGGGCTGCTGAGCGCCGCCCGCAGGGGCAGCGATACTGATGCAGGCGGTGCGGGCGCACGAACGGTGATGAGTGGTGCGGACGATCGAGATCCCGGGTGAGGCGTCGCTCAGACTCGAGTACCTAGTCCTCGACGTGAACGGCACCCTCACCGAGCGCGGGGAGTTGATCGACGGCGTGACCGAGCGGCTCGAGCGGTTAGCGGGCGATCTTGCGCTCCACCTCCTGACCGCTGATACGTTCGGGACAGCCAGCGCGCTGGGCGACCGACTGGGGGTGCCGGTCACGCTCATCCGCAGCGGCGAGGACAAGGCCGCCTTCGTGCAGACACTGGGTGCTGCCACCACGGTGGCGATCGGCAACGGGCGCAACGACGCGGCCATGCTGCAGGCGGCCCGCTTGGGGATCGCGATCATCGGACCCGAGGGTGCCGCAGCTGCGACGCTGTTGGCTGGGGACCTCATCTTCCGCTCGGTGACCGAGGCCCTCGACCTACTCCTCGACGAGCGCATACTCATCGCCACGCTGCGGCCATAGGTGGTCCCCGCGGTTAGCAGACCGTTGACTGCGACTGGTCCCGGGCCAGGGCAACGACGGGCTGGCGTGGCGGGCGCCAGCCCGGACTGACCTTGCCATCGTGGCGGTGGCTGCAATCCAGCGCAGCACCCCATTTTCCGCCGTGCCAACGGGCACCCTGGCCATTTGTCCGCGATGGCCTCAGTTTCGGCACTGGTGCCCCGCGGAGGTTCGCGGCGCGATCGGTCTGCGCACGAGTAGAGTCGGCGGATGGGCGCGAGCGTCGCGCCCGCCATGGTGATATTCGAGCACGGGGAGGAAGGGTCCATGCCCGGCGAGCGCAAGATCGATCCGGCGGTGCCGCCGAGCGGACCTGGCTGCGTCGAGTGCCTAGCAGCCGACGGCTGGTGGTTCCACCTGCGCCGGTGTGCCCAGTGCGGCCACATCGGCTGCTGTGATTCGTCACCGTCGCAGCACGCGAGCCACCACGCGGCAGAGAGCGGGCATCCCGTAGCCCGAAGCTACGAGCCTGGGGAGGACTGGTTCTGGAACTACGCCACGGAGGAGTACACGGAAGGTCCTGCCCTGGCTCCGCCGGAGCACCACCCGGTCGACCAACCCGTGCCCGGACCGGCCGGGCGCGTGCCGCGAGATTGGAAGCGCCACCTGCACTGACTCGGCATCGACGGCCTACGACGCACAAGGAGGCCACCTCGGGCGAGACAGTGGCCGGGCGTGCCTCGAGAGGGCCGTCGGTCAAGCGAGCTGTTCCCGCTCGGACCGGACGGAGTCTGCCGACGGGTGTGAAGGCCGTCAACGCTCGCGGAAATCGTCACCGTCAGGCAGCGCCGCCCGCAAGTCAGCCCCATGGGCACGTCGTGTGCGGCAAGGCCGTGCGTCGAGCCCTGGGGACCAGGCCTCTAACCTACGTGGCACTTGCCGCGGGCCCGGTCGGGCGAGCGGCGCGGCTGCGAGCGGGCTGGCCCGCGATGCACAATGCGGAGGCGACAACCACGAGCCTGCTGGGTCCCCCGTCGCGCCCTCATTCATCATGATGGTGCGCCTCAGCACGTGGTCAGCATTTGGGGGTTCCGCCAAGAGCAGGCGGCCCACCGGACATTGTCGTGTTGACCCGATCGCGCGGCTCTTCGGCATGGTCGTAGCGGCGAATGTGGCCGCGGCCTCGCCGATCAGCGTGCCGGCTCGTTACGAGACGCTGTTGACGGCCTATGCGGCCAGCAACTCAAGGGACGGTGCGCTCTTGCGCGCCGGGCTGGCGCGGAACCCGACGTACCACGCGGGTGGGTGGATCTTGAGCATCCAGAAGGCGGCCAAGGCCATGACGCTCGATGCCAGCGTCTTCGTGCGGGGCGAGCTCGGTCTTGAGACCTACATCCATGAGATGGTTCACGTGGGCCAGTACGGGTCGCTCGGTTCGACGGCGTTCCTGGCCAGATACGTCGGGTCCAGCGCCACCGAGATCGCTACGCGTCTGGCCCGGCGGCTGCCGATCCACCCCATGACCGCCAGCCCATTTGAACGGCAGGCGTACGCATTGACAAATCGGTTCATGCACTGGTGGCGTTCGCACCCGGAGGCCGACCCGGGCCATTCATCCGCCAGTTCCTGAGACGCACCGCGCACGTTGAGCTGCGCGCTGAATTCGGGCACCCTGCACGTGTGCATGCGTCTTGCGCGTGATGAAACGGCTCTGGGTTCTCTGACTCGCTGTGCGCGAACCACGGGATGCTCACAGAACGAGCAACTGGGGGCGAACCGAGCTACGGTCGACCGGCCCGCGCCGTGGCCACACGGTCACGTCCCATACCGTGGTGTCACAGCGCAGGTGGCCGATAACGAGAACGGCCACCGCGTCATCCTCGCGTCGTCTGGCTAGGAACCGACGACATGGAGGGGCACCACGATGGCCACAGACAGGATGGCCGTGCTCGACACGGTGCGCAAGGCGATCGCCACTGGCGACACCGACTTCCTGCGCGAGGGGGTGCGCGTGCTCGCCCAGGCGGTGATGGAGGCCGAGGTCACCGAGCTCACGGGGGTGCCACACGGCGAGCGTGACCCGGAGCGCCGGCTGACCCGCCGCAACGGCTATCGCGAGCGACGCTGGGACACTCGGGTCGGCACCGTCGAGCTCGCCATTCCGCGCGTGCGCGACGGCAGCTACTTCCCGAGCCTTCTTGAGCCCCGTCGACGCGCCGAGCGGGCCCTCCTCGCGGTGATCCAGGAGGCCTATGTGCTGGGGGTCTCAACCCGCCGGGTGGAGGATCTGGTGGAGGCCCTCGGCATCGCCGGGATCAGCAAGAGCGAGGTCAGCCGCATCTGCGCCGCCCTCGACGCCGAGGTGGAGGCCTTCCGGCATCGCTCGCTCACAGGTGAGCGCTACCCGTATGTGTTCCTCGATGCCACCTACGTGAAGGTGCGGGACGCTGGGCGGGTCGTCAGCATGGCCTGCCTGGTGGCCATCGGGGTGGCCGCCAGCGGGGAGCGCCGCGTGCTGGGCCTCGACCTCGCGGCCGGCAACGACGAGGGCAACGCCTGGTCAGGCTTCGTGCGTGGCCTGTTGGAGCGCGGTCTCTGTGGCGTGCGCCTGGTGATCAGCGACGCCCAGCGAGGGATCGTGGAGGCCGTGCACGGCCAGCTGCTCGGCGCGGGGTGGCAGAGGTGTCGCGTGCATGCCACCCGCAACTCGCTCGATCTCGTGCCCCGCGGCTCCCAGGACATGGTGGCGGCCGCCATCCGCAGCATCTTCGAGCAGCCCGATGAGCACTCGGCATCTGAACAGCTGCGTCGGGTGGCGGACGGCCTGTCTGCCCGCTTCCCGATGGTGAGCGAGCTGCTCCTCGATGGCGAACCCGACCTCCTCGTGCACTTCACCTTCCCCGAGGCCCATCGCCGCCAGATCAGGAGCACCAACCCTCTCGAGCGCCTGAACAAGGAGATCAAACGCCGCACCGCCGTCGTCGGCATTTTCCCGACGCGCGCCAGCGTGCTCCGCCTCGTCGGCATGGTCCTCGCCGAGCAGGATGACGAGTGGCAGGACGGACGGCGCTACTTCAGCCCCGAGTCGATGGCCTTGATCGACGCGCTCCCTCACGAGGAGGTGCCGGCGTTGCTGATGGCGAGTTAAGTGAGCGCGAGGATGACGCACTGTGACACCACGTCCCGGGACTTGACCGGCCACACCCACCCCAGAGATACGCTTAAGCGCGACGGCGGTGTGCGGCTAGTTGTTCTTGAGCGCTTGTGGTGCGTCGGCGCAAGGGGGAGCGCGGCCGCCACTCCGGCTGGCAACCAGTGACCTTAGAGCCGGCTGACCCTCGTCACGCTGGCGGCAAGCGACCAACCATGAGATCGCCGTCGCCGCGCGGCCCCGAACTCGGCCGGCCGCGACGACGAGGCGACTACGCGAGTCGCAGATCCGCGAGCTTGGGCATGCTCCCTGAGCGCACGCCGCGGGTCCATCGCCCCAATGCCGGTGAGTGAACGAGCGACGGCAACGCCCCAAGCAAGAGAGAAAGGCTCTGCAACCAGATGGTCGGGAGAGCTAGCGTGACCGCCACGGCGAGCGTCCACGGCTGATCTCGGCGGGCACCCCAGACGACAAGGAGGATCCCCGGCAGGAGACGCACCCATAGGGGCACCGGCACATACGCGAAGACATGTCCCGTGATGCTCAGCGAGAGGTCGGCGCGCAGCATCGTGGCCCACTGCTGCCATAGGCCGGGTGCCGCGAGATAGGACACGAGCGCAATGGCGAGTGCCGTGCCGGCCGCGATCCCGAGGTTGCGCCACTCGCGCCGTACGGCGAACCAGAGGAGCCCAATACCGGGCGTGACCTTGGTCAGGATCAGGAAGGACCAGACGGCTGGGAACCGAAAGCTGACCGCAACCGCCAGCGCCATCAGGAGGTGGATGTTGCCCGACGAAAGCTCGAGAGCGACGACCGGGTAGACGGCCACCAGGGCGAACGCCCAGCGCCATGGGACCAACGCGAGCAGGCAGCCGAACTCGATAGCCAGCCAGAGCATACGGAACACGTTGAACGGGAGCGCATGGAACGGCAGGAACGCGTAGGCCAGCGGCGGCGAGTAGCGGAAGGCGTCCGTGCCGGTGAGGCTTCGCGTAGCCGCGGCATACGGTTGCGCCAGGGAGAACGACCAGTAGGAAGTCGCGTCCGTCCCGGGGCCACGGAGCAAGAGAAACACGAGGACCCCAGCGCCGATGATCGCCAAGCTGTCACGCGCTACGCTGACGAAGCGTGACGTGAGCAGCCGGTGTCCAAGTGTGCGCGCCGCGCTACTTGCGCTGCCGATGGCACCCAGGGGTGCGCCTCCTTCCCTCATGCCGATCGAGCTCACATCCTATTGGTCCGCCCGCCCGCCACCGCGCGTCAGGCGCCCTTGAGCAGCGTGAGGGGCGGCGGCTCGTCGGGCGTGTCGGCGGGGGGGACGGCACGCTCCACGGGCGTCGGTTCGGCGAGCACGGGGCTCGCGGGAGGGACCGTCCTCGCGCGTCCGAGGCCCAGCTGACGGACGAGGCGCGGCGTGCGCAGGGCCGTCAGGCAGGCCGTGCAGAGCTGCAGCGTGGTCTCGCTGACCCAGCGCGCCCCGGCCCGCCGCTGCAGGCGCACGGGCTCGCTGTCGGGGGCGTTGCAGGCCCAGCAGCGCTGACCGGCCGCGCGGTACGCCGCGGTGTCGTGGGCGCTGCTGGGGCGGGACGTCCCGCCCTCTTGCGGGGCAGGCTGCGCGCCTGCCCGAAGCGTGCCGCGCGTCGTCGTTGCCATCCTGCGGGCAGCCTCGCACACCGCTGGGCCCGCGCGCCCCGCATCCGTGCGTGGCGCACCCTGCAGGGTCCATCCGTGCACCCGCAGTATGGCGCGCGGCCGGTGCGCTCCGAAAGGGCCACTCGCCCCGGCGGCGCGCCCACGGACAGGCGGGCGGTGCGGGGCGCACAATGGGGGCACCATGCACGCGACCCATCTCCTGCCCGCGCCTGCGCCGGCGCAGCGACCCTGTCAGTCCGACCAAGGAGACTGGGGCGGGATCTGTCCGGTCTGCGGACAGCAGCTGCCGCCCCGCCCCGATCCGCTGCAGTCCTGGCACGCCCGACGCTCCATCGACCGCGTGGTGTCCGCCAAGGCCCGCACGGCCTCGCTCCAGACCCCGCTGCGCCACTGGCATCTCTAGCGCCTGCCATCGCGCCAGCCAGACCAGGCCGGCCTGCGTGCGGGCCGTCTGTACGTCGGGTCGAGCCATTGGTGCGACTCGGGTTGGGGCCTCACGCGGGGTGGCAGCTCCGCAGCGCGTCGGGCATCTCCGGCGCGCTCACGCCGCTCACGCTCGCGCAGCACTGCAGGCGAATCCGCCAGGCGGCCACGGAACGGCCGATGTGCCTCACGGAGGTGGGGGCTTCCATCCGCGCCGCGACAGCCACGGCCGCATCGTCGGTGGGTTGGCAGCAGGCTACGGCGAGGTCCGCCCGTTGCAAGAACCGGAACACGGGGAAACGATGCCGATGTCCGTCGTGCTCCGTGAACGCGAGGCCGAGGGTGCTAGATTAGGCGAGTGGATGAGAAGGAGGCACCGCCTCTCGGCTCGCAGCGCGCCGTGGTGATCATCGAGACGGGCATGCTCGAGTGGGAGTTCCGCTCGGAGTGGATGGACCAGGTGTGGGCCGACTTTCTCCGCGACTGGCTGGCGGACGGCGCGACGCTCACGGTCAAGCACGCACGCTTCGAGACCGCGCGGGAAGGAGACCATAGTGGCTAGGTCCCTGCTCCCGGTCGAGGAAGAGAAGAGTCCGTGCCGAGACCGCTGTCGAGCGCCTGAAGGAGCGCCTCTATGCGACGAGCGTCGAGAGCGCTGAGCGCCAGGCTGCCCAGGCGCGCGCCAGCTTCGAAACGCACCACACCTGGTACCTCACGGACTCCATCAATCACGTGTCGTGCCGTGTCTGCATGGATCGGCTTCATCAGTGGGACCTCGAGGACCCGACGTGCGACATAGAGCTCATCATCACGTCGCCGGGCGGGGACGCCCTGCAGGGCATGGCCCTGTTCGACTACATCGGGGAGATGCGGCGGAAGGGCCACCGCATCACGATCCACGTGCTCGGCTACGCTGCGTCGATGGCGGCAATCCTCCTCCAGGCGGGTAGCTGGCGGGTCATCGGGCGCGAGTCCTGGCTGCTGGTCCACGAGGTCGCGGCCGATTCATCCGGCAAGGTCGGCGAGATGGAGGACACGGTCAAGATGCTCGAGAAGATGTGCGCTCGCGTGGCGGACATCTTCGTCCAGCGTGCTGAGGGCAAGATCGACCTCGAGACCTTCAAGGACAACTGGAGCCGCAAGGACTGGTGGATGGACTCCGAGGAGGCGCTGAGGCTCGGCTTCGTGGACGAGGTTCGCTGACGCTCGTTGGGCGGCTCGCCCGAACCGGCCTCTCGGAGAGGTCCATGGCACGGAGCAGCCAGCGCGTGATCTCCTTCGGTGTGCCCGCACACGGGACAGCGCGGCGCCTCCTGCATGCGGCACAGCATGCCGGGCTCGGGCGTGGACGTCACGGGCCGTCTGGGCTGGTGGGGCTAAGGTGACCGCCCGCGGGCTCGAAGGCTGCCGCTGGCGCGGCGCGCATCACCAGAGCGCGAGCCAGCGGGACAAGAACGCCCAGTTGCAAGGCTGACCCTGCGGTCGGCTGCTGGCGTGCCACAACGAGATGGCCCGATCATGGGGGTTGGAGCGGGATCGTGAATGAGCGGGACGTCGTCGATCGTCGGCCCTCGCGCAGCACGTCGACGTCGCCCTCCGCACCTGCCTTGCGCAGCAGCTCGAGCAGGCCCATTCTCTCGTCGGCCATCGTGGTCTCCCTCCGTGTCGTCGGTTGCTACTCCAACGACGCGAGGATGACGCGGTGGCCATTCTTTCATCTCGGCCACCTGCCCTGTGACAGCACTCTAGGGAGACGTGACCCGGCGCACACGATCACATCGCAGGGCGGCGTTGCGCTCGCGCCGCTTGTCGCACAGGGCCCTCAGGCTTGGACCGGCGACCAGCCGATCGAAGGTTCTGAGACCGCTTGCCGGCCGAAACCACTTCCGGTTCCGTCCGTTCGCCTCTGGACAGGCGGGGAGGAGCACCGTAGAAGTGTGCTGCGGGTGGTGACGACGCGCGGACCATATGGCGGCCGCCCGGGCCGCGTCGAACCACTGGCGAGCCCGACCCGCAGTGGAGGTCACTGCGAAGCGCACCATGGCGGGGCAGGAACTATCGGACCAGCTCTGGTCGGGTTCGCCCAGGCGGAGGCGCGATCGCCCGGCGGTGGGTGAGCCCGGGCGGCAAGCATGGCACGCCGAATGCCGGTTCCCCGGCAGGCGGAGACCGCTGCTGCAGTGGGAGCTCCGGCGGTGAACAGCCGCCTGCCGCGCATCAACGTCCTGTTGTTCTGGCTCGCCGCGGCTCTGGTCGGGTTCTTGCTGTTCTCGGTGCTCGTGAGCGCCGTCAGTTCGCCCACTACGAGCGGCGATATCCCCTACAGCGGTGGATCCGATTCGTTCCTCGGCCTCGTGAAGGCTGGCGACGTCGCGCAGATCGTGGAGCAGGGCACCTCGCTGAGCATCACGCTGAACGACACGGCCCACACGGTGAAGACCAGCCAGGTGCCCGGGACGCTGGGCGACACCCTGCTGGCGGACATCCGCGCCACGTGCGCGGAGTCGGGCGCCGTGGCGAACTGCATGAGCGTGCCGGTGATCCCCCAACAGGCCTCCCAAACCGGCCAGTGGCTCGGGCTCCTCATCAGCGCGCTGCTGCCGGTCCTGTTGATCGGCGGCTTCATCTTCATCATGATGCGGCAGGCACAGGGCACCAACAACCAGGCCATGAGCTTCGGCAAGAGCCGCGCGCGCATGTTCCTCGGCAACAAGACCGTCGTCACGTTCTCGGACGTGGCGGGCGTCGACGAGGCCAAGGCCGAGCTGCAGGAGGTCGTGGAGTTCCTGAAATACCCCGAGAAGTTCAACTCGCTCGGGGCGAGGATTCCACGCGGCGTGCTCCTGATCGGCTCGCCCGGCACGGGCAAGACGCTCCTGGCGCGCGCCGTGGCCGGCGAGGCCGGCGTGCCGTTCTTCAGCATTTCCGGCTCCGAGTTCGTGGAGATGTTCGTCGGCGTCGGCGCCTCCCGCGTGCGCGACCTCTTCGACCAGGCCAAGCGGAACAGCCCCTGCATCGTGTTCGTCGACGAGATCGACGCGGTCGGTCGGCAGCGTGGCGCCGGCCTGGGCGGATCGCACGACGAGCGTGAGCAGACGCTCAACCAGATCCTCGTCGAGATGGACGGGTTCGACACCAACACGAACGTGATCGTGGTGGCCGCCACCAACCGGCCCGACGTGCTCGACCCGGCGCTCCTGCGGCCCGGCCGGTTCGACCGCCAGGTCATCCTCGACCGGCCGGACATGAAGGGGCGCCTCGAGATCCTGCGGGTGCATGTCCGGGGCAAGCCGCTCGACAAGGCCCTCGACCTCGAATCGATCGCCCGTCAGTCGCCCGGCTTCAGCGGCGCCGACCTGGCCAACATCGTCAACGAGGCGGCGATCCTGGCGGCGCGCCGGAACAAGAAGGTGATCGGCGGCGCGGAGTTCATGGAGGCCCTGGACCGCGTGATGGCGGGCCCCGAGCGCAAGAGCCGGATCATCAGCGACGCGGAGAAGGCGATCATCGCGTACCACGAAGGCGGGCACGCCCTCGTGCAGCGCATCCTCCCCAAGTGCGACCCCGTCACCAAGGTGACGATCATCAGCCGCGGCATGGCCTTGGGCTACACGATGGCCCTCCCCGAGGAGGACCGCTACCTGCAGTCGAAGTCCGAGTTCGAGGACAAGATCGCCGGCCTGCTCGGCGGCAACGCGTCCGAGAAGCTCGTCTTCGGCGACACGACCACCGGCGCATCGAACGACATCGAGAAGGCCACCAACCTGGCGCGCAAGATGGTCACCGAGTACGGCATGAGCGAGGCCATGGGGCCGGTCTCGTTCGGCAAGCGGTCCGAACTCGTCTTCCTGGGCCGCGAGATCGGCGAGCAGCACAACTACTCGGACGAGGTGGCCAAGCTCATCGACGACGAGGTCAGCCGCATCATCGAGCGCGGCCATGCCCGGGCGATGGAGGTCCTTTCCGCGTACCGGGATCGGCTGGACACCCTCGCCCAGCGACTCGTGGCGGAGGAGACGCTCGACCACGCCGAGTTCGAGAAGATCTTCGCCGACCTTCCCGACCCGCGCAAGGAGCAGGGTGGCCCGACCCCGCGGCCCATCGGCGTGCTGACGCCGGATCATCGCCTTCCGGCGGACGACTCGTCGCCGACCGGCCCGGTGCCGGCACCGTCTCCGTCCCCGGCCTGATCAGGGACCGCGGAGCCGGGGCTTGAACGGGCACCACCTGGAGTCACTCGGGGACCGGCAGGCCGGCCCCGCGGGCGATGCCGACCAACCTCGACATTCGAGGCGCTCCCCGACGTCAGCGAGCTGCGCGAGCGCCGCCCTTGGTGGCGCCAGGAGAAGCTCACGATGCCAACGACCGCGACCGAGGAAGCCAAGGTACTGGCAAAGCCGTCCGAGGGCAGAGTCAAGCGAACCGAGTACCCAAGTCGAGCGGACGCCCTTCTAGGAGCATCTCTTAAGCGCGGTCGAACCTCTCAGCGAGCGGGCAAGGCGGGCGGGCACCTGGTGAACGCGGATCTTCACGAGGCGCGAGGCGCCAAGACAGCGCCTTCGGCCGCTCCGGCTGGAGCGCCGAGCTACGCCGGCAGGTCCTACCCGGCATCGTGCACGATGAGGACGGGGATGGCGCTGCTGGCCGCCACTTGCGCCGAGACTGACCCGAGCAGCGCGCTCTCCAGCCGGCCCAGCCCCCGCGTGCCCATCACGAGGAGGTCGTACTGGCCGGAGGCGGCCGCCGCGAGGATGGCCGCCGCGGGGTGCGCCGCACCGAGCAGGTCCTTCTGCACGGCCGGGCCGCCGGCCGCCTGAACAACGGCCTCCTCGTCTGCCAGGAGTGCGCGGGCATTCCGGATGGCCGTCTCGAGGTCCGCCGAGTACTGCGGCTCGCCTTCGAAGCCGGGCGGCTCGTGGTACACGGTGAGCAGCGTGAGCGTCGCGCCCAGCTCGCGGGCGCACGCGGCAGCAGTCAGAAGGGCCTGCCGGGCGTGGCCGCTGCCGTCCACTGCCACGACAATTCGCGAGAACATCGTGTCCACTCCCCTTCACTCCCGTCCGCCGCCGGTGCCTGTGACACAGGGTACTGACCGCGTCGAGGACCCCGTCAACCCGGTCTGGCTCGATCCTGAGCACGAACGAAGGGCTTGTCGGGCTGAGCGCGCCGACCACTGACCAGATAGGGCGAGGTGGCGAGAAGCCGGACCGGCCGTCCGGCTCGCCGCGTTGGCACGTCCGTGTCCGGCGGCACTTCAAGATCGGATGGTACGGCCATGCGAGGCCGCCGTCAGTTAGGCGCGGCGCAAGTCGGTGACGTCCGAGGGCATCACTCGGCCACACAAGGTGTCGGGAGCTTCAGGACTCGCGGAAGATCAGGTCGTGCTCGTGCACATGGCCCTCGACGGCCAGCGCCACGTCGTCGCCGGGTCCAGCGTGATCGACCTTCTGGTGCTCGATCTCCAGCGAACTAACTGTCTCGACGAGATCGGTCGCATGGCCCTGGATGTGGATGCGCTCGCCCACGGCGAGCGGCGCGTTGAGTCGGACTGCAGCGACGGACAGATGGCCAAACCAGTGGATGACGTTGCCGATCGCCTCAGCGGGCTCGTGGTGCTCGGACATGCTGGACCTCCTTGCTGCCCCGCGCTCAGCGCGGCAGGTAGCGCTCGGCCCGCGATCCGACGGAGGCGCGAATGCGGGCTAACAGCTGGCGCTCCGTGAGTGGGCCGCCTTTCTCGAGCTCGATCCGCCGCGCGCGACCGTGGCTCTCGTCATCAGCGCGGATCCGCCGAGCGAAGTGTTCGACCACCTCGCCGTCACCTACCAGTAGCAAATCATCATCGTCTGGCAAAGCTTGGGCGACCTCGACGAAGAAGGCCCGCATGTGCTCGTGGCGGCGGCCCTCGCCGGCCGGGTGTTTCTCGGTCGGTGGCGATCCGGTCGAGCGGCGTCGGCGGGGGACTGTGGAGTCGATGCGATGGCGCACTGTGAATTCGGGGCTCCAGCGCAACACCGTCGCCGAGTTGGCGGAGATCCAGACACCAGTCGCGCTGGGACCGGTCATCGCGGTCACTCCTTTCGCCGCTCGAGAGATGCGCAAGTGACGGTGGGCTGGGGCACAAAGTTGGGCGGTCGACCCTCCACCCCACGTGCGTATAGCCGTCGGCCGCTGTCAAGCCGGTCATGCCCTTCGGGGTGCGCGCTTGTGTTTGGACGGACAATCGTTGCTGCCCTCGAGGGCCTGACACCGTAGACGACATCGTGTCGGCCTCCGCAAGAGCGGACGGGGCCGGAGGAGCGGCCCAGCCTCACCGCCCTCGTTCGATCCGCCGCGCGGTTCACGGCTTGGACAGCCCCGAACGCGCTCGAGTACGCCGCGGACCTTCGCCCCGGCCAAGCCAATGCGCCTCGCGCACGAAGGAGGCGACAGCGACGCCGGCAGGAGTCAGGGCGTCCTTTCACATTGGTGCGCCGGCTCATCCGAGCAGCGACTGGACGGCCAGCGCGCTTCGGGCCACGAGAAGGGTGCCCGGAGCGCCCGGGGCGCGGCCGGGGCATGTTGTCAGCCACTGTCGCTACATCCACATCCGAAGCCGTCGATCGTTCGCGCAGCACGTCGCGCTGGCCGATGTCCTCTCCCCACTGTGTCCCGTCAGCTTGCCCTCTGCGCCCGTTCGACGCTAGCGTCCGACCTCGAACCAGACATCGGGCGTGACGTGTTCCGGGATCCGCCGCTGGAGAGGGTCCCGGAAGATGTGCACGAGCGCTCGCTCCAAGTCGTCGACGTCAGCAATGCGGGAGGCGGCGTGTTCCACCGCCGCCCGCCGCTGCCCGCTGATCTGTCCCCGCGTAAGCAGGTGCAGGCGTCTTCCTCCTGACCAGGCGATGACGGTTTCGATCCGCCCGGGAGCAGCGTTGATCGCCATCCAGAGGCCTCAGCGTCCGCGCCACCTGCGCCGGACGGAGAAGGATTGAAGCAGCACAGCAGCCAGCACGAGGCTAAGCACGAGCATGAACCCGGTGTCCATGGCAGCCCCTCCTTCGATTGTGGCTAGTCTTGCGCGCTCCGCGGGCGCAGGCTAGTGCCGGTCGCCCCGAAGTGTCGGGGTATCGAATTTGCCACCCCTCCCGGGCCTGATGGCCGTGCCGCCCGGCCTCGTCACCCGAGGCTTGATCTGGATCACCGGCTCGTCGCGCTCAGTTGTGGCCAGCGCCGGGTCAGGCGTCGCCACTAGGAGCAGCACTATCGACGACAGCCCGTTCCGGCGACTGTTAGGGCTCTCATGGTCGGTCAGCGAGCGGAGGGAGCGAAGCGGCATCCGGGGTCCGCCACGCATCCTCGGGCGCTCAGAGGTGGGCAGGATGGCGCCCTCCGGCCGCGAAGTCCGCGATCCGCACCGGCAGGCGTCGTGAGCCCCAATGGCCGACGGGCCCGGAGAACACGCCGGGGATCTGGGTGCCGCAACCGCTGCAGCGGCCGTCGTCGGTGACGCGGTAGGCTCCGAGCTCGTACCAGTCGCGTTCAATGAGGAGCGCGCCGCAGGCGTGGCAGTTGGTCGACTGCCCATCTCGGTCGGTCACGTTGCCCGTGTAGGCGTAGCGGACACCGTTGGCGAGGGCGATGGCGCGCGCGCGGGCTAGGGTCGCCGGCGGCGTAGGCGGCACGTCGAGCAGCTTGTAGTCGGGGTGGAAGGCGCTGAAATGCAGCGGGACGTCCGGCCCTAGCTCGTGCACGACCCAGCGCGTCAGTCGGTCGAGTTCCTCATCCGAGTCGTTGCGCCCGGGGATGAGGAGCGTCGTGATCTCCACCCACACACTCGTCTCGTGCACGAGGTAGTGCAGCGTGTCCAGCACGGGCGCGAGGCGTCCGGCACACAGGTCGGCGTAGAAGGCCTCGGTGAAGCCTTTGAGATCGACATTGGCGGCGTCGATATGGCGGTAGAAGTCCGCCCGCGGCGCGGGGTGCATATACCCTGCAGTCACCGCCACGGCTTTGATCCCGAGGGCATGGCAAGCGTCCGCGACGTCCGTGGCGTACTCCGCGAAGATCACGGGATCGTTGTAGGTGAAGGCCACCGAGGCGCAACCCAAGCGCCGCGCGGCCGCGGCGATTGCCTCGGGCGACGCCGCGTCGGCCAGCGTGTCGATCTCCCGTGACTTCGAGATGTCCCAGTTCTGGCAGAACCAGCAGGCTAGGTTACAGCCGGCCGTGCCGAACGAGAGGACCGCCGAACCGGGCAAAAAATGGTTCAGCGGCTTTTTCTCGATGGGGTCGACGCAGAACCCCGACGACCGACCGTAGCTCGTCAGGACGACCTCGTCGCCCCGCCGTCCCCGCACGAAGCAGAAGCCCCGCTGGTCCTCGTGGAGGCGACACTCGCGCGGGCAGAGGTCGCACTGCACCCGGCCGTCCGACAGGCGGTGCCAGTAGCGCGTCGCGACCGTGAAGGCGTCCACCAATGGCAATCCTATTCCGGCTGCATCCGGGCCTCATCGCGCGATGGTGTCGCATGAGAGGTCGGAAGGACACTACTCAGGTCGACCAACGACGTCGAGGGGATGGAGCCCTGGGGGATACGATCGCGCGGGGCGTCGCCCCAAACGTGGCTCCCGATCGTCCCAGCAGCGAGTCCACGGCAAGTGGCAGTCTTACGGTCGCGGCGCGGCGAGATGACGGCCGGGTCGCGAACTCGCTGACTCTACGACTGTTGTCCGACATGCGTCGGCGGCCTCTTCCGTAGGATCGCCGCCATCCATGGTGACGACCTAGCGGCGGACCCAGGCGCCTCAAGCGCGGCGATCCAGCCTGTGACTCGTCGCGATCCGACCCGTAACGCTGGGATGCGCAGGCTTGTGACTCCAACCTGCGATCGCTCCGGAACCTGCCGCCAGGACGAGGCACCCGAGATCACCCCACCTGCGATGTCACCGAGTGGGGGGCCGACGCGGGTTCCACGCGGCGCGTGGTGCGGACGATCCGGAGCGCCACGGACTGCACCGCGGCGACCGCCGCTATGCCACCGAGAAACGCCGGGGCGATTCCCCACGGCTCGATGGCGACGGCGACGACGGCGAGGGAAGCGGCCGTCCCGAAGAGCCCCGACAGGATCCCGCGTTGCACGCCGCTGCCGTCGAGTGGGCCGCCCGAGCGCTGCGCGAACACGGCTAGGATCGTCCCAATGATGGGCAGCATAGCGAGCACGCCACTGACGGTCGGACCTACAAACGGCGCCAGCGCCGTGACGGCGACCACCACGCAGGCCCCCACTGCCATGCGGACCACGATATCTCCGCGTCCCGCCGGCGCCGCCGACGGTCGTGGCACGGTGGGCGGGGGCATGAGCGCCAGCGCGCCGGCGGTGGCGGCCACCACAAGCGCGAGGGTGGCGAGCACCAGCCAGGACGCCGTCACTTCCGCCACGAGGGCGCCGGCGAGCCAGCCGATGCCCGCGACCGCCACGGCTGCCGGCCAGCCGCGCCCGGCTAGGCGGGAGTAGGTGAGGCAGTAGGCCGCGATCGCCAGACAGCCCGCCAGCGATGCGTGCGCCGCGGCGGCGGCAAACGTCGGTCCCCGATCAAGCGCCAGGAAGAGCGCGACCGGTCCGGACGTCAGAGGCAGCGACACGATCCACCCCCCGGCCGTCGGTCCCCAGCGCCGAGCGCCGAGGCTCGCTCCGCCAATGAGGAGGGGCGTCAGAATGAGCTTCAGGGCCAAGAGTCCCACGTCGCCAAGCGTAGCGAGCGCGAGCTCTCCGCGCGTGTCGAATGACCGGCAGCAGGTCCGCACGGCAGGACATGAAGCGTGCGCAGGCCGCGCTGACACCAGGCGCGCGTGCCGCCCGAGCGTCGGGCGCCGCTGGTACCGGCGACCCCGGAGCGGGCAGCCGAGATCCTCAGGCCCTATCTTGATGCTGGCTTCGCTGGCTTCACCTTCGCCAATTCAGAGATGCCCACGCCCGACGCCATCGGCCTGGGATGCGGATTGCTCAGCCTATTGGCCTGAGCGCTCCGGGCGCTCAAGATACGGTGACTTGCCGCACCGGCAACCTTGCTCACGAGAGGGGATGTCCTATGACGGTGGCACTCGGCCGGGTCGGGATCTGGAGCGGCCAGCTGCGTCGCGGGGACCCCGGGCGCACGCAGGCAGCGATCGCCGAGCTCGAGTCGCTCGGCTACGGAGCCGTCTGGCTGCCAGGCGGCGCCGGGCCAGAGTTCTTTGCCCTGGCGGACGCCTGCCTGGGCACCACCCGCCGCATCGTGATGGCCTCGGGCATCCTGAGCGTCTGGACCAACCCGGCCCCCGAGGTCGCGGCAGCGCACGCTGCCCTCGCCGCACGCCACCCGGGCCGCGTCCTGCTCGGTCTGGGCGTGAGCCACGCCCACCTCGTGGAGCGGCAGACGGGGCGCCGCTTCGAGCATCCGGTGGCGGTCGTGCGGGACTACCTCGAGGCGCTGGCCGCCGCTCCGACCCCCGTGCCGCGCGAGGAGCTCGTGCTGGCGGCCCTCGGGCCGCGCATGCTCGCGCTCGCGCGCGATGCCACGGGGGGCGCGCACCCCTATTTCGTCACGCCCGAGCACACCCGCCTCGCCCGCTTCGTCCTGGGACCCGACCGGCTGCTAGCTCCCGAGCAGGCCGTGGTGCTGGAGACCGACCCTGGGCGCGCGCGAGCAATCGCGCGGCGCCACGTCGAGTTCTACCTGCGCGTCCCCAACTACACCAGCAACCTGCGCCGCCTCGGCTTTGCTGAGGCCGATTTCGCGGACGGCGGAAGCGAGCGCTTGGTCGACGCCATCGTCGCCTGGGGCGACCTCGACGCAATCCGGCGCCGAGTCGAGGCGCATCTGGCCGCAGGCGCCGATCACGTCTGCCTGCAGGTGCTCACCGCGGAGCCCGACCCCCTGCCGCTCACCGAATGGCGGACCCTGGCAGGCCTCATCGAGGCGTGAGGGCTGAATGACGGCTGGCGCTCGCCGGCAGCTCTCTGGCCGTGGGTCCACCTCCATGGCCTCGGCTCCGGCGCCGCGCCGCCCTATCCGCGAGCCCCGACCTCGACGCGGGCTGCCTCCTCCGTCAGGCGCGCCTGCTCGTCCGAGGTGAGCACGAGGTCGCCCGCCGCGACGTTCTCCTCGAGTTGGCGCACGGTGCGGGCACCGGGGATGGCTACCACGGGACCCTGCCCACACAGCCACGCCAGGGCCACCTGCGCCGGCGTGGCTGTGTGGGCGGCGGCCACCTCGCGGAGCGCGCGCAGGAGCGGCGCGGCCCGGCGCAACGCGGACGGGCGGAAGAGCGGGCTGCGTCGACGCAGGTCGCCGGGCAGCGGGTCGTTCGGCGCATAGCGGCCGGACAGCAGACCGCGTCCGAGGGGGCTGTAGGCGATGAGGAGACGCCCCTCGTCGCGCGCATAGGGCACGAGCTCCCAGTGCGGCAGGGGTGCAGCAAGGCTGAAGCGCACCTGGTTCGTCAGGATGGGACGGCCCAGGGCACGCTCGCTGGACCGCCAGCGCGCGAGCGAGTGGTTGCTCACCCCGATCTGGCGCACCAGTCCCTGCTCCACAAGTCTACGCAGGGGCGCCATGGTGGCCCCGGGCGAGGCGAGCGGGTTGGGGAAATGGACTTGGTACAGGTCGATCGTTTCGACCCCCAGGCGCCGCAGGCTGCCCTGCGCCTGCCAGGCCACCACCGCCGATAGGGGCAGGACGGGCACGAGCTTGGTGGCGACGACAAGTCCCTCGCGGTGCCCCCGGATCGCGGCGCCCACGATGCGCTCGGAACGCCCGACGCCGTAGATCTCCGCGGTATCAACGAGAGTGACTCCGAGCTCGAGGGCTCGGCGCACGATGGCGGGCGCTGTCTCGCGGTCGTAGGTCGCGCCATAGCGCCAGGCGGGAGAAGCGAACTGTGAGGTCCCGAGGCCGATCACCGACAGGCGCTGGCCCCTTAGCTCCACGTACCGCATCGCTCCGCCTCCTTGCGCTAGCCTCGACGAACCACGGGCCCGCGGCTAGTGCCGCCAGCCGATCGAGCGTGCACCGCTGAAATCATGGGCGCTCGACGCCCTCTCCGTCGAGGCCGGGCACGCAGGTCCAAGCGTTGCGCCTCAAGCCAGCCGGGGGCGCGGCGCTCACGTGCCGGTCCAGTCGGCCCCCTCCAACCACTGGCGCCGCGCTTGGGCCATCCCCCCGAGCCTCATCGGCGGTGACTGGCGACAAAGGCGGCCTCGTCCTCCGCCGAGGTCCGGCGGAGGACCACGATCACATCCCTCGCGCCCCGTGGGACGACCAGACGGCGGGTGACGCACGGGCCGAGCGGCGTGGATGCCCGCTGTCATCGGTCAGGTCCCAGCTGAGTCGGCATCGGCAGCGGACACCGCAGGTTGCGGGAGTGCGAAGCGCTGCTGCAGAGCACGGTGGGAGAGCCAGATGTCGCTCGAGCGCAAGGGTGTGTGCCCGCGCTGCAGTCTCGCCCGACCGGCTGGCGACCAGTGCGCCATCAGCCAGCGCATGAACCAGTCGTCGAGCCGCGCCCGGGCCGTCCGCGGGTGTGGGCGCAGTTCGAACCCAAGCCGCCGCGCCAAGGGCGCTAGGAGCGTGGTGCCCGTGTAGGCCACGGGACGCTGCCCTGCGGGCCGGCGGGTGGCCCAGGCCGCCAGGGTCGCGAGGTCGAGACGGGCGGCTGGCATCCCGCCGGTCTGCCAGCCGGGTTGGGCGAGCTCCCGCCCACGTCGGTTGTCGAGATGGAGGATCCCGATCGGGTCGCCCCGGCGAACGCGAGTCCCGTCGGCGAGGGTGAGCGGGTCCCCACCGTGGCGCGCAAACTCGATGCCCACCACCCCGCGGGCACGGATCGGTCGGATCCTGCGCCGGCGGCGGTCAAGCTGCTCCCAGCGCTGCAGGATGGGGTCGAGCAGCGCGGGCGGCGACGGGCGGTGGGGCCGGCGACGATGTCGCTCAGGCATCTCCGGTGCCCAGCGCTTCCCCATCTTCTTCTAAGGCGGCCGCGCCTGCTCGCGGCTCGTGCACGTGCAGGACACTCCAGGCGCCCACGGCGAACTCGAGCGCGGCCATCGCGAAGATCGCCCGGTACCCGAGGCCGAACTGGTAGCGGTTGACAAGGTCCGCGATCGGCCCGCCGATCGCCACGGCCAGTACGCCCGCACCGGCCGTCACCGTGTTGGAGAGCCCGAGATACCGGCCTGCCTGGTCGAGCGGTGCGACGTCAGTGAGGAGCGCCCAGTCGGCCGAGAGGAACACGCCCAGGGCCAGGCCGAAGGGGATGGCGATAGCAAACAGCGACGCGTAGTTCGGCGCGAGCGCGAACAGCAGGGCGCCGATCGTCCCACTGACTGCGCTCAAGGCAACGGTTCGGACGCGCCCCCAGCGCGCGGTCATCGCACCACCCGGGACCGCTGACACGAGGGCCACGAGGGCGACCGCCCCAGCCAGCGGCGCAAACGCGAGCCCCGCGTTCGCCCCGAGCCCCAGGGAGTCCTCGAGATAGTAGTACGCGAAGGGCTGCAGCGTGCCGGCCGCCATCAGGATCGCCAGCCGCGAGGCGAGCAGCCAGAGGTAGTCGCGCTGCTCGAGGACATCGCGCCCCCACACCTCGAGCACGATGCGCCGCACTGGAGTTGTCCAACGCGAGAGGT
This sequence comes from uncultured Chloroflexia bacterium, assembly GCA_963835945.1. Taxonomy (GTDB): domain Bacteria; phylum Chloroflexota; class Limnocylindria; order Limnocylindrales; family CSP1-4; genus JAJYNJ01. Next base: position 151,385 of record CAWIHR010000010.1, read on the forward strand.
GGACGAGCTCGCGCGCCCAGTCGACGGCCTGCGCCGGACCGCCACCCGAGCGTCCTGCGGCCTCGTGCATGGTGGCCGCGGTGATGACGGTCCCCATGAGCAGCGAGCCCGCCGAAAAGATGACGGCCAGCGGAATGTCGCCTACCGCGAGTGCTACACCGCTGAGCGCCACGCCGATGACGTTGCCGGCCAAGTTGCCCGCCCCGATGAAGCCGGAGGCGAGGCCGCGTTCACCGGGCGGGACCATGTCGGGCAGCAGCCCCTGATACGGCCCTTGGGCCGTATTCGAGGCAAGCTCGATCGAGAGCATCACGACGAGGATCGCCCAATACGCATGGGCGACCACAAGAAGCAGGATCAAGACCGTCTGGACCGCGACGCCCGCCACCATCAGAGGACGCCGCCGCCCCCACGGGGTGACGAGATGGTCGCTCGCGGCCCCGCTCATGGGCTGCACGATGATCGACACGAGCGCCTGCAGCGCGGCGATGCCCGACAGTGCGGTCGTCTTGATCGCGCCGGGCACGGCCTGTTCGACCAGCCGGGGCAGCACGATCGTGGTGAGGCTGCCCCAGGTGATCGACAGCCCGAGCCAGTAGGCCGTCATCGCGCCGAGATCGCGCAGACCCATCCGGGTCCGCAGATCCGCCGGGGCCTCGGCCGTCGAGCTCGTCATCACCGTCCTTCTCCCCTAGCCCGCGACCGCACCGCCTGCCTGCCTCACCGGCGCATCAGCTCCGCCGTGCGCTTAGCCTCACACAGCGTGGCCGCGCAGGCAAGCGGCACCGCCATTGCGGCCCAAATCACCGTCCCGCGGGACAGGACGGCCAGACGGCGGTCGCTCAATAGATCGCGCGGTCCGGCGTAGCCACGGCCCCGTCGCCCAGGTAGGCGCGAGGATCGGCGAAACGTCGAATCTCAGCGAGCGCGGTGCGCCAGCCCTCTTCCTGAGCGGGGCGGCCGTGCTCGCGGAGCGCGAAGGCGAGGCGCGCCAGGGTCACCTTCCAGGCCGGATAGGCGGACCCCCACAGGCGCGCGAGTTCCACGTAGAACGCCGGGGCCGGCAGGCGGGTGGGGAGCACGGCGTGCACCAGGTCGAAGAGCTCGAAGTCCTGCGTGGTAAGCCGTGCCTGCTCCCTCGTGAACAGTTCCGTGCCTGGCAGGGGGGTCAGCACGGCGAACAGCGGTAGGTTCAGGCGCAACCGTCGGATGTAGTCGCGCAACGCCGCGAAGTCCGCCGGGCTGGCGTCCGGATCGACGATGAAGGAGGTCACCGGCTCGATCCCCAGGTGCCGCAGCACGTCGAGCGCGGCCTCATTGTTGGCTACCGAGTTGTGCTTGTTGACCCCATCGAGGCCCGCCTGGTCGGGCTTCTCGAAGCCGATGACGACCGTGGTCAGCCCGAGCTCCCGCCAGGCGGCCAGGAGCTCGGGGTGTCGGGCGATCGTGTCGCTGCGCGCCTGCAGGTTGTAGTGCTTGCGCAGGCCGCGTTCCCTGATCAGGTGCGCGATCTCGGCCGCCCGGCGCGGGCTGGCCAGGAAGTTGTCGTCGGTGAAGAGGACCGTCGACTCCTTCACGGCCGCGAGCTCGTCGACGACGCGGGCCGCGCTCTTGAAGCGGATGCGGCCCCCGTAGAAGCGCCACACCGAGCAGAAGTCGCAGCGGTACGGACAACCTCGCGCGGTCTCGACCGAGGCGATGGGACTCGCCAAGGCCGCGTAGTAGCGGGATCGCCAGCGCTCGGTCAAGGCGCGCGCCGGACGCGGCAGCGCGTCGAGATCACGCAGCATGGGGCGTGGCGCCGTGCACGCCTGGCCGCCGTCGCCGTTGAGCACCAGTCCCGCGACGTCGGCCGGATCGCCGCCCAGGGCTAGGCAGTCGGCCAGCTCGCGCAGCGCACCCTCGCCCTCGCCGACCACCACCGCGTCGATCGCGGGGTCCCGTGCGTCCACCGGACCAAGCGAGACGTGGTGTCCCCCGACGATGACGAACGTGCGGCCGTCCCAGGCCTTCACGGCGCGTGCGATCGCGAGCGTGCGGGGCAGATCGATGGTGAACGTCGAGCTGATCCCCACAAGGTCCGGACGCACGTCCGCCAGCGTCCGCTCCAGGCCGTCGGGCTCGACTCGCAGATCGAGAAGCGCCACCTCGTGCGCATCGAGGAGCGCGCCCGCAAGCATCTCGAGGCCCAGTGGCTCGACCCGCGCAAGCTGTTGCAGGCCGAGGGTCCGGTTCTGATCGGGTTGCACCAGCAGGACGCGCATGTCGAGTTTCCTGTGCGGGCTACTGGACCAAGCTCGGCAGCGATGGAGCCCCAGAGGGCCTGGCCAGCGCCCGGCCACGGCGCAGCGCCCGCACGATCTCCTCACTCTGGCGGACACGCCCGAGGCGGGGGGAGATGCGGGTCCCGGCATCGGCATGGTCAGCCGCGACGCGAGCCGCCATCGCGTCGATCGCGAAGATCTGGTTGTGCTGCAGGTCGATCAGGACGAGCGCGGTGGCGCGGGGGTCGAGCTGATCAAGTGGCGGCCGCGAACTCACCGAGCCACCTCCAGCGGCCTTGCCGCAGAGGACGCCGGGGCACGAGCCAAGCGGTCGGCCGCGGTCAGGATGATCTCGCCGGTACGGACGCACCCCAGCACACCCGTGTTGCACTCGAGTGTGCACGAGAGGGGATCGCCCCAGTCCACCCCGTCGACGAGGTCGGCACCGAGTCGTTCAGCCACCATTGCGGCCACGTTCGACCCCCCTGCTCCGTGCTGCCGGGCGATCGTGATGACTGGCATCGACTATACTTCCCCACCTGAGACTATACACGAGCGTGGAGTATGTTGTGGCCGACTGGTCTGCCGATACGCGCCGGGCCCTGCGCGCCTATCTCGCCGCCGTGGCACTCGCCGACCCCCTGCAGCGCGAGCTGGCCCGCACGTACGGCGTGGCGCTGGGCGATCTTCACGCCCTGCGGCTCCTGCGCGACCTGGGCGAGGTCCCCATCAACCGCCTGAGCGCCGCGCTGAGCATCAAGCCCTCCAACTCCACCAAGCTGGTCGACCGGCTCGAGGGAGCGGGCTTGGTCGAGCGCGTCGCCGATCCCGCGGACCGGCGGGTTACTGCCCTGCGCCTGACGGAGCGGGCCAACGACGCGCTGAGCGACCGCTCGCTTGTCGAGAGCAGTGGACTTGTGGCGCGCATCGAGCGCTTGGCGCCCGGCGAGCGCCTGCAGCTGGCAGCGCTGCTGGAGCGCCTGCTGGAGCGCGGACCCCAGGCAGTGGAAGCCACCCTGGAGCCGACGGACGCGGCGCGGGCCCGCTCCGGTCTGCCGGGCGAGATCCGAGGCTCGGCCGGGGCCCTGCAACTGGAACCCAGGGGATGACGTCAGTGCCGCCGCGCGGGCGTCGTCTGGCCCACATCGACTACAAGTGGATCGCGCTCTCCAACACGACGCTCGGCGTCCTGATGGCGTCGCTCAACGGCACCATCATGTTGATCACGCTGCCCGCGATCTTCCGCGGCATTGGGGTGAATCCGCTCGCGCCGGGCGAGACGAACTACCTGCTCTGGGTCCTGCTCGGCTACATGGTGGTGACGGCCACGTTGCTCGTCACCGCCGGGCGCATCTCCGACATGTACGGGCGGGTCCGCCTGTACAACGCTGGCTTCGCGATCTTCACCACCGGGTCCATCTTGCTCTTCTTCGTGCAGGGCCAGGGGAACGTGGCGGCGATCCAGCTCATCGCCTTCCGCATCATCCAGGGGATCGGGGGCGCCTTCCTCTTCGCCAACTCCACGGCCATCCTGACCGACGCCTTCCCGCCGCACCAGCGAGGGATGGCGATGGGAATTAACCAGGTGGCTGGCCTCGGCGGCGGCTTTCTCGGGCTCATCTTGGGGGGCGTCTTGGCGGCCATCGATTGGCGAGCCGTCTTCCTCGTCAGCGTCCCGCTCGGGGCGCTCGGCACGATCTGGGCGTATCTCGTGCTGCACGAGATCGCCACGATCCGGGAGCACCAGCGGATCGATGTCTGGGGCAACCTGCTCTTCGCCGGCGGGCTAACGATGCTGCTCATCGGCCTGACGTATGGGATCGAGCCGTACGGCGGAGCGACGATGGGCTGGACAAGCCCCTTCGTCCTCGGCATGTCGCTCGCTGGGCTGCTGCTCCTCGGGGCGTTCGTGGTGGTCGAGCGGCACGTGCCAGATCCTATGTTCCACCTCGAGCTTTTCCGCATCCGCATGTTCGCCGCGGGCAACGCCGCCGGGTTTCTCTCGTCGGTGGCGCGCGGCGGCCTACAGTTCCTGCTCATCATCTGGCTGCAGGGAATCTGGCTGCCCCTGCATGGCTACAACTTTCAAGACACTCCGTTGTGGGCAGGCATCTACATGCTCCCCATGACGGTCGGCTTCCTCGTCATGGGGCCGCTCAGTGGCTACCTGTCGGACCGCTACGGGGCGCGGGGCTTCGCGACGGCCGGGATGTTGATCACCGCACTGGCCTTCGTCGGGATGATGCTGCTCCCCGCCAACTTCAACCTCCTCGGCTTCGTCCTGCTCCTCATCCTCTTCGGCGTCGGGATGGGCACGTTCGCCGCGCCCAACACCACGGCCATCATGAACTCGGTGCCGGCGGAGCACCGCGGGGCGGCGTCGGGGATGCGCGCCACCTTCCAGAACGTGGCCAGCACGCTCAGCATCACTGTGATCTTCTCGCTCGTGACCCTGGGCCTGGCGGCGAACCTGCCCGGCGCCCTCTACAGCCAGCTCTCCGGCGCCGGGATCCCAGCCACCGTCGCGCGGCAGGTTTCGCACCTCCCGCCGATCGGGGCACTCTTCGCCGCGTTCTTGGGGTACAACCCGATGGGGACTCTGCTGCCCCCCGGGGTGCTGGCCGCCCTGCCGACGGCTTCGCGAGCGCTCGTCCTGGGCAAGAGCTTCTTCCCGAACCTGATCGCAGGCCCCTTCATGGACGGCTTACGCATTGCCTTCGCGCTCTCCGTCGTCCTCTCCGTTCTGGCCGCGACCGCCTCGCTCCTGCGCGGCCCGCGTTTCATCTACGAGCTGCAAGTCGAAGCACCGCCAGCGCCGGTCCCGGCGGAGCCCGTACGAACGTTGGGCCCGGCGGTACCGCCGCTCCGGCCCGCGCACGTCGTCGAAGACGAAGAAGGTCCGTGAAGTCAGGGCGCCTAGCCGAACCGACCTCGGGTCCGAACACCCGTAGGCGACCTGTCGCTCGCGCCAGGCCAGGTGGCGTCCGCGATAGGTCGCATATAGAGACAGGAGCGGCGCGAGATCGCGCAAGTGGCGTTCTTCGCGTCACGCCGCTCTCCGATGGGGAGGAACCTGCGGGCAGCGCTGGGCGGAGGCCCCGGCGCGCGGGACTGCTCGAGGTGGCAGAGCACCATGTCCTCCCGTTCTCCAACTGGGGAGGGGGCGATTGTCGGATCCCACAATCAGCCGCCTCACCAGCACGCCGCTGGCCAGTTGCCGGCCCCATCGACAATTCGAGCAGGTGGATCGGGTCTTGGCGGCAGCCCTTGGGGCAGCGCGGCGTGACAAACAAGGTGGACAGGTGAGGATCGCGATCGTCAGCCAGAACTACCCGCCGCTCGTCAACGGCCAGGCGACGTTCACCCAGGCGCTCGCCTTGGGGCTTGCCGAGCGCGACCACGACGTGCTCGTGGCCTGCCCGGCACCTGCCCTGCGAGAAGTCGCGTGCCAGTCCGGACGCCTGCACCTGCACCGGCTCGCCGGCGTTCCCATTACGCGCGGCACCCCGCCGGTGGCGATCGCCATCCGTCCCGCCGACCGTTTAGCCCAGCTCTTCCGGGAGTTCGCGCCGGACGTCGTGCACGTCCAGGACCACTTCCCGCTGTGCCACGCGGCACTGCGCGAGGCACAGCGGCAGGATCTCGCCGTGGTCGCCACAAACCACTTCATGCCACGCAACTTCACCGCCTACGCGCCGCTTCCGCGCTCCGTTCGGTCGGTCGCGGAGTCGGTGTTGTGGGGCACCGTGCGCGACACGTTCCGAAGCGCCGACGCGGTGACGGTCCCCACAGATGCCGCGGCCGCGCTGCTGCGCGACCATGGCGTTTCATCCGAGCCGCTCCCGATCTCGTGCGGCGTCGACCTCGAGCGGTTCCGCCCCGGCACCCGCAGCGGGCGCTCGCAGCTCATGGACGCTCACCAGGTGCCCGCCGATGCATGCCTGGTGCTCTACCTCGGGCGCCTCGACCCTGAGAAGCGGGTCGACGTGCTGATGGAGGCGATGGCCCGGGTCCACGACCCCAGACTGCACCTGCTGCTTGGGGGCCGGGGCGTGCAGGAGGGGCGCCTGCGGACGCTACGGACACAGCTAGGGCTGACAGGGCGCGTGCACTTTCTGGGGTTCGTGCCAGAGGCCGAGCTTCCCGCTCTCCTCGACGCCGCCGACATCTTCGCGATGCCGAGCGATGCCGAGCTGCAGAGCATCGCCACCCTCCAGGCCCTGGCCGTCGGACTGCCGGTGGTCGCCGCCGACGCCGTGGCGCTCCCGGAGTTGATCCGGCCCGGTCGGAACGGCGCGCTCTTCCGCCCTGGGGATCCTGACGACCTAGCCCGATGCCTGGACGAGCTGTCGGGCGATCCGACGCGACGCGCCGCCATGGCACAGGCGGCTCGGACGGTTGCCGTCCGGCACGACCAGCAGCTGACGGTCGCGCGGTATGAACGCCTCTACGAGGTGGTCATCTCAGCCAAGCGGCGAGCGGCTTAACCGACGCACCCGGTCGACGCGTGACCGATTGGCCCCGCGGTGGGACGGAAGGTTGACCGATGCAGCGCACGTCCCCGAGAGCCGGCTGCGCCCATCCGGTCTACCCGCAGGCGGCACTCCCCCGGAGACTGGGCTGCCCCGCTTCGCAGAACCCATCGCACCTTCCACGGAGTAGCGACCAGCCACGCAACACCCCTGAAAGCGGTCGATGGGCTCGCCTGCTGCGGCACCGGTCGATCCCGCGTCTGCGGTCCCGCAGGATGCGACCCCTGGCCCTTGCGGCCGCGCTGGCGCGCGTCCATAGTCGGCGCGAGGGTAGCGACATGGAGATCCGTATCGCCACGCCCGAGGAGGCCGATGCGCTCCTCGCCCAGCACGTCTGTCTCGCCGCCGGTCCGCTGGCCCGCTGCGCCTGCGGCTGGCAGGGGGAGGACTGGCGGCGCCATCGCGCCATCGTGCTGGCGGCCTGGCTGGACGCGCGCCGGCGTGCCCTCCGCGCGCGGCTCCTAGAAGAGGAAGGGGTCAAGCGCCCGTAAGACTGGGGGAGACACGCGTGGCGCGCAGGCACGCGGTGAACGCCCCCTGGGCGCCGCGGCGGTGTCCACGAGGGGCCCAGCGGCAGCGCGATAGGCACGTCGTGCTGGATGCCACGAGCATCAGACGGCTCACGGAGTGGCGACGGTCTCTACCGACCAGTCGAGCGTCAGGCCCTTGTCAGAGGCGATCGTTGCCTAGGCTCGTTGCTGGGGCGCGCGCTGGCAGCGTAGATCGTCGACAGGCGCTCCAGATCGAGCAGCAGCTGCCGCCCCGCCTCCCATTCGACCGGCCGGGTCCTCTCGAGCAGGTCGGCCGCCTGCGTGAGCAAGGAGCCGGTCCGGGGATTCGCCATCCGGAGCGTCTGGGAGGCTTGATACCGCGCCCGTAGGTCGGCGACGAATGCAGCGTACAGCGCCAGCGGTGACAGGCTCGCGATCCGCGCCTCCGCTCCCGGGGCGAAGTCGATGGGTACCATCAGGCGCGCGAAGAACGCAGCGACCGGCGGCGTCATGAGGTCGACGTCTTGGCTGTGTCCGCTCGAGCGCAGGATGGGCGCAGACGAGTCGAGGACGACGACCGTCATATGCGGGCCGACCTCCGTGGCCCGCAGGACGCCGCCGAACGTCAGGAATGCGTTCTGAACTTCGAGGCGATCCACCACGTGGACGTGCCCCCACGCCGCCGCGGTTTGCTGCGGAAGCGCCCGCGGACGGTGGAACTCCATCGCCTGGCCCTTGCCGCCAGAGGTGGCGTACCAGGTCATCCGCTCGGGGTCGAAGTGGGTCAGGGTGGGCTCGTCGCGGAGCGCCACGACCAAGTGTGAGCCGCCCAGCGCGGTCGCCTCCCCCGGTCGGTCGTCGCGGACGAGCACGAACCCGAGGCGGTTGACGAGCGTTGCGGCGCGGTCAAAAGGAAGCAGCCCGAGTTCCGGGCTCGACGTCGGTTCCATGCCATCTCCGTCACCGGACGCCCTGTCACGATACTGCCGCCGGGCATGACCTGCTCGGGTGACCTTACGCCCTGACGGGCTCGTCCGAATGCCGCGGTGCACATCACCGTGCTGGATGACGGGGCCACGAACGGCTGCCGCTCGCTGCCTCGGTAATGGGACACACGGCCCGTCGCGAGTCGGCCGTGGCCACATGCAAGCGCTCTTCTTGGCCCGAGACCGGCTGCCGCAGCTGCTCCCGTCGGCGGTACCCGGAGGAGCACGGCGGCTCGACCAGGCGTCTAGGTGTTCGGCGGCGTTTGGGCGGCAGCGAGCGCCCGACCATAAGTCTCCGTCATCTCCTTGAGCCGGTCACGCACCGCATCCGTCAGCATTCCGTCCGTATAACGCCAGCCCCAGTTGCCGCAGGCCCGGCCCGGTGTGTTCATCCGGCCCTCGCTGCCGATGCCAAGCACATCCTGCAGCGGGAAGATCGCAGTGTGGGCAACGGACATCATGGCCAGGCGGATGAGTTCCCAGTTGACCTCATCACAACGGCCGCCCAGGTATCTGCGTACGCTGGCGCGTTCCCCCTCGCTGGCAGCGTTGTACCAGCCGACGGTCGTGTCGTTGTCGTGTGTGCCGGTGTAAACGACACAGTTGCGCTCGAAGTTGTGGGGCAGGAATCCCGGCACCATCGCCTTTGGATCGGACGTGAAGGCGAACTGGAGCACCTTCATCCCGGGGAACCGCACTTGTTTGAGCAGCGCCTCGACTTCGGGCGTGATCAATCCCAGGTCTTCGGCGATGATGGGCAGTGGGCCGAGAGCCTGCTCCACCGCGCGGAAGAGGACGGAGCCGGGGCCCTTGACCCACTCGCCGTTCTCCGCCGTCTCGGCCCCGGCCGGGACGGCCCAGGAGGCCTCGAACCCACGGAAGTGATCCAGCCGAACGATGTCCACGAACTGAAATGCCCTCTCGAAACGGGCGATCCACCAGGCGTAACCATCCTGCGCCATCACATCCCACCGGTACTGCGGGTTACCCCACAACTGGCCGGTCACGCTGAAGTAGTCCGGCGGTACGCCCGCAACGACGGTCGGCTTGCCTTCTTCGTCAAAGCAGAACAACTCCTGGTGCGACCAGGCGTCGGCGCTGTCGTAGGCGACGAAGATCGGGATGTCGCCAATGATGCGGATGCCGTGCTCGTTGGCGTAGTCTTTCAGACGGGACCACTGTCTGAAGAACTGCAGCTGCGCGTATTTGTGATAGTGGATTTCTTCACTCAGGACCGTCTGCCAGTAGGCGAGCGCAGCCGGTCGACGCGTCGCGATGTCCTGGTCCCATGTGCCCCAGTTCGCCCCCTCATAGTGACCTTTGAGCGACGCGAAAAGAGCGTAGTCGTCCAGCCAGGCGCGATTGGCCGTGATGAAGTCTGCGAACTGCGCCTTCTGCATGTCGCTGGCGTTGGCCTTGAAGTTTTCAAACGAGAGGCGCAGCAGCCGCCGCTTGAACTCGATGACCGGGCCATAGTCCACCCTGTCCTCGGGAAAGGCGGGCGCAGCGTCAAGATCCCGGGGCGTCAGGGTCAGTTCCTTGACCAAGCACTCCAGGCTGATCAGCATGGGATTGCCGGCAAACGCCGATAGCGGTGCATACGGCGAGTCCCCGTAGCCCGTCGGGCCGAGAGGCATGATCTGCCAGAGCTGCTGGCCGCTGGCCTCCAAGAAGTCCACGAAGCGACAGGCCGCGCCGTCCAGGTCGCCGATGCCGAAGCGACCTGGGAACGAAGTGGGATGGAGCAGAATGCCGCTCGCTCTTGGATATTCCACAGGTCCTCCGGTTGCGATGAAACGTTACCATCGCCCGACACGACGTCGATCCCGTTGATCGCCCTTATCGCCCGGGTCTTCCAGGCCACACCCCTCGACGCGATCGACTGGCTGCTCGTGGCCGTCGTGGCGCTCGTACCGGATCGCGGCCACGCTGGTGTCCCGAATCGGAATTAGGTAGCCTGTGCGGCCGACGACGCGTGCGTCGGCGACGAATGGGGCGCTCCCAGCCAGGCCGCGTCCACAGCGGCTGGATCACCCCGCGGATTGTCGGCCGGCTCCACGGCGGGTCCGGTGGGTTCGGCTGGTGACCCGCTCGCCGTGGACCCACGATGACCTGAAAGGACATCATGGAGCACTTCGATTTCGTCATCATCGGCGCGGGCCCGGCCGGCGAGGCCGCCGCGTACGAGGCCCGCGATCGTGGAGCGAGCGTGGCCGTCATCGACCGCGACCTGTTCGGCGGGTCGTGCCCCCACTGGGGGTGCATTCCCTCGAAGTCGCTCCTCAACGCGGCCGCCCGGCACGCCTCCGGGGGGGACTACCCGTGGCCCCGGGCATCGGCGCGCCGCGACTACATGATCAACCGCGAAGGGCGCGCCTACCCGGACGACACAGGCCATGTCCGAGGGCTCGAGACCGCTGGAGCCAAGGTCTATCGTGGGGAAGGTCGCCTCGCAGGCCCCGGCCGCGTCGCGATCAACGACGGCGCCGCGTCCCATGAGCTCGCAGCGCAGACCGTGATCCTCGCGGTCGGGTCAGCCACCAAGGTTCCGCCAGTGGACGGGATCGAGACCGTCCGGACCTGGACGAACAAGGAGGCGGTGGGCGCGCGCGAGCTGCCTCGGAGCCTCCTCATCCTAGGGGGCGGACCGACTGGCGCCGAGATCGCCCAGCTCTACGCCCGGTTCGGCGTCCGGACCATGATCGTGCAGTCCGGCCCCCGGCTCTTGCCCCATGATCACCCGCGGAACGGAGAGTCCGCCCGCCTGACGCTTGAGCGCGACGGCGTGACCGTCCGGCTGGGCGTCCGGGCACTGCGCGCCAGGGCCGCGGCAGGCGCCGACGGGGCAGACGTGGTCGAACTGGACGACGGCTCGACGGCTGAGGGCCACGCCGTCCTGCTGGCCGTCGGCCGGACGTTCCCTTTCGCGGAGCTAGGGCTGGAAACGATCGGTATTGACCCGCAGGACGGAACGGCCCTCGTCCGAGACGGCCGGCTGCGGATCACCGACGGCGTGTACATGGCGGGCGACGCGGCAGGGCCGGAGCTGCACACGCACCAAGCCCACTACCAGGGTGTGATGGCCGTCCGGATGGCGCTCGGCGACGCGGTGAGGCCAGACTACCGGGCCCTGCCCCGGGCGACCTACACGGATCCGGAACTCGCATTCGTCGGAGTCTCGCTGGAGCAGGCCGTCTCGCAGGGACATGATGCGTTCGAGCTCGTCGCCGACTTTGCCACCACCGCCAAGGGATACTCGGTCGAGGCGACCTTCGGGCACGTCACGATCGTCGTCGACCGCGCCACCCACCAGCTCCTCGGGGCGGCGATGGCGACGCCGGACGCGTCCGCGGCCATCCACGAATGCGTCCTGGCGATCAAGGCGCGCGTGCCCATCGAGGTGCTGGCCGACACGATCCACGCGTTCCCGTCGACCTCCCAAATCTTCAACGGGCTGTTCAACGACGCGGCGAAGGAACTAGCAGTCTCGGGCGCGAGGTTGGCGCCGGGGTCCGCTCGGGCCGACACGCCCGCGGCAAACACGCCCACCGACTAGACGTCGGCGTCGGGACCGCGTGCTCCGTCGCCACCAGAGGGTCGTCGTGCCGAAGGATCGCGCTAGCGGCTGCCTGGACGCGGATGCGCCGGGGGCGACCGACGGGGTGTCTGGGACGACCGACTCTGCCGCAGCAGCGTCAGCTCCCAGCGAGGAGCGCTCGAGCGTAGGCCGCCGGCCAGGGCTCGTCGCGGGACCCCGTCCGGTACTCCGCGTCGAGGCGAGCCAACTCCACGGTCAGTTCGGCGAGCCCAAGTGCGCGGCCGACGACGGCCCGGTAGTCGGACCAGGTGAGGAGCCACCAGGCGTAGAACAGGGCCCAGTCAGGATCTGCACCACCAGTCTTCTCGGTCACCACTGCGTGGACGCGCTCCGCGCGCTCCAGAATGGCCGCCAGATGCGTCACACGATCATCCACCGGCATCTCCCCCTGATCGCGACCCCGCCTCGGCTGGTCGAGGCACGGCTGCCGAGGCTCGGGACGAGACAGGTAGCTTAAGCGGACAAGGGAGAGGCCGAGCTTCTGGCAACCCTCGCGGACCACCCGGGCGGCTCGCCCTCAGCGCCGGACTTCTCCGGCGCCTCGATGCACCCATGCCTCGGTCCGCCGAGGCAGACGACGGCCTACTGCTGCGCCCTCACTGGAGACATCGAGTTGGCTGCGGCCGCCAAATGCGAGATCCGATACTCGCTGACGTTCACCCGTTCCGCCCAGCCGAGGTGATCAGCCATCGCCTGCCTCGCGCGCTCCGGAGCACGTGCCTCGATCGCTTCGAAGATGGCCTTGTGGCCGTGCTGCGACGCCGGAAGCCGGTCGGGGCTGGCAGTGACGCTGACGGTCCGCGTCAGCATGAGGACCTCGCGCATCTGGTCGATGAGCTGGCGGAACAGGCGGTTGTGCGTGGCCCGCAGCACGGCGTCGTGAAAGGCGACGTCGTGGGCCGTGTACGCGTCCGTGTTGCCGGTGGCGAGGTTCAATGCGTCGAGCTCCTCGCGCATCAAGGCGAGGTCGTCGAGCGTGGCGCGCTCGGCGGCCAAGGCAGCCGCCTCGGTCTCGATCACGCGTCGCAGCTCGAGGCTGTCCCCGAGGATGTCGTCGATGGCTCCCACCTCGAGCCGGGCGGCCAGCAACTCCGGCGCGAGGTCGTTCCATGCTGTACGGTCCGTGACGCGGCTGTAATGGCCCTGCCGGCTCGTCACCATGCCGAGCGTCGCGACGATCTTGAGCGCCTCGCGCACGACAGGCCGGCTCACCTCGAACTGGTGCGCCAGATCGCCTGCGGCGGGAAGTGGCTCGCCCGGCTTGAGGTCGCCGAGCAGGATACTTCCGACCAGAACGCGCGCGACCTGGCGCGGCAGGGTGCGCGCGGCCACCGAGCGGTAGTGAGCGGCAGAGGGAGAGTCGCCGGACGCCGCGCTCACCACGAACGGACTCGCAATCGGTCGCGCCGTGCGGGTCCGCACGCCCGGTGGCGTGAGCCGGATCGCTGGCACGCATTAGCCGGACGGTGTGTCAGCTCGTGATCCATCCCTCGTTCGGCCTCCCTGCCGCGCGCCTGCGGGCGCGAACCCCCCACTGTGGCGCACCAGCATGGTACCTTGTCAGATAGGCAGATAACTAGGGTCGCGGGGAGGGATGTGCAACGTCGGGCGCTGTGGTTTCCCCGGACCTCATGGAAAGCCGGCGCATCGCGCTCACGGACCGGCGGCGCGCTGAAGCGGCTCTCGATGTGCCCGCGGCCCCCGGAGCGATCGCCGACGCGCGGCGGACGGGTGTCTGCTTCGACATCCAGCGCTACTCGATTCACGACGGACCAGGCATCCGCACCACGGTCTTCCTGAAGGGCTGCCCGCTCGCATGCCCCTGGTGCCACAACCCGGAGAGCATCGCTGGCGCGCCCGAGCTGCGCGTGCTCGCGGGGCGGTGCGTCCGCTGCGGGGCGTGCACGAAGGCGTGTCCCCTGGGCCTTGCCGACGGTCCCAACCTCCCTGACCCGGCGCGCTGCCTGCGCTGTGGGTCATGCGCCGCCGCCTGTCCCACGGGGGCGCGCCAGCTGACCGGGCGCGCCTGGACCGTGCAGGAAGTGCTCGACGCGGTCCTGAGCGGATCGCCCCTTCTACGACGACTCCGGGGGCGGCGTCACCTTCTCCGGCGGTGAGCCGCTCGCACAGTGGCGATTCCTGCTGGCCTGTCTCGAGGCCGCGCAGGCGCAGGGGCTGCACACCGCCGTCGACACCAGCGGCTTCGCCTCTCTGGCCGTCGTCCGAGCCGTCGCCACCTGGACAGACCTTTTCCTGTACGACCTCAAGGTGCTCGACCCGGAGCGCCACGTGCGGTTCACCGGGGTGCCGCTCGCACCGATCCTGCGCAACCTGCGGGCGCTGGATGCGACAGGGGCCCGCATCTGGCTGCGTATGCCGCTGGTGCCCGGGTACAACGACGACCGCGCCAACCTCGAGGCGGTGGGGACCTTCGCCGCCGACCTGCGCCACGCCCGGCGCCTACACCTGCTGCCGTACCACCGGCTGGGCGCCGAGAAGTACGCTCGGCTGGGCCGCGCCGATCCCATGGGCGACGTGCCGTCACCGACGTCAGATGCCGTCGAGACCGCGGCGAGGATCCTGCGCACCTACGGTCTCGACGTTCACGTGGGAGGCTGATCGATGAAACCACGAATGGAGCGACTGCGCGTGCGGAGCCAAGCGGCCCGCCCGTCGGTCTCCGCCGAACGCTCCCTGCTGATGACGCGCGTCTACCGAGAGCACCTGGGCAAGCACTCGGCGCCCGTCCTGCGCGCACTCGCGTTCCAGCGGCTGTGCGCCGAGAAGGCGATCACGATCGAGCCCGACGAGCTGATCGTCGGCGAGCGCGGACCGGCCCCGAAGGCGACACCCCTCTTTCCCGAATTGACCTGCCACAGCCTCGAGGACCTGCGCACCCTCGACGGGCGGGACAAGACGAGCTACGCCGTATCGCCGGAGGTCCTCGAGGCGTACGAAGCCGAGGTGATCCCCTACTGGCGGGGTCGCAGCCTGCGCGACCGCATCGTCGAGATGCAACCTCCGGAGTGGCACGACGCCTACGGGGCCGGGGTCTTCACCGAGTTCATGGAGCAACGCGCACCCGGCCATACCGTGGCCGACGGCAAGCTCTACGCAAGGGGCATGGTGGACTTCAAGGCGGATATCGCGCGCGCCATGGCGTCGCTCGATCTCGTGAACGATCCGCGGGCCGCGCACCGGCTGGAGGAGCTGCGCGCCATGCAGATCGCTGCTGATGCGGTAGTCGTCTTTGCCGAGCGCCATGCCGCACTGGCCACCGAGCTCGCGGCCCACGAGCCCGATCCAAGTCGGCGCGCCGAACTTGGTCGCATCGCGCAGGTCTGCTCATGGGTGCCCGCACATGCGCCCCGCGACTTCTGGGAAGCCCTGCAGATGTACTGGTTCTGCCATCTGGCGGTCATCACCGAGCTAAACGGCTGGGATGCCTTCTCGCCGGGGCACCTCGATCAGCATCTGGAGCCTTTCTACCGGCGGGGGATCGCCGACGGCACGCTCACCCGCGAGGCGGCCAAGGAGCTGCTGGGCTGCTTGTTCGTCAAGTTCAACAACCACCCGGCCCCACCGAAGGTCGGCGTGACCAACGCCGAGAGCGGGACCTACACCGACTTCGCCGACATCGATCTCGCGGGGCTGCGCCGCGATGGCTCGGACGGCGTGGGAGACGTGTCGTACGTGCTGCTCGAGGTGATCGACGAGCTGCACCTTGTGCAACCCAGCCCCAACGTCCAGCTCTCGCGCGTGACCCCAGAGCACTTCCTGCAGGCGACGTGCCGGGTGATCCGCAAGGGCTACGGGTATCCCGCGCTGTTCAATGCCGACGGTGTGGTGACGCAGCTGCTGCGCAAGGGCAAGAGCGTCGAGGACGCCCGCGAGGGCGGCACGAGCGGCTGCGTGGAGACGGGCGCCTTCGGCAAGGAGGCCTACATCCTCACGGGCTACTTCAACCTGCCGAAGGTGCTCGAGATCACGCTCCACGACGGGCTCGATCCCCGCACAGGCCGCCAGCTCGGACCGCATACTGGCGACCCCCGGCAGTTCACGACGTTCGACCAGCTCTTTGCCGCCTTCGAGACGCAGGTGCGTCACTTCGTGGCGATCAAGTTGCGCGGCAACGCGCTCATCGAGCGCTTGTACGCCGACACGATGCCGGCGCCGTTCCTGTCGCTGATCACGAGCGACTGCATTGAGCGGGGGCTCGACTACAACGAGGGGGGCGCCCGCTACAACACCTCTTTCATTCAGGGTGTCGGGATCGGCACGCTCACGGATAGCCTAGCCGCGCTCCGCACACTGGTGTTCGAGGACCGCGCCATCGGCATGGACGAGCTGCTCGACGCCATGGCCACCGACTACGCGGGGCAGGAGGCGCTGCGCCAGCGACTCCGCAACCGCGCGCCGAAATGGGGCAACGACAACGACTCGGCCGACGAGCTGATGCGAGCGGCTTTCGACGCGTTCGTCAGCGCCATCGACGGGAAGCCCAACGGGCGGGGTGGCAGTTACGGGGTGGACATGCTGCCCACCACAGCGCACGTCTACTTTGGGTCGGTCACGGGTGCCACGCCCGACGGACGATCTGCGGAAGCGCCATGTTCGGAGGGGATTTCGCCGGTCCAGGGCGCCGATCGGATGGGGCCGACCGCGGTGTTTCGCTCAGCCGCCAAGATGGACCACGCCCGGACCTGCGGCACGTTGCTCAACATGAAGCTGAGCCCAGGCGTGGTCGAGGGTGACGAGGGCATCGCCAACCTCGCGCACCTAGTCCGGACGTACTTCCGCCTCGGCGGCCACCACGTGCAGTTCAACGTTGTGCGGGCCGACACGCTGCACGCCGCCCAGGCACGCCCCGACGAGTACCGCGACCTAATCGTGCGCGTCGCCGGTTACAGCGACTACTTCTGTGATCTCTCGCGTTCTCTGCAGGACGAGATCATCGCCCGCACTGAGCACGAGAGCCTGTAGGGCCACCCGCGAGGCAGTGACGGACGGTCCGCGATGGGCCGGGTACGGCCCGATGCACGGTGAGCGCGAAGCTCCGCTCGAGCGTGCCGACCGCGTTTCTTTGGGCGATGGCGGAAGAGAGCCCAGAAGCGGGCCCCCGTTGTCACAACAGCGCAGAGAACCGCGCTCGGCGGGAGAATGCCCAGGTGCGGAACACCCTGAAATGGCCGACGCTGATCCTGGGGAGCCTGGGTTCACTCGCGGCGGCGTTCGTTGGAGCGTACGCGCCGCGGCGCGCCCGGAGGCCGTCCGCCACGTACACGAGGTTCAGGGACGACCTCCAGTCCGCCCATGACGCGATCGACGCCACCTACAACCACCAGTATCGGGTGGTGAACGGCATCCGCTGGCACTTCGTCGACGAGGGCGCAGCGGATGGCCCAGTGATCCTGTTCCTGCACGGCCTACCCGAGGGCTGGTACTCGTGGCACGAGGTGCTGGCCAAGATAGACCGGCGCTATCGCCTGATCGCGATCGACATGAAAGGATACGGTCGTTCCGACCTGCAGGACCCGGATTACGACTGGCACCGGGTCGCCGGGCAGACCGCGGATCTCATGGCCAGCCTCGGCATTGAGCGGTACTTCGTGGTGTCGCACGACTGGGGCTCGATCATCGGCAGCGTGCTGGTGGTGGATCATCCGGAGCACATCCTCGGGTACGTCCGCATGGAGGCGGACCTGATCCCTCGGGAAGGCATGGTCGGTCGACTCGCCGCGTACCTCCAGAAGCCACAGTGGCTTCTCTTCCGCAACACCTGGCTGGCGACGTACCTGATGCGCGACCCAGGACGGTTCATTGACCGCGTGTATCGCGGCCGCATGACGACCTCGCTTCAGAAGGCGGATCGCGACTACCTCGTATACGAGTTCTCCCGGCCCGGTGTCGCAGAGATGAATCCGCGGTACTTCAAGGCACGCAACTGGGATCTCGACGCCGCCATCGCCAGGATCTGCGCGCACAGCTTCCCGTTCCCGGTGCTCCAGCTGCAGGCCGACCGCGATCCGGCCCAGCCCCCCGCGCTGTTCGCCGATGCTGCCCTGCGCTGCCCGAACGTCGAGGTGGAATGGGTCACCAACGCCGGCCATTTCGACAACTTCGACCAGCCCGCCCAGGTGGCGGATGCCATCAACCAGTTCGTGCGATCCGTCGGGTCATGAGGTCACAGGCGTCGCCGCTGTCACCTGGGAGATCCAGATGACACACGAGTCGGAGCGCCCCAGCTCGCCCCTGGTTGCGCCCGCCGGGCACCGCGCCGACGATATCCCGGTCGCCCACACACCACCGGGGGGATACGGCGCGACGTTCCCGGGTCCGGTCCTGGCCGGCTGTGCGGAGCCGCTCGTCCCCGGCGCGCCGGACTTGCGGGGCGTGTGGCAGGTGACGGCGGTCGACGTCAACGGTGCGCCGGCGCCCAGAACACACCCGGCCTACCAGCACGTCGAGCGCGTCGAACAGTGCGGTGACCGGCTCGTTGTCACCGGCGGCGGGGTGATCCACGACATGCGGTGCGACGGCATCGCCGGCCACGGAGTCCACGACGTCGCCGAGCGGGACTTCAAGACCGCCATCACCGTCGTCGCCACTTATGAGAACGGGGTGCACGTGCTGCGCCCCGTCGGGCTTCTGCCGCGTCTATTGGGGCTCCGTCGCGGCGGGCGCATCGAGGTCACGCGCCGTCGGGACGGCGCCGACATGATCTGGTCGTATGTCGGCTTCACGGCTGCGACGAATTGGGGGACCAGACACGCCGCCGCCAGCGACGGGACGGGACCAGGGCTAGTACGCCGCCGGACAGGTCGGCGGTCCGCTCGGCGCCTCCGACGATCGTCGAGCGGATCATGGCGGCAGACGTGGCGCACATCAGCCCGCGCCGGTCACCAGCTCCACGTGCACCACGGTAGGTCCGCCCAGCGGGCTCCTCACATTCAGCAAGCCGTCGAGCGCTTCGACCCGATCGCGGAGGCCGGCGAGTCCACCGCCGGGCGTCACCACGGCACCGCCGGCGCCGTCGTCGTGCACATCCACCATCAAGCGCGCCCCCTCGCGGCGCAGGCTGATAGCACAGCGGGCTGCCCCGCTGTACTTCGCGACGTTCGCGAGCGACTCGGCGACGACGAAATAGGCGGCCCGCTCCACGGCGGCTGGCAGCCGCTCGCCCGCGGCGAGGGTGCTCTCGAGGACTGTGGGCACCGGGCATCCGCCGGCGACGGCCCCGAGCGCCGCCACGAGTCCACGGTCGAGCAGGATCGACGGTGCCGTGCCCCGGACGAGGCTGCGCAGCTCGGTGAGCGCCAGGCGCGCCTGCTCTCGGGCACCTGCGACGAGCATCGTCGCGGAGGCGGGGTCCGTGGCGATGCGGTCCTCTGCCAGGCCAAGGTCGATCGCCAGGGCGACGAGACGCTGCTGCGCGCCATCGTGCAAGTCGCGTTCGATGCGCCGGAGCTCCCTCGCCTCGAGCTCCAAGGCGGCCGACCGGCTGCCCCGCAGCCGCTCCACGTCCTGGCGCAACGCCTCGGTGCGATCGACGCACAGGAGCCCTTCGACGACGGCCCGGTGCAGGATCATCACGCCGCGCGCCACCGAGGCCGCCACCGGCACGAGGACAAGGCCGACGGCCACCGCGACCACGGTCAGGCCCGCCCAGGCGGCCGGGACCCCGGTGAGGAGGGAGTGGACGCCGAGAGATTCCAGGCCGACGAGCAGGAATGGCGTGACCGCAAGACCGACGGCCGCGGCCCACAGGCCGACGACGACCGAGAACTCGAGGACGGAGAGAGGGAACAGGACTAGGACGTAGACCACGTCCCGCCAGCGGTTCGCATCGAGGAACTGGGCCTCCGCCCACCCGCGCAGCCAAGCTCCGTAAGGGCTGTGCGGGAGACCGTCGAACGGGCGGTAGGAATGCGCCAGCAAGGGACGTGGGTCGACCATCTGCATCCGCCAGCGCTCGAGCCGCGCGAAGACCCGCGAGAACTCGATACCCAGGCCGATGATGGGAATCCCCACGAGCCAGATGAGCAGCGAGCCGCCCGCCGAGAAGCAGGCGCTCAGGGCCCCGATCGCCGCGACAGCGATCACTAGCCCGAGCACCGCCGCCAGCGTCGCCCGCCACGTCGCCGGATCGAGCGGCGACCGGAGGAACGCGCGGAGGGGGGTGGGCCGGCGTCCCGGCCCACCAGCCGGGTCGGGCCTGCTGGCGTTGGCGCTCATCGGGCGGACCCTACCATCCCGCCTGAACGCAGATGCGTTCGCTCGGGACTTCGGTCGGCGCCGGAAGGCTCGCTCTGCAACGCTCAGCTCGCGCCGAGTGCGGGCTGCGTCGAGCCTCTTTCGCCGAACGGCCGTGCCTCGTGCCGGAGGATCCGCCACGCCATCAGAAGGAGCGCCCCAAACCCGAAAAGGGCGGCGATGGCCGTCACGAAGGGGAGCAGTCCGGCGACGGCGAGGACCACGACGCCGAGAACGGCGGCCAGGTACGGACGCTCCGGCTCGGCGGCGCCACGCAGCCGGACGACGATCCAGTCGCCAATCCAGATGGCCGCCACGATCCAGGCGAGTAAGGCGAGCGCCGGCAGCAAGATGAGGAGCATGGCGACACCGACCGGGGCGCCCACGACTGACACGATCAGGACGAGCGCGAGCAGCGGAAAGGCGACCGTCCCGGCGACGCCGGCCACGAGAACCGGGCCAGGCTCACGGCTAATCAGGGACTCGACCGCGCGAACTTGGCGCGCACCCAAAGCGGCCGCCAAGAGGGCCACCAGGATGGTCACGAGCCCGACGCCCAGGATTAGCAGGATGAAGGCCGGGATGAGCAGCACGCCGAGCGTCGCGACGTCGGCGTCGAGGGCCCTTACCGACCCCTGGACCGTGGCGCCCGGCTCCTGCGTCACGGTGCCACTGATCGTCCGCACGTCCCCGAGCACGGTTGTCCCAGCTTGCAGGTCGGCGCTGCCGTCCACGACGACAAGCGTCTGCGCCGTGGCACCGGACAGCGTCGCGGTACCCCTGATGACGATAATCGTGTGCACCTGGCCGCTGATCCGCGCGTCGCCATCGATCACGACCAGCGCGCCGAGGTGCTCACCAGCAGGAACGTCCACGGCGCCGTTGACTGAGGGTCTGTAGCCGAAAGATCCCGTTCAACTCGCCCGATGCGTGCCAGATGAGCTGACGCAGCCGACCGGCAGGCTGACGGCATGGCCTTCAGCCTCACGCTCTCCGACACGCAGTGGGGCCTCGTCGCCGACCTGTTCGACCCGCCGGGTCGACGGGGCGCGCCAGCGCAGATCCCCCGGCGCCAGATGGTGGACGCGATGCTCTTCCTCGCCCGCACCGGGTGCCACTGGCGCTACCTCCCCGAACACTTCGGCGCATGGAGCGCCGTGTGGTCCCAGTGGCGGCGCTGGCGCGCGAACGGGGTCTGGGAGGAGGCGATGGCCCGCTTGGCCCAGCACATCCGCATGGTGCACCAGCGCGACCCACTCCCCTCGATGGTGATGATCGACGCGCAGACCGTGAAGGGTCGCCGCTACGGCCCGACGTTCCACCAGGCCGGTGGTCGGGGTGGGCGCACGATCGGCACGAAGCGGAGCATCCTCGTCGAGATCCTCGGGCTGCCCGTGGCGGCGCATGTCGACTCCGCGCGGCCGCACGACGTGCGGGCGGGACGCGAGCTGCTCCATCAGGCGCTGCCCCACCTGCCGCGCGTCCATGCGGTACTCGGTGACCGGGGCTATCGGGCGCTCGAGAAGGCGACCCAACACCATCACGCGCGCCTCGAGATCAAGGCGCCGCTCCCGGGCCAGGTCGGCTTCGCGCCCTATCAGACCCTCTGGCGGGTGGAGAACGCCTTCGCCCAACTCGGGCGCTGGCGCCGGCTCAGCCGCTGCTACGAGGGGACCAAGGCGAGCGCCAAGGCCTGGCTCGAAGTCGCTGCCTTCAGCTACCTACTGGGCCGGCTGTAGCGGGCCGGTCGAGCCGAGCCAGCCGTCCGCCCCCCCCCGGGGCGGCGGCGAAAACCCATCGCTCGGCGCGACCACAACCCCCTGGCGGGCCCCCCGTGCTGGCGCCCGTGCCGTGAGCTGGCTCTGGGTGACGCATCCCTGCCACCGTTCCCACTTCCTGGCCGCCAGCTCGCGCCCGGGGACCAGCAATTCGGCCACAGGCCCTGAGAGCAGCACTCTGCCGCTGCTCGGCGGAGCCTCGGCCGCGAGAGCGACCGGCGCGCCGAGACCGAGAAGGAAGGCGACAGCCACCGCCATGATGACAAGCCGTTGCATCGACGTCCCTTTCCGGAAGTGCGATCTCGACCCGTCCTGCTGTGGCCCGCGACGGGCTGCATAGCCCGACCCTTGGACGGAGCGATCTGACGTGCTCGACGCTACCGCGAGGGCGCGGCCGAGCCCAGCCGGGAAGCCGGCGTCTTCGGGGTGGGGGTATCCCCAGGGTCGCGCGGCACTGGCCCGCCGGCGCCGGACGCAGCGGTGCATCATCGTCACGTGAACAGCGCCGACCTGCGCGTCGTCATCGCCGAGGACTCGGTGCTCCTGCGCGAGGGCCTAGTCCGCCTTATCGAGGATTCAGGTGCGCTTGTGGTCGCCAAGGTCGGCGATGGCCCGTCGCTCGTGGCGGCGGTCTTCGAGCACCGCCCCGACGTGTCGGTCGTCGACGTCCGCATGCCCCCGACCCAGCGCGACGAAGGTCTGCGGGCGGCGATCGAGGTGCGCCGGCGCGTCCCTGGGTCGCCCGTGCTCGTGCTGAGCCAGTATGTCGAGCGGCAGTACGCGAGCGAGCTCCTGGCCGACGGAGCCGGCGGCGTGGGCTATCTGCTGAAGGACCGCGTCGCCGACGTCCACGAGTTCATGGAGGCCCTGCGCCGAGTCGCCGCCGGGGGGACCGCGCTCGACCCCGAAGTAGTCGCGCAGCTCATGGTGCGGCGTCGGCGGGACGACCGGCTCACCGCGCTCACACCGCGCGAGCGGGAGGTGCTCGCGGCGATGGCCGAGGGACGGACGAACATCGGGATCGCCGCCGCCCTCGGGATCACCGAGGGCGCGGCCGAGAAGCACATCAGCAACATCTTCGGCAAGCTGGACCTGCCGGATTCGGCGAACGACCATCGCCGCGTGCTCGCGGTCCTCGCCTACCTGGGCACGGATGCATAGGCGCTTCAGGCGGCGTGATCACCGGGGCGGGCGCGCTCGCCTGCGATCACGTTTGTCTGTCGTGGACTTGATGGGCGGGAGGACCGACCTCAGCCAGCCATCCTCGATAGTCGGTCGCCGTTCTCGGACTGGTCGTCTTCGTGGAGGCTGCGATGGAGGTCGGCGATCCACTGGCGGCCTGGATCGGATCGGTCGGTGGAACGACCGAAACCGCCGGGACCACTAGGTCCCATCCGGCCTGCCCATCGGCCGTGGCCGCCCATGGGGCCCCAGGGGCCACGTTGCCCGCCGGCGACGAGCGTGAACAGCGCGAACCCCAGGAAGAGGAGAAAGAGGAGGAACCCGAAACCCAGGAATCCGCTGACGCCGACGACCGCGGCGCCCGAGGCGACGGCGTGTGAGGCCAAACCGAGCTGGTAGCCGACCAGCCCCGCGACGAGGGCGACAAGACCGAGGACCAGGATCCCGAGGAACCCGCTGCGACGCACGGTTGTGATCTCTCCGTTCTATAAACCCGGGGCTTCCCGGACGGGTGCTTTGACAGTTATCAGGCTGGCCGGTTGATATGTGGATTCCATGCAGACAGCGTGCAGGTTCGACGAGCACCGCCGGAGTCGGGCGGCCGACCGGGCATCAATGGCGTTCACCGGCAGGACAACTCGGCTCCGGAACCGTGTCCCCACCCCGGCCCAACTGATGAGGGCCGCTGTCCCACCCGCTTCGGCGCGGCCTTTGCCCGGGCGCGGGATCGGTTGTCGTGGCGACCTCGGTCGCGACGACAACCGATCAACAGCCCATCGTCCTCTTGCCTTCCCTGCCCTCGGTGGCAGGCTTGATTGGCGCCCGGACATTTGGGGCCGGCGGCGGAGAGGCATCGTATGACCAACCAGCAGGGCGGGCCCGGTGACGTCCGGCCCAACACGTTGCGGGACCAGCGGGCCCCCAACACGTTCCGCGTCACGGGTACTGCGGGGACTCCAGGTAGCCGACAACAGCTGAACAGCGGTGGCGGGAACATGGGGCCCCTGCGGCGCATCCCCCGGCCACAGGTCTCGCTCTGGGTCTACCTGGTCGCGGCCGTGCTGGCGGTCGTGTTGGTCCTCGTCGTCCTGCAGGCCGTGCAGTAGCCGAGTCGCGCGACGACGCACGGGGACAAAGGTGCCGGCCAGCAACGGTCGGTCGCGGTTCGCTGTCGGCACTCTTCGAGGTCACGGCATCACGCACTGATCGCCCACGAGACGGGTCAAGCGGCCCTTTCCCTCGGCGCCTGGGTCGGGCATGCTTACACGCAACGCGGGAGGCGATGAGGTACGACCCGAAGGTCCGGCCGCCGGGGTCGCACAGAGCCCATGGCGGGACCGCCCCGTGATGCGTCACGGAGGTCTCCCCCGCATGCCGACGCTCGGACTCCTGCTCGTCGCTGGCGTCCTGACCATCGTCCTCGCCAATGCCTTGGCGGCGTTCGTGAACGCTCCCCGGCTGCGGTAGTGGGCGCGGGTACCGAGGGACCAGCCATCGACCGAGCGGGTGACCGCGAGGACGACCTCTCTCTCTTCCTATGGCTGGTCGAGGAGCTCCGGCGGTTCGAGGCGCAGTCGGACCCCGACCCCGAGCACGACACGGACGCTAGCTCGCGCCCTGTCCGCGGCCTGCGCCGCGCCGCGGCGACCGTGGCTGCCCGTCTCGACGAGGACTGACCCCGCGGTCGACTCTGACGGATCGGCGGGCCTCAGGTTGCCGTCAGTGCCCACCACAGGCAGAGTCGGGGTGCAGCCGAGGATCCCGCGGATTCCCTCATACGTTCTACCGAGCGCCAGGCTCGCTTCCGTGCGCCCCGCCTTGGCGCGCCAGATGAAGCATTCCACTCGGCCGTTTCTCTGACCGCTTCGGAGGGTGGCGCCGTCCTGGCCGTCCCCGCCGAGCCGGTAGGTCAAGCTGGCGCACCCGCGGAAGTCGGCGACCGTCGCAGTGCTCAACCCGCCCGACGATGCGACCGCCCGGAGACCGAGGAGCAAGCGCAGTCGATCAGGGCATCGAGCGGTCGTCCCGCGGCAGCAGGTAGAGGGCCATGACGAGTGGCGTGCGAGCGAACACGCTATGCCGTGTATCGGCGGACATCCGGAGCCACGCGCCCGGGGGTGCGGCGTAAGCATCGTCTTCGGCCGTGAGGTCGGCTTCGCCGGACAGAATATGGATGATCGCCGGACGGGCCGAGGTGTGCTCGGAGAGCTGCTCGCCTGCCGCAAACGCGAACAGGACGACTTCGACCCCAGCTTCGCTGGAAATGGTTTGGCTGTGGATGCCGCGGGCCGGGAGAGCGGCGTCACTGATGAGGTCCCGGAAGAACGTATGGGCAGTGCTCATGTCGCCACCATACCGTAGCGGCCGGCTCCGCTCGGCTGCTCGTCCATTGGCGCGCTCGGCATCCCCGGGAGGACGGCGATCCTAGCCGACAAGGCGCCAGTCCCGGCGCGTACGCCCGGCCGCTCCCGGCTCACGATCCGAGTGTGGCAGGCTCGACCGGCTGGCGAATGATCGTCTTTAACCGTTCCGGCGCGGTACGGTTCGGATCGCTGAGGTAGATCTCGTGGTGGCAGCCTCGAGGTCGCAGCCCAGCCTTGGCAAGCGCGTCATGGAGCACCGCGATCGTGGCCGTCTCCGTGGCGTATGGTCCGACATGGAGCGTCTGGGCCGCCGGACCCTCCGCCCAGCGTTCGACTCGCAGAAGATGCAGGGCCTCGGGGGCCTTCTTTCGCGCGACCTCGGCGAACGCGCTCTGGATCTCGTCAGGCGTCGCGACCTCAGGGACCGGCAGAAGCAGGCGCCAGTTCCAGGCGCTGGCATCGTGGTCGCCGAATTCGCCCGGCACGATCGGTCCCGCGGCGTCGCCGAACCAGTAGAGGCCCGCCAGCGCTCCCACCCTCACCGACACGCCGCGCCGCTTCAGCACGAAGCGGAGGGCGTACGCGACGGGGTAGAGGGCGCCGAAGGCGGCCTGAAAGCTCGTGCCGCCCGGCGCGCCGTGCCCGTCGATCATGAACCATCGTCGCTCCGGCACGACGAGGAAGCGGGTGCGGCCGACCGTTGCGGTGAGCAGGTCGGCGTCGTCGGTGGGCTCGTCGAAGTGGACCGCCCTGGGCGCCAGAGCCGCACTGTCCATGGTCACACTCCCGCGGTCGAGGCAGCCGGACCTCCGCGCCGGCGACAACGCATGCCGGAGCGTGCGGCCCCGGACCCGAGCTGCCCAGAGCCGAGCGTCGCAAATCAGCCACCCGGGCTGGTTCGACCGTCGGTCTGTCTCACAGCCGGCGGCGTCGATCGTCATTCTGCCGGACACTGTGGCAGCGGCCGGGCGCACCGACCGTCCAACGGCTTCCCTGTCTGCACGAGGTTCGGTCGATGCGTCCGCTCTTCGGATACCACATGCCCAGCTTCACGTTCCCGGGTGTCGCACCGGATTCGCTCTTCGAGCACGTCGCGGGATTGGCCCAGCGGGCCGAGGGGGCCGGCTTCGACCTCGTCACCGTGATGGACCACTTCTACCAGATCGGGGGGGTCGGACCCGAGGAGGCCCCCATGCTGGAGGCGTACGCCACACTGGCCGGGATCGCGGCGCGAACATCGCGAATCCGGCTCGGGGCGCTCGTCACCGGCGTGACCTACCGCAACCCAGCCCTCCTCGCCAAGATCGTCACCACGCTCGACGTGATCTCCGGCGGTCGGGCGATCCTCGGGATCGGTGCGGCGTGGAACGAGTCCGAGCATCGCGGCTACGGTTTCGACTTCCCGCGCATCGGAGAGCGGATGGACCGGCTGGACGAGGCGCTCACCATCTGCCGGCTGATGTTCACCGAGGAGCGTCCGACGTTCACGGGCCGCTTCTACCGGATCGACGCGGCCCTCAACCAGCCGCGCCCCCTCCAGGCCGGCGGTCCCCGCATCCTGGTCGGGGGCGGTGGGGAGCAGCGGACGCTCCGCCTCGTGGCGCGCCACGCCGACTACGCCCACTGGTTTCCGCTTGGCAAGGAGGAGCTCCGCCACAAGGCCGAGGTCCTCGATCGCTACTGCGAGGAGATCGGCCGTGACCCGGGGGCGATCACCCGGACGGTGGCCGCCCCGGTCCTGCTCGTCGCGGACGAGCGCGAGGGCGAAACGCGCCTGTCCCGCATTCCGCCGGAGCGGCGCGGCGCGCTCGTGGCAGCCACGCCGGCGCGGGCCGCGGAGATCCTCGGCGAGTACGTCGACGCCGGCTTCGGGGGGTTCACATTCGGCAACACGATGCTGTCGGGCGAGTCTCTCGATCTCGCGGCGGAGGTGATCCGCTCCTTCAACTGAGCGGGTCCGCGGCCGTGCCCTACGCATTCCTGGCTGCTGCAGGCCCCTCCTCTCCTCGGGCAACCTCAGTTGGGCCGCCGGCTGGTCGTACGTCCTCGCCGTCCTCGCGGTGGGGTTGGCCCAGCTGGCCACCGCATGGACACTGGCCTTCGCCGACCCGGATGTGATGCGGGAGCGGCTGGCGCCGCTCGCAACGTTCGCCCCGCTGACGGCCCTGCTCATGGCAGGCCTGGCGGATCGGCTTCGCTGGGCGCCCGCCTTCGCGCCCGGCGCGACCGGGGTGAGGGTAGAGCTGTTCGCGGCTGGGGCCGTGCTGGGCCTCTGGGCACTCGCGTCCAATCTGTTCTACACGCCGCTCGTGCGCATCCGGCCGGCGACGGTCACCCAGTCGCCAGCGGTGGTCCCTTCCGGCCAGTGCGCCACCCGGGGGCCGTCGGCGTCATCCTCGCCGACCTCGCGCGCGCCGCTGATCCTCGGGTCGCCCTAGTCGTTCGCGCCGGCGGTTCTCGTGTGGCCGAGGTCGGCTGCTTGCCCGCGTCGTCGGCGCGCCGGGCGCGGTCCCGCGCGGCATGGGCCAGGGCGAACTCGCATAGACTGCCGGTCCGCGCATCCACCGATCCAGGCAGCCCACGAGGCACACGATGGCCGATACGCCCATGGTCCAGATCGAGGACCTCCACAAGCAGTACGTCCGGGGTGCCCCGGAGGCCGTCGCAGGCATCGGCCTGGTGATCGAGCGGGGCGAGGTGTTCGGGCTGCTCGGCCCGAACGGTGCCGGCAAGACCACCACTGTCGGCGTCGTCACCACGCGTGTCCGTCCCACGTCCGGTCGCGTGCTCGTGGACAGCATCGACGTGGTGGGCGACCCGGTGGCGATCCGGACCCGCATCGCCGTTGTCCCTCAGCGGGCCAACTTCGACCGCAGCCTCACTGCCATCGAGAACCTGACGTTCCACGCCGCCTACTTCGGGGTTGCGCGGGAGGAGCGCGGCAATCGTGCGCGCGAGCTGCTGGCGACCTTCGGCTTGCAGGGCCGCGAGAACGACGACGTGATGCAGTACTCGGGAGGCATGGCGCAGCGGTTGATGATCGCCCGCGCGCTGATGCACGAGCCAATGTTGCTCGTGCTCGACGAACCGACCACCAGCCTAGATCCGCAGGGTCGCCTCTTCCTGCAGGATCGCATCGCGGAGCTCAAGCAGAAAGGCCTGACCGTCCTTCTCTGCACACACGACATGGTGGAGGCCGACCGGCTCTGCGATTGCGTCGCGATCGTCGATCACGGCAGGGTCATCGCGCTCGGCACGCCGCGCGGCCTGCGATCGCTGCTGCCGGGCTCGCGGGGCTTCGAGCTCACGGTGCGAGGCGCGCCACCCGACATCGCCGAGCGGTTGTCCGCCCTGGCTGGCGCAGGCCGGATCGAGACCCTGCCGCCGCCGGCGGGCAACGGCGAGTCAGGGGCCGGGTCTGGCGGATGGCCGCGCGGCGGAGCTTCCGGCGGCGGCGGCGCGGGATGGTCGGGCACCAGCAGCCATGCGGCGCTTGCCGTGGCTAACACGCCACAGATGTTGGCCGCGGACGGTGCCTGGCGCGGCCGGATCTACGCCGCCGACAGCGGCGAGGCCGGCTTGCTGCCCCGCGTGATCGCGGCCGCCGCCGACGGCGGCGCCGAGATCGTCGATCTCCACCGCGTCGAGGGAACCCTCGAGGACGTCTTCATTCACTTGACCGGAAGGGAACTCCGATGAGCGCCGTGCCCGTTATCGCGCCCGCGCCTGGGCGCGTGCCAGCCGGCGCGCAGATGCGTACGTTCTGGGCCCTGTGCGAACGAGAGCTGTGGGTCACGCTGCGGCACCAGTCCGTCGTCTTCCTCGCGCAGGCGCTGCTCCAACCGATCTTCTTCCTGTTCATCTTCGGCCGAGTGTTGCCATCGATCGGGGCGGCGAGCATGAACTTCGGTTCGCTGCTCTTTCCGGGCATCATGGGCCTGACGGTGGTGCTGACGGCTTTGCAGAACATCGCCCTGCCGCTCGTGATCGAGTTCAGCTGGACGAAGGAGATCGAGGACCGGCTGCTGGCCCCGCTGCCCGTGTGGGCGGTGGCGGTCCAGAAGATGTTTGTGGCGGCGCTTCGCGCGATCCTGGTGGCGCTCCTGCTGTTCCCGCTCGGCTACCTGATCCTGCCGAACTTCGCGCTCCACGACGTGAACTGGCTCGTCCTCGTTGCGATCCTGGTGCTCGGCTCGAGTGCAGCTGCGGCGATGGGCCTGGTGCTTGGCACCGCCGTGCCGCCGCAGCAGATCAACTTCATGTTCGCGATCGTGCTGACGCCCCTGATCATGACCGGTGCGGCGTACTACCCATGGGGCACCCTGTCGCACCTGCAGTGGTTCCAGGCTGTGACGCTGCTCAACCCCATGACCTACGCGTCCGAAGGTTTGCGCTCGGCGCTGACCCCCTCAGTGCCGCATATGGAACCCCTGATCGTGTTCCTGGGATTGGGCGTCTCGCTCGTCGGCTTCGGGACGATCGGCATCCGGGGATTCCTGCGCCGGGCAGTCGACTGACCAGAGGCTCAACGCGCCGGCCGTCAGTTGCCGCAGAAACCCTCGGCCCATGTCCGGGCCGGGTCGTGGTTGCGAAGGTCGACGCCGAAGTCGGCAGCTGCCTTCAGGGCCAGCAGGACTGAGACCCAGCCGGGCCTCGCCTCGAGAACGTCCATCGGCCCGACCTCCTCGTCGACCAGATCCAGGTCCGTCCCGCCGACGACGTCCGCCCGGAGCCTGAACGTCGTCCGCGAACCGCCGTAGTAGCGGACGACAAACAGCCACGGCGGGACACGTTCGAGGATCTCACCGCGCCACGTGAGGCCGCCCGGAAAGACGAAGTCGATGACTCCCTCCACCTCTGCCGCGGACTCCGCCCAGAACCGCGCTCGACCGGCGTCGGTCGCCAGCATGTCGTAGACCCGCTCGGGAGACGAGGCGAGATGAAGTCGCGCTAGGACCCTCGCGGTCGGCTCGGTCATTGTCGAGTTGCGGTTCAGCCTTCGGACGATGTCGCGGAGGCCTCGGCCGCCTGCGGGCGCGTGACTGAGGCGCCGGAGGGGACGTCCGACCCCAGGAAGTCCGCCTCGAGGACAGACCGCCCGATGCGGCAATTGCGTCCGATCCGTGCACCCGCCGGGATCCGCGCTCGCTCGCCCACCAGGGTGATGCCGGTGGAGAGGTGTTCGGGCTCGTCGACGTTAGGCGTGCCGCGGTCCTCGCCGCTGCCGACCAGCGCGCCCGCGCCGACGTGGACGAACTTGTCGATGATCGCCGTGTCGACCACGGCCCCCGGGCCGATCTCGGTGTCGAGCAGGACCACCGAGTCGCGCACAAGAGCGCCCTCGGAGACCTTGACGCCGGGCGAGAGCACCGAGTTCACCACGCTGCCGTTGACGATGCAGCCGTGGCTGATGAGCGAGTGGCGCACGATCGAATCCGGGCCCATCTTGGCGGGTGAGCGCTCCTCGGAGCGCGTGTGGATGAGCCAGCTGCGGTCGAACAGGTCGAGCGGCGGGACCAGCGCGACCAGGTCGAGGTTGGCCGCCCAGTACGCCTCGATGGTGCCCACGTCGCGCCAGTAGCCCTCGTAGCGGTGGCCGAAGACGGACGCGCCGCCGGCCAGCATGGCCGGCACGACGTCGTGTCCGAAGTCGCTGCGCGACTCGTCGAGCCACTCGTGCAGCGCGGCGCGCGTGAAGACGTAGACGCCCATCGAGGCGAGGTCGCCCTTCGGGACGGCCGGCTTCTCCTCCCAGTCGACGATCCGCCCGTCGGCGTCGAGTGCGCAGATGCCCATGCGGAACGCCTCGGCCAGGGGCACGCTGCGCACGGCGACGGTGGCGCTGGCGCCCGTCTGCCGGTGGGCCTCGAGCATCGGGCGGTAGTCCATCTTGTAGACGTGGTCGCCGGCCAGCACGAGGACGAGGTCCGCGCCATCCTGGTCGATCTCGTGCAGGTTGTAGCGCACCGCGTCGGCCGTGCCCTGGTACCAGCCGCTGTGTTCCCGGGACATGTAGGGCTGGAGGATCTTGACACCCCCGCCGCGCATCCGGTCGAGGTCCCATGGTCGTCCCGTCCCGATGTGATCGATGAGGGAACGCGGGTTGTACTGCGTGAGGACGAGCACGTCGTCGATGTCCGAGTTCACGCAGTTCGACAGGCTGAAGTCGATCAGCCGGTACTTGCCGCCGAATGGCACGGCCGGCTTGGAGCGGATCGCGGACAGGAGCGAGAGCCGCTCGCCGGCTCCGCCTGCCAGCACCACGGCGAGGACCCCCTGCATGGCCACTCCCTCCTTCCGACCCCCGACGCATACGATCACCACCGCAGGACCGTATCCACATCATGACGCAGATGGACCGCCTCGAACATGGATCCGATGAGCGACCTCATCGTGAGCAGCCAGCGAGGCGTGTCGGTTTAAACGCGACGTCGGCGAACGGCGACAATCCGCGCCAGCGATGAGGATGCCGGCCCGCCTCTACGACGGCTACTTGTTCGACCTCGACGGGACCGTCTATCTCGGGGACGAACTGCTGCCGACGGCGGACGAGACGATCGCCCGGCTCCGCGCGCTCGGCAGACGGACCGTCTTCCTCTCGAACAACCCGACACAGACGCCCGAGGCGTGCGCCGGGAAGCTGACGCGCCTCGGGCTGCCGACGACGGTCGCCGATGTGCTCATCTGCTCACAGGTCATGGTGGAGTTCCTGCGGGCCCGCCTTCCAGAAGCCCGGTTGCTCGTAATCGGGGAAGCCCCGCTCATGACCGAGCTGCGCAATGCCGGGTTCGATCTCATGGACGACGCCCGCCGGACGGACGCCGTCATCGCCAGTTTCGACCGCACTTTTGAATATCGGAAGCTCCAGCTGGCCTTCGACGCGATTCGGGCCGGTGCACGCTTCTTTGCCACGAACGGCGATCGATACTGCCCGGTGCCCAACGGCGGTCAGCCGGACGCGGCGGCGATCATTGCGGCGATCGAGGCCTGCACGAACGTCCGCTGCGAGGCGATCGTCGGGAAACCGTCGCGGCATATGATCGAAGCGGCGCTGAGCTTGGTCGGTCTCGCCGCCGACGACTGCGTGATCACCGGCGATCGACTGGAGACGGACGTCAGGATGGGCCTCGACGCGGGCATGGCGGCCGCTCTTACCCTGACGGGTGCCACGACTGAGGCAATGCTCGGTGAGTCCGTCGTGCAACCGACCTACGTGCTCCGCCGGCTGAAGGACCTACTGCCAAGGGAGGCGTGAGGCCGAGCGCGGGGCGGAAGAACCGGTGCCGATCGTGCGCCCCGGTGTCGAGCCGGGTCGGCGATCCGAACCTCAATGAGGCACGTTTCCGGTCGTGGACGGCGCGCTCAGTGCGTCGGCGGTCCGGCGAGCACCCAGCTGGAATACTCCGCGCCGTCGCGGACCTCCACGCCGGCGTGCACGAGTCGTTCGCGGATGACGTCCGCGGTCGCCCAGTCCTGGGCCTCGCGGGCCCGCGCCCGCAGGTCGAGCAGCGCCTCGACGAACGGCTCGACCGTCGATCGCGGATCCGTCCCGGCGGTCGCGGCGGCCTCGCCGAGGCGCGCGATGAGCGCGCGGAACGTGGACCGGGCGTTGTCGAGATCCGGGCTGTCCTCGCCCGCGCGCATTCGGGCCTCGATCGCGGAATCGAGATCGAGGAGCGCTGCGACGGCGCCTCGGCCGTCACCGCGCCCGAGGGCCGCAATGCAATTGCCCTCCAGGTCCGTCATGTCGTCGCGGATGGGGGCGCCAACCCTGGGTACCGGTCCGCCAGCCAGGCCCGGGGGCGTCGCGCCGTCCGCGCCGGGCGCCCACTCGACAGGCACCGTCTCCCCAGCGGCGAGCTCCCGCGCGACGTCAGCCAGGGTGTCGATGCCCGCTTCGCACCCGCTTGGGAAGACCGTGCTCCGGCCGTCGACCCTGACAGTCACTCCGCCGAGTCCAAGAACGGCGGCCAGGCGGCGGTCAAGATCGAGCACGAGCGCCGTGTGGCTGTCGACGCCCAGGATGAACGTGCCGGGCGGCAGCTGACGCTCCAGGGCCCGCAGCCGCCGCTCGCCCATATAGCAAAAGCGGGTGTCGTGGTTCCCGCCCTCGGCGTTGTCGTAGTGCGGGACGACAGCGGCCCGCAGGCCGGTCGCCGGCCCCAGGAGATCAAGCCCGGGCAGCCAGGTCGGATCGGCGCCCACCTTGTAGATCTCGTAGACCGGGATGGTGACCGTCCCGAGGGTGAGCGCTGCGGCGCTAGCCATGGTGAGGATGCCGCCGGTCCGAAGCCCGTCCGCGAGTGCGGCAGGGATGGGCCCGTCGGCCCACTGGCGCAGGGCGTAGCTCGGGCTGCCGGGACCGGCCATCACGTAGCGGGCCGCACGGATCCGGGCGACAGCCATCGCGGCGGTCACTGCGTCCACGTCGCGGGACCGGTAGGAGGCTACGGTCATGTCCCGTCCGACGCTCTCTTGGAAGAACCGGACCGTCCGGGCGCTCAGGTCGTCGGCGTTCTCCTGGAAACCGTAGGGCGTGTCGAGGACGACGGCGGGGACGGGCTCCGGGCCGAGGCGCTCGAACAACGCCCGGTGGACCTTGGCCATCGTTGGCGCGGTCTCTCCGGATCCCATGATCGCGAGGATCCGCGGCTCGCTCACCCGCAGAACCCGCCGATCTCCATGCCTCCGGCTACCGCCACAACCGTCACTTCTCCTGGCCCTCTCGGAGGCGCTCGCCGAGCGCACCGATAAATCGCTCCGCATCCGCGAGCGACGTGCTGACGAAGTCCGGTCCGCCGAGCTCCTGCTCAACGCCGACGATCCCACGGCCACCCACCATGATCGGCACGTGTCGGTTGCCAGCCTCCGCCGCCCGAAGCGCGTCGACGGCGTCTCGCAGGGCTCCTACTCGCGCGCGGGTCCCGATGGAGAGCGCCACGACGTCGACCGTCCGTCCCGACACGAACCGCTGCAGGTCCTCGGCGGGGACGTTGGCACCGAGGTTCTCGACCCGCCAGCCGCGTTCCTCGAAGACCTGGGCGAGGCAAGCCAGTCCGATCACATGCTCCTCCCCTGCCGGCGCCGCGAGCACTGCGACCGGTCCGATCCGCGTGTCCGTCGGATCGTCGGGCCGCAGGCGTGCCAGTGCCGCCTTCAGGGCGTTCGACGCCAGATGCTCCTGCGAGATCGACCACTGGCCCGACGCCCAGCGGGTTCCGATGAGCTCCATCGCCGGGCGGAGGACTGCATCGAACGCAGCCGACCGTGGCCGTTCCTCGAGCGCCTGCCCGATCGCCCAGGCGGCGAGATCGTCGTCGCCATCCGCCAGGAGGGCGGCGATGAACTCGGGCGTGGCGATGCCGCTCGCGGCGGCCGAGTCCGCCAGGGTTCCGCCGGGGCCGCCCGGCGGCTTCAACTCAGGCATGCGGCGGCTCCTCCAGCAGGTCATCGAACGCGTGCACGTGCACTATCTCCCGTTCGCTCACGTGGTCCGTGCGGATTGGCCCTCCGGCACCGAGAGATGGCTCCAGCTCGGCCCGCAGCTTCTGCAGCGCGGTACGAATCCGCGTCTTCGCGGTGCCTAGCGGAATCCCTTCGCGCTCCGCCACTTCCACGTGCGTGAGGCCACCGAGGAAGGCGAGTTCGAGCGCCCGCCGCTGATCGTCGCCGAGCCGCGTGATCGCCTGGTACAGCCGCTCGCGACGAATGCCGAGCCAGACTTCGTCGTGGACGTCGTCCGGGGCCTCGCGCAGCTCAAGGTCGACATCGGCGATGTGCCGCTGGACCGTCGTCTCGCGCCGGACGAGGTCGATGGCCTTGTACCGCGTGAGACGTCAACAGCCACGGACCCAGGGTGCCCCTGGATGGGTCGAACCTGTCCGGGTCCTGCCACACCGCCATGAGCGCGTCCTGAATGGCCTCCTCGGCCAGCCGCTCGGCTCGCGTGACCCGAAGGGCGACTGCACGCATCGCGCTGCCGAAACGCTCGTATAGGGTCTCCATGGCCCGCTCGTCGCGCTCGGCGATCCGCGCGAGCAGTGCCGCGTCATCCACGACGGCCCTCGTCTGTACCTGCCTTGCGGAGGAGTCTCGGCGGCGCGCTTCGAAAGTCTAGGCTCGGGCTGGTGCCATCCGAAGCGGCACCGGCTGCGAATGGATGAGTGCGGGGGCCAGAGGGCCCCGTCCGAGCAGAGGTCTCCACCCGACATGCCCCAACCCGCCATTCTCACTGAGGGTCTCGCCAAGTCCTACGGATCGGTCCACGCCCTGCGCGGCGTCGACATCGTGGTCCCCCAGGCAACCGTGCTGGGCCTGCTCGGCCCGAACGGAGCTGGCAAGAC
Organism: uncultured Chloroflexia bacterium; assembly: GCA_963835945.1. Classification (GTDB taxonomy): domain Bacteria; phylum Chloroflexota; class Limnocylindria; order Limnocylindrales; family CSP1-4; genus JAJYNJ01. Next base: position 187,175 of record CAWIHR010000010.1, read on the forward strand.
CACCGCCGTCCGGATCCTCGCCACGCTGCTGCTGCCGGACGCCGGGCGGGCGCTCGTGGCCGGGCGCGACGTCGTCCACGAGCCCGACGCCGTCCGCAGCCAAGTCGGCCTGACCGGCCAGTACGCCGCAGTCGACGAGAACCTCACCGGTCGTGAGAACCTCGAACTCGTGGGTCGCCTCCTGCACATGGGCCGCGGCGCGGCCCGCGCCCGCGCCGACGAACTGCTTGACGCGTTCGAGCTGAGCGACGCGGGACGCCGGCCGGCTCGCACGTACTCCGGCGGGATGCGTCGTCGCCTCGACCTCGCCGCCTCGCTGGTGGGCCGGCCGACCGTGCTGTTTCTCGACGAACCCACGACCGGCCTCGATCCGCGCAGCCGGGTAGGTCTGTGGGACGTGATCGCGGGCCTAGTGGCCGACGGGACCACGATCCTGCTGACGACGCAGTACCTAGAGGAGGCAGATCGCCTGGCCGACCGGATCGCCGTGATCGACGACGGCCTCGTGATCGCGGAAGGGACGTCGGCGCAGCTGAAGGATCGTCTGGGTGGCGACGTGATCGAGATGCGCCTCGTCGAGCCGGGGCGCGCCTCCGAGGCGATCGCCCTCCTCTCCCCGCTGGCTGCCGCAGAGCCGCGCGCTCGAGGGCGAAACAGGTCATCTGACGATCCCGGTGCGCCACGCCGGGGGAGCCCTGACCGAGGTCGTCCGCCGGCTCGACGGCGCGAACCTGGAGGTCGCCGAGCTGTCGATGCACCGACCGAGCCTCGACGACGTGTTCTTGGCCCTCACCGGCCGTCGGACGGACACCGACCGTGCAGCGGCCGAGGGAACCGCAGCGAGCGGCCGCTTCGGCCGCCGCCAGCAGAGGAAAGCAGCATGACCGCCACCATGCGAACCATCCCTCTCGCGACGTCAGCCGTCGCCCGGCCGCGATCCCTGAGCTGGATCGCCACCGACGCCGTCACCATCGCCTGGCGCAACCTGCTCCAGGTCATCCGAAACCCTCAGCTGGCCGTGATCGACACCATCACGCCGATCATGTTCGTGCTGCTCTTCGCCTTCGTCTTCGGCGGGGCGATCCTGGTCCCCGGCGGAAACTACATCGCCTACCTGATGCCCGGGATCTTCGTCCAGACCGTCGTCTTCGGCGCGACCGGCACGGCCGTCGGACTGGCCGAGGACATGCAGAAGGGGATCATTGACCGCTTCCGCTCGCTTCCCATGGCGCCGTCGGCCGTGCTCATCGGCCGGACGTTCAGCGACGCCCTGCGCAACCTCTACACGGTCCTCGTCATCACGGTCGTGGGATACGTGATCGGCTTCCGCTTCGAGGGAGGCCTGCCGGCAGCGGTGCTGGCTCTCGGGCTCGTCGTCGGGTTCGGGTACTCGATCTCCTGGATCAGCGCCAACATCGGCCTCATCACGAAATCGGCGCAGGCCGCACAGGGCGCCATCTTCATCCCGATCTTCCCGCTGACGTTCGCGAGCTCCGCATTCGTCCCCGTGGCGACCATGCCGGAGCTGGCTGCGCCCGATCGCCGAGGCGAATCCGGTGACGGTGGTGGTGAACGCCTCGCGGGGCCTCGTGAGCGGGGGCGCCGACGCCGCGACGGTCGGGGCCGCGCTGGCCTGGATCGTGGGGCTGGTCGTCGTCTTCGCCCCGATCGCGCTGCTGAGCTACCGCCGCCGGGCGTAGTCTGGGCGACCCAGGGCGAGTGCCGGCCGGCTGAGCCTTCGACGTTGCCCTCGACCCTACGAATTCCCATCGGGCAGCGAGGAGGGAGCCACGGGACGCGTCGCCGTCGTCACCGATTCCGCGGCGGACCTGACGCCCGCGCTGGCCGCGGCGGCCGGGGTGCGGGTGGTCCCGCTGACCGTGCGGTTTGGCAGCGAGGAGTCGCGGGTCGGGGTTGACCTGTCGAGCGAGCAGTTCTGGGCACGGCTGCTGGCTCCCGCTGCGCCGTACCCGGCCACCGCGGCGCCGCCGGGCCTGTTCCGGGCGACCTTCGAGGCGTGCTTCGCCGAGGGTGCCGACGCGATCGTCTGCCCCACCATCGGCGCGAAGCTCTCGGGCACCTTCCAGTCGGCCACGCTGGCGGCGCAGGAGCTTCCAGGCCGGGAGATCCACGTCATCGACACGGGATCGACCTCGATGGCGACCGGGTTCCCGGCCCTGCTCGCGGCCGAGATGGCGGCAGCCGGCGCATCGGCGGCGCAGATCGCGGCGACCCTGCGCGCCCGCCTCCCCGACATCGACTTCTACGCGGCGCTCGACACCCTCGCCTACCTGCGCAAGGGCGGCCGCCTCTCGGCGGCGCAGGCGGCGATCGGCACCCTCCTCTCGGTCAAGCCCATCATCACCGTGCGCGACGGGCTGGTGGTGCTGGCGGAGCGCCCGCGGACCCGGGCCAGGGCCCGCGCACGCGTCATCGAGCTCGTCAGCGCGCAGCCGATCGAGCGGCTCGCGGTCATGCACACGCCGACGAGCACGCGCGAGGAGGTCGAGGCGTTCCGCGACGCCCTCGTCGCGCGGGTCCCGGGCGGCATCGACCCGGCGCACGTCTCGGTCGGCCTGATCGGCGCCTCCACCGGGCCCCACCTCGGCCCGCACCTCATGGGTGCCGTCTTCCTGCGCCGGCGCTGAGTGGCGGCCGGACCCGCCATGGCGCATCTCGGTCGTCGCGGGAGCGTCGCCGGCGGACGGTCGTCGGAGTGCTTCCGGCAGCGTTCGTCTGACCGGTTCTGGACCCGCGGGACACGGTGCGCTGGTATCGTCCTCGCATGACACTCGACGTGCGGTGGCTGGGACGCATCCCGTATCGGGAAGCCTGGAAGCTGCAGCACGCGCTGGTCGACGCACGCGCAAGCGAGGAAGCGCCCGACACGCTCCTGCTCCTCGAGCATCCGCGCGTCCTCACGCTCGGGCGGCACGCCGCTGAGGAGCACGTGATCGCCCCGGCGGAGTTCCTGGCCAGGATCGGTGTCGAGGTGATCCGCGTTGAGCGCGGAGGCGAGGTCACGTACCACGGGCCCGGACAACTGGTGGCCTACCCGATCGTGCGCCTGGCGGATCGCGGGCTCCTGATCCGCCCATTCGTGCGCCTACTCGAGGCCGCGATGATCGAGACTGCGGCGACCTACGGTGTGCGGGCGGATCGGCGCGACGGGTTCCCCGGGGCCTGGTGCGACCCGGAGTCGGCCCTCCCCCGGAAACTCGGCGCCCTGGGCGTTCGGGTCGAGCGCGATGTGACCTACCACGGGATCGCACTGAACGTGACGACTGACCTGACCGACTTCGATCTGATCAACCCATGCGGTCTCACTTCCATCGGCGTGACCTCCCTCGCTCGTGAGGCCGGCTGGCCCGTGGAGCGCAGCCGGCCGTCCACCGCATCGGTCGAGGAGGCTGCAACTCGCTTCGCCGAGCGCTTCCGGGTCCTCCTCGGCGAGGTGCCTATGGGGGACGACGCGGAGCGGGGCGTCGCCTCCGGGACGAGCGCCGCCGCGGTCGGGACGGGCTGAGCACCATGCCCGGCGGGGTCTTCGAGCTGCGCAGGGACACCATCACCGGGTGGTGGGTAGCGGTGGTCGTCGAGCGAGCGTACGAGTCCGGCCGGTTCGCCCGCCGGGCGCAACCGCTCATCGGTCGGGAGTGCCAGAACTGCACGGACGCCCGCCAGGCCGAGCCGTGGATCCGGACGCTGCGGGCGCACGCCTTCCGAATCGCCGGCGACGAGCGGGGGAATCGCGACGGCGATCGGCAGCGCACCTCGGGAGACCGTGCTGCTCGCGACCGCGAGGACGGCCTGCGTGGCAGCCGCGAAGGGACGCGCGATGAACCGCAGGCCGGACTAGGCCTAGTTGCGGATGTCGGGGCGTGGCTCACGATCGTCGCCCCGTATGGCCACCACGGCACGCTGGCGGCCGAGTCCGAGCAGGTCGTGATCAGCATGCTTGAGCTCGGCCGTCGCACGATCGCCGACGCGCGGACCCGCGGTGGGACGGAGTACGTCCAGGTGGTGGAGAACCACGGCCGGGAGGCCGGGGCCCAGACCAACCACCTTTGCCTCGACGTGTACGACCTGCCACAGATTCCCCACCGCGTCGGTGAGGAGCTTGGCGGGTCGGCGCGCTACCTGATCCGCGAGGGCGTCTGTCCATTCTGCCAGCTGGTGCGCGACGAGACGGCCGCTCGTGAGCGGCTCGTGTTCGAGGACGCCTCGAGCGTGGCGTTCGCGCCGTACGCTTCGCGTTCGCCGTTCGAGCTGTGGGTCGTCCCGCGCCAGCATCAAGCGGACTTCGGACTTGCGTCCGGCTCGCAGCTGACGAGCGCCGCCGAGTCGCTCCGCAAGGTCCTGCGGTTGCTGGACGCGCTTGACGGCCCGCCCTACAACCTAGTGCTCCACACCGCTCCGTTGCACCAGCGGGTCGACGAGACGTACCACTGGCACTGGGAGATCCATCCGCGCCTGCGCGAGATCGCCGGGCTCGAGCTCGGGACCGGGCTCCCCGTGAACCCCGTGAGCCCCGAGCAGGCGGTCGCCGAACTGCGCTCGCGGGCTGGCCTGGACCGCGTGGAGTGGCCGACGTGAGCCCCGCTCCGTCACAGCGGCCCTCCCTCGACCGTCAGATGGCCGCAGGGCGCGTATGGGACGCGCGCGCCGGGCGGTTCGCGGTTGCATCGCGGCCGCGACGGTTCCCGGTGCATCTCCGGCAGAGGCACGGGTGGCGTCGATCGAGCTATGGCTCCCGCGATCGGTGGTCGCGGTGAGCGGCGAACGGACTTCGGACCAGGCGTTCATCGAGGCGTTGTTCGCCCAACATCACGCCGAGATCTATGGGTTCCTGGCCCGAATGGTCCGCGACGACGACCTTGCGGCAGACCTCGTCCAGGAGACGTACATCAAGGCGTTCCGGGCGCTCGATAGTCTCGAGTCACCGGAGCGGGCCCGCGCATGGCTCTTCCAGATCGCCAACCGCACGGCGCTCGACGAGCTGCGGCGCCACCGCCTGATCCGCTTCGTGCCGTGGGCGGGCGAGACCCGCGGAACGGCGCCGTCGGCCGAGGAGACAGCCATGCGGGCGCATCTGTCGGGGGAGATGGCGCGAGCCCTCGAGCGCCTTCCCGCTCGTCAGCGCGCCGCGCTCGTCCTCGCCGAGATCTACGAGCTCACGGGCACCGAGCTCGCGGGGGCCCTCGGGGTGACGCACGTCGCCGCGCGGGCGCTGCTCAGCCGAGCCCGGGAATCGCTGCGGGCGGCACTGGCGGTTGAGAGGAGCGCCTCGGGCAAGCTGGAACCTGCGCCGGGCGATTCCGGACGACGTGCAGAGGGGACCCCTGTCGTACAGGGCGGCGCCGCCGCGCAGCCGCGGCGCTCGGAGGAGCGGCGATGAGCCGGGGGCCGGCGTGATGTCCCGGTTGCGGGGCGGGCGCGTTCGTCACGGGCAGGCTCGCGCCTGGATCTCCGAACGCCTGGACGCGCCGCTCGGGCCGGTGCGCGAGGCCGTGCTGGAGGCCCACCTGGCGGCGTGCCCAGATTGCCGTCTCACAGAGGCGGAGTACCGCGCCAACCGGGCCGCGCTCCGCAGGCTCTCCGCGCCGGTGGCGCCGCGGGACCTCCCGGCCCGCACGTTCGCCGCCCTGGAGGTCGAGGCGCGCCGCGTGGGGACGCCCCGGGCCGCCCCGGTCCTTCAGGCCCGCGGCGCGCGCCGCAGCGGCGGGGTCGCGATCGGGTCGCTGCTGACGGTGGCGCTCGTCGCGATCGTCGGCGTGCTGCTCGCGGCACCTGTGGTGCAAATCATCCCCGGGCCGAAGGTAGGCGCAACGCCGTTCACGATCGCGCCCGTGAATCTGGCCTACGTTGGCATCGAAGACCAGGTCGTCCGCCTCTACCACACGCGGCTCGACCTGGCGTGCCCGCTAAACAGCGTCTCGTGCCCCGTCTTCGGGCCCCAGGAGGACCAAGTCGTCAACCTCCCGGTGACCGCCGCAGTAAGCGGGCTCACGTTCAATCCGACAGACACGCGGGCGGCCATCGCCGCCCGGTCAGGGGTCAGCGCGACGACCACGTTCTATGTCGTCTCGCCGAGCGGAGTCCTCCCGCCGAGCGTAGGTTCGTCGGCGGGCCCGCCCGCGTGGGCAGCGTCCCCCGCCGCCACCGGGTTGGCGTCGGCGGCAACTTGGGCCAGCGCAACAGCTGGCCCCACGCGCACCCCTCTGGTCGCTGGCACGAAGGGCTCGACCGCGACACCGCGCCCATCGGCTTCCACGCGCCCCGAGAAGACGGCCCGCACGGCGGGAGCCGGCATTCCGCGACCTGTTCGCTCGCCCGCCTCGGATGCGCGTGTCGGTGGGGTCCCGGTCCCCGCACGGGCCCCGGTCGGGCAGGCATCGGCGGCCCTCCCCTCTGGTGCACCAGCGCTCCCCTCGGGCGAACCGGCACTCCCGTCGGGTGAGCCGGCCCTCACGTCGAGTGCATCGACCCTCCCGTCGAACTCGCCTGCGATGACCACGCTCCCGACCGTAGAGGCACAAGCGATCCTCCAGGATGTGGTCCCGACGGGCGCTTCCGCCGCGTGGTCCGCCGACGGCACCACGCTCGCGTTCAGCGCCATGCCGGCAGATGGGAGTTACGGGTCGGACATCTATGTCTGGCACCCGGGGGACGCGTACGCGCTGGCGCTCACGATGGACCATGCGTCCACCTTCGCCTCGTGGGCCGGCAACCGGATCGTGGGCAGCACGCTGGCCCCCACGGCCGCAGATCCCTCCGTGCTCGTGCCACAGTCGTTCGTGCTCGACCCCCGCACAGGAGCGCGTCGGGCGATAGAGGGCGCGGCACTCTGGCTTCCGTCGGTGGACCCGACGGGACGGTACGTGGTGGCCTGGTCAGGAACGCTCACGACAGCCGGCATAATCCCGGTGCCGCGCCAGGGGCAACTCGTGTTCGCGCCGTGGAGCAGCCTCGACCCATTCGGGTTGACGGGGCCGGGACCGGTGCCCGGACCGTCGACCGCGCCGATCGGGACGTCACCGACCGCCCAGCCAACGGACACGCCCGCAGGCAACCCAAGGGACACGTCCGCGACGATGCAAACCACGGCGACCACGGTGCCACCGGAGCTGTCGTCCGGCGCGTCTGCCGCGACCGGCCCGGCCGTCGCGCTCCAGGCGCTCGTTCCGGTGGACGCGTCGGCGGAGCCGTTGGCGCCCCAGCTGAAGGACTGGGTCGTCAACTGGTCGTCCGACGGATCGGCGTTCGCGGTCTGGGAGGGCACCGCGGTGGGCGTGACGACAGGGACGCTGTCGCTGCATGCCGTCGACGCGACGACGGCAGGGCTGCAGGGTGGCTCGCTGCTGCTTGGGCCCGCCGCGGCGTGCCGAGCCTTCTCGATCGGGCTGGACCGCCTGGCCTGGGCAACACCGCCCGATGCGCAGGGTCTGAGTGAGCTGCGGGTGCTGCTCTGGGGCTCGTTCGGCCGGGCCGAGATGCAGAGCGGCGCGCTACAGCAACAGGACATCATCCCCGCCTTCTGACCTGCCGCCGAGCGTGCCGGCAGGAGCTTTGCTGCGTGCGTCCTCAGGGTTCCGGGCGCGTTGCCTGCGGCTCGCGGGCCTTCCGCTCCGCGGCCTCCAGCATCGGGATCCGCACGCCGCGCTCCCGAGCCACCTCGATGGCGCGCTCGTAGCCCGCGTCGACGTGCCGCATGACGCCGGTCCCCGGATCGGTCGTCAGCACACGCGCCAAGCGCTGCGCGGCCTCGGGCGTGCCGTCGGCCACGACCACCATTCCGGCGTGAATGCTGTACCCGATCCCGACGCCACCGCCATGGTGCAGGCTGACCCAGGTGGCGCCGGCAGCCGTGTTCAGTAGGGCATTGAGGAGCGGCCAGTCGGCGATCGCGTCCGACCCGTCCCGCATGCCCTCGGTCTCGCGGTTCGGACTGGCGACCGACCCGGCGTCGAGGTGGTCACGGCCGATGACGATCGGCGCCCGCAGCGCGCCCGAGGCGACCAGCTCGTTGAAGCGCAGCCCGGCCCGTGCGCGCTCGCCGTAGCCCAGCCAGCAGATGCGCGCCGGCAGGCCCTGGAACGGCACCTTCTGCTCGGCCAGCGTCAGCCAGCGCCGCAGGCTCGGGTCCTCTGGGAAGAGATCGAGCAGCGCACGGTCGGTGGCGAGGATGTCCGCGGGGTCACCCGAGAGCGCCGCCCAGCGGAACGGGCCCTTGCCCTCGCAGAAGAGCGGCCGGATGAAGAGCGGCACGAATCCACCGATCTCGAACGCGTCGGCCACCCCTCCGTCTGCCGCCTGCTGCCGGATGTTGTTGCCGTAGTCGAACGCGATAGCCCCGCGGCGCTGCATCCCGAGCATGGCCCGCACGTGCCGCACCACGCTTCGCCGTCCGGCCGCCACGTACGCATCGGGGTCGCGTGCCCGCAGCTCGAGCGCTTCCTGGAACGACATCTCGCCGGGAACGTACCCGCCCAGCAGGTCGTGCGCGCTCGTCTGGTCTGTCAGTGCGTCCGGCTGCCAGCCTCGCCGCACGAGCTCCGGCTCGACGTCGGCGGCGTTGGCCACGAGGGCCACCGACATGGCCCGGCCTTCCGCCCGAGCTCGATCCACCCGCGCCAAGGCGTCGTCGAGGTCGGCCGTCAGCGCATCGACGTAACCGGCGCTACGCCGCCGTTCCGCGCGCGCGGGGTCGACTTCGATGCACAGGCCCACGCCCTCGTTCATCGTGATCGCCAGCGGCTGGGCTCCGCCCATGCCGCCGAGGCCGGCGGTGAGCACCACGCGCCCGCGAAGCGTGCCGCCGAAGTGCTGCCGGGCCATCTCCGCGAACGTCTCGTAGGTGCCCTGGATGATCCCCTGGGTGGCGATGTAGATCCACGATCCAGCCGTCATCTGCCCGAACATCGTGAGTCCCATCCGCTCGAGCTCGCGAAAGACGCCCCACGTGCCCCAGTGCGGCACCAGGTTCGCGTTCGCGATGAGCACACGGGGCGCGTCAGGCGTGGTGCGGAAGACGCCGACGGGTTTGCCCGACTGGACCAGCAGGGTCTCGTCGTTCTCGAGCTCGCGCAGCGATGCGACGATGGCGTCGAACGCCTCCCAGCTGCGTGCGGCACGGCCCGTGCCTCCGTACACGATCAGCTGGTCGGGCGCCTCGGCCACGTCGGGGTCGAGGTTGTTCATCAGCATGCGGAGTGCCGCTTCCTGGCCCCAGCCCTTACACGTCCGTTCGGGGCCGCGAGGCGCACGCACGGGCCGTGGGCCATGGCCGGGGGTGGCGATGATCGAGCCGCTGGGGCCGGTCTGCGTCGTCGTGCGACCGGCGGTCTGGGTCATGGTTGCCGGCACCTCCTCGGCCGTGATTGCCGCGCCCGGAACGTCTCTGCGCCGGAGCGTCTCCGGCGCGGCCGCACCGACAAGCGTGGCACGATCCCGGCCCAGTTGCACCGGCCAGACGGCAGGCCCGATCGCCGCGCGGGCCAGCTGGGCCAGCCACGTCCTATCGACCGAGCCGTGGTCTGCCCATCGCCTCCTCGAGACCCGGCCCGTCCTCGGCCGGGGCCCCGTTGGACCGTCCCGTGCCTCGAGTTAACTCTGGAGCGTCAGGACTGACGGGCACAAGCGTCGACGATCACGACGAGTCCCTCAGCGCAGGGAGGACGACCGTCCGGCACTGCACGAGGGAACGCCAGGGCAGCTACGATGGCCGCGGCTCGGCGTCACCGCGGACGTCGATCTGCCCTCGGGCCAAGGTAGGTAGCCCCAATGTCTATCGTGCTGGACGGCTCGTCCCTCACCATCGAGCGCCTCATCCGCATCGCCCGAGGGGGCGAAACCGTGGAGCTCGATCCCGCCGCTCTCGACCGTATCCGCGTCTGCCGGGCCATGCTGGAGGAGAAGCTCGCTGCCCACGAGATCATGTATGGCGTCAACACTGGGATCGGCGAGTTCTCCGAGGTCGTGCTCGACGACGCGCTGGTTGCCCAGTTCCAGCGCTACCTCATCTACAACCATGCAGCCGGGATCGGAGATCCGGCACCCCTCGAGACGGTCCGCGCCGCGATGGCCGGCCGGATCAACGTACACGCCCACGGCAGCTCGGGCTGCCGTCCCGAGATCACGCTCACGCTGCGTAGAGATGCTGAACCGCGGCGTCACGCCTGTCATCTGCCAGCGCGGGTCGGTCGGCGCCAGCGGCGATCTCGCTCCTATGGCCCAGATTGCGCTGCTACTGATGGGGGAGGGGGAGGCCTGGTTCCGGGGCGAACGGATGCCGGGTGCCGACGCGATGCGCCGCGCCGGCATCACCCCGCCTGGCCTGCAGGCGCGCGACGGTCTCGCCACGATCAACGGGTCGAACGTGCTCACGGCGATGAGCGCCTTGCAACTCTGGGACATCGACCGCTGGCTGCGCCAAGCGGAGATCTCAGCGGCGATGTCGCTCGAAGCGCTGATCGCAAACATGAAGCCCTATGACGTTCGGCTCCACGAGCTGCGCGGCTTCCCCGGCGCCGTCCGGGCCGCGCGTGCGATCGACCGCGTGCTCGCGGGCAGCGATCTCATGACCGGGAAGATGAAGACGAAAGTCCAGGACGCGTACTCAATGCGCTCGACCCCGCAGGTGATCGGTGCAGCGCACGACGCGGTCGCCTGGGCCAGCACGCAGGTCGAGACCGAGCTCAACGGCGTGGGTGACAACCCGATCTTCCTGCCGGACGCGCACCTGACCCTGACGGGCGCCAACTTCCAGGGCTCGCCGGTCTCGCTCCCCATGGACATGGTCGGCGCGGCCGTGACGATGGTCAGCGTGCTGTCCGAGCGGCGACTCAATCGCCTCACGAACCCTGCGCTCTCCGCCGGCCTGCCGGATTTCCTCACGAAGGGCGCCGGCATGTTTTCCGGCATGATGCTCAGCCAGTACACCGCCGACACGCTGATCGTGGAGCAGCGGATCCTCTCCATGCCGGCCTCGATCCAGTCCATCCCCGCGGCGGCGGACCAAGAGGACTTCGTCTCGATGGGGATGAACACGGCGATCAAGAACGGGCAGATCCTGCAGGACGCCTACGGCGTGCTCGGCATCGAGTTCATGGCCGCGGCGCAGGCGCTCGATTTCCGCGAGTTCACGCCCGGAGTCGGGACGCGGACGGCGCACGAGGTCGTGCGGCGCCACGTGGCGCACCTCGACGAGGACCGACCGTTGCACGCCGACCACACGACGATGCAGCAGGTCGTGGCCTCCGGCGAGATCCTCGACGCGGTCGAAGCCGTCGTGGGAAGCCTCGGCTAGCGAGCTCCAGAGCGGCCCACCGCGCGGTAGACTGCCATTGCCACATCTTCCATGGACCGGCCCCGTGAGCCCGGCGAGGAGCGAAATGACATGACGGCACGCCAGATCATGACCGCGGACGACGTCCGTCGCGCCGTGGTCCGCATTTCCCACGAGATCGTTGAGAAGCACGGCGGCACCGACCGCCTTGCGCTGGTCGGCGTGCAGCGGCGAGGCGTGCCGCTCGCCCGGCGGATCGCCGAGGCGATCGAGTTGCACGAGAGCGTCAGACTTCCCGTCGGGGCGCTCGACATCACCTTCTACCGCGACGATCTCTCGATGGTCGCCCACCAGCCAATCGTGAAGGGCACCGACCTTCCGTTCGATGTCAGCGGGCTGACCATCGTGATCGTGGACGACGTCCTGTACACCGGTCGGACCGCGAGGGCCGCTATGGACGCCCTGATGGACTTCGGGCGCCCCTCCGCGATCCGGCTTGCCGTGCTGGTGGATCGCGGACACCGCGAGCTCCCGATCCGTGCCGACCACGTCGGGAAGAACGTGCCGACCTCACGCGACGAGGTCATCCGCGTCCACGTGGTCGAGTACGACGGCGCCGACGAAGTCCTGATCGATCGCCTCGCAGTTGACGAGGTCACGCCATGATGCCCGGAGACGCGATTGCCGAGGCCGGCGCGCGCGAGGACGCGGCGCAGGCGCGCGTGGCAGCGGCCGCGCCGGCCGCGGCGGCCGGCTGGACCCACCGACACCTGCTCGACGTGGACGGGTTGAGCGCGTCCGACATCGACCTCGTGATGCGAACCGCGGACGAGATGAAGGAGATCCTCGGCCGGCCCATCCCGAAGGTCCCCACGCTGCGCGGCACGCAGGTCACCATCCTCTTCTACGAGGCCTCGACGCGCACGCGGGTTTCGTTCGAAGTGGCGGCCAAGAACCTGTCGGCCGATGTCGTCAACATCGCGGCGAGCAGCAGCTCTGTGTCGAAGGGGGAGTCGCTGGTCGACACGATCCGCACGATCGAGGCGCTGGGAGCCGACATGATCGTCATGCGCCACTCGCGCTCCGGCGCTCCCTATCTCGCCGCCCAGGTCTTCTCCGGGCACGTGCTGAATGGTGGGGACGGCTGGCACGCGCACCCGACCCAGGCACTGCTCGATCTCTTCACGCTGCGCGAGCGCCTGCCCGGTGGACGGGTCGCCGGGAGCAAGATCGTCATCCTGGGCGACATTCTGCACTCGCGCGTCGCGCGATCGAACATCTGGACGCTCACCACGATGGGCGCCGACGTCTGGGTGTGCGGGCCCTCGACGCTGCTTCGCGGCTTCGAGCGGTGGGCAGCCGCGGCGTCGGACGGTCGTCGCCTAACCGTCACGACGGACCTCCGAGCGGCACTCCGCGGTGCACACGCTGTGATGGCGCTGCGCCTGCAGCAGGAGCGCATGGCCGGCGGCCTGCTGCCCTCGCTCCGCGAGTACTCCCTGCGATACGGCCTCACGGCCCAGACGCTGCGCTGGGCCCGCGGCGACGCCCTGGTGATGCACCCGGGGCCGATGAATGAGGGCGTCGAGATCGGGCCGGAGATCGCCGACTTCGAGCGATCGGTGGTCACCGACCAGGTGGCCAACGGGGTGGCCGTCCGCATGGCGCTGCTCTACCTGCTCGCCGGCAGCGGCACCATCGAGGAGGACCAGAATCGTGGGTGAGACGCCGCGTACCGGGGAGCGCGTCGAACTGCTCGAGCTCAGCGACGCGTGGTTGGTCGATCCGGCCGGGGGTCGCGAGGGTCAGGGGAGCCTGCGGGTCGAGGACGGCATGGTGGTCGCTGTCGAGTGGGCCGGCGGCGACCACGCCGGGTGGAGCACGGCCAATGTGTGGCCGACGGAGGGCGGCCCGAGTCGCCCATCAGTGCTGGTCGCGCCGGCGTTCATCGACCTGCACGCGCACCTGCGCGAGCCGGGGCGCGAAGACGCCGAGACGGTCGCGACGGGGCTCGCCGCGGCGGCCCACGGCGGTTTCGGCACGGTGTGCGCCATGGCCAACACTACGCCCGCGATCGACACCGCGGGTCTCGTCGAGGAAGAGCTGTCGACGGCGCGCGGCAGCGGCAGCCCGGTGCGACTCCTGCCGTACGGGACCGCGACCGCCGGACGACGCGGCGAGACGCTCTCGCACATGGGCGAGATGGCGGACGTCGGGGCTGTCGGCTTCAGCGACGACGGGTCGCCGGTCGGCGACGCCTCGCTCTTCCGCAACGCGCTGACGTACGCCGGCGCGCTTGGACGGATGCTCGTAGAGCACGCTGAGGAACCCGCACTTACGAAGGGCGCCGAGGCGAACGAGGGCCTCGTGTCCACGGTCCTCGGGCTCAAGGGCTGGCCGGCCGCCGCCGAAGAGAGCGCGGTTGCGCGTGACCTCGCGCTCCTTGCCGAGGTCGTGGCGTCATATCCGGCATCCGCCACTCCACACCTCCACCTGACACACCTGTCGACCGTGGGGTCTATCGAGCTGGTCCGGCGCGCAAAGTCGGCCGGGCTTCCAGTGACATGCGACGTGACCCCGCACCACCTGGCACTCCACGAGGGCTGGGTCGCGGGCGACCGACGGTTTGCCTGGGAGGCGGCTCGCGCGCCTGGGTCCCGAGGCCACTTGGACGCGCCGCCGTACGACCAGTCGACCCGGGTCAACCCGCCGCTGCGCCTGCCCGCCGACGCGCTGGCGCTGTGGCGCGGGCTCGAGGACGGGACCATCGACGCCATCGCGACCGACCACGCACCGCACACGCAGGTCGACAAGCTGGTCGAGTTCGGCGACGCGGCGCCAGGGATCAGCGGCATCGAGACGGCCTTCTCCATCGTGTTCGCCGGCGTCGCAACGGGTCTGCTTTCCTTGCGGGCCGCGGTCCGCGCCCTGACTGTGGGCCCCGCTGGGGTCCTCGGAACGGCGGCCACGGCGGCGCTCGGGCGGCGCCGCACGCGCGCGCCGCTGACGCCCGGGCTGGTCGTCGGTGCCGCCGCGAGCTTGGTCGTGATCGACTTGGACGATGTCTGGCAGGTCACCTGCGAGACGCTGCGCTCCAAGGGCAAGAACTCGCCGGTCCTCGGACGGCGGCTTCCCGGCCGGGTGCTCACGACGGTGGTCGAAGGACGCTTCGCGTACCTGGACGCCAGCATGGCCGCGGAACTCGCGGCGGCGCTGACCGCGACCTGATCGCGGCACCGCGTCGCGATCACTGCGCAGGCGGCTCGGTCCCCTCCCCAGCCAGGTACCGGTCGACTCCGGGCGCGGCCTCGCGTCCCTCACGGATGGCCCACACGACGGGCCACTGCCCGCGAGAGCAGTCGCGCGCAGCGAACACGCCCAGCACGCTCGTCATCCGTTCCCCACCCGCGGGACGCCACTCGACGAGGGGAACCGCTCGACGCGGCGCGCTGCCCCGGCCTCGCGTGTCTCTGGTTCCAGGTGATCATCCTCGCGATCCTCGTGGTCCTGACGCCGATCGGCGTCGTGAACGTGTGGCCGCAGTGGCTGACCACCGGCATGCTCCTCGCCACGCTCGTGCTGCTGCTCGCCGGGCAGACGGTGATGTTCCCGTTCCGGCTGGTGGCCGTGGACCGACGCATGCGACGTCGGCCGCTGCGCGGCGCCTCACCCACCGTGGGCCAGCTCGAGGACGCGGCGGAGGATCAACGTGTGCGCGATCCCCGCCAGACTCCGTCCCCGGGCATGCGACAATGGGACCGTCGTCGAACGTCCGATCGTGGTTGATCCCGGAGGGATCGCGTGCCCGTCCTTGCCACCTTCTTCTCGGTTCGTCGCGGCCGCGACGCGTTCTTCAAGTTCTTCATGCGCACGATGTTCCCGCGCCAGATCCGAGAGTACGAGGAGAAGTTCAACATCCAGTTCCTGGGCTGGTACAACATCGCCCACGGCTGGGACTTCGACAACCTGATCTTGTTCCAACTGCCGGACTACGCCGCGCTCGACAAGCTCGAGGCGGACGAAGCGACGCGAAGGATCGGCCATCGAGCCGGCGAGTGGATGTTTCAGCGCCATCACTCCATGCTGCTGCGAGAGCGCATGGGCCCCGACCTCGAGTACCACCCGTAAGGAGCGCATGATGGACCTGAGCCAGAAGCAGGCGCTTGGCGCGATCGCCGCCGACGCTGCCCTCGAACGTAACGACTTTCTCGTCAGGGCCACAGACCAGCTGCGGCGCTTCCTCGAGGCCAACGCCGGGCGGATCGATGACGTCGAGGGGCTGGTCCTGATCGACGACGACCCCGACTACCTGGCGGTCGCTCCCGACGGGACCTTTCGCTCGCGGACGCGCTACCGGAACGACAGCGGCGAATGGGTGTCGGAAACGGAGGTCATCGATTTACCCTCGGAGCTCGTCGAGCTCTACAACCCGGCCGAGATCTTCGCCACGTTCGCGGAGGCCGCGCGCTCGGCCGCTGGCATGGGCGAGGAACCCACGGGCGCAGAAGAGCTGATGGATGCTGCCGGGGTCTCGCCGGCGGAGACAGTCGCCGAGGAGGGATACGCCGTCGCCGCGGACGAGGGCACGTACGCCGCGGCGGCGGACGCCTGGGCCGCCACCAACGCCGAGGAGTCCCCGGCGAACACGGACGAGGCCGCCGCCCGCCTGTATGACTTGGCGCTCAGCTTCCAGGAGCGCAGCCAGGACGCGGAGGCGCGCCTCATCGAGCAGTTCGAAACCTCGGCGAGACCGCTCACGGGGCGCGTGGGTGACCTCATGGTGATCGACGACGAGGACGAGCGGCTCACGCTCACCAGCGAGGGCCGGCTCGTGGCCGAGGTCGTCCCGGAAGACGAGCAGGATCGGTGGCGACGCCTCGATGCGGCGGCCGACCTGGTCGAGTTTTACGACCCGACGGACGTGTTCGGCGATATCGCGGACGCCCTGGCCGATGCCTTCCCGGGCGCGATCGGCGAGGGAGACGAGAATGGCCCCGACGAGGACGGCGACGCCGGGGACGGCGTCGACGGCGGACAGTCCCCCGCCTGAGGACGCGGGCAACCCGACCCATGCGCCTCCTCGACGCCGAGCTGGTCGAGACGCGGGAGATCCTGCCTCGCCAGTGGCTCCAGCGCTACCAGGCCCCATGGCTGGCGTCCGGCGCGCGGGCCGGACAGTTCGTCCACGTCCGTACCCCCGACTACTCCGGGCTGGTGCTGCGGCGCCCTATCAGCATCAACACGATCGACCGCCGAGACGGCGACATCACGCTCCACTTCCGCGTCGCCGGCAAGGGTACTGAGCTGATGGCGCGCGCTCGCCCCGGCGACGCCGTGCCCATGCTCGGACCACTCGGGCGTCCATTCGAGGTCGATCCGCGAACACACCGCGTGCTGCTGATCGCGGGCGGGCTCGGCATCGCCGGCGTGCGCTCGCTCGCCGATGAGGCGCTCGAGGCAGGGAGGCAGGTGACGCTGCTGTTCGGAGCCGCAGCCGCCGCCGATGTGTACCCGTCGTCGCTGCTGCCTGACGAGGTCGAGTACGTCGTCACGACCGAGGACGGATCGCTCGGCCACCCCGGTCGGGTGACCGACCTGGTCCCCGAGTACGAGGCCTGGGCCGACCAGGCATTCGCGTGCGGCCCGCGCCCGATGCTGGCGGCGCTCGCGCACCTGGCCGCCGGCCGCCCGGGCCGCCTGGGTGTCGCGAAGCTCGGACGGAAGCGCGGCGGCGGACGTCCCGTGCAACTCGGCTCACCACAGGCGCGGCGACGGGCGTGGCTCCAGGTCGCGATGGAGCAGCACATGGGTTGCGCCGTCGGGGCATGCCTGGGGTGCGTGATCTGGGGCGTCGAGGGGCCGGTCCGGGTGTGCCGCGAAGGCCCTGTCTTCGCGTCCGACGAGATCGCCTGGGAGGAACCGGCGTGAAGCGGAAGCGGTCGGTCGTCACGAGCGGGCCGCGGTCGCGCGATCCGTACACCGGGGCGCCGCGCCTTGGCCTGCGGGCGCCGCGTCCGAGGCCGGCGAGCGCCGTCTCGGTCGCGCGTGTCGACGCAACGGTCGACCCCGCCGCGGGCCACGACCTCAACGGCGGCTTCCGGGCCGATACGGCCCCGGTGGACCTTTCAGTGGACCTCGCGCCGAAGCGCCCCGGCAGCCTGGTGCTGCAGAACCCGGTGATGGTCGCCTCCGGCACCTTCGGGTACGGCATCGAGTACGGCGAAGTCGTCGACGTCGAGCGACTCGGCGGGATCTGCTGCAAGGGCACCACGCTCAAGCCGCGCGCCGGCAACGAGCCGCCGAGGGTGACCGAGACGCCGGCCGGGATGCTGAACTCGATCGGGCTCCAGAACCCGGGCGTCGACGCGGTGATCGAGCGATACGCACCGCTCTGGGCAAGCTGGCAGGTGCCTGTCGTCGTCAACGTCGCCGGCGAGTCGATCGAGGACTACGTCGGCGTCGTCCGCAGGCTTGAGGGCGTGCCCGGGGTCGCGGGGATCGAGCTCAACATCAGCTGCCCTAACGTGGGGAAGGGGGGGCTGCAGTTCGCTGTGGATCGTGAGGCCGCTGCCGCCGTGACCGCCGCCGTGCGCCGTGCGACGGACCTACCGCTCCTCGTCAAGCTCTCGCCGAACGTCGCCGACATCCGACCCATCGCGCGGGCCATCGAGGAAGCGGGAGCGGACGCGATCAGCGCGATCAACACACTGTCCGGGATCGCGATCGACCCACGGACCGGCAGGCCGCTCCTCGGCAACGTGTACGGAGGTCTGTCCGGACCGGCCATCCGCCCCGTCGCCCTGCGCGTGGTGTACGAGGTCGCCCAGGTTGTCGGCATCCCCATCGTCGCGATCGGCGGGATCTCCTCGCTCGACGACGTGCTGTGCTACCTCGCGGCCGGGGCGGTCGCCGTCCAGGTGGGCACCGCCATCTTCGCCGACCCGGACGTCCCGGTGCGGCTCGTTGAGGAGCTCCGGGCCCACTGCGCCGAGCGCAGGCTGGCGAGCCATCTGCCGCTCGTCGGGACGGCGCTGCCGTCCCGACCAAACAGGCCTTCTGCGAAGGGGGTGGAGTACCGACCATGAACACGGGCCACACGAAGCCAGCGGCCGGCACGACCGCGACGCGTTCGACCGGCGAGAGCGATGCCCGACAGGGACCGGCGAGCGCACGCGAAACTGGTTCCGTCGGGGGAACCGTGCCCGCTGGCCAAACGGCGTCCACGGATCGAACCGCCGTCGCGCGCCGCGTGGAAGAGCTGTTCCTTTCATCCGGCGCGCTCGGGGAAGGACACTTCCTGCTGAAGAGCGGCCGCCATGCCGAGCGGTACCTCGAGAAGTTCCAGGTTCTGCAGTACCCCGAGGCGGTCTCCGAGCTGTGCCGGTACTTCGCCGACCTCGTGCGCGGCCCGGAGGGTCCGCTGGTCGACGTCGTGGTAGGGCCCACCACGGGAGGCGTGATCCTGGCCTTCGAGGTCGCCCGGCAGCTGGGCGTCCGAGGGATCTTCGCCGAGGAGATCCGCGACCCCGACGGGACGACGCGCCGCGAGTTCCGGCGCGGCTTCCGGCTCGCCCCCGATGAGCGCGTCCTGCTGGTCGACGACATCCTCACGACCGGCGGATCCCTGCTGGCAATGGTGCCGCCGATCGAGGCGGCCGGCGCGGACCTCGTGCTGGCCGAGGTGCTCGTGGACCGCTCCGGCGGGCTGACTGTCGTGACCTCGCCGGTGAGCGGCCAGGCGTATCCCGCCACCGCCCTCTGGACGCTCGAACTGCCCACCTACACGCCGGGTCTCGCGACCTGCCCCGGGTGCGCTGCCGGTCTGCCCCTCGAGGCGCCCGGCTCGACGGGGACGAAGCCGGGCAGCCCGGCCGGGCCGATGGTCGAGGGCACGGTCAGGCCCCGCCCAGGCATGCCGCCGGGCCCGGCGCCGGAGGACGCCGGCAAGCCTCCCGCCTCGCTCGGGCCCGCGTCCTAACCCCGCGGCGTGGCCCGGGCCGCGCCGTCTTCCGCCGCCGTGACGGTCGCCCTGCATGGGCCCGTGCAGCGGGGTCCGGAGGGCGACTCGGCTACAATCCGCCCGCGGCCGCGTCCCCCGCCACCGCGCCGGCCCGCGCGGTCCGGCAGCCACCCGCCGTCGCTCTGAGGTCACGTTCGCGCAAAGATGACGCGCTTTCAGAGGCTTGCCCTCGTCGCTGCGGTTGCTACCTACCTGCTGGTCGTTGTTGGGGCGATCGTGCGGGGGACAGGCTCCGGGATGGGTTGCCCGGACTGGCCGCTCTGCCACGGCCAGCTCATCCCGTCCACCACCGACTACCACCCATGGCTCGAGTGGATCCACCGCTTCCTCGCGGCTGTGATCAGCCTTCTGGCGCTCGGCGTCGCCGTGCTTGCCTGGCGCGGGTACCGTGAGCGCCGCTCGATCCTGTGGTCATCGGTGCTCGCGGTCGTGGTCGTGCTGATCCAGGCCGCCCTGGGGGCCGTCACCGTCGCGGAGAACAACGCGGGCGACACGGTCACCCTGCACCTCGCGACGGCCATGATCCTGCTCGGCATCCTGGTCTACGTCGCGATCCGCGCTCGCTACCCGGACCGGCTCCCTGCCCGGGGCGCAAGCCAGCGGTTCACGTTGCTCGCCGCGCTTGCCGCCGCAAGCATCTACGCACTCATCCTGTTCGGCTCGCACGTGACCGCGACTGGCTCCGGGCTGATCTTCCCGGACTGGCCGCTCTTTGACGGCGCACTGATCCCGTCGTTCAGCCAGTACCCCGCGGAAGAGATGGCGCAGTTCCTGCACCGCCTGGTCACGGTGATCGCGGGGCTCATCCTGCTGGCCGCGGCGTGGGCAGCCATGCGCCAGCCTCGCTCGAGACGCGGCCCGAGCGTCGCCATGCTGCACGCGGCGGTGGGACTCTTCGTGCTGCAGATCTTCGTCGGCGCCGCGCAGATCTTCACCTCACTGGCGGACTGGGCGGTGGCGCTGCACGTGGCCCTCGCGGCTGCCATCTGGGCGCTCGCCCTCGGAGCCGCCATCCACAGCTACTACCTCGCCCGGCTCGAGGCTCGTCCGGCGCCTGCGACGGACGGCGAGGCCGCGACCGGCACCGGTGGATCCCTGCCGGGCGAAGCCGGCCTCGGGGGGCGCGACCCGGCACGTCGGGCGACCCAGGCCCTGCGGTACCGTCCACGTCTGACGACGGCTCGGCCATCACCGCCGAGCTCCTCGAGCGCGCGCCGTTCACACCCGTCACGGTCCACGCATCGGCCACGGAGGCCGCGTCACCCGGCACCGTCCGCCTGGGCGTTTCCCGCGCCACCCGACGCGACCGCGCGATGGCGTACGTCGCCCTCACCAAGCCGCGCATCATCGAGCTGTTGCTGGTGACCACTGTCCCCGCCATGGTGCTCGCCACGCGAGACGTGCCCGGCATCCGCATCACGTCGTGGGCCATGCTCGTGGTGGCCACGCTCATCGGGGGCACCCTGGCGGCGGGCTCGGCGAACGCGATTAACTGCTACCTCGACCGCGATATCGACGAGATCATGACGCGAACCCGCCGCCGACCCCTGCCGGCGCATGCCGTCGATCCCGAGAATGCCCTGCTGTTCGGCCTGGCCCTAGGCGCAGTCTCCTTCGCCTGGCTCACGATCTTCGCGAACGTGCTGGCCGCTTTCCTCTCCCTGCTTGCGATCGCGTTCTACGTCGTGGTGTACACGATGCTGCTCAAGCGCAGCACACCACAGAACATCGTCATCGGCGGCGCCGCCGGGGCGCTACCGCCCGTGATCGGCTGGGCGGCTGTGACTGGGAACGTCGCGTTGCCGGCCGTGTTTCTGTTCCTAATCGTGTTCTACTGGACGCCACCCCACTTCTGGGCGCTGGCCCTGCGGCTCTCGCGCGACTACGAGGCTGCCGGCGTGCCCATGCTGCCGGTGGTGAGGGGCGTGTCGGAGACGAACCGCCAGATCGTCCTGTACACCGGACTCCTTGTGATCCTGACGCTGGCGTTCGCGCTGGTGGCGCAGATGGGACTCGTGTACACGGCCGGAGCCGCCATCCTGGGCGCCCTGTTCCTGCGGCAGGCCTGGATGCTGTGGCGCGAGGGAAGTGGCGCCGGCGCTATACGCCTGTACCGCTTCTCGATCACCTACCTTTCTCTCCTCTTTGCCTTGATCGTGCTGGACGTCCTGATCCCGATCGCGCTCTGAGCTAGGAGCCCGGCGCCTCGCGTCACCTCATCCCCCGCGGGGCCGCCCAGGGGCCCTACGGCCTACCCAGCGTGGGCCATGTGGCGGTTCCACTAGGCCGTTTGGGGTATGATGCGGCCCAACCGGATCCAGCAACAGCGCGAGAGGTCTCCCTTTGAGCGTGCCGTGGTCGCCGCGCGTCCAATCGGTCGTCTCCGTTGCCGGCCTGAGCGGCCTCGTGCCGCGCGTCGGCGGCAGCAGTCCTTCAGCATCGCGGCCAGCGTGCTGCCGTTCAGGTGGAACGTCTTCGTGACGCTGCGGGGACCCCGCGACGCCGCTAACAACCCGAGGGAATTGCACGCGCTCGAGTGGGCGACGACGAGTCCGCCGCCGCCCTACAACTTCGAGCACCTGCCGCCGATCCGTTCGGAGCGGCCGTTCTGCGATCTCCAGTACGGCCACGGCGCACGACGCGCCATCGCAGCCGACTCCACCGCTGCTGAGAGGGCTCACTCATGACCGGACGAACCGAGGCGCTGCCGGCGCGCATGCATGGTGCCCGACAGGGTATCGACACCGCGCTCGTGGGGACGCTTCTCTTCATCGCCAGCGAGGTCATGTTCTTCGCCGGCCTGTTCGGCGCCTACTTCAGCATCCGGGCCGAGCACACCGTCTGGCCTCCCCCGGGGTTCAAGCTCGACCTTGCCCTGGCGGCCGTCCTAACCGTGGTTCTGATCACCAGCTCGTTCACGATGCAGTACGCCGTGTCGCGGATTCGCATTGGCGACCGGACCGGCATGATCCGCGCGATGACCGTCACCGTCATCCTGGGCGTGATCTTCCTTGCCGGCCAGCTCTACGACTACTCATCCCTCGGTTTCGGAATCAGCAGCGGTGTGTACGGGACGCTCTTCTA
This sequence comes from uncultured Chloroflexia bacterium, assembly GCA_963835945.1. Taxonomy (GTDB): domain Bacteria; phylum Chloroflexota; class Limnocylindria; order Limnocylindrales; family CSP1-4; genus JAJYNJ01. The sequence continues at coordinate 209,566 of CAWIHR010000010.1, forward strand.
TACCATGACCGGTTTCCACGGCGCGCACGTGCTGGGCGGCGTGATCGCAATGAGCGTTGTGCTGCTGCGTGGCATCAACGGCCAGTTCTCCGCGCGGCACCACACCGCAGTCGAGGCCGTCAGCATCTACTGGCACTTCGTCGACGTGGTCTGGATCGGGCTCTTCTCGACGCTCTTCCTCCTGCGGTAGGGGGCCAGAGACGCGGACCCTCGCCCGTACCGGACACCCATCGCGCTCGGCGCGGTCTTGGTGGCGGTCGGCGAGAACCACTGAGCTCGAGCCCGAGACGTCTGACGTACGGGACGGTGACGCGATCTTCTTCCTCGGTCGTGAGGGCACGCCAGACGCCGTCGCGGCGCGCCGCGCAGAAGGCCGCGAACAGTCGCCGCTCACCGTGGGCCTCGGACGCAGGATCAGCCCGGCGGCTGCGCCTCGAAGCCGCCATCCCCGCGTTGCGGCGTGCCCAGGTAACGCAGCGTGAAACGCGGGGTCCGCGCGTGGCCGGCACCCTGCCTCGGCTCTGTGGCTACCTCGGGTTTGGCCGGGTGACCAGCAAGCCGGCACCGTATACGACAAATGCACCCATGAAGCCCAGGGCCATGAGGAGCGAGCTCACGTTGCTCTGGCCGTACGTCAGGAACCAAATGCCACACAGGTAGGCGACGGCGATCAGCAGGAACCCAGCGAGCACACTCGCGAAACCCAGGCGGGTGTCGGCCCACCAGGCGAGCTCGATCGCGATGAGCGAGAGGACGAGCAGCAGCGTCCCCAGAGCCACGTGCACAGGGATGATGGCGGTGTGAGCGAAGGCCCAGGCCCAAGCGGAGCCATGCGGGAGCGATTCCGGGAACTCGACGTAGAGGTTCGTGATCATCCCGGCCACGAACTGGAGCGCGAGCACAGCCAGAATTGCAAGCACAGTCGCGCGGAAGCGGCTCAGCATCGTGGTCGACATGCGGCGAGTATCGCCCGTTGCAGCCACCGACGTGCGGGTTGCGGTCGTGCATGACGTTGCCTGCGCTCTGGCCTGTGCTGGAGCAGGGCCGGGGTTAGCATCGCGCGCTCGCGCAGGACCGCTGGACGCCACTGCAGCGGGCCCAGAAGCCACCCGGATCAACGTCGGCAGGATCGGGGTCCACGAGGTCACGGGATTTACCATGACCAGCAGTGCGAGGGATACGTCTCTGCACCACGTTGCCCTCATGGGGACGGTGGTGCCCCCGCTGCAGCCTGGCACGTACTATTCCTCTGCGAGGTGCATCCCACCCTGAACGGGACCCTCGTCGTCAAGTGAGGGCGCAACGCTTCACTCCCTGATCTCCCGGCGTGCCGAGCCACGGCGCGTTTCATCGGTCGTTACCACCTCGCCGTCGCGCGCCCCCGGCAGGACGCGCCCTGCTGCCTATGCCGTGCTCCTAGTGGCGTGGCTGGTCGTGGGCTGCGGCGCGCTGGCCGGTCCGGGATCCGGACCCCGCGGCGCGGGCGCCGTGGGGTCCGACACCATCGTCATCGGCGCGGGAGGCCTCGACGGGCAGCATGCCCCGGCGTTCCGGCTGACCGACCTGCAGGGCAAGGATGTCTCGCTGTCGCAGTACGCCGGACGTCCTGTCATCGTCAACTTCTGGGCCTCCTGGTGCATCCCCTGCCAGCAGGAGTTCCCCATGTACCGACAGGCCCGCGAGCAGTACGCGGAGCAGGGACTGGAGGTGCTCGGCATTGTCTTCGAGGACACGGCGGACGACGCGAGGCGCTTCATGGCCAGCGAGGGGGCGGCTTGGCCCGCGCTCGTCGATCCCGGCGGATCGGTCGCCCGAAGCCTATCGTGTGACCGGTATCCCCACCACGTACTTCGTCGACCGCAGCGGCGTCATCCGGGACACCAGTTATGGTCCACCGCCGCAGGACGCGCTCACGACGTACATCCAGCAGATCCTCCAGTGAGCACGAGCGCGATCGAGCTGGAGCGCCTGACGAAGCGGTACGACGGACGGGTCGTGCTGGACGAGCTCGACCTGACGATCGCGCAAGGGGAGTTGTTCGCCTTGCTCGGCCCAAACGGCGCGGGCAAGACGACGACCGTCGAGATCGTCGAGGGGTACCGCAAGCCCGACGGCGGCACTGTCCGGGTGTTCGGTCACGATCCGCGGCGCGACGCCCGGCGCGTGCGCCCGACCCTAGGACTCATGCTCCAGTCCGGCGGCCTGTACTCGCAGCTGCGTCCTATCGAGGCGCTCGAGCTGTTCGCCGCGTTCTACCCGGACCCCCTCGAGCCTGTGCACCTGCTGGCGCAGGTGGGACTGGAACGGGTCGCGCGGACGCGCTACCGCGACCTCTCAGGCGGCGAGCGACAGCGGCTCAGCCTCGCGCTGGCGATCGTGGGTCGGCCGCGGCTGGCCATCCTCGACGAACCCACCGGCGCCATGGACGCGCAGGCACGGCGCGAGACGTGGGGCGTGCTGCGGGAGCTGGGCGAGTCGGGGACGACGATCCTCCTGACGACCCACCTGCTGGACGAAGCGGAGACGCTGGCCGACAGGGTGGCGATCATTGATCATGGCCGGCTGGTTGCGCTGGGCACGCCGGCGGAGCTGCGGCGAGGACTGGGGGTCGCCTCTCGGGCGCGACGACCCTCCACCGGTGGGGAAGCAGCCGGGCCGTTCCCGGACGCGGGGGCGATCTCCGCCGCGGCGGCCGTTGCAAATGGGCCCGCCATGGACGTGCGCATGGTCCGGCTCGAGCTGGGCGCGCCGCTCGAGTCCGAGCAGCTCACCCGCCTCGGACGGCTGCCATCCGTCCAAGCGGTTCGCGCCGATCGCAGTGGCGCCTACGTGATGCAGACTGCGTCCGCCGGTGACCTCCTGGTCGAGCTCAGCACCTGGCTGCTCGCGAGCGGCATTGAGCCGCTCGCGATCCGTGTAGGGCAGGGCAGCCTCGAAGACGTGTTCCTGCGGCTGATCGCGGAAGGGGGCGACTCGTGAGTCCCGCGCTGACCTGGCGCGCCTTCCTCGCGCAGACGCGCGTCGAGCTGCTGCTCACCGTCCGCCGGGGCGAGAACTTGCTCGTCACCCTGGGGATCCCGCTGCTGCTGTTGGTCTTCTTCTCCGTCGTGCCACTGCTGCCACCTCCGTCGTGGGGCGGGCACCAGGTCGACCAGGTGGCACCCGGCATCCTCGCGCTCGCGGTGGTCTCCACGGGCCTCGTGTCGCTGGGAATCGCGACCGCGTTCGAGCGCTCCTACGGCGTGCTGAAGCGGCTCGGTGGCTCGCCGCTGCCGCGACCGGCGCTGCTGGCCGCGAAGACCGTCGCCGTCGTGGCCACCGAGGTCGTCCAGGTCCTGCTGATCGCCGTGGTCGGGGCGCTGCTCGGATGGGCTCCGCAGGGCGGGATCGTGGCCGGCATCCTCGGCGTCCTGCCCTGGCTGCTGATGGGCTCGATCGCGTTCTGCGCGATGGGCCTGCTGCTCGCGGGAACGCTGCGGGCGGAGGCCGTGTTGGGCATAGCAAACGGCGTCTACTTAGTCTTCCTGCTGTTGGGCGGGATCATCATCCCACTCGACCATCTCCCGGCCGCGATCGCCGTCCCGGCGTCGCTGCTGCCCCCGGCCCAGCTGGCGGGCCTTCTGCGCGGCGCGCTGGAGCCCGGAGGAGCGGTCGACCCTCTGCAAGCCGCAGGGCTTGCGGCGTGGGCGGTGACGCTGGTCGCCGCGACGCTCCTCACGTTCCGCACCGAGTAGACAAGAGAACGACCCCGGGAGGCGGGTCCCAGGGTCGTTCGGTCGATATGCGTCTGGTTGCGGGGGACGGATTCGAACCGCCGACCTTCGGGTTATGAGCCCGACGAGCTGCCGCTGCTCCACCCCGCGAGGAAGCACTATAGCCACCCGGACCCGTTCGGTCAAACGCGTGTAGGGAGAGGAGATAGGGACAGCAACGAGACGCCCTCCGCCAGACCGCGCGAGATCTCCTCCCGCTCGGCCAAGGAGAGCACCCGCAATGAGCGACGACGGTCCGCCGGCCCGTACCCGCCGGTGGTCGCGACCATCCGGTGGATGGCGCTCCGCTCCCTCCCCAGTGCCCGCCCGATCTCGCTGAGCGACTGGCCCGCCTTCCAGCGCGACCACAGCTCGCGCTTCTGCTCGGCCGTCAATCCTGGCCTGCTCGCCTGTGCCACCGGCTACCTCCCGATCGATCCTGCATCCACCCGGATGTTGCGTCGATCGGTTGAACCCGCCGGTCGTTGCGGAACGGCTGCCAGACGCGGGCGCGCACGCGCCGACACTAAAGCACCCAGGTGTGCTGATGCCAGCCAGGCGCCCTCCACTGCAAAGATGGGCAATCTCACCGATGTCGCGGCTGTCTCCCTTTGGCGATCCTCTGCTGACTGAAAGGAGGTTCACGTGGCGCTGTTCATGGATACCCACACGATCGCCGGGGGGGTGAAGGCCGGCGATGTCGCGGCGGCTCACCTCGCCGATCTCCAGACGCAAGACCAGTACGGCGTCCGCTACCTGCGCTACTGGGTCGATGAGCCTGGCGGGACGGTCTTCTGCCTGGTCGACGCCCCCGATGCGGATGCCGCGATCCGCGTCCATCGCGAGGCGCACGGGCTCGTCGCGGAACGCATCGTGCCAGTCTCCGAGGGCGCGTGACGATGCTCGGGATCACCTCCCGACTCGTTGCCGGCTCATCGCCGTCGCAACGGATCGTTCCGGCCGCTCCGTCGATGGTCTCGGTTGCGAGCCGCGTAGCCGACGCGATCCCTCTGGTGATGACGAGGTGCAGTCCCATCGCCCTCAGCCTCAGACAAGCGTCCCTCTCCAACCGAAAGGAGAACTGAGTTGACCGCAGGACAGATCACAGCACCGTATCGGCAGATCCGAACCTCGCTGCTTGTTGCAGCGCTGGCCGTCACGTTCGGCATGGGGCTGCTGGCGGGCCTGGCAGTCCCTCGCACCGCCGGTCAGGTCGCACACGCCGCGGCCAACGCGGGGGTCGTCGCATCCTCGACCGGCAGCGGCACCTCGGTGGACACGGGGGCCGCCAACCTTCGGGGCAAGCGCGACTTCCAGGCCGCGGCCAACGCGGGGGTCGTCGCATCCTCGACCGGCAGCGGCACCTCGGTGGACACCGGGGCCGCCAACCTTCGGGGCAAGCGCGACTTCCAGGCCGCGGCCAACGCGGGGGTCGTCGCATCCTCGACCGGCAGCGGCACCTCGGTGGACACGGGGGCCGCCAACCTTCGGGGCAAGCGCGACTTCCAGGCCGCCGCGAACCGTGCGGGCGTCACGGCCGCGACCGGTAGCGGCAGCGATGCCGACGCACTCACCCTCGTTCGCGTGAAGCACGAGCTCGGCCGCTGACCACGCAGGGTCGCAAGCTCGCAAGCGCCTCGTCAAACACCGATGCGATCTTCGGCCCTTGAGCGAGACCGCACGGGACGCGGGGTCCGAGGGGAACCCCGCGAACCCGTTTGACTCACCGACTACCATGCGCACCATGATCGTCGCCCACCGGGACGTGCGTCCCACCGGTGGCTCGCTGGTCGAGCGCGAAGCCGCGCTGGCGGCCTTGCGCCATGCGCTCGACGAAGCCCTTACGGGCCGGGGGCGGCTGGTCGTCGTCCGCGGCGAGGCCGGCATCGGCAAGACCGCCCTCGTGCGCGCGTTTCTCGATGCGGCGCACCCGGGGATCCGGACCGCCACCGGGACGTGCGACGGCTTCTCGACCCCCACCCCCTTTGCGCCACTCGAGGACATCGCGCCGGCCCTCGGGCGCGAGTTCGGCGCCATGCTCGATGCCGGCACGGCCTATGGCCCGATCGCTCGCTGGGTCCGTCAGCGCCTCTCGCAAGCCGGGCCATGGATTCTCGTCGTCGAGGACATCCAGTGGGCCGACGAGGCCACGCTCGAACTGCTCGTCTATCTCGCGCGACGACTCGACGGGCTCAGGTGCCTGATCATCACCACGTGTCGCGACGACGAGGCGGTGGCCCGGGCCGTCGAGCGCACGCTGGGCCGGCTCGCCACGGTGCCGGGCGTCAGCCAGCTGCCTCTCCCTCGGTTGAGCCGGCAGGGCATCGCCGCGCTCGCCGCGGGCAGTGACTTCGATGTCGACGAGGTCGCCCGGCTGACAGGCGGCAATCCACTCTTCGTGCACGAGGTCCTGCGGTCGGGCGGGGATCGCGTCCCGGTCTCGATCCGCGACGCGATCCGGGAGCGCCTGGCGAGGGTGGACCGTCGGGCGCGGCGCGCGCTCGTTGCGGCCGCCATCGCTGGCTCTCACGCGGAGCCCTGGCTCGTCGCCGCTCTGGCTGGCGAGGACGTGCTCGGCCTCGACGACTGCATTCGCGAGGGCCTCCTCGTAAAGGCGGAGTCCGTCGCCTTCGCCCACGAGCTGACCCGCATGGTCGTTCTGGACGAGATGCCGGTCATCGAGGCGATCGCGCTCCATCGGCGTGCACTCGAGACGCTGCGCCGCGCCGGGTCCACCGACGCCGCCCGCTTGACCCACCACGCCGAGGCGGCGGCCGACGCGGCCGCGGTCGTCGAGTACGCCCGAGCGGCTGGCCGCAAGGCCGTCGCGATGAGCGCGCTCCGCGAGGCGGCCGTCCAGTTCCGGCGGGCGCTCCGCTTCGCCGGCCATCTCGCAGCGGGCGAGCGAGCCCAGCTGCTCGAGCAGCTCTCGTATGTCCTCTACCTGCGCAACGAGCTCGCTGAGGCGTACACCCTCGGCAAGGAGGCGGTCGATCTGCGCCGCGGGGGCGACGTACGCGCGCTCGGGAGCAGTCTCAGCGCCCTGGTCTACGTCGCCTGGCTCAGCGAGCGAGGTGGTGAGGCGTGGACGCTGGCGCGCGAGGCGGTGCGGCTGCTCGAGCCGCTGGGCGACACGCGCGAGCTGGGCCTCGCCTACGACAGGCTCGGCCGGCTGGCGGTCAGCGCGGGACTGCGCGACAAGGTCATCATATCGAGCGGCCGCGCGCTGGAGATCGGCGACCGGCTCGGAGACCCAGAGGTCCGCGCCATCGCCCTCGCCAACCTCGGCACGATTGCGCTGCTCGAGGGAGACCGCACCGGGATCGACCAGCTCGAGGCGTCGGCCCGGCTGGGGCGCGAGGCGGGCAACGCGGAGATCGTCGACCGGGCCCTCAACAACCTCGGCGCCTGCGCAACGGTGACGCGCGAGCTGCGGCGTGCGGACACCTACTTCACGACCCTCGAGGAGCACGGCGAGCGATCCGAGATCGTGCGCTGCAGCATCGATGAGCCGCGGGCCGAGGTCGCCCTCGGCCTGGGCGACTGGGCGGCCGCCGAGCGCCACGCGCGGGCCGCGCTGGACGTCAATGATCCGATCGACCGCGTGCTGGCCCGGGTCGTCCTCGCCCGCCTCGAAATCCGCCGCGGCGGGACCGAGGTCGAGACGTGGCTGGCTGACGTGGCCGAGACAGAGAAGCGGCTCGACACCACGCAGCTGCGTTGGCCGCTGCTAGCGTGCCGGGCGGAACAAGCTTGGCTGGCCGGGACCCTTGACGAGCTGGAGCCCTCCCTGCGAGATGGGTACGCGGAGGCTTGCCGCGAGGCCGACGCCTGGGCGATTGGCGAGCTCGGTCGCTGGCTCTGGCTGCTCGGCGGCATCGCAGAGCTCGACGACCGGGCGCCCCTTCCGTATCACCTCGAGCTGGCGGGCGACATCGCCAGCGCGGCGCGCGAATGGGAGCGGCTCGAGATGCCCTACGAGATGGCGCTATGCCTGGCCGGCAGCAACGACCTCCCCGACCTCCATCGCGCCCACGGCGTGCTCGTGCGGCTGGGCGCGACGGCCACGGCCGATCTCGTTCGGCGCCGGATCCGGGCGCTCGGGGGCGGTGCGCCGCGGGGCCCCCGACGGACGACACGGGCCCATCGCGACGGCCTCACGGCCAGGGAGGCCGAGGTCGCGCATCTGCTCGCGCAGGGGCTCTCGAACGCCGAGATCGCCGACCGGCTGGTACTCTCCACCCGGACCGTGGACCACCATGTCTCGGCGCTCCTGGCCAAGCTCGGCATCGAGCGGCGATCCCAGGTGGCCGCCGTCCTGGTCAGCCGTCACGGCGACTAGGATGGCGCCCACCACGACAGGGAGTCGCTGCCGCCGCATCGAGGTCACCGCAGCGGACCGACTGTCCAACCTCTACGAGGCGACGATCATGGGCGACGGCTCGCTGCCGCTTGATCTCGTCCGGTTGCCCTTTCGGCGCATCCATCGGCGCCGCAATGTCGCACGCTATAACGCTCGGCGACGCGTTCCGGCCGGACAGCCTCACGCTCCCTGACAGACGATCGCGCGACCTGGGCGGGCGGCTGTCACGCCTGCTCAGGCGCGGCAAGGCAGTAGAGCTGCCGCGCCCCGGAGACACCTTTCAGCTCGTGGATCCCGGCGTCGACGAATGTCAGCCCTGAGTCGGCGACCAGCTCGTGCGTCGTGGCCGACACATAGACCTGGCTCGGGCCGGCCAGTGCCATGACGCGCGCGGCGACGTGGACTGCCAGCCCGCGGACGTCGCCGGCGGCGATCTCGACCTCGCCTGTGTGGATCCCCGCCCGGATCGTCAGACCGATCGACTTCGCCGCAAGGCAGATCGCTGCCGCTGCGCGGACCGCCCGCTCGGAGCCGTCGAACAGGGCGAGGACTCCGTCGCCCGTCGTCTTCACGAGCCGGCCACGGAACCGGTCGAGCTCGAACTGGATGCGTTCGTTGTGCGTGGCGAGTAGCTCCCGCCAGCGGGCCGGACCGAACGACTCCGCGAGCGCGGTCGAAATCGACGATGTCGGTGAAGAGCACGGCGCCGAGCACCCGCTGCGTGGTCTCGTCGACTCGCGCGAACGAGCGGACCCCCGCAACGTCGTAAGCGACGAAGGCCTCGTCGCCGATGACCCAGCCGTCATGGCCGGGCGGGATCTCGAAGACCGTGCCTGGGCCGATCTCGTTGGTCGTGCCGTCCTCGAGGCGCGTGCCGAGCCGCCCGGCGATGCAGACGCCCACGTGGTGGTACTGGCACAGGCTGGTGCCCGATATGGGCCGCACGTGCTCCATCCAGTGCCAGCCCGGCTGGAACACCATCCTGCCGATCACGAGGTCGTCGAGGTTGTAGATATCGATGCGCCCGAACGGTGTCGGGCGGACCTCGTCGGGATTCTCGAGCGACTTCGCCTGGAGACGGGCCACGGGTCTATCCTCGCGCCGCGCAGCACGACCGAACGGGCCCTCCGCTCGTGGTCGCGTGGGTGCGATCATGCGTCATCTGCCACCTCGGTGCGTGCGCGGGTCCGGGTCGGGCCGTTTCTCCTCCTTGGAGGCCAGTACGTTCCACCCCTCAGCCCTTCGGCTGAACGACCGACAGCACGTTCCGGCTGGGGTCGATGAACCACGCCGCCCAGGAATGGCCCATGTCGGCGACACCGTCCACCGTCACTGGATCGGGTGCCTCGTACTCCTCGATGCGCACGCCTCGCGCCCGGAGGTCGGCGAGCGCCGCCCGCAGATCGGGCACGCGCCAGGCCATCTGGGTCTGAGTGTCCGACGTGCCGACCGTGCTCTCGGTGATCACCAGCTGGGTCCCGCCGCCACAGCGGAAGACGAGCCGATCCGGGTCCTCCCGCAGGATCTCGAGCCCGAGCGTGTCGTGATAGAAGGTCCGGCTTGCCGCGAGGTCCGTCGACAACAGGATCGGAAACACGGGATGGTCGCTGAGCACGCGCACGCCCTCCTCGCCCTTCGCCTGGAGGCCACGAAATCCCTAGGCTGGGACTCCTTCCAGGCACTGCCCTGCCCGGCGGGGAGGACTCGCCATTGGCCCTGCGCGCGACGGGTCGGGGCGGACCGCATGGGGACGCCGCGCTCGTGGGAACCCGAAGGCTCCCGTGCCTCCCTCCCGGTCGGCGGAGTATGCCATGAGTCGGCATACCCTGGGCACCGAGGCCGACCAGTTCACGGTCAAGGTCGGGGTGCGTACGCCGCTGGACGCCTATCGCTCGCCCGACGCGCTGGCGGCCCACCGCGAGTCCTACGTCACCGCGCTTCGCGAGTTCAACGCCCGGGGCCTCCCCGCCCGGACCTGGACCCTGCAGTTCCTGCTCCGGCGCTCCGCCTGTCACCTGCTCGACCACGCCTGGGAGATGGAGGACAAGGATCTCTCGGGCGTGGCCTAGGCCGACCACCGGCTGAGCAGCCCACGGGCGCAGCGCAGTCAGATCAGCCAGCGAGGGCAAGTGGACGTACGGCGTGCTGAGCGGTGATCCTCCGTAAAGGCTCGGGCCTAGCCCTCTCGCCCCGACCAGTCCCATCACTCGTTGCGTCGGCAACTGCTGCTCGCGTATGGCCACGAGCCCGAGCAGCCAGGCGTTCTCGTTCGGCTGCGGGTGCATGGCGACGATGTCGGCACCGTCGACATCGAAGCGCGCGAAGATCTCGCGGAGCGCCTCCTCACGGAGCCGGTCCGGGACGGCCGGGTTGCGCCACAGCGTCCCGAAACCCGACAGCACCTGACCGGCGCGTCGGAGGCGCATCTCGTCCGGTCGATCCTCGACCACTCGCCTCCGGCGCTCCAGTCCGCGCCACGCTCGGCTGAATGTCTCGATCGAGATCTCGCCCGCGCTGAGCAGATCCTGGAGCCTCTTCCGGGCCACAAGGAGCTCGGACGGGTCTGGCTCGGCGGGTGAATGCGACTGCGATCGCATTGCGCCCAAGACCTGGTGGAGATCCGACTCCCCAAGCGTGACGCGGTCGAAGAGGATCGCGATCTGCTCCTCGTAGCGCTCAGCTCGGTAGGTGGCTGACGGGCCGCAGGCGGGGCGACGGGCGTGGCGGATGCGCCGATAGCCGTTGCCGGCGTCACCGTGGTAGGTGCTCCCGCAGTGGATGCAGCGCATGAGCCGCACAAGGGGGTACGGGCGCCGCAGCGTCGTCATTCCGGGATGGCGAGTCCGCCGTTCGGCGCGGATGGCCTGGACGCGATCGAAGAGGGCAGGCTCGACGGGCGCCGCGAAACGAGCGGGGCGCTCCTCCTCGTCGGGGCGGCCCTTGTGGCGGATCGCCCGCCCGGCGTACAGCGGATTGGTGAGGATCTCGGCCAGTCCGGCCTCGGTGAGACCGAGCTCGTCAGCAAGCGTCGTATCGCTCCACGTTCCCGTCCCGTACAGCTCGAAGGCACGGCGCACTCGCTCGAGGTCAGGACCCTCCACCGGTTCGAGGAGCTGGCGCTCCCCCACCCGCGCGAACCCAAGCGGCGGATGGCCGCCCGGATCGTCGAAGAAGCGCCACTTCTCCGCATAGCCCCGCGCCACGTTGCGCGAGAGCCGTCGGATGTACGCGGCGTCAGAGACGGTCTTCAGGCCCTCGAGTTCGTAGGTCTCGACGTTGCCCGCGATGAGCCCATCGGCGCAGAAGACGACCGTGACACCGGCTGCCGCGAGGCGGCGGCGGTACGTGTATGCGTCCTCGATGTTGCGTGCGAAACGGGAGGTGTCGTAGCAGAGAAGCACCTTGAAGGCCCCCGCCTCGGCGTCTCCAAGCATTCGGGCGAAGTCGGTGCGCCGCAGGGTGTCCTTGCCCGACACGAGATCGACGTACTCGAGATCCGTGGGTAGCAGACCGTATCGCTCGGCGAAGCGCTGCTGCTCGGCGCGTTGCAGGGCGGGGCCGTAGCGATCCGCCTGGACCCGCGTTGAGTCCCGCACGTAGCCCGCCCACGGACGCCCTGCCAGGTCCTCGGGGCGCAGGTCCACCGCCCGTGCCAGGCTCATGAGGCTGCCTCCTTGGCTCGGCGCGAGCTCAGGCTCGCCGGTGGGACCCGCTCGCGTCGGCCGGCGATGTTACCTCCGGTGGCGAGGCCATCCTCGGCAACGAGCGCGGCATCGACCATACGGGCGAGGATCTCGACCAGGCGCGGGGTCAAGGTGGGCCCTGCCTGACCCCTGATGGGACGTAGAGCGACGGCGCGGGTCTCGGGACGCTTTCTAGGACCGCCACCGCGGCGATGACGCAGGCCCGACAGCGATACCGATCGTTGGGACCGAGCGACTCACCGCAGGAGCAGCACAGCCCACGGCCCCGGGTCGCGTCTGGGCGGACAAGCAGGAGCGGGATGGCGCCCTTGGCGGTCACCTGCGGCCGCATGGCGTCGATCCGCCAGGCGACTTCCCGCTCATCGGCCAGGACCTGCATGACCTGCGGCTTCTCCGCGAGCAGCGTCCGAGCGATCGGCTCCAGGCGGCGCGGACCTTGCACGACCAGCGTGGCGCCACTGGTCGTCACGTGGAGCCCGGCCAGGCGAGCCTGCTGGAGGAGCATCACCGCGTCCACGTCGTCATCTGCTCCTCGGATGCCCCGTCGGGAGAGTCGCCCTGCGGTAAGACACCTACTTGCATCGCCCGGTTAGTCCTCTCCAGAAGCGGCCCATCCGGCCCACCAGAGGGCCGAACGTGCTCGGCCTGGGCCGCTCCCGGCCGTTTCTGTGGGCCGAATGGGCTCGGGTCCGCTATGGAACTGGCCCCGGCAAACGGCCCACGCGCTGCATCTGACGCACTCGGCGGGGCCGGCTGGGCCAGTTCGTGGAGGGATGAAGAAGCGAGATGGAGCACGGAGCGGCGGCTCCCCTCGAGCACCCGTCGCACCGTGAGATGGCCACGCTCGGACTCCGTCGAGCGCAGCAGGCCGGCCTCGTTCACACGTTGGTGCAGGGTGCGAGGGGCCAGGGTGATCGGGGTGTCGATCGCAGTCCCCACCGCCTGCGCCGCCGCGAACGCGGCCGCAGGCCCCAGATACAGTTCATCGCCGTCCACCCAGCCGACGCGGGTTCCCTGTGCCCTCCAGCCCTCGTCGCTCAATCCGTCGGATTGGAACCGCCAGCCCCACGCGGCGGGCTCTGCGGGGGCCCGACCATCCTGCCCCGCTACATGCACGCGGCCTGACGCGATGGCCGACCCCAGGAGTTCAATGAACGATCGAGCGGGATCGCAGGCGGCCTGCTGCGCACCCTGCGAGCGGCTGAGCGTCATGAATGCAGCCACGGCGCGGCTCCACAGCCGCTCCTCCTCGGCCACCTCCACGGCGTCCGCGTCCCGAGCAAAGAGGAGGAAGGCCCTCACGCCGGCCCCCAAGGTTTGCAGGTTGCGTGCGATCCGGTGATGACCCGGAGTGGCCAGCCCGTCCCCCGCCGACAGCTGTCGCAGCCGCACGCGAGCGGCCTGACCCTGGCTCGCCAGCCAGCGCACGTAGCCGGCCATGGCAGCCGCAAACCGCCCGGTCGCCGCATCGGCCTGGCAAGCGGTGAGCCGCTCGCCGTCCACGTCGCCTGGGCCTACCTCGCCGACGATCATGCGAGCGCCGAGGCTCGCTCCCCGGGGCACGTCCTCGCCTGTGGAGACAATGAGCCCCCGTGGCGGTCGAGGCGGGCGCAGGCTGGCGTCGACCCGCATCCGTGCCCGGCCCGACCGGTTGCCCTGCGCGCGGAGCAGCCGGTCTGCGTCATGGTGCAGGCGGCCCACGTCCATCCGCGAGCCGCCCGGCGCGAAGTCGTCTACCACGCAGATCGCGTCCTTGGTCAGGGACGCGAGGCCCTCGTTGGCGTTGGGGGTGGAGGACCAAGAGCCCGGGAGATGGCGTGCATCGAGGCCCGCGCCCCAATGCGCCTGCGCGAGGGCGGCGAGCTCCGTCTTGAACACCCCGGTGGGTCCCGTGAGATGGACCGACAGGTCGCACTCCCCGAGCGGGGCGCGGTAGATCGCACCGAGCAGCGGGAAGGCGACCCCGTCGGGCGCCAGGTCCAAGAGCCCGAGCGACGCCCGGACCGCCTCGTGAAGCACCTCGCCAAGAGGGGGGTCGGGGAGGAGGAACCGATCAAGCGGCGTCTCCAAGCGCACCTCGATGCCCGCGACCGTCCCCTCCGACCCAATGGCACCGCCGGCGTGGAGATACACGTCCCGCCCGCCGACCGTCCGCCAGCCGGTGTGCGTGAATACCCGCCGCTCGGGCGGCGTGCCCGACAGAAGCTGGATGGCGGCCCGGGCGTGGTCTCTTGAGGCGAAGCCCGGGTATACGACTGCGCCCGCCCCGAGGTGCTCGGCGGGCCACACCATGGCACCGAACGCCGGCGCCCCGACGCGGAAGGTGCGCGTGCGGCCACCGAGGGATGCCTCGATCTCGAAGAAGCGACGCTCCTCGGCCCCGTCGTCCTCGACGATGTCGAGCGTGATCTGGGCCCCGAAGTTCGTCAGGCGAACCTCCACCGTCCCGTCTCTGCTCTCGCGCAGGTGGGTTATTCCCGCGGGGCTGGTTCGGTAGGGCGTCCCAGGCCGGTCGCTAGATGGCCCGTCTGGGATCTCGTCGGAGGCAAGTGCCAGGAGCTCGTCGACGGTGTGACCGGCGGCGAGGTAGTCGTCAAGTCCAGTCTTGGTCCCTCCCTCGCCCGCGGGGAGATGAACGATCCGGGCGTGCGCTCCGCGACTCTCCAGGAATGCACGCAGCCGCTCAAGGGCAAGTCGGACTTCGGGCTTCGTGACGACGTCCGAGTCGAAGGCGAGCACGACGGCGCGGCCGTTCAAGGCGATCGACTCGAAGTCGGCGAGGGCGACCTTCCCTCCTTGCTCGTTGGTCCCGCGCCAGTTCCAGACCCCGAGGAGCGCGACGCAGCACAGCCCAGCCGAGACCGCCGCGTCCGCTTTACGGACGCCCTCGGTGAACCACAGTGGAATGGCGGGATCGCCGAGCTTGTCCCGCACGGCTGGGGGGACGTCCAGGACCATGCGGGCCCTGGCCACCGTCTCGTACTTGACGGCCCGGCCCCGGTTGTCGATCCGCGGCTCGTCGGGCCGCAGCTGGTGCAGCGCGACCTCGCCGTGGATGTTCCAGATCGGGATGAGGAGCGCAGGTACGCGGGCCTGTGCCGAGGAGAACCCGAGTTCCGTCAGCCGCGCCCTCCGCTCCACGCTCCGGTAGCCACGGGCGAGGGCAACCTCGTCCGAGATGGCGGAGGCCCCGAGGAGGGCTGCGTGTTGGGGCAGGAGCTGCCCGGTCGCGCTCATCTGACGCAGCCCGCGCCCCGGTGGCCGCGGGATGCCAGGCCTCTCTCGGGCAGGTGGACGCCGGGTGCGCCAACACTCCTAGCCGGGCCTGGGCCGCCGAACAGGAGTTCCTCCGAGACGCCGAGCACGCCCGCCGCATCGCGTCGGAACTTCGGCCACGACTCGGCCCGACCTCGCTCGATTCGAGACACGACGGACGGGCTCACGCCGATCCGGCGTGCGACCTCAGCTCCGGTCAGGCCGCGAGCACGCCTGATGTCCGCCAGGTTGTTCGAGAGGGGGGCTGGTTGAGTCACGTTAGAGCCTAGACTGGGGCATGCGCGCCCAATCAACGTGTAAGCAGATTGGACCCAGAAGCGCAGCCGTCATCGAGGCAGCCCGGGCGTGGTATGCGGAGATGCAGGACCGCCTGCGGAGCAAAGACCTCGGCCCGGCCGACGTCGTCATGTCGTGGCAGAGCCGGTTCCGGCCCATTGCCTCGCGCCTAGCCGGTTCTCCGACGCAGGCCCAGATCGACGCGGGCACCTGCTTCCAGGGCGCTGACGGGGGCTGGTGGATCATCCTCGCCGAAGACGTCGCCGTAACCGGCCCGGCTCGGCCCCGTTTGGACCAGGAAGGCTCGAAGGGCCACCTGACATTCCTGGTGGGCCGGGGCGGCGGCTACGTCATACGGGATGGAGAAATTGTCCGCGACGCGAGCGCTGTGGTGGGCTCACCCAGCGGTGACGATCAACTCGAGGCTCTCGGTTCGGGCATGGGTGCCTCGCGGGCGAGGTGAGTCGCCGAACAGACCGGGTCGCTACTCCCGGAAGTCGCGCGGACCATCGGCCACCGCCCGAGCGCTTGTCATGGCTCTGCTCAGCCCACATCTCGGGGAACGAGCGGCAGCGCGGTCCGTGCTTCGCTGGGACGAGGAGCTGCTGTCATCGACCGAAACAGGTGGAGGCGCCGCGAGCTGGCGACACTGGCCCATCGTCATGAGCGCGGCGAGTTGACGAAGGACTACGGCTGCGGGGTCAAGCTGCTGGACGAGCGTAGTGATCGACTCGACACTGCTGAGGTGGCCATCATCAACGACGCCAAGCGGATCTGGAGGGCGCTCGGCATCGACGTGGAACCACCGTCCTCCCGCGCCGCGGAGTAGTCACGCACCGGCGGCACGCAGGAGACCGCCGGCAGGCACGATGGGCACCTCGTGTGCGGCGTCTGGGGTTCGACTCGCAACGACCGACCTTCGGCACGCGCGCAGTCGAGCTGGAGGCGACGGTTGTTCTGGCCTGCGCCAGGGGCCCGAGCCGGTGCTAGCCGGGCCGAGGTGGACGATGGAGGCGTGGCGTGAACATCACCCAGGTGCAACGGCATGACGCCGTAGCCGTGGGTGGCGCACTGCAGCCCGATCTGCTGGCCCATGGGTCGCCCGAACCGGTGTTGCTTCAGCCGAGGCGTACCTGCCCGAGAGCCCGCGGATCGCCCAGCAACGGTCACCATGCGTGCGTCAGAGTGCTCGCAGGACTTGGAGCCCAGCTGCGCTCCAGTCTCCCCGGTGCCGACTCGCCCTGTCCAGTTCGCCTGAGTGCCTCAGGCCTCCGCCGCGAGCACCTCGCGCAGCCTGGCGGCAAAGGCGTCGGGGTCGCCCCCCTGGCCCCACTCGGCAGGAACGAATGCGGCGTGGCCGCCGGGGAAGATGACCGGCGTCGTTCCAAGCTGTTCGGCCAGCGCGACCGTCGCGCGGCCGGTGATCACCTTCGTCGACTCCGCACCGATGCCGAGCACGAGGTGGGTCGATGCCGCCCGGAGCGCGACGACGTCGGGCACGTAGCGGCTGCAGGAGATCATGTTCTGTCCGACCAGCGGGTCGTCGCGGGACCCGTCGTCCTCGGTCGGCAGGCCGAACATGGCGGGGTCGGGAGCCGGCCTGGTGACGAAGTCGGCGGGGATGGGGCCTTCGTGACTGACGAGCGCCATGAACTTCGCCATCGCCGGTCCGCGCCCCTCCCGCAGGTACGTCTCGTGAATGTCCACGTCGGCAGCCAGCGCCGCCTCGCGGTCCGGCAGGACCTGCGAGAGCGGGGGCTCGTGGGCGACGAGGATCCGCACGTCCTCCGGGTGGCGGGCCACGAGGGCAAGCGCGTTCACCGCGCCGCCACTCGAGGCGAAGAGGTCCACCGGGCCCGCACCGAGGGCCGAGATGAGTCGGTGAAGGTCGTCCGCGTGCTCGTCAGGTGTGGTCTGGGTGGCGCCGTCGGTCCGTCGGCTGCGCCCCGCGCCGCGAGGATCGTAGGTGACCACCGTGCGGTCGGGGAAGTGTCCGGCGAGGGCGGCGAAGCCGTCCGCGGTCATTGGTGAGCCGATGATCAGCAACACCGGGTCGCTGCTCGAGTCGTTCCTCCGGACGTCGTAGGTCAGAAAGGCGCCGGGGACGTCCAGGGTGTGGGTCGCGAGTTCGCTCATGATATGGGTCTCCTTCGGAGGAGTCCGGCGCTCTCGACGCCTGACGCTCGGTGGCCGCGACACGCATCAGCTGGCAGCTCCCCGATCGATCGGTCGTCGCGTTGCGCGGCCGTCGCTGCGTTGCGGTGCCGGCCGGGGTTGCTACCGGACGACCCGATAGATGATGTGGGTGGCCAGCGAGGACTGCATCGCCTGGACCGGCTCGAGGCGCAACGGAGCGTCGAACCCCGCGAAGAGCGCCTTGCCCGCGCCGAGCACGACCGGCGCGATCGTGATCGCGAGCTCGTCGACTGCGCCTGCGCGCAGCGCCTGGCGGATGACGTCCGCCCCGCCCATGATCGTGACGTCCCGCTGGCCAGCCGCAGCCCGCGCTTGCTTCAACGCCTCCTCCAGGCTGTCGACGAATCGGAACCCACCCGTTGCAGGTTCATCCTCCGGGTGATGCGTGACGATGAAGAAGGGTCCACCGAACGGGTTCTGGCCACCCCAGGCCGCGGCTGCCCAGTACGTGGTACGTCCGCCGATCACGGCTCCGACATTCGCCGTCCACTCCTCGAAGAACTGCTTGTCCACCCCTGTCGGGCCCGGGCTCCGCTCGCTCTGGTAGGTCCAGGGTCCGCCAAAGACCCAGTAGTGCAGCCGCTCCCCGCCGTCCCCGAGACCGCGCCCAGGTCCATCGTTCGGGCCGGTGACATACCCGTCGAGCGAGATCGTGATGCCCGCGGTCACCTTCGTCATGGTGGGGTTCTCCTTGAGGCGGCGTCTGTGCCGCTCAATGTACATGTCGAACCAGGGAGGCCGAATTCGGCATCCCAGCGGAGGGTGCGACGACGGTCTTCGGAAACCGCGACTATGTGGTGATGGTGTGCGGGCAAGGCTGCATCTGCCCGTCCCACCGCGTCCCCTCCTAGCTGTGATTCCCGAATAGGTTGTTGACAAGCGAGAGCCTCCCGAGCTCGGTGTGGGTATCCAGCTCACATCGAACGGGAGGCTCTCGTGGCACATCGTAGGGCGAAGCTCACCGCGCTCGGCCGGCGGCTTCTGGTCGATCGGATCGTCATGGACGGGATGGCCGTGGCCCACGCGGCGGACATGGCCGGGGTGAGCCGCCAGACGGCCTGGAAGTGGCTGCGACGGTTCGAGGCCGAGGGTGAGGCCGGGCTCGTGGACCGGACGTCGCGGCCCCATCGTTCGCCACGGGCCCTGGCGCAGGAGCAGGTCGATGCCATCCTCGCCGCCCGGCATGCCCATCGGTTCGGGCCCCATCGGCTGGCATCCCTCGTCGGGAGCCCGCGCTCGACGATCGGCGACGTGCTCTCCCGACATGGCCTGTCGCGTCTCGCCGATACGGACCGACCCTCGGGAGTCCCGATCCGGTACGTCCGCGAACGGCCGGGCGAGCTGCTCCACATCGACGTCAAGAAGCTGGGACGGATCCCCGATGGGGGTGGTCATCGTTTCCTCGGCCGAATCACCGGGACCCCGCGGTCGCATGGGGCCGGCTACGACTACCTGCACGTGGCGATCGACGACATGAGCCGGGTCGCCTTCGTGCAGCCATTCCGCGACGAGCGCGGCACCACATGCGCCCGCTTCCTGCTCGACGCGGCGGCGTTCTTCGCCGGTCACGGGGTGCGTATCGAACGAGTCCTGACCGACAACGCCAAGAACTACACCGAGTCCCGGGCGTTCGCCGCGACCCTGGCGGCGATCGGCGCCCGCCACAAGCGGACCCGGCCCTTCCGACCCCAGACCAACGGGAAGGCCGAGCGGTTCAACCAGACCCTGCTGGCAGAGTGGGCCTACGTCCGTATGTACGAGACGAACCAGGCGCGGCTCGACGCCCTCCCGGCCTGGCTCGACCACTACAACACGGGCCGACCGCACGGTTCACTCGACGGCCGCACCCCGATGAGCGTCCTCGTCAACAACGTGTCCGGGAATCACACCTAGCGCGCGCTGAGTCGCCCGTAGAGGCGCAGCGCCAGTAGACCGGTGCGATGACATTGCGGCCCGGCCCGCGATGAGTGGCTCAGACGACCCGGCCTGCTCCGTCCACGGCGCGCGTCACGTATACCTGCGGCACGAGCCCGGTGCGGGCGGGTACTCGCGCAGTACCGCCTCGCGGAGAGCCTCCACCGCGTCCTCTTGGACGAGGTTGACCGTGCAGCCGCCGAAGCCCGCGCCGGTCATCCGCGCGGCGAGGACGCCTGGCACGCCGCAGGCGATCTGAACCATGGCGTCGAGCTCGGGCGAGCTCACTTCGTACAGGTCGCGCAACGAGGCGTGGCTGGCTGCGAAGAGCCGGCCCACGGCGGCCAGGTCGCCGGCCTCAAGGGCAGCCACAGTCATGTGGACGCGGGCATCCTCCGCCACTACGTGGGCGCAGCGTCGCCAAACCCGCTCCGGCAGGATGCCACGGTAACGGTCGAGCATCGCCTGGTCCACGTCACGTAGCGCACGCACGGACGGATTGCGCTCGGCGAGAAGGCTGACGCCCTCCTGGCAGTCGGCCCAGCGCTCGTTGTAGCGCGAACTTTCGAGCTTGCGTGCCAACCCGGTGTGGCAAGCGACGATCGCCACGCTATCCGGCAACGGGACGTAGGAGGCTTCGTTGCTGCGGCAGTCCAACAGCATGGCGTGGCCGGCCTGCCCGGCGACGCTGCTGAACTGGTCCATGATCCCGGTCTTGACACCAACGTAGCGGTTCTCGCACCGTCGGCCGATGGCGGCAAGTGCGGTCGCTGACGGGCGGGTGACCTCCGGCGGCAGGAGCGCTATTGCCGAGGCCATCTCGATCGCCGCCGACGACGAGAGCCCGGAACCGATGGGAATCGTCGAATCGAGCACACCACGGAAGCCGCGGACGGGCAAGCCCGCCTCTCGGAGTGCCCAGGCAGTGCCCGCCACGTAGTCGATCCATGTCCCTGGCCGTCCGTCGCGAGGGGCGAGGCGGTCGAACTCGAAGCGTGCCGTCGTGCTGAGGTCGAGTGAGGTCAGCTCGACCCACGGGTCGGCGTGAGGCCGCAGAGCGATCCAGATCTCGAGCTCGATCGCCGCGGGTAGCACCCAGCCCTCGTTGTAGTCGGTATGCTCGCCGATGAGGTTGACTCGGCCGGGCGCGCGCACCAGTTCAACCGCGCCCAGTCCGGTCGTCCCGGTCGCCGGCCGGCTTCCGCCACTGCCCACGTCCGCGCCAGCCATCGCCCGCTCGCGCTCCGCAAGCGCTCCCCGCAGTCGCCGAGCGCGAGCGCTACCCTGGGTCGCTCCGACGGCCCCCACCCCCGCCTGCCCTTGTCCGGTCATCACTGGCGCCCTCCTAGACTGCGCGGGGCAAGCTGTGCAGCTCGGCCGCCATGTCCGCCGGCGGCAAGCCCTTGATAAGAGTCCAGCGCCCGACTCTGAGCCGGCTGGGAGCCGGCTTGATCCTGTCGGCCGTGCAATGCTTAGGTGAAACACACGAATTGATCTGCAGGCCAACGCGGACTAACCGTATTCTCCTGTGCTACGCCGCGACGAGCTGGCGGCTGGTGAGCGAGAGGCCGCTCGCCGCGTCGAACATGTGCACGCGGTCGATGGGCACGCGCAGGTCGAGCACGTCCCCCGGACGCACCTTCGCCGTGGAGCTGATGAGGGCCACGATCTCGTCCGTGCCGGCCCGCAGGTGGATCTGCTCCTTGTCGCCCAGTGGAGGCCCCGCACAAGACCGCCATCGGTACCCAGCGCGTCCAGCCCGCCGGTCCCCACCCTCGTCATCAGATCCATGTTGGCGACAACGAGGGCGGGCCGGTCAGCTCCACCCCGATGTTCGCGATGTGGGCGAGCCGGCGTGCTCCCATGCTGTAGGGGATGACGTAGAGCGTGTGGCCCGTCATTGCCCCGTGCAGAGGGCCGGCAGCTCGCCTTCATCTAGGCCAGGCCGGCCCATTGTTGGTCGGGCCCATCCAACGTGGTCATGTCGGCTCATCCTGCGACCGTCTCCTCGGGCACATGCGACGCCCCGGCCGCCACCCCCCGCAGTCGAGCCGCAGCGTCCTCGGCGCTTAGGTCTCGTTGCGTCTCGGCCAGCATCTCGTAGCCAACCATGAACTTGCGCACGGTGGCCGACAGCAGCAGGGGCGGGTAGAAGTGCGCGTGGAGCTGCCAGTGGTCGTGGGTCGCGGCATCGAAAGGTGCCTGGTGCCATCCCATCGAATACGGGAACGGGACATCGAACAGGCTGTCGTAGCGGCCCAGCAGGTCGATGAGCGCACGGGCGAGCGTCCGCCGCTGGACGTCGTCGAGATCCGGTAGGCGCTCCACCGGTCGCTTCGGGATCACCAAGGTCTCGAACGGCCACACCGCCCAGAAGGGCACGAGCACCAGCCAGTCGTCGCATTCGCCCACCACGCGCGGACCGCCGTGCTCCTGCAAGGCATACTCGAGCAGCAGCCTCGTTCCGTTGCGCCGCGTGCCAACCACGCTGCGCCGCGTCCTCCCGCGCACCCTCGACTGGCAACGCCGTCCCGGCCCAGATCTGGCCGTGCGGGTGCGGGTTCGACGCGCCCATAGTCTCGCCGCGGTTCTCGAACACCTGCACCCAGCGGTACTTCGCGCCCAGTTCGGCTGACTGGCTTGCCCACACGTCGATGATCCCGCGTACCTCGGCCTGGCTCATCCGTGCCATGGTCAGGTCGTGCCGGGGCGAGAAGCAGACGACGCGGCACGTGCCAGGTTCTCCCTCCGCCAGGAGCAGGCCACGTTCCACACGTTCGGATGAGACGTCGGGGCGCAGGGCCGCGAAATCGTTGGTGAACACGAACGTCTCGTCGTAACTGGGATTCCGCCGGCCGCTGGCCCGTGCGTTGCCGGGGCAGAGGTAGCAGGCGGGGTCGTAGGTGGGCAGGTGCTCCGGCGGTGGTGCCTCCTCACGACCCTGCCAGGGGCGACGGGTGCGTTCCGCAGACACCAGAACCCACTCGTCAAGGAGCGGGTTGTACCGCCGGTGGGGCTGCGCGAAGATCGCCGAGCTACGGCGCCGAAGACGCGCTGCCGTGGACCGCGTGCTGGTGGCGGTCACTGGACGCCGCCTTCGCCGAGCGAACGCATCTGTGCCCTAATCTCGGCCCTCGTCGGTCAGGAATCGATAGCGCGTCGTTTCCCGGTACGTCTCTCCGGCAGCGAGGATGATCGAGGGGAAGTTCGGCCGGTTGAGCGCGTTCGAGTACCCGCCGGGCTCGAGACAGAGTGCGGACCGGGGTGCATACCGACGTCCGAGCTTGCCAACCGACTCGTGCATCAGGTTGCCCGAGTAAAGCTGGACGCATGGCTGACTCGTCCGAACCTCGAGGATCCGGCCGCTTGCTGGGTGTCGGAGCCGGGCAGCGATGCCCTCCGGCCGCTCGGGCTCGAGAACGAGGTTGTGATCGTAACCCCGGCTCGCGGTGTGTTCCAGAGCGCCGATCCGCTCGCCAATCACGGTTGGCACACGGAAATCGAGCGGAGTTCCCCCCACGGGAAGCACCTCCCCGGTCGGGATCAAGTCGTCGTCGGTCGGTGTGTAGCGGTCGGCCCACACGGTCAGTTCGTGATCGAGGATGGTGGCAGACCCTGCCCCCGCGAGATTCCAGTACGTGTGGTTGGTCAGGTTCACAGGGGTTGCGCGGTCGCCTCTGGCCCGGTAGCCGATCCACAGCTCGCCGTCGGCGGTGAGGCCGTACGTTACGTCCACGTCGAGACGGCCTGGATAACCCTCTTCGAGATCAGGGCTCGTGTAGTGGAATTCGACTTCGGAGACGCCTTGAATCGTCCGGGATGAAGCCGCCCAGTAGACCTTGTCAAAGCTGCGTGTAGCGCCGCCATGGAGCGCGTTCCGGCCCTCGTTCGCGGCCAACTGGTATTCCCCGCCCTCCAACGTGAACCGCGCGCCTCCGATGCGCTGGGCGACGCGCCCGATCGTCGCCCCGACGTACATGTCCTGGTTGTCAACGTAATGGGCGCTGCACTCGTAGCCGAGCACGACGTCTGCGAACTGGTTGCGCCGGTCCGGCGCAACGACCGAGACCAGGCGGGCGCCAAGGCTGCTCAGGACAACGGTCACACCGGACGCCGATGCGAGCACGAAGCGGCAATCCGCGCCAACCGACCCCCGGTCGCCGCGGTCAAGGTCAGTCATCGTTCTGCCCCGTCTTCTGCACGCTCACGGAGAATCACACCTCCGGTCGCTGCGGCGCGTCCGTCTTTCACCGTGCCGGAGAAACCGGTCCGCGGTTCTGAGAAACGTGGATCAGGCTCGACCGCGGGTTGAAGTGGCTGTCCATGACGCACTCGGGCAGTCACCGTCACGTGCCCGCTGGAACTTCGGATCGCGGCTGGCCGTAGTAGGCGGTGGGGCCGTGCTTGCGCCTGAAGTGCTTGTCGAGGAGCGATGCAGGAATTGGTCCGGTCCCGGGCTCGATCGCCAGGGTGTGGATTGCCATGAGCGCGATCTGTTCCAGCACGATGGCGTTCACCAGAGCCTCCTCGGGCGTTGCGCCCCAGGTGAACGGCCCGTGACCGGCATCCAGGCACGCCGGCACCTCGGTCGGATCAAGGCCGGCCTCGGCGAAGCGCTCCACGATGACGCGCCCAGTGTGCGCCTCGTAGCCGGCCTGAATCTCCGCGTCGGTAAGCCACCGCGTGACGGGCACCGGGCCGTGGAAATGGTCCGCATGGGTCGTCCCCAGACACGGGATCTCGCGCCGAGCCTGCGCCCAGGCGGCAGCGTGCACCGAGTGCGTGTGCACGACGCCGCCAAGGTCCGGGAAGCTGCGATACAGCACGAGGTGCGTGGGCGTGTCCGACGAAGGGCGTCCGGTTCCCTCCACGACGCGACCATCGTCGAGGGAGACGAGGATGATGTCCTCGGGGCGAAGCGTCGCGTAGTCCACGCCGCTCGGTTTGATCGCGACGATTCCATCAGCACGATCAATACCGCTGGCGTTGCCGAACGACAGCACCACCAGGCCCGCCTCCGCGAGGTCGCGGTTCGCCTCGCAGACGCGCTTCCTCAGCTCCGCGTGTCGCATGCTCGATCCTCCCGCCGCCCGGTCCCCAC
>CAWIHR010000011.1:0-71999 GCA_963835945.1 uncultured Chloroflexia bacterium
TTTGGGCAAACTCACCATGCACCCATGGTGTGGGACAACGGGGCGGTCGAACGGATCGGACCGAGCCTGGGCGCAGGGTCGCTCTACGAGGCCGGTGATCCTCGTCGGAGTGCAGGATGCGCTGAAGCGCAAGCCGATCAGCCTAGCTCTAAGCGCGCACACCGATGGGAGCTGTCCGATGACGACAAACCTCCAGCAGCTCTTTCGCCTCAACGCTGGGCCAACCGGCGGCTGCTCGACGCCTGCCGGTCGCTCGACGCGAACCAGCTGGCGGCGACCTGCGTCGGGACGTACGGGTCAATCGAGCGGACGCTTGCCCACCTCGGCAGCGCCGAGGACGGCTACCTCGCTCGACTGACCGGCGAACCCCGTCAGCTCCACTGGAATGCGGAGTCGCCCACGCTGCCATCGATCGCGGAGCTCCTCGCCTCGAGCGAGCGGACGGGCGCAGCGCTTGTGGACCTGGCAGGAACTGTCAGCGAGGCCGCCGTGCTCGACCTGGGCGGTGGCCCGTACCCGTCGCGTCGGGTGCCGGCGTGGGTCGTCCTTGACCAGGCCATTGACCACGGTCGCGAGCACCGCACGCACGTCGCGATGATCCTCACGCAGCTCGGGATCACGCCTCCGGAGATGGGCCTCTGGGCGTTCGACGAGGCCGAGGGGACGCGACCCGGCTGACTGCGTGGGGTGCCGACAACGCGGAGGCCTGTCACGATCGAATGCCATGAAACGGGGCCCCACCGGTGACAACGTTGGGTTCTCAAAGGAACCAGCACCGGGAGGCCCCGCACCATGTTGTACGCCGGATTCGATCTCTCGCGCCAGCGGCTCGATGTGCACGTCCTCGATGAATTGGGTTCCACCGTGGAGGTGACCGCGGTGCGCCCTGACGCGGACGCCCTGCGTACGCTCGCCGCACGTGTGCAGCGCCACGGCCAGGAGGTAACGGCGGCGATTGAGTCGATGACCGGGGCCCGCTTCGTGCACGACACGCTCGAGCGTTATGGCTGGGACGTCGCGATCGCCGACGCGGTGAAGGCGAAGGGCCTCGCCCCGCTGGCCGCCAAGACCGACAAGATCGACGCGCGGGTGCTGGCCGAGCTGGCCCGTCGGGACCTGGTTCCGGAGATCTGGCTGCCCACCCCCAGCGTGCGAGCCGAGCGCGAGCGGGCTCGCTTCCGACTCCACTTGATCCGCCATCGCACCGCGCTCAAGAACCGCATCCACGCCACGCTCATGACGTTTGGCCATCCGGTCCCGGTCACGGATCTCTTCGCGTAGGTGGTCGGGCACTCTTGGAGCGGCTGGCCATTCCGGAGCCCTGGGCGACCACGCTCACCACGAGCCTGCGGATGGTCGACGAGCTCAACCTGCGGATCGACGCCTGTGGGGAGGAACTCCGCACCCTGGGCGCCGATCACCCCTCGATCCCGCTCCTCCTGACCGTGCCCGGGGTGGGCTGGGTGCTGGCGTACACCATCGCCTCGGAGATCGGCGACATCGGTCGGTTCGCCAGTCCCAAGAAGCTCGCGGGCTACGCCGGGCTCTGTCCGATCGTGCGCCAGTCCGGCAACCGCGATCTCCGTGGCCCGCTCGCCAAGAACGGCCCCAAGTACCTGCGCTGGGCGCTCATCGAGGCTGCCACCCACGCCGCCCGCGATCCCCGCTACCGGGACCGCTATGAGCGGACCAAGCGCCGCCTGGGCCGCCAGCGCGGCGCCAAGGTGGCCCGGGTCGATATCGCCCGTCAGCTCGCCGAAGCTATCTGGCACGTGCCACCCAGAACGAACCCTTCGCCCCGGCAGGCCCCACTATTCCACTGGTCGCACGACGACCCTGATCGAATTGGGCCGCCGGCGCAGCCTCCCACCAGACCTTGTCCTTCCCGATTGAGAAGGCGATAGAGAGATGAGCGCTGCTCGATCCTGCCAACAGACCGCTGGTCCGTAAGCCAACCCAGTTCGATTACCGGGAGGACCGTCCTTGACGGCGGGCTCCGTTTCATAGAGTGGAATGGTGTTGGATGACGGGCGCATCCTGATCCGCACGACTGCCCCCGGTCTTTTCGGTCGATCATGTGACTCTCCTGAAAGGGGCCGCCTGCGAGAACGAAGAAGCGGGCCTGTCGGGTCGAAGCCCCCACGCTTGACTCCTATCTCGTCAAGCCCTGATTTCGCCGGCGCGGAGATCGAGCAGCGTGGTCCGGTAGACCACGTCGGCGAGGTGGCGCTTCAGGCAGCGGAGCGCCTCTCGCCAGGTCTTGCCCTCGGCTTGCCTGCGGGCCACGTAGGCCTGGCGGGAGGTGCGTGCGGGCCTGGACGATGGCCATGAAGTGCAAGGCCCGGTTGAGCTGCCGGTTGCCGCCCCGGTTCAGGCGATGACGCTGGGTCTGGCCCGACGAGGCCGGGATGGGTGCCGTGCCGGTCACGGCGGCGAAGGCGGCCTCGGAGCGGAAGCGGCGCACGTCACCCGTCTCGCCGAGCAGCTTGGCGGCCAGCAGCACGCCGATGCCGGGCAGCCGGGGCAGGACGATCCGCTGGCTGTGACGAGTTCTGCGAGCTGTCCCTCGAGGTCGCCGATCTCGCGGTCCAGGGCACGCAGGCGGGCCAGCCGTCTCCGGGCGAGCTGGCTCACGAAGTCTCCCCACCGCGTGCGCAGCGCGGCCACATCTCCAGCCGCAAGATGGCAGCATCGGTTTGGACGCTCCGGATAGGTCGCGCGCAGGAGCGCCGATGACGTTGGAACGGAGACCGCCGGCATGACCATGACACACCACTACACGGCCCCCTCGCGCCTCACCCGGGCAGCGTACCGGCTTCTCAGACCCCCTCAGGGCGGGCTATCTGCGACGGCTCGTGGCGTCGCTCGAGCTGACGGGCAGCGAGCGCGTCCTCGACTTCGGCTCCGGGGCGGGCTCGGAGGCCGTCTACCTTGCCAAGGCCCTCGAGAGCGGCGGCCGGCTGACCTGCCTTGACGTCTCACCGAGCTGGCTCGCGGAGGCGCGGCGCCGGCTGCGCCGCTTCGGCAACGTCGAGTTCCTCCTCGGCGAGGCGCCGACGGTCGGCATGCCCCAAGCGACGTTCGACCTGATCCTCGCCCACTTCGTGCTGCACGACGTCGATCGGGCCGCTCTCCCGGCGGTGCTCGCTGCCCTCGCCCGATCGCTCCGCCCGGAGGGTCGGTTCGTGGTGGTCGAAGCGGACACGGGCGCGGTTAGGTCGCATCGCAAGCTTAGGGGCAAAGGCAGGCCATACGGCCGCGGAGCACGCTGGCGATAGACCAGGCGAGCCAGCTTCGTGCCTCAACCGGTCATCGCCGATGGCGGGTCGGGGGCATCGCCTGCCGCGACGTCCTCGGGCCCGGATCCTGTTCCGAGCGCGCGGTCCAGCTCCCAGGCGATTGACACAGCCAGGAGCAGCCCGCGGCAGCGCCGCCTGGACCGCGTCGGTCAGATCGAGGCCGACCGCGATCTCGCCGGGCTGGATGCCGACGAGCGCGATCTGCTCGGGCAGCGTGCCCGCCAGCCGGCCCGTGGCGAGCAGGTCCCCGATCCCGACCTGGTGCGGCGAGACGTGGTTTGCAAGCGTCCCGTGGAGCGCGTCCCCGCGGAGCACCGCGACGTCCCCAGGAGCGCCATGGAGATTCACGGCATCGATCAGCACGACCGCGCGCGCATCCTCGAGCATCGGTAGCAGGTCGAGGCCGAGGGTCCCGCCGTCGACTACCCGAGTGCGCGGTGGAAGCACGTCTGGTCGCCCGTGACTCGCCCGCCCCACTAACTCGGCAGCGCGCACGCCCGCGCCCTCATCCCGGAGCAGGATGTTCCCGATCCCGATGACGAAGAGTTCTCCGTCCGGAAGGGTCATCGAGGCTATCCGTGAGAAGCGATGTAGGCCATGACCGCTGTCGACTCCACCGGCGCGGAGGAAGATGAGACATGATGAGGGTGTCCGTTTGCCAGCGCGCTCTGCAGGCGGTGGTCGGCGGTCCCTGCGTGCCCGCCGGGCCCCACGATCCGGGGATGATAGTCAAGGCGCGGGCTGCTCCTTCGGCACGCTCGTGGCGCCCTACAAGGTTCAAGAGACACCCAGCGCCAAGGATCCCCGAATACCAGCGCAGGGCCGGGCAGGCTAAGCAGCCGTGGCACGTCGAGCGCCGGGGTGGCCTGCAGCACTTCGATGAGCACCTGCCGGGCCCGCACCCAGCCCTCGTGCAGCTGGCACAGCGGCTCCCCCGAGATGAGCCCACAACGCTTGCCATCCTGCAGCACGCAGGCGTCCGGGACGGTGGGGCCCTCGATCGCCTCGATCACCTGGAGCAACGAAGGCGGGGTGGCCGGCCGCGCATAGAGGTAACCGCCTGACGGGCCGGAACTGGAAACCACCCACCCGGCGCGCACCAACGGCCCCATCGCCCGGTGGATTTCGTCGGGCGCAGTCCAGGCCGACTGCGCGAGTGCAGCTGCCGTCCAGACCCGTGGCTCGCGCGCCAGGATCCGCAGCGCTCTCAACCCGAAGTCCGTCCGGCGGCTCACCGAAAGCATCATCAGTGCATCCTCCCCTTGAGCCGCCCCCGCGTACGGCCCCGAATGGCCGCTGCAGGGCAGCCATGCCGGCTAGCGCAGCATCTCCTCCAGCTCGATCCCGCCGTCCCGCGCCGCGGCGACCTCGCGTCGCGTGGCGAACTTGAAGCCCGAGAAGATGCTCGACATGAGCCCGTTCTTCTCGACGTGGTCCACGAGCAGGGCCGAATACACGTGATGGACCATGAAGCCGAGGATCGCCCACATCACGAGGTGGTGGATCACGCGCACGGTTTGAACACCCAGCCCGTTCGCGATCCACCCGAAGAGGGCCACGACGACCGGGTTCCCATGCTGCGCCTCCAGCGCGAACCCGGTGAGCGTCTGCACCAGGAAGAGGAAGAAGACGATCAAGTAGGTGGCGGCGGCTAGCGCGTTGTGGCCGAGAATCCCGGGCAGCTCGCTCCGGATGAACAGGTACCACCCGGTCTGGGAGCGGAACTCGTTGAGGTGCTTGCGGTTGGTGGGAATGAACGCCCGCCATTGCGCAAACCGGTTGCCCCGGAACAGCCAATACGTCCGCACGATGCCGGAGCAGACGAAGACGTACGCCGTCAGCATATGGATGAAGCGGATGACTCCCATCGTGGCGCCGGTCTCGGGGATCAGGTACGGGTCGGCAATGTAGCCGCCGGTCAGGCTCAGGATGACCACGCAGGCCACCGTGACCCAGTGGGTGACCCGTACCGGGACCTCCCAGACATAGACGCGCACGCGCTGCCACGGGTGCGCGGAACGCAGGAGCGCCTCGCTTTCGGAGGCTGCGTCGAATGGGTGCTGGGCCGGCACCGGGACGGTGCCGGTTGCTCCGGGAGCGGCCGCCGCGTCCATGGCGCTCCCTCCTACGCCACGTCGATGCGCGTGGACGCGCCGCTGGCGGGGTCATAGACGTGGACCGCGCAGGCCAGGCACGGATCGAACGAGTGGACCGTGCGCAGGATCTCGACCGGGCGCGCGGGGTCGGCGATGGGGGTCCCGACGAGCGCCTCTTCCCAGGCGCCCCGGCGGCCTTGCGGATCCGCGGGCGATCCGTTCCAGGTGCTCGGGACGACGAGCTGGTAGTTGGTGATCGCCTGGTTATCGATGACAACCCAGTGGCCCAGCGAACCGCGTGGCGCCTCCTCCATGCCGTAGCCTTCGGCGTGCGCGGGCCAGCTGCTGGGGTCCCACAGCGAGACATCGGCGATCGCGAGGTCGCCGGTCTTGAGGTTGTTCTCCAGGTCGGTGAGCCAGCTCGCGGAGTTTGTTCGCCAGGATGCTGGTCTCGATGGCGCGGGCGGCGACGCGCCCGAGGGTGCTGAAGAGGGCGGTCGCCGGCACTTCAGCGACGAGAGCACGCCGTCGACCGCCTGCTTCACATCCGGCTGCCCGGAGGCGTAGGCGACCAGCATGCGCGCCAGAGGACCCACCTCCATGGGCTGGTCCTCGTACCGCGGGGCCTTGAGCCAGGTGTACTTGTCGACACCAGCGAGCGACGTGAAGGGCGGCTGCGGCCCGGTGTAGTGGGGGTTGGTCTCGCCCTTCCAGGGGTGGTGGGGCGTCCCGTCGCCGTCCGAGTAGGTGTACCAGGCATGGGCCACGTTCTCGGCCACGCTGGTCTGGTCGACGTCCTCGACCGTGGCGAGGTCGCGGCCCATGATCCGGCCGCGCGGCAGGTAGAACGTGCGCGGATCGGTCGGATTGCCTTGGGGGAACTCGCCGTAGGACATGTAGTTGCCGATGCCCTGCCCGTACCCCGCCCAGTCCTTGTAGAAGCCGGCCACGGCGAGCACGTCGGGATGTAGACCTGGTCGACGAAGGTCTGCGCCTGGGTGATCAACTCGGCGATCTCGTCCAGTCGTCGGAACGTCAGGGCCGTCGGCGAGGTGGGTCGACGCCCATGGCCATGCCGCCCACCAGGTAGGTCTGCGGGTGCGGGTTCTTGCCCCCCAGCAGCGCGTGGATGCGGATCACCTGGCGCTGCCAGTCGAGCGCCTCGAGGTAGTGCGCCACCGCGAGCAGGTTCGCCTCGGGCGGCAGCTTGTAGGCCGGGTGGCCCCAGTAGCCGTTGGCGAAGGGGCCCAGCTGGCCGCTCGCCACGAACGTCTTGAGCCGATCCTGGATGCCCTTGAAGTACGCCGTGCTGGAGAGCGCCCAGGGGCAGATGGACTGGGCGAGGTCGCTCGACTTGGCGGGGTCGGCCGACAGGGCGGAGACGACGTCGACCCAGTCGAGCGCGTGCAGGTGGTAGAAGTGGATGACGTGGTCCTGCACGTACTGGGTGCCCGCGATCAGGTTGCGGATGATGCGGGCGTTGGTGGGGATCGTCATCCCCAGAGCGTTCTCCACGGCGCGCACGGACGCGAGGGCGTGCACGGTGGTACACACGCCGCAGGCACGCTGGGCGAAGATCCAGGCGTCGCGCGGGTCGCGCCCCCGCAGGATCAGCTCCATGCCCCGGAACATCGTGCCGCTGCTCCAGGCGTCGGTGACGACGCCGTTGGCGACCTCGACCTCGATGCGCAGGTGCCCCTCGATCCGGGTGATGGGATCGACGACGATGCGAGTCATCGCTCAGGACACCTCCTGATCTGGGGCCCCCGGCGAGGGCGGGATCGCCGGCGGCGATCCACCGGGCAATGACTCCAAGGGCTCGATCGGTGGCTCGCGCCGCTGCCTGGCTGACCCGCGGCGCGCGCGGACGTAGCTCGCGGTGCCGTGGACGGCGGTGAGGGCAGTCGACCACGCCCACAAAGGAGAGCCCGACCTGGTCGGCGGTGACGTCGACTGCGAAGCCGGGCGGGTTGGGCAGCCGCCGGTAGAAGGGGCTCATCTGGTCCCAGAAGCGGGGCATCGTGCAGCCCACACAGGGGTGGCCCGCCTTGACCGGCCAGCTGGTGCGGTCGTTGAAGCGGACGGTGGGGCAGCTGGCGAACGTCTCGGGGCCCTTGCAGCCCATCTTGTAGAGGCACCATCCCAGGCGGTGGCCCTGGTCGCCCCAGGCCAGCACGTACTCGCCCGCGTCGAAGTGGGCGCGCCGCTCGCACTGGTCGTGGTTGAGCTGGCCGTAGGCGAACAGGGGACGGCCCATGCTGTCGGTGGCCGGGAAGCTGCCGAAGGTGAGGTATTGGACGATGGTCGCGGTGAGGTTCTGCACGTTCATGGGGCAGCCGGGGAGGTTGATGACGGTCGCGTTGGGCACGACCTCGGAGACCCCGGTGGCGCCTGTGGGCCCGCCGTTCGCCCCTGGCAGACCGCCGTCGAAGGCGCAGGACCCGACCGCGATCGTGGCGAGGGCGTTGCCGCAGACGTCTTCTACGATGGACCAGAAGGAGCGGCCGCCGACGGTGCAGTAGATCCCGTTCTCGGCGATCGGGATCGCGCCCTCCACGACCGCGATGTAGCCCTTCGGGTAGGCCGCCATGGTGTCCGTGAGGGACTTCTCGGCGGCGGTTCCCGCGGGCGCCATCAGCGTCTCGTGGTAGTTCACCGAGAGCGTGTCGAGGATGATCTCGGCCGCCGTGGGGTTGGACGCCCGCAGGAAGCCCTCGGTGTTGCCGGCGCAGTCCTGGCCCTCAATCCAGACCAGCGGGATACGGGGGGCAGTGGCCAGGGCCTTGGCAATCTGCGGCGCCGAAGGACGCAGGCAGCGCGAGGTGCGCCGCCATCCCGCCGCAGAACTTCAGGAACGCTCGTCGCGAGACACCTCGCTGGGTCAGCACGCGGGGCAGGCTCCACCCATTTGGCTCCATGAGCCCCTCCTACGATGGCAATCGAACACGAGGGCCCCCGACGACCCGCGCCGACGCCTCCACTCCTCGGTCCCAGTGAACCTGCAGGACGTGTTTCTCCCTAGTTCGACCCTCGCTAGCTCGCCTCGACGCCGTGGCTTCCGCCAGCGCCGCGAGGCCGTCGACGGCGCGAATCAGGTCGCGCGCGATGGCCTGTTCCGGGAAGGGGTCGCCACCCGCTTCCGCGAAGTGTTTGGGCAACTCGTAGTCGATCTCGCTCTCGAGCACCGTCTCGCCGTCCCCGGCCGGGTTGAAGCGCCGGACCCACGTGAGCCGGCCGCCCTCCAGGGCCATGCCGTTGATGGTGATGGCGACCGGCGGGCGCACCGAGGTCACCAGGTGGTGCATGGCGATCTGTCTTCCGGCAACGTTCATCACGGCGTCGAATGCGACCGGGGGCCCCTCGGGCGGGCCGCTGACTCTCGTGACCGTCGAGAAGAACGGATTCCACTCGGGAAGACGCTCCGCCTGCGTGGCGAGCCGAAACACCCGCTCGATAGGTGCCCGGATCACGCGGCGAGCCGCGATACGGGCCACTCCACAGTCCTCTCCCTCAGGGTGCAGCGGGTCGGCCACCTGCAGCTTGGCGCACCTCCAGCGGCCGGCGTCAATGCCCCTGGTGGCCCGAACGGTGTGCCTCATTGCGGGCACGAGGTAGGGCCAATGGATGTGTCTCCAGGGGCCGTGGCGTGCCATACGGCACAGGGGTCGCGTGTCCATATAGGGCGGTGTGGCAGTGTGCCTCAAGGACGTATCGGGTCACGGTGCGGATACTGGCACGGAAGACGCCGCCCGGGCCGGGGCAACCGGGAGCACGCGCGGCGCGGGCTCGCATCGCCAGCAGGCGTCGTGGAAGGAGCGGCGCGATGGCTCGCCGGCACTCATACGCACAGACATCGCAGCGCCGCTTACGGATGGACTCCGGGTCAGGTGCCGGCCACCATCGGGGTCGGCCCGACGACAGGGCGCGCCGTCTCATGTCGCGACCTCGCCGTGCACGCCTGGCGTAGACGAACAGAGGGACTCCGATGGCACAGCCTTTCGTGATCCAGCTCGACAATCGTCCTGGCGAGCTCGCGCATCTCGCTCGGGCACTCGCGACGCGGGGCATCAGCATCCGGCACCTCGCCGGCAGCAGCGCCGGCAAGCAGATGGCCGCGATGCTCGAGACCGACGATGACCAGGTGACCCGCGAGGTGCTGCAGAGCATGGGGATGTCCTTCGTAGAAGGCGACACCCTCGTCGTCGAGGTCGAGGATCGGCCGGGGGCGCTTGCAGACTTCTCCGAGCGGCTCGGGCGGGCCGGGGTCAACATCACCGGCATCCTGGTCGCCGGGTGCCACAACGGGATGTGCGAGTTCCAGTTCTCGGTCGACGACGAGCAAACGGCCCGCGACGAGCTGGGGCTCCCTCGCGTCCACACCGTCGGGGCGCACTAGGCCGGCCACGGCGACGTGCCCGATCACGCCGCCGCAATGAACCTCGGGTGACGCGCCGATGCACTGCATCGTCCTCGTGAAGCAGGTCCCCGACGTGGCGAACGTGCCCGAGGAGGCGTGGGACCGTGAGAAGGGCACGCTCCGGCGAGCCATGCTCGACAGCGTCCTGAACCCGCTCGACCTGCACGCGCTGACGCTGGCCCGGCGCATCGTGGGAGACGATCCAGCGCGCCAGGGTCGTGTACCTCTCGATGGGGCCGCCCCAGGCGCGCGAGACCCTGCGGGAGTGCCTCTCCCGGGTCCCCGGCCAGGCCATCCTGCTCACCGACCGATCCTTCGCGGGCGCGGACACCGTGGCGACGGCGTATTCGCTCGCCTGCGCGATCCGGCGGATCGAGCGAGAGCTCTTCGCGGGCAGCCGGGACTACGTGATCCTCGCCGGCATGCAGTCGGTGGATGGCGACACGGCCCAGGTGCCGCCGCAGATCGCGGAGGACCTCGGCATCGATCAGATCGCGTATGCGACGGACTTGACGCCCGGGCCCCCGCTCGTCGTCCGCCGGATCGGACCGGACGGCCCGCAGGAGGTCACGGCCCGGCGTCACCCGGTCCTCATCACGGTGACGGCCTGCACGGAGCCCGTGTACCGCTCCTTCCGCCTCGCTCGCGAGGCGCTCGAGTGTCCCATCAGCGAGTGGAGCGCGGTCTCGGTCGGCGCGCGGCGGAACGGATCGGGCTGCGCGGCTCGCGCACCCAGGTGTACCGACTCTTCTCGCCCACGGAGGAACGCGCGCGCTCGTGCGTGCTGGTCCATGACGCCGCGCAGCTCGTCGCGCTGATCGAGGAGCGCTACCACGCGGCTCCCGGACCGTCAGCCGAGCTACGCAGAGGCGCCGTATGTCCTCGGCGATAGGGAGCCAAGCTACCACGGGCCGTTCTGGGTCTATGCCGAGCGCGGCCCGCAGGGCGTCAGGTCGGTGTCGCTGGAACTGCTGGGCGCCGCCCGGGAGCTCGCGGGCTGCCTCGGCGAGCAGGTCGCAGCGCTGCTGCCGTGCGACGCGCCCGGCGGCGACGCCGACGAGCTCATCGCCTATGGGGCCGACACGGTCTACCTGGTCGAGCACCCCCTGCTGCGAACCTTCCTCCCTGCCCCTTACACGCTGGCCATCGCGCCGCTCGTCCGGGAGCACCGCCCCCAGGCCGTCCTGTTCGGGGCGACCCCGCTGGGCCGCGAGCTGGCCCCGCGCGTCGCCTACACCTGCGACTGCGGCCTCACCGCCGACTGCACGCGCCTCGACATCGGCGACTACGAGAAGGGTGGCCAGACGCGGGTCGGGATCCTGCGACAGACGCGGCCGGCGCTCGGGGGGAACGTCATGGCCACGATCATGACCAAGGACTGCCCGACCCAGATGGCCACCGTGCGTCCCGGCGTCCTGCCGCTGCCAGTCCGTGACCCGACCCGCACGGGCGAGGTCATCCACGTGCTGCCCGATCTGTCCGGAGCCGAGATCGGCGTCGAGGTCAGGCCTCTGGCTGCTTCGAGTGTGACCGCCCCGCTCGGGGATGCGGCGGTCATCGTCGCCGGGGGGCGGGGGCTCCACTCGCGGACCCGTTTCGAGGCGCTGGTGTCGCCCCTGGCGGCCGCGTTCGCCCGCCGCCTGGGCGCGCATGGCGAGGTGGCCGCCTCCCGCATGGCGGTGGAGGATGGGTTCGCGCCGCGCGACCGGCAGGTGGGACAGACGGGGCAGACCGTGCGGCCGAAGCTCTACGTGGCGCTCGGCATCTCGGGCGCCGTGCAGCACATCTCAGGCATGCAGCAAGCGGCCACCATCGTGGCCATCAACAAGGACCCCCGGGCCCGCATCTTCAGCTACGCCGACCTGGGCTTGATTGGCGACCTCGAGACGGTGGTCCCGGAGCTGCTGCGCTCACTGGGCGAGGCGACATATGCGGCCCATTGACGTCCTGGTGGTCGGGGCGGGGCCCGCGGGCTTGGCCACGGCCATTCGGGTCCGCCAGCGTCTCGCCGGCGCCGCCCGCGAGCCCTGCGTGGTCGTCATCGACAAGGCACCGCGGAGCGGCGCCCACAACCTATCCGGCGCGCTGTTCGAGGCGGCCTGCCTCGACGAGCTGCTGCCTGGCTGGAGCGACCAGCGAAGCGAGTTCCGCGACCACGTCGTCCCGATCGAGCAGGACGACCTGTATTACCTGCGCCCGAAGCGCGCGTTCCATGTGCCCTCGCGCCTCGTGCCCGGGCCCATGCGCCATATCGGCAACGTGGCGATCTCGGTGTCCCGTCTGGCGGACTTCCTTGCCCGGCGCGCTGAGGGGCTGGGTGTCGAGGTCCACGCCGGGTTCTCTGCCACCACCCTCCTCGTCGAAGATGGCGCCGTCCGCGGCGTCCGGCTGTCCGAGCTCGGGCTCGCCGCGGACGGCACCCCGAAGGACAACTACCAACCGGCGGAGGAGGTGCGAGCGGCCATCACTGTGCTCGCCGATGGGTCGCGCGGCGTGCTCTCGACGCAGCTCGCGGAGCACTTCGGCCGCGGGCCCAACCCGCAGGTCTACGGCCTTGGCATCAAGGCCGTCGTCGGGCTCCCCCGCGACAACCCGCTTGGCCCCCACCGGGCGGTGCACACGGTGGGCTATCCCCATCCGTCCGACGTCTTCGGCGGCGGGTTCGTCTACAGCCTGGGCGACACGAGCGCGGCGGTGGGTCTCATCCTCGGACTCGACTGGCGCTACGGGAACCTCGATCCGCTCGTGGAGTTCGAGGCGTTTCGCGCGCATCCCTTCATCCGCGAGCTCCTGGCCGGGTCGGTGACGCTCGCGACGGGGGCGAAGACGATCGCCGAAGGCGGCTATTACGCTCTCGGGCCCGTACACGTCCCGGGGGCGCTGGTGGTCGGCGACGCGGCCGGGTTCGTCAACGTGGAGAAGCTCAAGGGGCTGCACTACGCGGTGCGGTCCGGGATCTGCGCGGGGGACGCCATCGCCGACGCGTTCGCCGCCGACGATCTGGGCGGGTCGGCGCTCGCGCGCTATCCTGCGCTCCTTGCCGAGCGCGGCATCCTCGGAGACCTGCACCGCGCGCGCAACTTCCGCCAGGGGTTCCGCTGGGACCTCGCGGTCGGGGCGGGGCTCTCGAAAGTCGGCGGCCGCATCCCTGTCCGC
Organism: uncultured Chloroflexia bacterium; assembly: GCA_963835945.1. Taxonomy (GTDB): domain Bacteria; phylum Chloroflexota; class Limnocylindria; order Limnocylindrales; family CSP1-4; genus JAJYNJ01. The sequence continues at coordinate 12,969 of CAWIHR010000011.1, forward strand.
CTCGGGATGGACGAGGATCGGCGCGCCACGCGACCGGGCTCGCGTCTCGCGCGCGAGGGGGCCCACCCTGTGGACGGGGCGACCTTCGTGAGTCTGTCGGGCACCACCCACCGGGAGGACGAGCCCTCGCACGTGCTGCTCGTCGATCCCGCGCGCTGCGCCGCCTGCGGAGCCGACCACGACCACGCCTGTACGCACTTCTGCCCGGCCGACGTGTATCGCTGGAGCGATGACCGACTCGTGGTGAGCGCGTCTAACTGCCTGCACTGCATGAGCTGCTCGGTCAAGTGTCCGCAGTCGAACATCCTCTGGCACCCGCCCGAGGGTGGAGAGGGGCCGCGCTACAAGCTCATGTGACGACATCTTGCGAGCCGAGCCGGCCTCCTACTGTGCCCGAATTGCTTCGGGCCATCCGGCTCGTGGCACCGCTCAGGGATGCGGCGACTATCGGGGCATGAAGGTGCTGCTCATCCTGAACGACGGACCGTACGGCACGGAGCGCTCGTACAATGCCCTCCGCCTCGCGCTCGCCCTGGCCAAGACCGAGGGGACCGATGTGCGCGTGTTCCTGATAGCCGATGCGGTCGCCTGCGCGAAGCCTGGACAGGCGACGCCCGAGGGCGCTTACAACATCGGACGCATGGTGAGGGGCTTGACGACCCGCGGCATCCCGGTCGGGGCGTGTGGTTCGTGTATGGACGCGCGCGGCTACGCCGACGCCGATCTCGCGGAGGGCGTCACGCGTTCCTCGATGCCGCACGGCTCCGTGATGCCGGCATCGACGACTCCGCCCTCGCCCGGATCCACGCCCCCATCGGGCTCGATCTGGGCGGGCATACACCGCCCGAGATTGCGCTCGGCATCCTGGCCGAGATCGTGGCACAGGGCCACTCCGGGGCCCGGCCGAACGCGAGCGCTCGCCTGTCTGCGGAGGTGCCCGGCACCTCGGGCTGACGGGTGCGGCGGCCCGCCTCGCTGACTGATCCCGGGACGAGCCCCAGCATCGGGTTCCGTCGACGCTGGGTCCTCTTGGTAAGGCGGCTTCGGGTTCTGGATCGCACTGCTCGCCCTTGCCGTCGTGGCCGGCCTGATCGGGCCAGGGGTCGGACTGCTCTTGGCCCTCGTCGTGTTCGTGCCATGCGTGACCTACGGGGCCGAGCCCCCGCCGTCCGGGCCCGACTACATCTACCAAGCCGCTGGCCGGACTGACTCGCGCGCGACGTGGCCGAGGAGGAGGCGGAGTTGGCCGTCGCGATCGGCCCGCACCGAGGAGATCGCCGGGATTGGGGGATGGCTCTGGGCAGGCTGAGTCCGTTGCCAGGCTCGCGCGCCTCTGCGGTCAGACAGGGGTCCGCTCGCCCGTCGGCCCGGGGCTGGCCGTGGCTGCATCCGCCGTCGCGACATCGTGGCGCTCGCGCAGGCGGTCGAGATCGGCCGTGGTCGGGCCCGGTCCGCGGTGGCGCCAGGCGATCGTCACGATGCCGAACGCGACGGCGGCGAGCCCCACCAGGACGGCCGTCGGCACGCCGAAGAAGGTCCAGTCGTAGCCGATGCGGAAGGTCTCGAGGATGGATCGGACGGCCCCGTACCAGACGAACCAGAAGGAGAACAGATCGCCGTCGCGGAGCCGCCCCGCCAGGCGCCGCGACAGCCACAAGGCGATGGCGAGGCCGACCAGGCTCAACGCCGACTCGTAGAAGAAGAGCGGCACGAAGCCCGTGCTGGGCGGGTATATGGAGCAGGGGTACTCGGCCACGCGGTGCGAGCAGTCGATGGCGATGCCCCAGGGCAGGTTCGTGGGCGGCCCGTAGAGCTCCTGGTTGAAGAAGTTGCCCCAGCGGGCGATGGCCTGCCCGAGGAACACCGAGGGCACCGCGATGTCCGCCCAGCGCAGGAACGAGAGGTGGTGGCGTCGCGTGTAGATGAGGACGCCCACGATGCCGCCGGCGATGCCCCCGTAGATCCCGAGCCCGGTGTAGGGCGGCAGGATCGCCTTGATCGGGTCAGCGGCGTAGAGCGTGTTCCACTGGTCGATGAGGTGGTACAGGCGCGCCCCAATCAGGCCCAGCACGAAGACGAGGATCATGCCGTTGCCGATGTGGTCCGGGTTCTCGCGTCGGAGCCGGGCCTGCCGGTAGGCCAGCCAGATGCCCGCGACGAGCGCGACCGCATAGCCGATCCCGTACCAGTCGATCGACACCGGTCCGAGCTGGAGCACGCGGGCCGACGGCAGGACGTCGATGAGGCCGAGCGGGATCATCGCGGCGAGGATACCGGGCGCCGGGCGAGGACGGCCGATCGCAATGGGCGAGCGCCGCCGACGGACTCCAAAGACCGCGGCCCACTCTCTGGGATGAGAGCGGAGCCACGCGTTCGCCGCGAGTGTCGGCGGTTCTGCGGTGGAGGCGGACTCGAGTGTCCTTCAGGCGGCGACAGTCGTCCCGCGCCGCGCCTGCCGCACCAGGTGGATGAACGGCCAGAGCCGGGCTCTCACCTCGATCTGCGCTCGCCGGAAGGCGGCCAACCGCTCCGCGGCGGTGCCCTGCGCCGCGGCCGGGTCGTCGAAGCCCCAGTGGAGGCTGTTGTGCTCGCCCGGGAACACCGGGCAGTTCTGGCGGGCCCGGTCGCAGACGGTGACGACGTAGTCGAAGGGCTTGTCGAGGTACTCGTACACCGACTTGCTACGGGCTCCCGACGAGTCGATCCCGGCCTCGGCAAGGACCTGCACGGTGAGGGGATGGACGGGTCTGGGCGTGGTCCCCGCCGAGAAGGCCACGAAGTCGCGCCCGCCGTAGCGGCGCAGCAGCGCCTCGGTGATCTGGCTGCGGGAGGCGTTGCCAGTGGAGACGAATCTCGCCTCTCCCACTCATAGGCTCAAGGGTGGCGGGCGCCCTCAGGTCACGCCTTCTGCGTTCCCCTCCGCCGGCAGCGCGAGGAGCCGGCGGGCGGCGGCCTCCGAGTCGGGCGCGGCAAAGAGGGAGACCCGGTCGCCAGCCGCGAGGCGCACGTCCCCGCGCGGCACGATGAGGCGATCCGCCCGCTGCACCGCCACGAGCACCACGTCGCGCGGCCAGGGCGCCTCGGCCACGCTCTTGCCGACCAACTCCGAACCGGCATCGAGATCGGCCTCCAGGAGCACGCCCCCGGCCCCGAAGCCACGCACCTGGCGCACGTTGCCAGCCAGGGCACTGCGGTAGGCGGCCATCGCGTCGCGCTGGGAGAGCACGCCCACGAGCTGCCCGTCGGCCACCACCGGTGCCCAGGTCAGGCCCTGATCGGCCAGGACGCCCAGCGCGGCGTCGAGGCCGTCCGTGGCGGTCACGGCGACGGGATGGGCGGCCGCTAGCTCGCCCACGGGCCGCGACGGCGCGGCGGCGGCCAGCTCGCCGCGGGACACGCTGCCCCGCAGGCCACCCCGCGGGCCGACCACCGGGGCCCCGGGCAGGCCGGCTTCGGCGAGGCGCTCGAGGGCGCTGCCGGCGGGCTCCGCTGCCCGCAGGGTCAGGCGCGGCGTGCGGGCCGCATCGCCGGCGAGGAGCGAGGCGAGGAGGGGCATGGCGATCGAGAAGCGATGCGCCGGGGACTCGGCGCGCGTGGCGACCTGGCTGCGGTAGATGGTGCGGTTGCCCACCACGAAGGTCGCGAGCGCCACAGCCACCATGGCCGGCGCGAGCATGCCGAGGTTGCCGGTCATCTCGGCCACCATCAGCATGACCGCCAGGGGCGCATGCGCCACGCCCCCGAAGAGCGCCATCATGCCCACGATGACGAAGGGCGCGGGTTGCGCCGGGATGCCGGGCGCGAACGGCTCGAGCAGCCGCCAGATCGATGCCCCCAGCAGCCCGCCGATGACCATCCCGGGTCCGAAGATGCCGCCCGAGCCGCCCGAGCCGATCGAGAGCGAGGTGGCCAGGATCTTCGCGAAGGGCAGCAGGAGGACGACCAGGAGGGGCAGCGCGAGCAAGGTCGTGCGGTCGAGGCCGGCCTGCACATAGCCGTAGCCCGTCCCCAGCACGCCCGGGATGGCGAGCCCCAAGAGGCCGACCCCGAAGCCCGCGATGGCCGGGCGCAGCGCCCGGGGCACCGACCAGCGCTTGAAGCGATCGGTCAGGCCGTAGAAGCTCGTGATGTAGACGACGCCCACGGCGCCCGCGGCGAGCCCGATCAGCCCGTAGTAGGCGAGCTGCGCCGGGTTCGAGAAGCCGTAGCGGGCCTGGGTGCCGAAGATGGGCGCGAATCCCTCGACCGAGCCGAAGATCGAGTAGGCCACGATGGTGGCGATGAAGGACGGCACGAGCGCGTCGGACTCCACGTCGTCCCGGTAGAGCAGCTCGGCGCCCAGGACGGCACCGCCCAGGGGCGCGCGGAAGATGGCGCCGATGCCGGCCGCCATGCCCACCGCCACGGCGATGCGCGCGTCGCGCTGGTCGAGATCGAGCAGACGGGCGAGGTAGGAGCCGAACCCCGCGCTGATCTGCGCGCTGGGGCCCTCGCGCCCGCCCGAGCCACCCGAGCCGATGGTGATCGCGGAGGCCACGAGCTTGACCAGCGGGACGCGGGCGCGGATGCCGCGCGGGTTGTGGTGGAAGGCGCCGATCGCGGCGTCGGTGCCGTGGCCCTCCGCCTCCGGGGCGAAGCGGAAGACGAGCAGCCCCGAGATGAGCCCGCCCGCCGCGACCACCAGCGGGATGGCCCAGGGGCGCAGGGCGCTCGTGATCGGCGCCGCCCCCTCGCCGGCTGGCGTGGGAGGCGTGTAGCCCGCCAGGGCGCCCAGGAAGAGATGCGTGGCGACGCCGAGCGCGGTGTAGAAGGTGAGGGCCCCGAGCCCGCCGATGACCCCGATGAGCGCGCCGAGCACGACCCACTTGCGCAGATACCCCGCGCTCCGCAGGCGGCGTCGGAGGGCCCACAGCCAGGCCGCGGGACGCCGCCGCGAGGGCCGCGGTCACGCGTACCTCGCGAACGCCTCGGCGATCGCCTCGAGGCCGGCCCGCAGATCCAGCGGCAGGGGCCGGCCGTGGTCGTCAAGAAGCTGGCGGATGAGGTCACGGCGGTCCTGCACGATGCCGGCGCGGAGCCGCTCGCCGGCGTCGCTCAGACGCACGATCGTGGCCCGTCGATCCTGCTCGTCCGGTTCGCTGACCACCAGGCCGCGGCGCTCCATGCGCCCCAGCAGGCGGCTGGTCGCCGACCCCGTGGCGCCGATGCGCGTGCGCGATCTCTCCCACCCGCAGGCCGGCCTCATGGCGCCCCAGGACCACCAGCACCCGCCACTGGCGCGAAGGTCAGCTCGCTGCCCGGCGTGGCGCGCCCGAGCACGACGGTGGTGATCCCGACGGCCCCGTAGACCACGCGCTCCAGGGCGCGGTCGATCTCGTCCTCGTGCTCAGCACCGACGACTACAGCATGTTCCATAAGGAATATAGTACCGCAAGGTCGCCATCAAGGCGATGCGTCCGGGGATCCGACAACGAGAAGGTAAGGCCCCGAATCCAGAAGGGCCTGTTCTCGACACGGTCCATTGACGCTCAACGCCAGAACACCGTCACCATGTCGTGTTCGCGACTGACCTGCTCAACGGGTCGCGCCAGGTGCGTGTATTAGTCGATGTGCCGCAGGTCCGGCCAGAGCTCCGACCACGGCCGCAACGGGCCAGTGCAGACCCAGATGGGGTCGCCCTGCTCCTGGGTGGGCAGGGCGTAGCCGTTGTCGATGGTGGCCGCGATCCGACAGCCCTGGAAATGCGCGGCGGCAGCGGCAGGACCGAAGGCGACGAGGATGACGGGACTCGCCCCATCCGGCGGTCGGCCCCAGTCATAGGTCGAGTTGTGGCCGGAGTAGACCGCCGGCAGGTGGGTCCCTAGGAGGGTCAGGGCGCTGTACTGGCCGTAGTCGGCTGTGACGATGACGGCGCTCGTCTGTTGCGCCGGTGGCAGGCCGTCCACCACCTGGCCCACCTGCGCGGCGAGCTGCGGCCAGCCGACCTGGGCGACCGACTCCCCATAGAGGGCTGGGATGGGCGTGGCATGCAGTGCCGACACCGGCACGATGGGCAGCAGGATGAGCGCGGCGGTCACGCCCGAGAGCGTCGCGGCCAGGCCGAAGACGAGTGCGGCGCAACCTGCGCCGCCCGCGCGCGAGCCAGCCGCTCAAGGGGATCGAGCCAGCCGCGATGGCCAGCGACAGGTAGCCCACCGAGTAGTAGCTCTTGCCTCCCACGAGCAGCATCAGGCCGAGCTCCAGGAGCACGGCCACCCCGAGCGGTCGCCAGGGCCGGCTCGCGGGTGAGCGGAGGAGCCACACGACGCCGGCGATGGCCACCGGGAAGAGGAGCGGACCGGCCAGCGCGAGGAGCTGCACGCGCGCCAGGACCCGACCGCCCAGGCCACCCTGGTCGGCCGCGATGTGCTGGGCCATCACGATCTGGGTGAAGCCGTGGGTCGCCTGCCAGGCCACGTTGGGGGCCCAGATCGCCGCCGCCAGCAGCGCTGCCAGCCAGGCCCAGCGCGAGCGGAGCACGTCCCAGCGGCGCAGCAGGAGGAGGCTGCCGCCCACGGTGAGGGGTAGCGCCGCCGCGAGGGTCTTGTTCTCGAGCGCGATGCCCACCACGAGCCCGAGGCCGAGCCAGCGCCAGCGATCGACCCTCGCGGTCTCGGCATGGGCGAGCAGCGGGATGAGCAGCCAGAGGGCCAGCGTCCAGAAGAGGACGTCGTAGGTGGACGTCTTATCGAGATGCCCAGCGCCGAGCCAGCCCGAGATGGCCAGCACCAGGGCGGCGAGGAGCTGCCCCGTGCGCGAGGCGCCCAGGCGGCGGGCCATGTCGGCGGTCACCACGACGGCCGCGGCGGCCGCCAGCGCCGGCACAATGCGCACCGCGAGCGGCGTGACACCCAGGAGCCCCGCGGCCCCAGCCGAGAGGAGCGGGGTCAGGGGCGGCTGATCGACGTAGCCGAAGGCGGGATGACGGCCGGCCAGGATGAAGTAGAGCTCGTCGCGATGGAAGCCGTACGCGCCCGCGACCACGAGCAGCAGGACGGCCATGGCGCCGGCGATGAGCCACACCATCCCTGGCAGTGCGCGGCTCATCCATGCATCGCCCGCTGGGAGTACGGAGCGAGATCGCTCGGAGCTGCGGGATGCCGTCGTGGATGCTCCTGCCGTGGGCTGTCGTCGGCCCGCGCTGGCCACGAGCTGCGCTGGCGAGCACACCGATTGTACCCACGTCGTGCAGTGCCGCTCCCGAGCGCTGCCACCTAGCGGGCCCCTAGGACCACCTTCTGGATCAGCCCGGTGTGAGCTATCGCTGAACGTGCAGCGACCGCTTCCTGCGGCGCCCCCTTTTCGGCATGCCGTCGCTAGTGGTTCAGCCGCGGAACGTCTCCTCGAGCCAGTCGTAGATGCGCGCGAAGGCGAGCCGCTGCGCGCCGGTCTGGCAGTGGACGCCGGCGCCCTCGGCTGCCGTGAACTCCAGAAAGGTCTTGGGGCAGGTGAGGTGCTCGAACAGCTCCTGCGGCTGGCCTGGGAAGAACTCCTCGTGTTCGCTCGCGCAGACGATGGTGGGGCAGCGGATCTGTTCGGCGATCCCGTCGCGGAGTGTGAGCTCGAGACTGCGCGCCGCGACCGCCCGGGGCGTCGAGAGACCCATCACGTACATGCTTTGCCCGTAGCCCCAGCGCATGGCGGGAACCGACGTCATGAGCTCCTCGAACAGCGCATCAAGCGCGGGGTCCGCGGCGGCGCGCAGGCGGCGCTCCGCGTCCCCGCGATCGCCTGAGATCGCCGGCATGGCCAGCACGCCCTCGCTGCAGTCGTAGACCCCGTCGAGCGCGATGAGCGCGCCGAGCCGCCGCTCGAACGCCGCCGCGCGCGGCGCGAGCAGCCCGCCGAGGCTGAGCCCGAGGAGTGCCACGTGCTCGCCGTCCACCTCGGGCCGTGCCAGCGCGTAGTCGAGCACGGGACCCACGACGTGCTCCCAGTCGGCGCGCAGGACGAGGCCCTCGCGGTGGCGCGGCCCGGGCTGCCCGGGGCCGTCGAAGGTGAGCACGGTGAAGCCGCGCTCGTGGGCGGCCTGCGCCCCGAAGAAGTGGAGCTCCTCGGCGGTGCCGTCCACGCCACTGTGCAGCACGACGGTCGCGCGTGCGCCCCCGCTCGTGTCGGCGGCATACAGGTACCCGGGCAGCGTGGTGCCCTCGTAGGGGATCTCGACGGGCTCGATGGGCGGAGCGCACAGCCGGGCGGCGGAGCGGAAGCACTCAACGCTGCGGGCGTAGATGCCCTCATGGCGCGGATCGGGCGGGGTGCCGTGGAGGAAGAACTCCGCCGTGCGGTAGTAGTTCGAGGCGCGCAGATAGGCATCGCGGGCGCTGACCCGATGGCCGCCAGCCTCGCTCAGCCCTGCCTCGTGGGCGACCCGCTGGGCGGTGGCGAGCCAGGCCGGGTGCCAGCTCTCGTAGTCGCCCTCCCAAATCTGCGCCGCCGTCGCGAGGACCTCGCCGATGTCCGCGCCGCCATACGCCACGTGTCCCAGAGAGCGCAGCGTCTCAAACCAGAACTGGCTGTCGCGCGGGAAGAGCAATCGTTGCATGCAGCTCTCTCCAGATGCAGGGTCGTTGGCGTTGGTTCGCCGATGATATGGGTGGGCCGCACGACGCCATTCGCCCGCGACCATGGCCACCCAAATCTCTATCGGCGCTTTGGATTCACTTGACACTGGTGAACACAGCCGTCATCCCCCTCTACTTAGAGCCTCGCGAACCGGTCACGTCCGTCAAGGTGGTGTATGAGCGCCGCTTCATCCGCCGCGTGAGTGACTATCCGGCGGCGGCCAGCACCGGCATCACCTCCTCGGTCAACTTGTCGCCGAGGCGGACGAGGCGCGCCTTGGTGAGCGACTCCGCGCTCATGTAGCGGCGCGCCACCGCCCACTCCTCATGCTGCTCGGCGAGCACGGCGCCGACGAGGCGGATCACGGCCTCGCGGGTGGGGAAGATGCCCACCACGTCGGTGCGCCGCCGGATCTCCCGGTTGAGACGCTCCTGGGGGTTGTTGGACCAGATCTGGCGCCAGTGCTCCGCCGGCAGCAGGCGGAAGGCCAGGAGGTCCTCGCGACCCTCCGCCAGCAGCTCTGCGGCCTGCGGGAAGCGAGCTGCGAGCTGCTCGACCACGCGGGCATGCTGGGCCTCCACCTTGTCGCGCGAGGGCTGGGCGAAGATCGAGCGCACCAGGGTAGCCACCAACGGCTGGGCGCTCTTGGGAACGCGGGTGAGCAGGTTGCGGACGAAATGGGTGCGACAGCGCTGCCAGCTGGCGCCGGGCAGCACCGCCGCGACCGCGGCCACCAGCCCCGCGTGGTCATCGCTGATCACGAGCCGCACGCCCGAGAGGCCCCGGGCCACGAGGTCCCGCAGGAAGGCGGTCCAGCCTGCCCCGTCCTCGCTGGTCACGAGGTCGAGGCCCAGGATCTCCCGATAGCCGTCGGCGTTCACCGCGGTGGCAATCACCGCCGCGGGCTGGGCAATCCGGCCGCCCTCCCGCACCCGCAGGGCCAGCGCGTCGAGCCAGAGGTAGGTGTAGGGCGCGCCGTCCAGGGGCCGAGAACGGAAGGCCGCCACCTCCTCATCGAGCGAGCGGGCGAGCTCGGACACCTGGCTCTTGCTGATGCCGCTGATGCCGAGGGTCGCGATGAGGCCCTCCACCCGCCGGGTCGAGACGCCCCGCACGTAGCACTCCGCGATCACCGCCACCAGGGCCCGCTCGGCGCGTCGGCGGCGCTCCAGGAGCCAGTCGGGGAAGTAGCTCCCGCTGCGCAGCTTGGGCAGGGCGAGTTCGAGCGTTCCGGTCCGCGTGTTGAAGGGCCGCGATCGGTAGCCGTTGCGGGTGTTGACCCGCTCGGGCGAGCGCGTCCCATAGGGAGCGCCGCACAGCGCGTCGGCCTCCGCGCTCATGAGCGCCTGGATGAACGTCCCCAGCATCTCCCGCAGCAGGTCGGCGTCGGCCGTCTCGAGGTGCTTGCGGAGCCAGACCGCTGGGTCCATCGTGGCGTCGACCACCGTGTTCCTCCTCTCCGAGTCCGTTGTGCTTGGTTCTCGGTTGAGGATGAAGCGGTGGTCCCCGCGTTCGAGGGCCCTCAGCTCACTCGTACACCACGTCCGTGGACTCTATGTCTGGATGAACTCGCCGCTGGGCTCCGCCCTGCCGGCCTAGCATGAACGCAGATGCGAGCTCGCAGGGGAAGGATGGTCCAATGGTCGTCGTGGCAATCGTCCGACGGAGGCTGAGGGAGGGAAAGAGCTACCAGGACTTCCGCGAGGCGTGGTTCCACAAGACCGGATTCGGCACCTCCAATCGCATGTACTCGTGCCTCAACGTGGCCGACCCTCGGGAGGTCATAACGATCGCCCTGACCGAGGCGTCGCCGGAGAACGCGGAGCGGTTGATCGACGTCGACGCGTCTGAGCGAGCCGGCAGCCCGCTCGACGACATCGTCGAGCCCCGCATCGGGCGCACGTTCGCGATCCTGGTCGCCGAGGACGACTTCTCTTCGGCCGGCCAGATCCCGTATCGGCCGGCGTCGGTCGGCGGTCAGACCACGGACCTTCGCGAGGTCCAGGCGGCGCTCCTGCTGGGAGCCTCCCTCCTAGGGCCGTATCTCGGGGGGACGCAGGACTAGCCGTCGCTGGCTCGCGGCATCTCGCCGCCGACTGATGGATGGACCGCCGACGACACCCTGAATCTCAAAGCCTCCGCCAAGGAAAACTCGTTTCCGCTGGCGGCCGCTTGAGGTCCTGGACGAGCTAGCGGCGTCTGAGGTGGCCCCCAACTGGCACGCGTTGCGGGAGCGGCCGGTTCGATGGTCGGCGCCAGCGCGACCACCGCCAGGGGCTGGGATTCACCTGACAGTGGTCACCATCAATCTGCCCATCCCGCGGGTGCGTGACGGGACCTTCTTCTCGGGACACGGCGGCGCGCCGAGCGGGCCCTCCTCGCGGTCGTCCAGGAGGCGTACCTCGCGGGGGTCGACACCCGCCGGGTCGAAGCTCAGGTCGGGGCCATCGGCACCGCCTCGCTGTCAGAGAGCGGGGTGGGCCGCGCCTGCGGGGTCGACGCCGAGGTCGAAGCGTTCCGCACGCCCGCGGACGGTTGCACGATTGCGCCCTTGACCGGCGGGTCGGCAGGCACCCACCACCGCAGGTCGGGCAGCCCAGAGGTGTCCTGGAGACGGTTGCCCAATACCAGGTTTGCCGGGTGGCCGGGGCGTGGCTCACGATTGATGATCCAGCCGTCGCGTACCGCCTCGGCGACGCGGCGGCTGGCGGTCGACTTATGGACGCGAAGCTGCCGGGCGACGAGGTCGACCGTGATCGGCAGGCCGGGCTTCAGGAGCGCTGGCAGCTCAGCGACGGCACGCACCGTCTCGCGGATGGGCCTGCCCACGTTGTCCGTGCTCGTCGCATACATCTCGCCCGCCAGGTCGCGCACCGTGTTGTAGTCCTCGAGCGTGGCGATGACGCGGCCGCGCTCGTCCTGCTCCCGCTGCCCGATCCGGCACAGCGCGACGGCCTTCGTCAAGCTGAGCAGCTTCGTGAAGTCGCGCGTGACGCGCGCCTCGACGGGGACGCTGCCGAGGGCGGCTGCGAACTGCCGGACAAAGGGCACCAAGACAGCAATCGGCGCGAGCTCTTGCAGGTAGGCCTGGAAGGCCAGCAGGCCCGGATCTGCCGGCGGCACGTCATCGTCCTCGAGGCGCGCCTGCGCCGCCAGGACAGCCTGCAGCTGTGCCTGGTCGGCGGGCAGCTCGATCGCGAAGAGGCGCGACATGAGCTGCTCTCCGAGCGGGCGCGTGGCCGTCGTGATCAGGGCGGTGGGCCCGGGCTTCTCGATGCGTCGGACGACGAACTTCGCTGTTGCGCGATCGGGCACGACGACCTGGTAGTGGAGAAACCCGTCCGTCAGCAGGTTGCGGACGGCGCTGGCGGCCGGGTTGTCCTCGCCCGCCGGCAGGCTGTCCGCCTCACCCACGAACAGCGCTATGTGGCGTAAATCGTCATCGCCGTAGATGAGGACGTGCGGCGAGCCGGCCTCGATGACCACCATGGCCTCGGGAGGCAGCAGCCGTTGCACCGCGCTGAGGGTGGCCGTCTTGCCCACAGACGGGGGCGCCTGCAGCAGCGCATGGCAAGGCATCGTGCCCGGCCGCAGCTCCAGCAGCCGGCTGGTGGCCGCCAGGTAGGTAAGGAGTGCTGGCCGGAGGTCGCCGCCCAAGGTGGCACGCAGGGCAGCCTCGACCAGGGCCAAGGGGTCAGGGTGATCAAGAACGGCGCGAGCCGCAGCCTGCGGCTCTGGTGTGATGCGCGCCCGTCGATGCGACGCAGATCCGCGGATCGGCGCGCGGACCATGTGCTGGCGGAGAGCGATGTCCAAGAGTCGAGAGAGGTCCGGAAGTCCGGAGTGCGAGCGCCTCGCCCAGTAAATACCCTTTCTGCCGTCTCGAGCCCGAGGACCGAGGTCACCGCGGCCGTTCCGCGTCCTGCTCGTCCTGGGCAGACGACCTGGCCACAATTCTACCCGCGGCCACCCTCGAGCTTGCGGAGCTGCTCGCTCTGGGCGACGCCGTCTTCCACGAGTGGGACTTCGCGCACCCCGACTGGACGACGACGATGGACACCGACCCCGTACAGACGGTGGCGACGCGCCGTCGGCTCCTCGACCGCGCGGTGCGACGCCGCTCCCTGATCCACGGGTTCCACCTCGCAAAGCTCGGCCACGTCGAGCGCTCTGGAGCGGCGTACCGGTTCGTAGAGGTCGCGCCCGCGGGCTGACTGCCGGCGAGGGTGCCTCGAAACGAGGTCCTGGTGGAAGTGCCAACAGTGCTGCCGCACGACGCTCGACTTCGCCGTTGGCGTTCCCTCGTGCCCCCGCCGTCCCCCAGCGGATCAGGGCGCCTGCAGGTAGGCCAGTACCGCCAGCACCCGGCGGTGGTCGGCCGATGCAGGCTCGAGAGCGAGCTTCGAGAAGATGGCGGCCACGTGGGCCTCGACGGTCTTCTCGGTGACCGTCAGACGCGCGGCGATGGCGGCGTTGGAGCGTCCCTCGGCCATGAGGGCGAGGACCTCGCGCTCGCGCTCGGTCAGTTCGGCCAGGGCCGAGCGACGCCCGTGGCCGCGGGCGAGCTCGGTGACGAGGGCGGGGTCGACCACCGAGCCGCCCTCGCCCACGCGGCGCACCGCGTCGAGGAGCGTGTCGAGATCGGCCACGTGGTCCTTCAGGAGGTAGCCCACCCCGTCTGCCCCGTCGGCGAGAAGCTGCATGGCCAGGGCCGGCTCGAGGTACTGGGACAGGACGAGGATGCCGGTGCGCCCGCCGGCCTGCGCGCGCACGGCCTGCGCCACCCGCATCCCCTCGCCTGCACCCCCAGGTGGCATACGGATGTCGAGGATGGCCACGTCGGGCCGCGTCTCGGCCACCAGGCGTTGCGGCGCTCACCCCGTCGGCGGCCTGACCCACCACCTCGTGGCCGGCCTCGGCGAGGAGGCGCGCCACCCCCTCGCGGATGAGGGCCGAGTCGTCGGCGATCACGATGCGCATGGGATCTCCGCCACGAGGCGCGTGCCGCCCCCCTGGGGGCTCTCCACGCGCAGGCTGCCGTTGAGCGCGGCGACGCGATCCGCCAGGCCGCGCAGGCCCATCCCCTGCGAGAGGTCGGCCCCGCCGATCCCGTCGTCGCTCACCTCGATGCGGAGCTCGTCCCCCACGCGCTCGGCCCGCACGTGCGCCGCTTGAGCATGCGCGTGCTTGGCGGTGTTGGCGAGGGCCTCCGAGACCAAGAAGTAGGCAGTGGCCTCCACCGGCGCGGGCAGGCGATCCGCCAGTGGGGCCTCGACAGTGACGGGCAAGGTGGCGCGCCGGGCCAGCGAGGCAAGGGCGGCAGGGAGCCCCGCCTCGACCAGGATCGCGGGGTGGATGCCCCCGGCGAGCTCGCGCAGCTCGCTGACCGCCGACTCGGCCCGCTCCGATGCCTCGGCCAAGGTGCGGGCCAGCTCGGGCTCGCTGGCGGCATCCACGCGCCGGCGGGCCGAGCGCAGCGCGATGGCGAGGGCCACGAGCTGTTGCTGGGCCCCGTCGTGGAGGTCGCGCTCGATCCGCGCACGTTGCTCGTCGCCGGCCGCCACGATGCGCGCACGCGAGGCGCGCACCTCGGCGAGCTGCGCGCGCACGGCGGCCTGCAGGCGGTCGTTCTCGATGGCGGTGGTGGAGGCTGCTGAGACCGAGGCCAGGAGCCCCGGGTCCTCGCGCAGGGCGGCGTCGTGCACCAACGCGCCCACTGGCTGCCCGTCGTGCGCCAGGAGGGTCACCGCGCGGGTCGGGTCGTGCGTGGGCAGCTCGGTCGGCCGGCCGGCCGCGTCGAGGTAGGTGCCCGCCTCGGGGGACCACACGAGCACGGCGAGGGAGCGGTCGCCCAGCGTCCGCCCGAGGGCCGCCGCCATGCCCTCGGGCGCGGGGGCCTGCTCGAGCTGCATCACGAGGTCGGCCACGCCCGTGCGTGCCAGGCGGCCGCGCAGGAGATCGAAGGTGAAGGCGTGCGGCAGGGCCGCCAGGGCCACCACCGAGGCCGCGCGCAGCGCGTCGGGCACCGCCGTGTCGAAGCCCGGCTGACGGCGCAGCACGGCCAGACCGACGGCCACGCTGAGCCCGAGGGCCATGCCGAGCGCCGGCAGGAGCACTCGCCGCCCCGGTCCGCGGGCGCGCCACCAGCGGAACAGCACGATCAGGGTGGCCAGGACGGCGCCGAGCACGATCGCTCCCTGGAAGCCCAGGTCGAGGGTGTTGTAGAGGTTAGTGACCTGGCCCGAAATGTCGTTGTAGATCATGTGTGCCGGTATCGACACGCACGTCGGGTCGGGGAGGTCGCAGGTGGGGCCGTAGTAGGGACCGCCCACCACGAACACGCGCGCCACCGTCGCGGCGAGGAGGACGGCGCCGAGGCCCCCGACCACGAGCCGCGCCGACGGCGAGGCCAGCCGGCCTGCCGGGTAGGCCAGGACGAGCGCCACCATGAGCAGCACGTAGTAGCCCTGGAAGGCGCCCCCGTCGTTGATCGGCAGGGCGGGGATCGCGTGGAAGACGCTATACGGCGTGACGAGCACGCTCCACGAGATGTCGTCGGTCCACGAGATCGCGCCGACGAACCAGGCCAGGGCGGCCGCCACGAGCAGCGGCCCCACGAGCCGGTCCGGACGCCGCCACCACGCGACGAGGCCGGCCAGCGCCGTCGACCCACCCACGAGGGCGACCCCGCCGATGAGGGGCCGGGCATCGAAGGATGGTGTGTGGGACAGGTACAACCCGATGATCGACTCGATCGAGGCCAGCCCGACGAGCAGGCACACCGGCCAGGCGAGGAGGCGCAGCCAGGCCGAGCGCGAGCGGCCGGCGACCCAGCGGCGGAGGGTTGACGTGGCGGTTCCCGCCTGACCCTGCGGGCCCTGTGACGCCGTGCGGCGCCGCGTCGGCAGCAGCTCCGGATCGGCCTCGGTCGGACCTGAAAGCAGCCGATGGATGGCGGCCCCCGAGAGGGCCGCCTTGGGCAGGAAGCCACGCACCTGTGCGTGGGCGATCCGCTCGCCGTAGGCGTCGGCGTCCCGGGTCGAGGTCAGGATCACCGCCGGCGGGTGCGGCAGGGCGGCGATGCGCGCGGCCACGGCGAAGCCGTCCTCGCCGGGGAGGAGCACGTCGAGGAGCACGACGTCGGCCTCGACCCGCGCCAGGAGCTCGAGCGCCTCCGCCCCGTCTGCCGCCTCGCCCACCACGCGCAGCCCCTCGGCCTCGAGCAGGGCGCGCGCCTGCGCCCGGAAGGCCGCGTGGTCATCGACGAGGAGTACGCGCCACGCCATCGGCAGATCGTGGCACCGGCGCATGGCCGCCGCAACCGTGCAGACCCTACCTCCGGAGTTAGGGCTAACCCTTACCGAAAGTCTCGGGCTGGCCCCGATGGCAGCGCCGGAGCCCCGCTCTAGGGTGAGCGCACGCCGCACAGAGAGAGCGGCTCCTACGTACAGAACAAAGGAGCATCGGTCATGGCGCTGCACACTCCGACCATCCGGACCCCGACGGCGACCCCCCACATCCCGACCTGGATGCTGAGCGCGGTCGCCCTGCTGGCCGTCGTCCTCATCGTCGGCCTCGTCGTCATCAGCCGCCCGAGCGCGGCCCCCAGTAGCGCCACGGCGCAGAGCGTGGGCCTCACGCAGAGCACCGCGGCCATGCAGGCCTACAGCCAGTTCCGCAGCGGCGAGCGCGAGGCGCTCAACGCCCCCGAGCTCGCCACCCAGGCGTATCTCGCCTACCGGGCCGGGGAGCAGCTCACTCCGGCCGACCAGGCCTCCCTCGCCAACGGCGCGAGCCCAGGCCGCCTACCAGGCCTTCCGGGCCGGTGAGCGGGTGGGGCCCGCCGAAGACGCCCAGGCCGCCTTCGGGGCCTGGCTGACCTTCCGCCAGGGCGAGCGCTAGTCGCCGCATGACGCATCCATCCGCGCCGGCCCCGCCTCCTCGGGGCCGGCGCAGTCAGCGGGGGGCGGAGGAAAGAGTGTGCGTCCGGCTGCTGCGCCGCGACCGCTGGCGCCTGAGCCGGCGGCGCGGGCACCCCCTGACGACCCGGTTGGAGCCCGAGGTCGTCGAGGTCACGGTCCCGCCGCCCGCATGCGGCCTTCCTGGTCGTGAGGTCGACAACCGGCATCGAGACAGGGGCTCTGACACGCGGTCCGAACACCGGCCGCCCGGGACCGCGCCGAGCCACCAGGGAGACCGACCGAATGAGTCGCGTCCCAAGAGAGGGTTCGGAATGAGACGCATCCTCGTGTTCCTGGTCGCCGGGATGCTCGCCGCCTCGCTGGCGGCACCGGCGACCGCCATGGCCGCGCCGTTCGGCACGACCTATCAGGTGCCGAAGCCCAACGGTGTCAACGACACATCCGCCATCCAGAAGGGGCTGGATTGGTGCGTGACGCACGGCGGCCCGAACTGCACCGTCCAGCTGCAGGCCGGGACCTACAACATCACCCAGCTCGTGACATACGGCTTCCAGGGGACCTTCAAGGGCGCTGGCGAGCACCGCACGATCATCAACGCGCTCCCGCTGAAGGTCGTCGACTTGGCGACCACCGAGTCGCTTGGTGCCAGCCCAATACCACGTCGTGCCCCTGGCCCATGCTGATCACCTTCGTCAATGGCACCATCGAGGTCTCCGATCTGTCCATCCAGGTGCTGAAGACCGGTGGCGCCGAGGCCTCCCCGGCGCGGACCTGCGTCGGGTGCGGGCCGAACGGGTCGAACACCAGCTTTAACGCCCTCTATGACGCCCTGGCCTTCACGGGTCAGACCCGCACCGACGCCTCGGTCGACCGCGTCAGCATCACGGGCGCGCAGGACCCCTCACCCACGAGCTTCTCCTACGGAGACGAAAGCGCTGTCAACTGTGCGAAATCGCCGGACGCCTCCTGCTGGGGCTGGAACCTCGTCAACGGCATCGACTACACCAGCCTCCTCTACCCGAAGGGCTCGAAGGGCCCCTACGGCTCGGGCTACCCGCTGACCGGGTCATTCAGCGTGCGGAACAGCTCCTTCAAGTGGATCTTCAACCCCCTGTCGCTGGACGGGCCCCACCTGAACAACCAGGTCACCATCGGCGGCGCGCCAGGGGCGGGCAACTCCTTCGACAACGCCTTCAGCGGGGTCGACCTCGAATCCGCGCAGAGTTCGGTCTTCGACGTCTCCTACAACACCTCGGCGGCCAGCCCGACCGGCATGTGGGTCTCGTACGACAACCGGGTGCCGACCAGCCCGTCGCGGTACCTCATCCACGACAACACGTTCGCAACCGCTTTCGCTACCCCCGGCTGCGGTTGCTGGAACGCGGCCATCAGCTCATCGACAATCCCGCCAATCCCTACATCCAGGCGGATATCTGGCACAACACGATCCAGCTTGGGGCCCCGAACGCTGAGGGGATCAGCGTCACCCACACCGCCGGCACGGCGATCTCGGACAACACCGTCACCATCCAGGCCCCGGGCACGAGCAGCGCGGCCCCGAGCGAAGGGATCGACAGCACCTACACCACCGGCAGCCTGATCTGGGGCAACACCATCACCGGCAGCGGGGCCGCGGACGCCATCGGCCTGTTCAGCGCCACCGACAGCCTGATCGCCGGCAACACCGTCAGCGGCGTCACGCTCGCGTCTGCAGCCAACGGCGGCTATGGTGCCCAGATCTATCTCGGCACATCCGGACTCGTTCCACCGCCTCCAACCCCTCCAGCTTCAGCCCATGACCTCGTCGTGTGCACGAGTTCCAGCGACACGGTCCTCGACAAGGGCACGAACGACACGGTGACCGGCTGCACGCCGTGAGGGCGTGGGCGCAGGTGGCACCCGTCGTGCGCACAGCCCCGCTCGCGGGCAGGCTGAAGCCGAAGCCAGGGCTTCCCTAGTCTGACCTGCGCTCCGTAACCGGCAAGCCGTCCGGGGTGTTCTCCGGGCGGCTTGCCTGTGCCCTCGTGTGCGACCACCGGTCGGGTGGGCCGAGGGTCGGGATCCTTCCAGAGCAGTTACAGCGGGCCCAACTCGTTGCCTTCGAGCACGTGCGGATGAGAAAATGTTGAAAGCGTAGTCCAGCCGATCGGCTGACCGTGGGGAAGCAGGCGGCGCGGGGATGGCGACACAGCCTCGCCGGACCAACCTGGGCCAGGTGTTCGGGGGCGGCCTCCGCGACTCCTCCGCGCCTACGGTGGGCGAGTTGGCAGCTCGCGCCAGAGTTCGTCTCCCCCGGAACGTGCTCGCGCTCATCGCGTGCGTCATCCTCGCGGCGTGCAGTTCGTCGGCAACCACGGCACCGGCAGCCAGCACGGCGGCCGGCGGTAATGGCCAGATCGTGAACATCGGAGTCGAGCTTCCGATGTCCGGAGGGGAGGCGCCGAACGGCGTGCCGACCCTCAACGGCGTGAAGCTCGCCGTGGCAGACATCAACGCGGCCGGTGGCATCGACGGCTACAAGTTCGGCGTCAACTCGCAGGACGACGCCGTCAACGGCGTCAACAACCCGCAGCAGGGCGCCAAGAACATCACGACGCTCGTCAACGACACGCTCGGTCATCGCGCGTGGTCGGGCCGTTCAACTCGGGCGTCGCCGAGGCGGAGATCCCGATCAGCAACGCCGCGGGCCTGCTGCAGTGCAGCCCGGCGAACACCAACCCGGGCCTGACCAAGGAATGGGGCGGCATCAGCCCGACCACGCTTCGGCCCACCCATCCCAACCAGATCGCCTACGTGCGCGTGGCATCCACGGACGACTACCAGGGCCTGGCCGGCGCGCAGATCGCCTACCAGGACATCGGCGCGCGTCGCGCCTACGTCGTGGACGACACCACGACCTACGGCGCCGGCCTCGCGGGCGTCTTCGTCACGGACTTCACTGCGATAGGCGGCACCGTCGTCAAGCATGACGGCGCGGGCCTGAACGTCACCGACTACACGAGCCTCCTGACCGCCGCCAAGGCGCTCAACCCCGACGTCGTCTACTACGGTGGCATCACCGTCGGCGGTGCGCTACTGCGCAAGCAGATGGTCGCGGCCGGCATGGCCAACATCCCGTTCGTCAGCGACGACGGCATCAACGACGGCTCCGCCGCGACGCCGAGCTCGTTCCTCAACCTGGTCAGCCCGCAGGGTGACGCGAACACCTGGAGCACGGTCGTGGCCATGCAGGTCATCCCGAACGCGGGCGCCTTCGCCGCCAAGTACGACGCCGCCTACGGCACGAAGGCCCCGGGCGACTACAGCGCCGCGGCTTACGCGTGCACGCAGGTCATCCTCGACGCCTTCAAGCACGTCGGCAAGCCCGACCGCGCCGGGATCCGCGAGTACATCACGAGCGGCGCCACGTTCACCACGGTTCTCGGCACGCTGCACTTCGATGCGAACGGCGACACCAGCCAGCAGAACATCAGCGAGTACAAGTTCTCCCCGAACGCCATCGGGGGGCCTGGGTGGCTCTTCGTCAAGCAGGTCGATTTCGGCACGTCGGCAGGCGGCGCCTCCAGCTAGGCCACCAGGCTGCTTCTTGCACACGCCCACGAGCGTGCGTGCATTGCCAGCCTCAGCCTCGCGTGATCGCGCTCATGGACCGGCACCATGTCGGATGACTTCGGACTGGCCCGCATGGGACTGACCCACCCGGGGACGGCCCAAGTCGCGCCGCCGCAACCTGGATAGCGCGCCGAGGACGTCGCGTGATGCTGCTCGCGCCGACTATTGGTGAGCGGCGCAAGCAGCCCGATCTCGCCCCGCGAAGTGAGGCGGCGCGAGGCCCAAGACCCCGGCCCACCCGTGCCGCGGCCGACCTACCGGGTGCCCCCTGGGGTTCGCATTCCGGAAGAATTGGTAGGCGAGGTCGGGGTCGAACCGACACGCCGCTCTCGCGGCACCGGCTCCTAAGGCCGGCGCGTCTGCCATTCCGCCACTCGCCCGCCGGCAAGTCTAGCGGGCCGCGGGCTCCTTGCCCCGGGTGCCGTCTCCACGGCGGCTCCCGCTCTCTGACCGAGCCCGGTCGGGCTCAGCAGCAAACAGTCGATCGGCCAGCTGCCGGGCGGCCCGTGAGGCGATCGGCGCCGAGACACTGTCGAAGAGGTGCCAGAACGTATCGCCCCCCGTGCGGCGCTCCCGTTTCTTCCCCTTCCTGGTCCCTGCCCGATCCTGCTCGAGCCAGTCCGCGAACCCTCGCTCGAGCGCCGCCTGCACGTCGCCTCCGCCCACCTCCGCCACGATGCGCTGGACGTCCTCCGGAAGCAGCGAGGCGGCGGAATTCGCCTTCGGACGCCGCACAAGCCGGGCCACTCTGCTCGCCACCCGCTTCGGGCCACCGGCCGCGAGGAAGACGGCTCCGCCGCCGAGCGCCGCCACGCGCCCTGGGTTCCGCCGGATCTTGGCCGGGATGTCGACAGCCGAGCGCACGGCGAGATCGAGCTCGTCCACCTCCGTGGAGAGCGCCGTTCGCGCCCGCGCTACGTCCTGCCGAGCCTGGCTCGTCGTCTCGCCCATTCGCTCTCCAGCCAGTCTTTCGTTTCCATCGCGGTGTCGTACGACTCCTTAGGCCAAAGCCGACGGAATCGGGCTGTCGGATCGACCTGCGCGCGCAGCAGGAGTAGCGGCATCAGCGCGCCCCAGACGACCAGCCCGATCGCGATCCCGATGGCGACCGCGCCGTGCCAGCTGAACGTCAGCCCAGCCCAGCCCCAACCGACGAAGGCGCCACCGATCGCTCCGAGGACAAGCCCCGCGATGCCGCCCCCGGCGCCGCCGGCTCGGCCAAGCCCGATCAGCCCGACCAGCCCCACCACGACCGCCCCAACGACCACGCCCACGACGGCCGGTGTCCACGCCGGATCGAGGTTCGGGAAGGGGCCCGACCGCAGCTGGGTCCCGAGCTGCTCGGCGGCGCGGCGCGCCAGGTTCGCGCCGAGGACGGCCGACACGACGATCCCCGCCAGGACTGCCACCACAAGCGGCGTCGTGACTACGCGACGAGGCGCCCCGACCAGAACCATGGCTGTCGCCACGATCACCGCAACCGAGAGCAGGACGCCGAGCAGAGCCCCCCACCCGATCGAGCCGAACAGCCACTCGCCAATGAAGAGCGCTCCGCCGATCGCCATGAGCTGAGCGGCGAACAGCGCGACCGCGACGATAACGGCGGCAAGCGCCGAGATGACCTTGATCTCAGCAACGATGTCGCCAAGCTCGGCCTTAAGCAGGGACAGGTGCGCCTGTGCGAGGCCGACGGCCGCCTCCCTGACGCGCCCCAGCTCCTCCCGCACGCCTGGCGCGGCGCGCGGCGGCTCTCCACCCACTGACGGGGACTCCGGGGCAGGCGCGGCGGGATCCTGCGCGGGATTGGGATTGTTGGCCAGCGGACTCTCCTCTGCTCTGGCCTGCGCGCGCCCGTGGATCGCGGCAGGGACGGGTGTTAGCGGTGATCAGGATACTGCGCGCGGTGTCTTCTGGAGCCACGCCCTGGACGATCCGGCTGTGTGCCGTTCACGCGACATGGCGGCGGGGAACCCGCCGCCATGTCGTACGTGGTCTTGATGCCGGTATTGTCTCGGCGCCCGGCCCTGCCCGCTAAAGCCGCCTCTGGGCTAGAAGTCGCCCATTCCGCCGCCGGGCGGCATGGCCGGGGCAGCCGGCTTCGGCTCGGGCTTGTCGGTGACCATGGCCTCGGTCGTGAGGACCATCGCGGCGATTGAGGCCGCATTCTCGACCGCCGAGTGCGTCACCTTAGCCGGATCGACGATCCCAAGCACGAGCATGTCATCGTAGCGGTTGCCGATGACGTCGTATCCGAGGTTCCTGTTGCCAGTCTCGGCTTGCTTGCGACGGACGGTCTCGAGCACAACCGACCCGTTGAGGCCGGCATTCCGGGCGATGATCTTCAGGGGCTCCTCGAGCGCAGCCCGGACCACTTCCGCGCCGATCTTCGCGTCGCCGTCCAAATCCAGACTGTCAATCGCCGACGCCGCGTTGATGAGGACGACTCCGCCGCCGGGGACGATCCCATCCTCGACCGCGGCACGCGTCGCCGAGAGCGCGTCCTCGACCCGGTGCTTCTTCTCCTTGAGCTCGACCTCCGTGCCGGCACCGACCTTGATGATCGCCACGCCACCGGACAGCTTCGCCAGCCGCTCCTGGAGTTTCTCCTTGTCGTAGTCGGAGGTGGTGTCCTCGATCTGCGCCTTGATCTGCTTCACTCGGCCATCGATGTCCGCCTGCGACCCGCGACCCTCGACGATGGTGGTCTCGTCCTTGTTCGCCACGACGCGCCGCGCGCGACCGAGGTCGCTGATCTGGGCCGCGTCGAGCTTCTTGCCCAGCTCCTCGCTAATGACCTGGCCACCCGTCAGGACCGCGATATCGCGCAGCATCTCCTTGCGGCGGTCGCCGAAGCCCGGCGCCTTCGCGGCCAGCACGTTCAGCACGCCGCGGAGCTTGTTCACGACCAGCGTCGCGAGCGCCTCTCCGTCGACGTCCTCGGCGATGATCACCAGCTCCTTCTTGCCGAGCTGCAGGACCTTCTCAAGAACGGGCACGATGTCCGCAATCGCAGAGATCTTCTTGTCGGTGATCAGGATGTAAGGCTCGTCAAGCGCCGCCTCCATGCGGTTCGTGTCGGTCACGAAATAGCCGCTGATGTAGCCGCGGTCGAACTGCATGCCCTCGACGTACTCGGTCTCGAACGCCAGCGTCTTCGATTCCTCGACCGTGATGACGCCGTCCTTGCCGACCTTGTCCATGACCTCGGCAATCAGGTTACCGATCTCCTCGTCGGCGGCGCTCACCGTCGCCACCTGGGCGACCTCGTCGTGGCCTCGCACCGGAGTGGCGGCCTTCTTGATTGCCTCGGCGACCGCTGCCGCTGCTTTCTCGATGCCGATCTTCATCTGCATCGGGTTCGAGCCGGCGGCCACGTTCTTAAGCCCGTCGTTGACGATCGCCTGGGCCAGCACAGTGGCCGTCGTCGTACCGTCCCCGGCAACGTCCTCGGTCTTGGTCGCAGCCTCCTTCAGGAGCTGCGCGCCCATGTTCTCGAACGGATCGTCGAGCTCGATGTCACGGGCCACCGTGACGCCGTCGTGCGTCACCGTGGGCGCGCCGAACTTCTTGTCCAGCGCCACGTTCCGCCCCTTTGGCCCGAGCGTCGTCTTGACGGCGTCGGCGAGGGCGTCGATGCCCTTCTTAAGCGAGCGTCGCGCGTCCTCGTCGTAGGCGATGAGTTTTGCCATGGCCTCCTCAGCGTCCTCTCTGCGGCACGGCGCCGTTGGACCGGCGCCGTGGTGGGTCTCCGGGCTCCCCGCGTGGGCCTCCCCGCGTGCTTAGCACTCTCAGGGTCAGATTGCTAACACATGTCGCCTCGGGCGTCAAGGTGCCGCCTCTCGTTCTGCCGCCAGGCGCGTCAAAGGCCCGCCGCGAGCAGCGCCCAGGTCGCGAGCAATGGCGCTTGGGCCCAGAGTCCGTAGCCGCGCGGGGCGGCCGTCGGACATCCCACCGATGGCTGTCGGCGCGGCAGCCGCGCGCGTGCGCTACGCTGCGACGATGGTGGCGTCTTCTCCTCGCCGGGCCGTCATCCTCGCCATCGGCAGCGAACTCACCAGCGGCGAGACGCGTGACACGAACAGCGGCGACATCGCGGCAGATCTGAGCCGTATGGGCGTGCGCGTCGTTCGCATGGCACAGCTTCCCGATGACCTCGACGCCGTTGCCGAGTCGTTTCGCTGGGCGATCGAGACTGCGGACCTCGTGGTGAGCACCGGCGGTTTAGGCCCGACACCCGACGACCTCACGCGCGAGGCGCTCGCGCAGGCCCTCGGAGAGACGCCGACTGTCGACCCCGACCTCGAGCGCTGGCTCCTCGCGCTGTTCGAGCGACGGGGCATGAGGATGCCTGCGACGAACCGCAAGCAGGCGTGGCTGATCCCCAGTGCAGAGGCGTTGCCGAACCGCCACGGGACGGCGCCGGGTTGGTGGGTTGAGCGCGACGGCCAAGTCCTGGTCGCGCTGCCCGGCCCGCCACGCGAGGCTCGGCCGATGTGGCTGGAGGACGTTCTCCCTCGGCTGCAGGAGCGGGGACTGGGCGCCGAGGTTGCCGTGCGGACCCTGCGTCTGACGGGAATCGGCGAGTCGCACGTCGCGGAGGCCCTCGGCGAGCGACTGCTCCGCGCGGAGAACCCGATCGTGGCCACGTACGCGCGGCACGACGCCGTGGACGTGCGCATCACAGCACGTCCGGCCACCGACGAAGACGGCGGGTCGCGCTCCGCCGCCGAGCTCCTCGACGAAACAGAGCGCATCGTCGAGGCAGCGCTCCGCGAGCACGTGTTCGCCCGCGACGACGAGACGTGGCCGGACGTGCTGGGCCAGCGGCTGGACCGACGCCGCGTGGCCACCTGGGAGCGCGGTACGGGCGGGGCGCTTGCCGCGCTGCTGGGCAATGCCCGCTGGTTCACGTTGGGTGAGGTGGACGGCCGCCCCAGTGGGAGGGACGAACCGAGGGAAGACCTGGCGACGATCGCCGGGCGGATGCGCGAACGATCAGGAGCGGAGGTCGGCGTGGCCGTCGATGCCCGGGCAGACGGCCACGACACTGGCGTTTGCGTCGCAATCGACCTCGACGGAGTCCTTGTGACCGATGCTCGCACGGCCTTCCTCGACGGCGAACAGGGGCGGCATCGGGCAGCCCTAGCCGCGTGCGCCCTGCTTTGGCAGGCGCTCGGAACGGCGGTCGGCCGCGCGGCAGGATCCTAGCTGACCGAGAGAATCGGGACAGCGCGGGCCGCACGCACGCTCATGCGTGCCGCGACGGTCCTGGCGAGCGCGCGCATGGCAACGGCTGCGGGCCCTGTATCTCTCTGCGCGACGGCCGGGACCCCGACATCGCCGCCCTGGCGGACGCGAACGTCGATCGGAATGCCACCGAAGTACTCGAGGTCGTTGTCCCGCGCGAACCGCTCGCCGCCGCCGCGGCCGAAGATCTCCGTAGCCTCGCCACAATGCGGGCAAACGAACGCGGTCATGTTCTCGACGATCCCCATCACGGGCACGCTCAGGCGGCGGAACATGGCCAGCGCCTTCGTGACGTCGAGCAACGCCACGTCCTGTGGCGTCGATACCAAGACCGACCCGCTGATCGGCACGGCTTGGGCCAGCGTTAGCTGAGCGTCCGACGTCCCGGGCGGGAGGTCGACGACGAGGTAGTCCAGGTCGCCCCAATCGACGTCGCGGAGGAACTGCTGGATCGCCCCGCCGACCAGCGGCCCCCGCCAGACGATTGGCTGCCCCTCAGGCACGAAGAACTGGATCGAAATGACCTTCACGCCGTACCGCTCGAGCGGCACGATCTTGTTGCTGGGACTCGCGCTGGGCTGTCCCTCCAACCCCATCATCAGCGGGATGTCGGGTCCGGTGATGTCCGCATCGAGCAGGCCAACCGAGGCGCCGTCTTGCGCGAGCGCGACCGCGAGGTTGGTCGCCACCGTGCTCTTGCCGACACCACCCTTGCCGGACGCGACAGCGATGATGTTCTTGACGCCGGGCAGCAGCTGCTGGGGCTGGATCGGGCTGGCACGGCGGACGTTGCTCGTCCAGGTCACATCGACCCGGCGGGCCCCGAGGGACTGCAGCGTCTCCCGCGCGTTGCGTTCGATCTCGTCCTTGAGCGGGCACGCCGGCGTGGTCAGCTCGATCGTGAAGGCGACGTTCCCTTCGCCCGAGACCTGGATGTCGCGCACCATGTTGAGCGTGACGATGTCGCGTCCGAGCTCGGGCTCCTGGACAGTGCGCAGCGCGTCGAGCACGCGCGTCTCGTTGAGTTCGTTCATGCCTGGCGGTCCGCCTCGGTGTCTGGTGGCTTCGGGTCGCATCCGGGACCGGACGCGAGAACAGCGGGCGAGCAGTGGTGCTGCAGCGTGACTGAAGGTGGCGGCATTTCACGCACCTATCGCGCAGGAATCATAACCGGAAGGCGGCGATCCATCGCCCGTCCCGGGGTCGATCGCCTGTCTCCGCCCGCCCGGGCGGGCCGATGGTTCGCGGCATGCATGTGAATCCGCTTCCGGAGGCGACGGCCGGTTGCGATGCCCGGCTGCATGTGCCGGTGTCAACACTCCGTACGAACGGCCCCGTATACTCTTGAAGCCGCCGAAACCCGGCAGGACTGCGGGACGCGCGTCCGCGTCGGATTCCCCTGTGCCTGCGAATGGTCTTCAGCCCACCCAAGTGCCGAGAGAGTGCCGCCGTGATCGAACGCGCCGCCGCAGCCGCCGCTCTGCCGGATCGGTCTGTCGTCCCGGCGGTGTGGTCGCGCTACACCGATCTCGTCATCGACCACGGTGAGGGGTCTTGGCTCTTCACTGTCGAGGGCGAGCGGTACCTTGACTACAGCTCGGGCATCGGAGTGACCAACACCGGGCACGCGCACCCACGCGTCGTGGCCGCAATCCAGGCGCAGGCGGCCAAACTCCTGCACGGGCAGCAGAACATCGTGTACCACGAGCCCGGCCTCCGCCTGCACGACCGGCTGAGGCGCGTGCTCCCTGGGGACGAGTGGCAGGCATTCCTGGCCAACTCCGGGGCCGAGGCCGTGGAGGCGGCGGTGAAGCTGGCGCGAGTCGCGACGGGGCGGCCGGCGATCATCGCATTCCGCGGCGGCTTCCACGGGCGGACCGGTCAGGCCATGGCGCTCACTACGTCCCGGGTGTCAATCCGGGGCGATTTCGAGCCGCTGCCTGGCTCCGTCTACCACGCCGCGTACCCCTACTGCTATCGCGCCGCCGGCGAGGGGCACGATCCCAGCGCATGCACGTGCGACTGGGAGGCGCAGCTGGAGACGCTGTTCGCCCAGGTCGTGGCGCCGTCCAAGGTCGCCGCCTTCGTGGTCGAGCCCATACTCGGAGAAGGCGGCTACGTGGTGCCCCCCGCCGACTTTCTGCCCCGCCTCCGCACGATCGCCTCACGCCACGGGATTCTCCTCGCGGCCGACGAAGTCCAGACGGGGTTCGGGCGTACCGGCGAGCTCTTCGCCATCCGGCACGTGAACGTCACGCCGGACATCCTGATCGTCGCCAAGGGGATCGCCTCTGGGTTGCCGCTGGGTGGCATCGTAGGACGGCGCGACCTGATGGCACGCTGGTCACCTGGCGCCCACGGCGGGACCTACGGCGGAAACGCCGTGGCATGCGCGGCGGCCAATGCGACCCTTGACGTGATCGAAGACGAACACCTGGTCGAGAACGCCCGCGATCGCGGCCGGCAACTGCTCGCCGGACTTGGTGCGGTTCGCCCGCGGTTCCCGCACCTAGGAAACGTCCGCGGACTCGGGCTCATGGTCGGCCTCGAGTTCGTGCGAACGGATGCACCCGATCCGAGAACGCCAGACCCGGAGCTCGCGCATCGCGTTATCACCGGCGCGCTGGATCGCCACCTCATCGTGCTCTCCGCGGGTACCTGGGGCCAGGTCGTCCGGTTAATCCCGCCGCTAGTCACCACGCCGCGGGAGGTCGACGACGCGATCGCGATCCTGGCCGAGTCAATGGCCGGCGCCGGCGCCTGATCTCTGACACTCAGGCCGCCGGCGAGGCTGCCTTCAACGCGTCCGGCAACGCCCGGTGCCGCTCTGGCGCCCGGACAAACCGGTCGACCACGGCGCGCGTGTCGTGCACGCGCAGCTCGTGGTAGAGCAGCTCCAGCTTCTGCGCCTGGGTGGCGAGGATCTCGTCCTTCGTCTCCAGCTCCCAGAGCCGGCGCTTGAGCGGGCCGAGCGCCTTCTTGCGTGTCTTGTAGACGAACTGCTGCTCGGTCTCACCTTCCTTGCGCTCGTCCATCGCGTTCGCATGGACCCACACCTCGACCTCATCGAGGAGCGCCTTCGGTGCGGCGGGGTGGTCGTAGAGGGTGTTCTGGAACCCAGTGGCCAGATGAATCTCCGCCGTTTCGACCTCGGGGAAGCGGTGAAACAGCTCGTCGGGCAAGGTGGACGCGCCGTGCTGTACCGCGCCAGCGAGCCCGTACTCACGGCAGACCGCCGAGAGCCGGCGGATGGTGTCGAAGTCGACCTTGACTTGTGCGACGCCG
Organism: uncultured Chloroflexia bacterium; assembly: GCA_963835945.1. GTDB lineage: Bacteria > Chloroflexota > Limnocylindria > Limnocylindrales > CSP1-4 > JAJYNJ01. Next base: position 41,639 of record CAWIHR010000011.1, read on the forward strand.
CCGCCCGGCAGCGGCACGCCTCCGTGGCTCGTACCAGTCTGGATGCTGACCTTCGATAGACCGCGTGCGCCAACTCCTGCCCGACCGTCCAGCTCCCGCCGGAAGCCATCGAGGAACGCCCGCAGTTCCGGCTCCGTCGAGTTCTGCTTGCCGACCTCGCCGATCTCGCCGCCGATGCTGATTTCGAGTCCCTCAGGCTCGAGCGCGCGGATGAGCGCGGCCAGCTCCGCGGCGCGTTCGTAGTTTGTGCGCTGTTCCTCGTCGACATTGGGCTTGGACAGGTCGACGAGCGTAGAGCTATCGATATCGATGTTGCCGTACCCCGCTGTGATGGCGTCGCGCGTCCCCTTCCGCAGCGACTCCGTCACAGCGTCGGGATCGGCCGCGTATTTCTTCGCGTTGAACTGGTAGTGGTCACCCTGCACGAAGACCGGCCCGGTCCAGTCGGCGGCGATCGCGCCCGCCAGACAGCTCGCGATGTACTCGGCTGGTCGCTGGTACGTATACTCCTGCTCGCTCCGCGCCAGCTCGAGGATCAACGCCCCCACGTCGTGCCGGCGTGCAACCTCGTACACCGTCCGCGCCATATCAAAGACCTGCGTGCGGAGGTTCATGGCGGGCACTGTGAAGCCGCCCACCTCGCCCCGGCCACGTGCCATGTAGAGCTCCTGGATGCTGGCGGAGCGCGCCCCCAGCTCCTGCGATGCCTCCCACACGATCCAGCGCGCCGCCTCGACCGTCGCCGGATCCGCGCCAAACGCGCTCGTCCATGCCAAGTCGCGGATGCCCCGATCGCGGAATGCGGCCTCGTCGTCGATGACGAGCCGCTCGCCGTCGATGTGAGCGATGTCGACGAGCAAGCCGAGCAGCTGGGCCGGCGAGCCGGCAACGGTGGGCTGGGACATCGTGTCCTCCAATGGCGGGACGCCCGACGCTTCCAATGCAGACTAGGGTCGACTTGTTGACGTCGCGAATCGTACCGCGCTGGACCTATGTTCCGAGGCGCGGGGGCCGCTGGCCGTAGCCGGTTGCCCGCAGTATCCGCAGAGGGCGCTGCGCGTCATCCCTCGCTTCCAGCGGCCGGCCGGGAGCGCCGCTCGAGCAAGGCCCTCAGAGCCTCTGGCGACGTTCGCCCCGACGCCGCGAGTGCCCCAAGGATACGCGATCGGGCCACGTGTTCTCGCTCGAACTCATCGCGCCCGAGCCCCACGCGCATCGCCAGCTCGGCGATCAACCCCCTCTCGAAGTGCTCCACGACGTCGCGCTCACGGTCCCACGTCGTAAGCACGGCGGGTGGGCGCCGCTGGAAGTGCCCGGCCGCGTCACGCTCAAGCGGGCGGATGTAGTAGCACGCGGCGACTCGCCATACGCCTGCCTCGACCGCCGGGCCCGCCCCGACAACCGGCGGCTCCGATCGCTCCGGTACCGACCGGGCCGCCCGCGGTGTCCGTCGCGAGCGCGTCCCTTCGGCGGCGCCGGTGTCCGCCACGCCGGGGTCGATCGGCGCGCCGAGGCTGGACATGACAAAGACAACGCCCAGCCGTCGCAGCTCGTCGGCGCTGACTGACGCGGGCGGCGAAGCAAGACGAGCGAGCACTTGCTCGAGCGAATCGGCATGCATGGTCGCGCCGAGGCCATAGCCGCGTTGGAGGGCGCGGACCACGAGCCGAAGCCGCGGCCCGAACAGGCCTGCCCCCGGGTCCGAACCGATGTCGTCGGCGACGAGGTACGTTGTCTCGGGCGGCGCCATCTTTCGCGGCGGCAGCGCGATCGCGAAGCGCCGCGGCGTCGCGGGATGGGCCTCGCCCGGGGCGGCCAGCGGCTCGTCGTCGCCGATCCAGCCCAGCGCCGCCGCGTCGCCGAGCCAGTCGAACGTCTCGCGCGAGCCCTGCAGGTCGATCCGCTCGACCACGGGCGGCAGGAAGGCCAGGAACGCCTCAAGCATCGCCCGCATGGGCGCTGCGTCCTCCGCCGCAGCGACGATCAGCGGTACGTTGGCCTCCACGGTGATCCAGAGCAACGCGCCAAGCTCGGCGTCGAGAACACGCGACGCAACGAGGCCGGGAACGGTAAGAGAGGCCGCCGGCGCCCGGGATGGACGCCACCGGCCCGTTCCCTGCGGGAGACGATCCACGAGGCCTCCGGGGACGACGGGCAGAGTTCTGAGGCGCGAGCGTACGCGCGGGCCGTCGGCGCGTCAAACGAGCGGGACGCCATCCTGAGTGGATCAGTTGGGCAGCCGCCCCGCCCTGGCGATCATCTCGAGCAGCGGCCGCTCCCGTGCGATGGTCGTTGACGAGCCATGCCCGGGCAGCACGCGCAGCGGGTCGTCAAGGAGCGCCAGCCGTGCCAGGGACGAGACCATCGCATCGGCCGATCCGCCCGGCAGGTCCACGCGGCCCCAGCCGCCTCTGAACAGAGTGTCGCCGGAGAAGAGCAGCCCGTCGTCTGGCGCCGCGAGACATACCGAACCTTCCGTGTGGCCCGGCGTGTGCAGCACCTGCAGGAGGATCGACCCGAACCGGATACGGCCGCGCTCGGCCAGTTCGACCGCCGGCACCGACGGCGGGATCGGAAACGGCGCGCCGAGCGGATCCGGGTGCTCCAGCCCGTGCCGGTCCAGCGCGTGGCACGCGATCGGCGCCCCTGTCGCCGCCTGCACGGCGGCGTTGTCGCCGACGTGATCCCAGTGGCAATGCGTGCTCACGACCAGTTTTAGCGTCCAACCACGGTCGGCCAGCTGTTCGCCGATCCACGCCGCCGACGGCGTGGCGGTGTCGATCGCGAGCGCCTCGCGCCTCTCCGGATCACCGAGGAGGTAGACGTTGGTCGCCAGGGGACCGGTCGAACGCCAGATCAGTTCCACCGCCGCGCTCCTGGTGCCCCGCGATCGGATGCCCTGGCCAAACCCACGCTACCGGCGCGCGGATCCGGGAGCGCCCAACGATCTCCCCAGCGTGGGGCCCGCGTCGGGTAGCGCGTCGCCGATGCCACGCTCCTGGCGAACCCGGCGGGCGGCCTCGACGACGACGCGCATCTTGGCCTTCGCCTCATCGACCGTCCGCGTCTTGAGCCCACAGTCCGGATCGACAAAGATCCGTTCGGGCGGCAGCACCTCCAGCGCCCGCCGGATCCCGTCAGCCGCCTCATCCACCGACTCGATGCGGTGGCTGTGCACGTCCACGACCCCGAGGCCGATCGCCTTGGTGAAGGGAACCTCTCGGAAGCGCTCGAGCAAGTCGTATCCAGAGTTGGCCATCTCAAGGTCGACCTGGTCGACCGGGATGTCGAGCATGGTTGGGTACGCATGCATGAAATCCCCGTAGCAGAGGTGCGTGATCGCGTGGGCGTTCAGGCCATCGGTCACGATGGCCATCGCCTCGGCGACCAGCGGTAGCTCGTCCATCCTCGCTGACGCCGCGGGCTCGTCCACTTGGATAAAGGCCGCTCCTGCAGCCGCGAGGTCCATTGCCTCCTCGTGGATTGCGCGTGCCAGGCCGAGGACGAACTCTCGCCGCGAGCCGTAGTGCTCATCGAAGCTCCAGTCGGCGATCGTATAGGGGCCCGTCAGCATCCCTTTGACCGGGCGGCTAGTCAAGGACTGGGCGAACCGCCACGCGTCGAGCGTGATGGGGTGCGCCCGTCGAACATCGCCCACGGCGATAGGCTTGCGGTAGTAGCGGTTGCCGTAGCTCCGCACGAGGCCGCCGATCTCGAAGCCCGTCAGCTCCTCGGCGAAGTAGGTCGCCATGTCACCGCGGTACATCTCACCGTCGACCAGGATGTCGACTCCAAGCTCCTCCTGGAATCGGATCCAGTCCTCGGTCGCCCGGCGCTCCAGGGCGTGCAGTGCCTCGTCGCCAATGCGTCCGGCGGAGTGGTCGGCGCGGGCGCGCAGGAGCTCCGGCGGCTTGGGGAAGGATCCGACGGAGGTGGTCCAGAGGCCATTGCTCATGTGCGGCTCCTGTCTGCGGCGGCGGCCGGTCGCTCGGGTGGCGGCGCATGACGGCCCGGCCCGGCGCTGCGCCCGTCGACGGCGAGCGGGTCGGTCGCTCGTGCGAGCTCGTCGGGATCAGTGCTCGCGGCCGTGCGGGCAGCCTGGACGAGCGCCTCAACCTTCGCCTTCGCGCGATCGCGCGGCAGGTACTCCAGCCCAGTCGAGGGCGACAGAGCGACCCGGTCGAGCCCACGGACGGACGTGGCCGCGGCATACAGGGCGGCCCGAACCATCGCGTGTTCCTCGTCCGGACGGGTGTTCCGGGCGTCGGCCACGCCGCACACGATTTCGCGGTCGTGCGGTGCGCAGGCGATCAGCGCCCAGTTGTCCGGGCCGGCGACTAGGTCGAACAGATAGCTCCGGAACGGCAGGTCGAACAGCGCCGACGCCCCCACTCCCACGGCGGTGCCCATCGTGACCGCCAGGCAGAGATGGGCGTCCTCGAGCCCCTCCCCCACGCGACGCAACGCGTCCGCAGCCAGCCTGCGCTCGGCCTCGTCGTCCGAGCGGATCAGCGTGAGCGCGTTCTCGTCGAGCTGGATCACAGGCACCCCGGCGGCGTGAAGCGCATGGAGTTCCTCGTTGAGCGCCTCTGCCAGCGCGAGCACGAGCCGCTCGTGACCCACCTGGCCCGGGTCCGAGAGGCGCCCCAGCGTGTAGGGGCCCACGACGCACTGCTTGACGGGTGGGACCGCAACCCCCCGCCGCTCCGCCAGCGAGATGGCCGTCTCGTGCGCGAACGTCCAGTCGGCGACCGTCACCGAGGCCTCCCACCGGGGAGTCTCTACGGCCCGCGGCTGACGGTAGTAGGTGTTTGTGTCGAAGTAGCGGAGCAGACCCGTAGTCTCGAACCCTCGCAGCCCCCCGGCGATCGCGGTCTGCGGGTCGTCCCAGCGCACCTGGCCGTCGGTCAGCAGCGCCAAGCCGGCGTCCAACTGCTCGGCCATGACCTCGCGCACGAGTTCGTCTTGCACCGCTCGGTAGGCTGCCGGGTTGATCTCGCCGCGCTCGAGCCGGGCACGAGCGGCGCGGAGCCGGAACGCCTGCCCGGGCAGCGGGGTACGTGGGTAGGCACCGACGAGGGTGGCGAACATGCGGACTCCGGGCGTGGGGTGAGGACGCTGGAATTGTACGGGAATTGTCCTGACCGCCGGTTGCGTCGCTGGGTCCGTTCCCGGGACAGAGCGCTGTGGATGCTTCACAATCGCCCCGTGCCGCCGTCCGCAGATCCGGCCAAGCTAGGACGCGCGCTCGTCCCCGCGGTCGTGGTGCGCGGCACCCGCGGCGCGGTCGCCTCGCCCCACGCGCTCGCCACACAGGCGGGGATCTGGACCCTCCGGGCCAGAGGGACCGCCGTCGATGCGGCGATCGCCACGAACGCGGCACTGGCCGTCGTGACCAGTTACATGTGCGGCCTCGGGGGAGACGCGTTCTGGCTCATCTGGACGCCGACAGGCGGCCTGGAGGCTCTGAACGGCAGCGGTCGGTCCGCAGGCGGCGCGACGCTTCAGGCCGCGCGGACGGCCGGGTTCACCACCATGCCGGTTCGAGGACCGTGGACGGTGACCGTTCCGGGAGCCGTCCGTTCGTGGGGCGACGCGCACGAACGGCACGGTCGGCTGCCGTGGCACGAGCTCTTCGGGCCCGCGATCGAACTCGCCGACGGGTTCCCGGCGAGTCCCGCCTGGTGCGCCGCGGTCGAGCGAGCCGCGCGGACCTTCGGCGCAGACTCCGACTGGGCGCGCGTCTTCCGGCCACGCCGCAGGCCGTGGCAGACCGGCGAGGTCGTGCGGTTGCCGACGCTCGCCGGGACGCTGCGCCGGCTGGCCCTGGAGGGACCGGGCGATGCCTACGAAGGCGACCTCGGGCGCCGCGCGGCCGACTACCTCGAGTCGGCCGGCTCTCTCCTGCGTGCGGACGACCTCGCCCGGCACGCGTCCACGTGGGATCTGCCGCTGCGGGCGACCTATCGGGGCGTCGAGACGACGTCCCACCCACCCAACAGCTCTGGTGTGGTTGCTCTCCAGTTGCTCCAGGTCCTCCAGCAACTCGACCCACCGTCACCGGCCGCCTTCGGTCCTCAGGGGGTGACGGACGTGCGCTGGGTGCACCTCGTCGTCGAGGCCGCTCGGCTGGCGATCAGGGACCGCGACACGTATCTGACGGACCCGGACGCGATCCCAGCCGGGACGCTCATCGAGATCCTCGGTCGGGGACACGCGGCCATGTTGGCGGCCCGCATCGACCCTGCTCGGGCACTCGCGCTGGCTCCCTCGACTACGCCCCGCGGTGGTGGCACCGTCTACCTCGCCACTGCTGACGCGTCAGGCATGGCCGTCAGCCTGATCCAGTCGAACTACGCCGGCTTCGGCTCAGGACTGGTCGACCCACAGACCGGGATCGCCTACCACAACCGCGGGGCGTTCTTCTCGTTGGACCCCGCACATGCCAACGTGCTGGCGCCCCGCAAACGGACCATGCACACGCTGACACCGGGCATGCTGTTCCGCGATGGCCGTCCCTGGATCGTGCACGGGTCGATGGGCGGCGAGATCCAGCCACAGGTGTTCGCCCAGTTCGTTTCGTCGGTCGTCGACGGCGGCCGGCCGATCGAGGACGCTGTCGCGGCGCCCAGGTTCGCGGGCGACGCGGACACTCATGGCGCGCCGCGTGAGCTAACCCGTCTGGAGCGCGGCATGCTGCCCGCGGTCGGCGATGCGCTCGCCGCCATGGGTCATGCCGTCGCGTGGGTGCCGCCGCTGTCGAGCGAACTCGGCCACGAGCACGCCGTCGAGATTCTGTATCGGCCACACACGGACGTGCCCGTGTCGTTCGCGGCCACCGCCGATCCACGCTCCGAGGGACTTCCCGGTGCATGGTGACGGCGGGCCAAACCTGCAGAAGCGGCTCGCCGGGAGCTCAACACCGAACGGTGCACGGCCGAACGCGGCCTGCTCCTCGCTATACTCTCGGTCGGCCGGTCGCGCCGCGCTCACAACCTCCGCGGCTGGCCGTCCCGTCTTCGTGGTCGCCTGCCGACCACGTGCCCGGCCAAGCGGAAGAGAGCTGGACTGGTGAGCTCGAACATCGGCCAGAACTACCCCTACTCTCGCGAGTCTGAGGCCCAGCGCTGCGCGGCGGTCGAGCGCGCGGTAGGCGCATTCGAAGGCCTGGGGGCCCGCATCTCGGCCGAAGCGACGCCACTCCCGGCGCCGGTGCCGGACGACACATGGTGGGTCTGGGCATGCCCGGCCGACGGAGCAGTCGGCCGGCTACACGTCGCCGGATACGCCCGCGAACAGCGCGCCATCTACGCGATCTGCGACAACTGCGGAGCGTCGTTCCTGCGCTGATCCCTCACGGTCCGCCGAGCGCGCAGAGCATCCCGGCTAGGAGCGTGATCCGGTCCACCACCGAGCCCACTTCGACGTATTCGTCGGGCGAGTGATCGAGCCCGCCCACCGGCCCCATCCCGTCAAGCGTCGGAAGACCCGCGCCGGCGGTTGTGTTGGCGTCCGAGGCGCCTCCCGTCGACGCGTCGCGCAACTCGAACCCGAGCGACTTCGCGAGCGCCACCGCAGCATCGACCAGGTCGGCCGTGCCAGGCAGCCGCTCCATCGGCCAGTGGCGGCCGTGCCGCGCCATCTCGCACGTCACGTCAGGCACAGTCGTCCGGGCCGCGATCCGGCTAACCGCCGCTTCGGCCGCCTCAAGCGCGTCCCGTGTAGAAGCCCGAAGATCGACCTCAAGCACTGCCTCGTCGGCAACGACGTTCGGCCGCGTGCCACCGCGGAACACGCCGACATTGCAGGTCACGCCCGGCCAGCGGCCGTTCAGCGCCTGCAGCGAGATCGTCTTGTGGGCCGCCTCCAAGACGGCGCTCCGGCCCCTCTCCGGCTCCACGCCGGCGTGCGCCGCTCGGCCCCGGATCCGCAACTCGAGCGACTCGTTGCCCTTCCGGGAGCTCACGATATCGCCGTTCGCCCGCGCACACTCCAAGACGAGCGCCGCGTCGTGGCGTGTGGCGCACGCTCGTATCAACGGGGTGCTCACCGGCGACCCGATCTCCTCGTCGGGATTTGCCAGAAACGTCAACCGAGCGAGCGGCAACCAAGGCAGCGCAGCGTGAACATTGACGGCTGCTGGCTCGACTGTCACGTCCGTCGACTCGCCCGTGGCCGCGGGCGATCGGCTGCGTTGCCCAGCCGTTGAGCGCAGCGCCCGCAACGCGTACACGCCGGCCAGCAGCCCCGACTTCATGTCGCACGCGCCGGGACCGTGAGCACGGCCACTCTCGACGCGGAAGGGCCTCGCTGCCGCCGTCCCCGGCTCGAACACGGTGTCCAGGTGCCCGATCGCAAGCACTCGGGCCGTGCCCGCGCCCTGGAATACCGCCTCGACTGTGGCGCCCAGCTGGGCGTTGGGGTGGACCTCCACTGTGGCCCCGAGCTCGCGCAGGGCGTCCGTGATCCACCGCCCGACTTCGTCGACTCCCGACTTCGTATAGGACCCGCTGTCCACGGTCACGAGCCGCCCCAGGTCGGCCAGGTACTCGGGCAGCGCCCGGCCTGCGGCGTCGCGGAGCCGAACAAGCGTGTCGCTGGACACCTGCGCGAGCCGCACAAGCGGAGTCTACGCGGCCGCGCGTCCAGCTCGTCGGCCTCGCGGCCCGCACCCGGCCCCACCGCAGCCGCCCCCGACGGTGCTGCGGCGGTACCATCGATGCGTTCCGCCCGCCGGTCTGCGCGGCGGCAGCCTTCTGGACCGAACCGTGAACGCGACATCGGAGCACTCCCTCGTCGGCCGCATCGATCGGCCGACTCGGCGACGCGCCGGCGTCTACGCCCGAGCCCTGCGCCGCGAGACATCGCGCCTCCGCGATCCGCGGCGGTTGCTGGCGATCCTGCTGCTCGCTCTGACGGGCGGCCTCATGGTGGCGTTCCTGGTCGCCCGCGGCGAGCTCGCCGGGGCCGACGCGAGGGCGTACTGGGCTGGGGTTCGCGTCTGGCTCGCGGGGGGCGATCCGTTCCACCCTGGCGGCGTCTTCCTGCCGTACGTCTACGCGCCGTGGCTGCTGCCCCTGTTCCTCCCATGGGCACTCCTGCCGTGGACGGTCGCCTGGGCAGTGTGGCGGGGCGCGAACGTACTGCTGTTCCTTTGGTCAGCCGAATGGGCCTATCGGCGGCACCCGCTCGCGACCGCGATCGCGGTCGTCCTAATCTCCCTGCCACTCATCGCCACGTTCGACAGCGGCAACGTGACCCTGCTGCTGACGCTCGCGGTGTGGCTCGCACAGTTCAGCGGACCGCGCCTCGGCGGGGCCCTCTGGGCCCTCGCCGCGAGCATGAAGTGGTTCCCCGCTGCGTTGTTCGTGTTTCTTCCTCCGCGAGCCCGGGCCTGGGGGCTCGTCGCCGGGGCGTTCGCCATCCTGCTCGCACTCGCAACGTGGCCCGCGACGCTGCTCCAGATCAACACGGCACTCAACTTCCCGCGCCCGCTGCGCATCGACTACGTGCTGCTCCTGTGGGCCGCGATCCCCTGGCTGTGGCGCCATGCACACCCGCTCTGGTGGGCGAACAGGCGCGAGCTCCCTCGCGCCGTGCGCCTCGCGCGCGGCCGGGTGGCGGCAGCCTGGGCATACGCACGAACCGACCCAGACCAGGCGCGGCTGCAGGCACGCCGCGGGATTGGAGCGCGCGTCAGGGCGTTCTTCGGGTTGGCCTGAAGGGCGGCTGGCAGGTCGGGCACCAGTACACCCGCCTGGCGAGCGGTCCGGTCGCCAGGCTGCGGATGACTGTCCCGCAGCGCCGGCAGGGACGTCCGGCCCGGCCATACACCCACAGCCTGCCGCCACGCCGTCCGGGACTGAGCCCGTCGTCCGGCTCAACGGTGGTGCGGTACGGGCTGTGCAGGTTCGCCGCGAGGAGCCGTCGTGCCGTCGCCACGACGCGGGCGAGCGTCGCGTCGTCGAGCGCATCAAGCGGGGTGATCGGATCGAGACGCTCCAGAAAGCAGACCTCGCTCCGGTAGACGTTGCCGATCCCGGCCAGCGCCCGCTGGTCCAGCAGGGCGTCAGCGATCGGGACGCCTTCGCGGCCGACGGCCCGCAGGCGCGCCACGGCCTCCTCTGGGTTCGGCACGGCGGAAAGCAGGTCCGGCCCGAGCCGGGAGAGCACGGGGTGTACCGGAAGCGCCCGGGTCTCGACGAGCTCGACGGTCGGCGCCGCGAAGCAGACGGCCACCGCGCCGGGCACCTCGACGACCGCCACCGCTCTGGCCAGCGACCGCCGCCAAGGCTCCCCTTCGCGATACCGGTGCCAGGATCCGTGCATCCCTAGGTGCGTGTGTAGTGTCAGGCCGCCGCTTGCCTCGACCAGGAGGTGCTTGCCACGTGTCTCGACGGCGATGATCGTGCGTCCCGCCACCAGCTCCAGCCGTGCGCCGCCGGGGCGGCCGCGCGCCACCGCCACCGTTCGGCCCAGCAGCGCGGCCCGCAAGACCTCGGCCGTCCGGAACAGCGTGTCCCCCTCGGGCATCGCGTCGCTCAGGCGAGGCGTGAATGTATGGCCGCCGGTAGCTGCCAGCCCCCGTATCCGGCGCGGAAGCCGGCCGCCTCGAGGGCGGGACGGTGCTCGGACGCGTCCGCGGGTGCGCCGTCCATATGGGAGAGCCGGAGCGTGCGGAGACGGCCGTCCTCGACGAGGCTGGCCACGGCGCGCAACGCGACGACGGCCGCGCCTGGGCGGTCGAAGGCCGGCATCGTGCGCATCGATCGCCCGCCGCGCTCGAGGAATGCCGCGGGCTCGCCGTCGAGCAGTACCACGTATGCACCGGCCGCTCGGGCGAGCGCGTGGCGTTCCTCGGTGGCGCGATGGGGCCACGGCAGCGCCGCGCCGTACGGTTGCGCCGGGTCCACGGCCGCCAGCACCAGGACGGCCTCCGGGTCGGGTTCCGCGCCAGGGGGGCGGCGTACTGCCCGCAGCCTCTCGACGGCGCCCGGCAGGGCGAACTGGGCCGCCCCGAGCCGCTCGACGAAATAGCCGCGACGCACCCTCCCCCGTTCCTCCAGATCGCGCAGGACAGGGTAGACGGCCGAGAACCCGCCGGGCAGCGGCTCCGAGAGCACGCCGTCGCGGGTCACGATACCGTGCCGTTCGAGGAGCACAAGGGCGCGGGCATGCAGGCGAGCTGTCGGGGCAATCGCGTTCGGCCCGTCGAACTCGACGGCCTCGCCCACCAGCGACCACCGGCCCGCGGCCTCCGGCGGCACGCCGCCGATCCCTCGACGCGCGGCTCCGCGAGTCGGTCGCCGCCATCGCAGGGCGCGCAGCGGGGCGAAGGTGTCGTTGGTCAGCGACCCGCTCCAGGCCAGGTCCCATAGTGCGTCGAGCACCTCGCGCTCGGAGGGTGCTGCCTCGCCGCGCCCGCGCGCCGTGGCCTGAGCGGCGGCTAGGAGATCCCGGTAGAAGGAGGCACCGTGCTGCCGAAGGCGGAGCACGAGGGCGTCGCGCAGCCAGAGGCCGCGTGTGTCGTCCCGCCCGGCCGAGCTGGCTGCCGCGTCACGGTCGAGCAGGAGCGCTAGCCGGTTGGGGCGATAGAGCGCGATGCGGCCGTCATCCGGGCCCAGCCGCCCATGGCCTACCCAGGCGACCTCGCCCGCCGCGCCCAGCTCGTCGAGGAGTCGCGGCGCGTAACCCGGCACGCGCGCGGGCAGCACGTCGCGCTCGAGCACACTGGCGGGCAGTGGCAATCCCTCGAGCTGCGTCACCACCTCCACAAGCCGGTCGAGTCCGCCCGGCCCGCTCCTGCCTACGCCATGCCACGACGGGAGGAACCGCGCGTACGCAGCGGGCTCGACGGGTTCGATCTGGTGGCGCAGGTGGGCCAGAGACCGGCGCCGAAGCCCGCGCAGCACGTCGGGCTCGCACCATTCACGGTCCCAGCCGCCGGGTCGGAACTCACCCCGCAGGATGGTTCCCGCGGCGAGAAGCACCTCAAGCGCCCGCTCGACCGGGAGCGCAGAAATCCCCCAGCGGGCTGCTGGGCCCGTCGGTGCGAACGGCCCGTGCGTACGCGCCCAGCGGTGCACAAGCCCGACGAGCGGCTCCGGTCCGGCATCCAGAAAGGCGGCCGGCGTGCCCGGGGGCAGCGCGACGCCAAGCGCGTCGCGGTAGCGGCCCGCATCCTCCGCCGCGATCCAGCGCGGCTCCCCGCCGATCCTGGCCTGAACCACCCGGTGCTCCGCCGCCAGCGTGCACAACCACGCCGCCGCCGTCGCCGCCCGCGCGGCCGCGTCGTTGCCTGGCGCTCGAGCCACGATCTCTGGTTCCGCCAGGTCTCCTAGCCGCCGCAGCAGGTCGTGCAGCTGGTCAGCGGATCGCGGGCGTCGCTCGTCCGACAGCGCCTGCAGCTCCAACTCCAGCTCCGCGAGCGCGTCGCGGTCGAGAAGCTCGCGCAGCTCCTCCGCGCCGAGCAGGTCGCGCAGCAGATCTCGGTCGAGTGCGAGCGCCTGGGCGCGCCGGTCGACCAGCGGCGCGTCGCCCTCGTACATGTAGGCGGCGACGTAGTCGAACAGCAGCGAGCTCGCGAACGGTGATGCGCGCGCCGTCTCGACGTGCCGCACGTCGATCTCCCGTCGTCCGACCGCCGAGAGCAGGTCGCGGAGAGCGGGCAGGTCGAAGACGTCGCGCAGGCATTCGCGGAACGTCTCCAGCACGATCGGGAATGAGCCGTACCGCCCGGCCACCTGGAGGAGCTGCGCCGAGCGCTGCCGCATCTGCCAGAGGGGCCGGCGGTGACCGGCGCCTCCCCTCGGCAGGAGCAGCGCGCGGGCAGCGTTTTCGCGGAACCGCGCCGCAAACAGCGCCGACGACCCGAGCGCGGCCACGACTGCCTCTTCGGTCTCGTCCGGCCCTGGGAAAATCGCGCGCTGGAGCGCGTCGATCCGCGAGTTCGCGACCCTGCCCTCACCGTCGTCGCCGAAGGGCGCGTCTGTCTCTCCCTCCGTGGCCGGGATGCGCAGGACGATCCCATCGTCGGACCAGAGTGCCCGAACGTCCACCCCGAGCGACGCGCGCAACCGAGCCTCGATTGCCAGGGCCCACGGCGCATGCACCCGGCCTCCGTACGGCGTCAGCACGCACACCCGCCAGTCGCCGAGCTCGTCGCGGAAGCGCTCTACCACGATCGTCCGGTCCGTCGGCACCGCGGAAGCGTCCGCCTGGTCGCCGACGTAGGCGAGCAAGTTCTCGCCGGCCACTCGATCGAGGTCGTGCTCCGCCTCCAGCCGCGCCAGGGTTCGCTCGCGGCCGCGTACACCGCGGGACTCGTCGCGCAGCCTGCGCGTGAACGCGCCGAGCTCGCGCCCCAGCTCCACAGGGCGTCCCGGCCCATCGCCCTTCCAGAACGGCACCTTCCCGGGCTGCCCGGGGGCGGGCTCTACCAGCACGCGGTCGGCGGTGATCTGCGTGATACGCCACGCGCTCGCGCCAAGCAGGATGACTTCGCCCGCACGCGTTTCGTAGACCATCTCCTCGTCGAGCTCGCCCACCCGCCGGCCACCACGGCGATCCTCACGGGCGCGGCCACCCGCTCGAACAGGCGCATTCAAGGCGAGCTCAGCGCGGCCCCGGCTCGCTGCGGACCCTTCCGCGTCGTCGAGGTACACGCCGTACAGGCCCCGATCCGGGATGGTGCCGCCAGAGAGGACCGCGACGACGCGGCTCTCGGCGCGTGCCCGCACGGTGCCGGCCACGCGATCCCACGCCACGCGGGGTCGCAGCTCGGCGAACTCGTCGGAGGGATACTGGCCGGCCAGCATCGCGAGGACCCCGTCGAAGCTCGCCCGGCTGAGGGTGGCAAAGTTCTCGGCCCGCCGAACGAGGGCGTAGAGATCGTCCACCAGCCAGGTCCGCTCGGTACACGCCGCGACGAGCTGCTGCGCGAGGACATCGAGCGGGTTGCGGGGCACGACGGTCGGCTCGATCGCGCCCTCATGCATGGCCCGCGTCACGACGGCGCACTCGAGTAGGTCGCCGCGGTACTTGGGGAAGATCACGCCCCGCGAGGGCTCGTCGACGTGATGGCCCGCTCGCCCGATCCGCTGGAGCCCGCGGGAGACCGATCCGGGCGATTCCACCTGGACTACAAGGTCAACCGCGCCCATGTCGATGCCGAGCTCGAGCGAGCTGGTCGCCACGATGCCGGCGAGCCGGCCCTCCTTCAGTGCCTCCTCTACCAGCTCGCGCTGCTCCCGAGCCAACGAGCCGTGGTGCGCTCGCACGAGCTCCTCGCCGGCGATCTCGTTGACCCGGCGCGCGAGACGTTCCGCCAGGCCGCGGCTGTTGACGAACACGATCGTGCTGCGATGTGCACGTATCAGCTCAACGAGTCGCGGGTGGATGGCCGGCCAGATACTGAAGCGCTCGACGGGGCCGGCCGCTGGACCACCGGCGGCCTCCTGCAGCGGGATCACCTCGCCGAGCCGGGACATGTCCTCCACCGGGACCACAACCCGCAGTTCCAGGGCCTTGCGGACGCCGGCATCGACGATGACGACAGGACGAGGAGGTGCTGGCTCCGCCTGGTCCTCCAGCGCAGTCGGCGGCCGGCCATCGGGCGGCAGCGCCAGCGCGCCGTCCAGCGGACGCTGCCGGAGGCCAGCCTTCTCCGGCAGGCGGCCGCCGAGGAAGGCGGCGACCGCCTCGAGCGGACGTTGGGTGGCCGACAGCCCGATCCGCTGGGGCGACGCGGTGACTAGCGTCTCGAGGCGCTCCAGCGACAGAGCGAGGTGCGCTCCTCGCTTGGTCGACGCCAGCGCATGGATCTCATCCACGATCACCCAGCGCACCGAGCGCATCGCCTCTCGCGCGCCCGACGTCAGCAGCAGGTACAGCGACTCCGGCGTCGTCACGAGGATGTCCGGCGGTCGGCGTCCGAATGCCCGCCGTTCTTTGGCGGGCGTGTCGCCCGTGCGCATCGCGACCTGGATGTCCGGCGGCGCTTCCCCGCGGGTTTGGCTGGCGAGACGGATGCCGGCAAGGGGCGCGCGGAGGTTCCGCTCAACGTCGTGCACGAGGGCCTTCAGCGGCGACACGTACACCACCCGCAGCCGCGCCAGTGGGTCGGGGGGAGTGCCCTCCACGGCCAAGCGGTCCAGGCACCATAGGAACGCGGCCAACGTCTTGCCCGACCCTGTTGGCGCACAGACGAGCACGTGGCTACCGCCGGCGATTGCCGGCCATGCCCCAGTCTGGGCTGGCGTTGGCGCGGCGAAGGCCGAGCGGAACCAGCCACGAGTGGCGGCTGAGAAGTCGACAAGAGGGTCGTCGGGAGGGGGCGCGAGGCCTGCGGGGCGAGGGCTGCGGGGCACGGCAGGGCGAGTATAGGTGCCGATCCGGCGGAGGCGCCGATGTGGCGCAGGCGCCAGCGGCTCGGGGACCGCCTATCCCACGGCGGCGATTGCAGTCTCCTGCGGGCGCACGACGAGGACCGGTACGCGCGAGTGTCGCACCACGTACTCGGAGACACTGCCCAGCAGCAGGCGGCCGATGACGCTCCGCCCGTGTGTCCCGACCACGACGAGGTCGGCCCCCTCCGACTCGGCTGCCGCCACGATCGCCTCCCCTGGCTGACCTTCCCATGTCAGGTAGGCAGCCATTACCCCGCTGTGTCGGGCGGCGTCCACGACGGCCCGCGCGATCGACTCCGCCTCCTCGCGGGCGCTGAACACCGTGCCGGGGAACGTCGCGCTGGCGGCGGTGACCTCAGGGATGTTGACCACGTTGACGACTAGAAGTTGCGCGCCGAGACGCTGGGCGAGATCGATCGCCTCCTCACTGGCGGCGGAGGACGCAGGCGACCCGTCGGTCGCCACGAGAATCGTCTCGATCTTCGCCATCGCCCCTTCCTTCTCCCGGACGAGGGTGACTCGCGGCCCACCCGAGGTGCGTCTGCCGGACGGCCCGAAGGCGCCGGTCAGCCGGCCCTGCCGGTCGGGACCGCCGGACCCGCGGGATCAGTGAGGACCCGCCTTACGATCGCCCACGCCGCTCGCCGGTGCAGGCACGCATGAAGATCTTCGAGAGGACCGGCAGGGCCGTTCGCTGCGGACGCGAACGCGATCTCGCGTCCCGCGGTCAGGCAGTCAGTGCCCGGAGCTGTCTCGCGAGGATGGGGCCGGCCACCCGCTTCAGCAGCGCCGCGCCGATGCCACAGCGTCGCGCGTCGCTGCGCTTCTGCTGCCCCCAGTACGAGGAAAGCACCGCGATGCGACTCCGACCGAGTGGCTCCGCCAAGGCCTGCACCACGGACGTCCAGCCGGCGGCCAAGTCGCCGTCGACGAGGGCGACGTCCAGCAGCGTGGCGCGCGCGGCGGCCGCGGCCTGCTCGGCGTTCGACGCTCTGGCGACTACTTCGAAGCCGTGCCGAGCCAGGTAGCCGGCCAGTGCATCACCGGCAGTGCGGTGATCGCTGACGAGCAAGAGTCGGGGCCGCAAGTCGAGCAGAGGCTCCATGGGCGAAGCCTGACGGCGGGCCGAGCTCGTCGCGAGGCGACGAAGAAACCAAAGAACCATGCCGAACGGCTCTACGCATGGTTCACTGAGATCACCATTCTGTGCGTAAGGCGAACGCCGCAGGGGACGCGCGGCGTTCGCCTCTTGATTCCCGCGACATCATCCCGGCTGCACCTGCGCGCCGCGTTACAGGAAATGGCGCCCGTGTGCCATCCAGTCGAGGTCTTCGCGGAAGTCGGGGTGCGCGATCGCCGTCAGGGCTCGCGCCCGCTCGGCGATGCCCTTACCGTGCAGCTGGGCCACACCCCATTCGGTGACAATCGTCTGAACGTGGGCGCGCGTGGTCACCACGCCTGCCCCCTCCTTAAGCGAGCAGACGATGCGGGATGTCTTCCCGTCGGACGTCGTGGACGGCAGTGCGATGATCGCCCGCCCATCCTCCGCCAAGGCCGCTCCACGGATGAAATCCATCTGCCCGCCAACGCCGCTATAGAGGTGCCATCCGATTAAATCGGCGCAGACTTGGCCGGTCAGGTCGACCTCGATGGCCGAGTTGATGGCGCACATGCGCCGGAACCGGCGGATCACTGCGGTGTCGTTGGTGTAATCGACCTCGCGCATTTCCACCATCGGGTTGTCGTTCACGAAACGGTAGAGGGAGGAGCCTCCCATCATGAACGCGGCCACAATCTTCC
Organism: uncultured Chloroflexia bacterium; assembly: GCA_963835945.1. Lineage (GTDB taxonomy): Bacteria > Chloroflexota > Limnocylindria > Limnocylindrales > CSP1-4 > JAJYNJ01. The sequence continues at coordinate 58,846 of CAWIHR010000011.1, forward strand.
CGCGGTCGAGCTCCTTGCGTCGCCCGGTGATTACACCCGCGGTGACGAGATCCACCACCGCGTCGGTAAACATCTCGGTGTGTACGCCTAGGTCGTGCTTATCGCGCAGGGCGAGGCCGACCGCGCTGGGGATCCCGCCGATCCCCATCTGCAGTGTCGCGCCGTCCGGGATCAGGTCCGCGATGTACTCGGCGATCCGACGCTCGAGCTCGCCGGGCGTTCCCGGCTCGTAGGTGTACGGCGCCCGATCAACCTCAATCGCGAGGTCGATCTCGGACACGTGCACGAAACTGTTGCCGAGGGTGCGTGGCCACGCCGGGTTGAGCTGGGCGATGACGGTCCGGGCGCAGTGGACCGCGGCGAGCGTTGCATCCACGGACGGACCGAGCGAGCAGAAGCCATGCTCGTCGGGCGGAGTGACGTGAATGAAGGCGGCGTCTAGCGGCAGCAGCCCGCGCGTGAACAGAGCCGGGATGTCCGAGAGGAACACCGGGATGTACTCGCCGCGGCCCTCACTGATCGCCTGGCGGGCGTTGGGCCCGATGAACAAGGCGCGGTGCCAGAAACTCCCGCTCAGCTCCGGTGCGAGGTGGGGCGCCGGCCCCTCCGCATGCATGTGGACGATCTTGACGCCCTCAAGCTCCGGGGCACGCACGACCAGGGCGTCAAGCAACTCGGTTGGCGTGGCTGCAGCTGCTTGCACGAAGATCTGGTCGCCGGACCAATCCCGGCCACGGCTTCCGCTGGCGTGACGATGCGCATGTGCGCTACTCGGCGCCGGGGAGACGGTGGCGAGCGACGAACGCGGCGGCCTGCGACCGGCGCTGCAGATTAAGCTTCGCCAGAATGGAGCTGACGTAGTTCTTGACGGTCTTATCGGACAGGAAGATCTCCGCGGCGATTTCCTTGTTGGTCTTCCCCTCGGCAATCAGCAGCAGGATCTTCTGTTCCTGGCGCGTCAGCTGGGCCAGCTCGTCGGTGTACGTGCCGCTGGCGATCCGGCGGACTCTCTCCAGGACCTTTTCCGTGACGGCGGGATCGAGCAGTGACTCTCCGCGGCCGACCGCCTCGAGCGCCGCCACGAGGTCGCGGCCGCGGATCTGCTTGAGCAGGTAGCCGCTCGCGCCGGCCACGATGGACGCGAAGACCGCCTCCTCATCCGGATAGCTGGTCAGGATGACGACCCGGATCTGAGGATGATCGGACCGGATCTCCCGGCACGCCTCGATGCCAGAGCCGTCCGGAAGCCGCACGTCCATCACGATCAGGTCGGGCTGGTACTTGTGCGCGGCGTCGATCGCTTCGGCCACGGTCCCGGCCTGCGCGACCACCTGGAAGCCCTCGCGCCGCTCGAGCAGGGAGACCAGACCCTGCCGCACGACCTCGTGGTCATCCACCACCAAGAGCCGCAATGGCCTGCTCGTCGCTCCCTCTGTCACCGTCTTCCTCCGATCCGTGTGACGCCGCACCCGCCGAGGCGTCGTCGGATGCGTCCCCTCGACGCGGTACCCGCACCGCGACCCGGGACCCCCGTCCGACGGCACTCTCGACGATGAGTTCCCCGCCGAGCTCTGCCGCTCGCGTTCGCATGTTGCCGAGGCCCATGTGGCCCGGTCCGCGACGCGCGGCCGGGTCAAATCCGACTCCATCATCGACGATGGCGAGCTCGAGCGCACGCTCATCTGCCATGAGGCGGATCTCCGCGTGGCTGGCGCGCGCGTGGCGCGCGACGTTGCTGAGTGCCTCTCTCGCCAGTTGCAGCAACTGCGCGGTGACGTCGGCGGGCAGCTCGAAGTCTTCCGGACCGCCCACTTCGAGCGCGATGTCGATCATGGTGTTGATCCGGAATTCCTCGGCCATCGCAGCCAGCGCGTCGACGAGGCCAGCCTCGTCCAGCGGCTCGGGCCGCAACCCGAAGATAAAGTTGCGGGTATCACGGATGGTGAGGTTGATTGACTCGATGGCCCGCTCGATGCGCGCGGAGGCCTCGGCAGGGTCCTCCGGGGCCAGCTCGAGCGCATCGTCGAGCATCAGCCCCACGGCGTAGATGCTCTGGATCACGCCGTCGTGCAGGTCGCGGCCGATCCGCTGGCGCTCCTCGAGGATCGCGACGCGCTGCTCCTGCTCGTGCAAGCGGGCATTCTGCACAGCGATGCCCGCGTGCGCTGCGAACATCTCCACGAGTCGCTGGTCGGCCTCCGTAAACTCTGTCCCATTCTCCTTGTCGGTAACGTACAGGTTGCCGAGTACCCTGCCGCGCACAGAGACCGGCACGCCTAACAGCGACCGCATCGACGGGTGGTTAGCTGGAAACCCGACGCTCCGCGGATGCCCTGCCACGTCCGGCACGCGGATGGCGCGCCCCTCTTCGATGATTAGCCCGAGGAGGCCTCGACCATGCGGCGCGGGGCCAATTCGCTCCCGCTGCGCCCGGCTGAGCCCGCTGGTGATAAACGGATCGATCTGGCGCTGCTCATCGAGAACACCCAGCGCGGCATAGCGCGCTCCGACGAGCAGACGCACATTGTCGACGATCAGCTGAAGCACGCGCTCCACCGAGAGCACACCGGCGATTGCGCGTATCGCCTCGTCGAGACCCCGCAGTTCGTCCTGGATCTCTTGGGCCCGGACGAGGGCCCGGGCGCGCGTCGCCGCTAGCTCCAAAACGCGGGCGAGGGTCGTCGCAGCTTCCGGCGGTCCCTCCACGAGCAGGTCGCCTACGATCTCTGCGCCGTCCGCCGTCCGTAGCTCGCGGTGTTGGAGCGCTTCGCCCGGCTCCGGCGGCAGCGAACGGCGCAGAGTCCCAGACCCGACTTCGTCTTCGGGCAGCGGCGGAAGGAGCCGGAGTCGCGCACCGGCGATCCCGTGCTCGTCCCCGAAGGAGGCCAGGCTGTTCGAGAGCCGCCGGCGCTCCACTGCCGCCGGTGAGCGGAGCCATGAGGTGACCACGTCGATCAGTCCTACGAGGGAGGTCCCGCCGGTGCCCACGACCGGGACCGTGGGCGCCCGGGAGCGCTGGTCATCGTCGCCCGCGCCGGATCGCCAGAAATCGTTCGGCGCCGTCTTCGTCCTCGTAGTTTCCCCGGTCACGAGCGGCGCTCCCACCCGGTGGCTGCCGCAGCATGGGCAAGCCCGTCGGCCGCGGCCACGCCCCGCTCGAGCTCTGCGGCGAACCGGCCCACGAGGGCGCCGAACGCGCCGGGGTCGTCGGCGGGTGCTTCGAGCACGGTCGCTTCTGCGCCGAGCCGGTCAGACGGGGCCGCGTCGCGCGGTAGCACGGCGACCACCTGCGCGCCATGGAAAGCCGCCTCGTCCAGCGCTCCGGCTTCGGCCTCAGGATCCAGCGGCTCAGCCAGCAGCAGCACGCCGAAGTCGACAAGGTAGCCGAGTCCCAGCTCTACGTCTGCCCGGTCGAGCCGCGGCAGTGAGCCCGGCACAGCACCCACCTCGGGGGTATGCACGGCAGGGTCGCGCAAGAGCGCCGCGTGGCCAATCCCGTAGCGGGAGAGGCCGACCACCACAGCGTCTCCAGAGGCATCGTCGCCGATCGAGCCCACCAGCTCCACGCGTGCACCGGCGGCAACCGCGGCGTTCGCGATGGACACGCACAACCCCGCCTGGACACAGTCCGCCGGCTCCCGCGAGCGGCAAGGTCGTGCCGCACGCGGGCGGCCGAGTACCACGATCATCCGCGCTGCAGCGTAACGGGCGCACCCTGGCCCGGCAAGCGCCGTGCCCCCACGCCGGCACGTCCCGGCACCCGCGTCAGTCCTGGCCCGGGACGTCGCCGGGCTCGGCCACTCCGCCCAGCCCGGAGAGCGCGGGGTCGTGCACGACGTCGACCATGCCGAACGCCGCCTGCAAGCCAGCCTCGATACGAGTAGCGTCTCCGACGAGCACGACGCTCGCGTCATCGGCGCGAACATGCGACGCGGCTGCCAGCACCTCATCCGCCGTGACAGCGGCTACAGCTGGACGGTAGCGGTCCAGCTCATCGTCCGGCAACTTCATCGCGATGAGCCCCGAGATCGCCGCGACGACCTGCGACGCCGTCTCGAAGCGCAGCGGAAACACGCCGATCAGGAAGTCCCGGGCCGCATCGAGCTCAGCGCCCGTCGGGGGTTCCTGCGCCATGTGCCGGAGGACGTCCAGCGCGTCACCGATCGCGGGCACCGTGACTTCCGTCTGCACCGCCATGCGCACGGCGAACGGGCCGGGCACGCGCCGAAAGTCGAAGCCTGCGTGCACGCCGTAGGTGTACCCGCGCTCCTCGCGGAGCAGGCGCTGCAGGCGCGAGTCGAAGAGCCCGCCGAGGATCGCGCTCATCACGACGACAGCGTGGTAGTCGGGAATCCGGCGCGCAAGCCCCACGTGTCCGATCCGGACTTCCGTCTGAGACGAACCCGGCCGGTCTACGATCACGATCCGGCGCCGGGCGGGATTAGGATTGGCTTCGAATGAGCCCGCCGCAGCGTGGTCGGATGGACCGATCCAATCGCCGAAGCGCTCGGCCACGAGGTCGACGACGGGGATGCCGTCCACCTCACCGGCCACGATGAACGTGGCCTGCTGTGGGTCCAAGAGCGTAGAGTAGCGCCCCACGACAGCCGCCCGATCGATGCCCGGCACGGTCTCCTCGGTACCGGCAGTGGGCCGCGCGAACGGAGACGTGGGCGCGTAGACAGCGGCCGCGAATGCCCGCTCTGCACGGCGCCGCGGGTCAGCGCGCGCCTGGAGCAGGTCGTTCTCGCGTTCCTGGCGCAGCCGCGTCACTTCGCTCTCCGGGAAAGTCGGCTCCAGCATCACCTCTGCCAGCAGGTCGAGCGCTGGCGCCAGGTTGCGACTCGGCACGTCCACTGTCCCTGCGGTGGTCTCCCAGCCGCACCCAGCCTGGATGCCGGCGCCCAGCCGCTCAGACGCCTCGATGAGGCCGATCGCATCGTGCCGCGCGGTCCCCTCGGTCAGCGCCTCCGCCATCAGCACAGTGACGCCCGCGAGCGCGCCCGGTTCCGCGCCCGCGCCCCCTTCGAGCAGCATCTGCGCTGCAATCAGTGGACGCCCAGGAAGGTGCGACACCAGCACCGTCAGTCCATTCGGCAGGACGCTCCGCACGAAGCCCGGGAAATGGTACGGACGGGGGGTACGCGGCGCAGGTCGCACGGCGAGCACCCCGAGGCTACCCTCAGCGCGCGGACGGGCGGCGGCGCGGCTACCGGAGTCGCCACCCGTCATGCCGCTTCCTCCCGCGTGCCGGCAACCTCGGGGACGTAGGTCAGTACGGCGAGGTTGTCCGGCCGAACCACCTCCGTCACCACGCGGCAGATTGCCGCCGCGTCGACCGCCAGGTAGCGCGCAAGCTGCTCGTTGATCATGCCGGGCCGGTCGAACAGGGTCGCGTACATGGCAAGTCTGTCGGCCACCTCCTCGATCCGTCCGAGCGCGGCGAGTTCCTCCAATTCGATCAAGGCGCGCGCGCGCGCCATCTCGTCATCAGTGACGGGTTCCGCCGCCAGCCGGGCAAGCTCCTCGCACATGACCGCCTCGACGGTCGCGGCATCGCTCTCGGGCCGCACCGTCGCCCAGCCGGTCAGCACGGACGCGCCCTCCACAAGCGGCAGCAAGAAGAGCGCGACGTCCTGGGCGATCCGCAGTTCGCGCACCAGCTTCCGGTAGAGCCGGCTCCCCTGGCCACCGGCGGCGATCTGCGTCGCGACCTCGAGTGCGTCGAACGCGGGCGTCCCAAAGGGCGGCGTCCGGTAGCCCAAATGCACGCGCGCGAAGGGCACCCGGTCAGGGACCCTCACGCGCACTTCCCGGCCGATATGCGGCGGCAGGCTGAGATCGCCCAGCGGCGGGATGCCGGGACCAGGCGGAATCGGGTCGAAGTACGTGGCCGCCGCGGTCAGCCCCTCCTCCGGTTCAACGTCGCCCGCGATCGCCAGAACCGCGTTGTCGGGCGCGTAGTACGTGCGGAAGAAGCTGCGGACATCCTTGAGGGAGGCTGCGTCGAGATCCGCCATCGACCCGATCGGGGTGTGCTGGTAAGGGTGCCCGGACGGCATCACCGCACCAAGGAGCCGCTCGTAGAACGAGCCGTAGGGCCGATTGTCGTAGCTCTGGCGCTTCTCGTTCTTCACGACGTCCCGCTGGTTGTCCAGGTTCTCCTGAGTCACCGCGTCGAGAAGGGTCGCCATGCGATCCGCCTCGAGCCATAGTCCAAGCTCGAGGCGGTGCGACGGCAGCGTCTCGAAGTAGTTCGTACGGTCGAAATCCGTGGTGCCGTTCACCACCCCGCCGGCGGCCTGGACGATCGCGAGATGCTCCGCCTTGCCGACATGTCGGGACCCTTGGAACATCAGGTGCTCGAAAAGGTGGGCGAAACCCGTGCGCCCCGGGGCCTCGTGCTTCGACCCGACGTCATACCAGACGTTGATCGCCACCACCGGGGCCAGATGGTCCGGCGCCACGATCACCCGCAAGCCGTTGGCGAGGCGACGCTCGGTGAAACGGACCACGGGGAAGCTGGGCGGGATCCCGGGCATGCGACCTCCGATTAGGGCCGGCACGACGTCCACCCGCTGCATCTATCCATCCCGGCAGAACCGATTGTGCCACCACGGTTGGGAGCGCGCCCACGACCGCGCGCGGCTCAGCCGGTCCGGTCGGCACTTCCGGGCGCGTGTTAGCCCGGTATGCTGGCCGGTATGAAGACTCTCCCCGCCCTCCCGACCCGGCGCGCCGACGGTGTCGTCGAGGTCCACTGGCGTGGCGCGGACCTCCTCGAGCACCCGCTGCTCAACAAAGACCTCGCGTTCGACGAGGACGAGCGCGACGAGCTGGGCCTGCGTGGCCTGCTGCCGCCCGGCATTCGTTCCATCGAAGAGCAGGTCGCGCTGGAGCTCGAGCACGTCCGGCGCAAGACCGACGAGCTCGAGCAGTACATCGGGCTGGCCGCGCTGCAGGACCGCAACGAGACGCTGTTCTACCGGCTGCTGGTGGAGAACATCGAGGAGTTCATGCCCATCGTCTATACGCCGACGGTGGGACGCGCATGCCAGCAGTTCAGCCATGTGATGCGCCGCCCACGCGGCCTGTGGATCACGCCAGACGATTCCGGACGCATCGTCGACCTGCTGCGCAACGCGCGGCACGAGGATGTCCGCCTCATCGTCGTCACCGACAACGAGCGGATCCTGGGCCTCGGCGACCAGGGCGCCGGCGGCATGGGGATCCCCATCGGCAAGCTGGCCCTGTACACCGCCGGAGCCGGGATCTACCCCTCGCTCACGCTCCCGGTCTCGCTCGACGTCGGCACCGACAACCAGGCGCTCCTGGCGGACCCGCTGTACATGGGCTACAGCCATCCCCGCCTGCGCGGTGAGCCGTACGACGAGTTCATCGAGGAGTTTGTCGAGGCCGTCAACCTGGTCTTCCCGCATGCGATCCTGCAGTGGGAAGACTTCAAGCAGCACAACGCCATCCGGGTCCTCGACCGCTTCCGCCACCGCGTGGCGAGCTTCAACGACGACATCCAGGGCACCGCGGGCGTCGTGCTCGCAGGCCTGTTGGCCGCCCTCCGCATCCTCGGCGAACCGCTCCATCGCCAGCGCATCGTCTTCCTGGGATCAGGCGCTGCCGGCGTGGGTGTTGCGCGCCTCGTGCGCGCCGCCATGGATCGCGAGGGCGCGGACGCCGCCACGATCGCCGGCGCCATCGCGATGCTCGACACGCACGGCCTGGTCTACTTGGGGCGCACGCCGCTCGACGCAGACAAGCGCGAATTCGCGCTCTCAGCCGAGATGATGGCGCGCCACGGGTTCGAGGCAGACGGGCCGTTCGACCTCGAGACGGTGATACGCCACGTGCAGCCCACGATACTGATCGGCACGAGCCAGACGCCGGGCGCGTTCACCGAGGGCGCCATCCGCGAGATGGCGCGCCACGCCCGCATCCCGATCATCATGCCGATGTCGAACCCGACGTCCAAGACGGAGGCGCTTCCCGAGGACATCCTGCGCTGGACCGAGGGGCGTGCCCTCATCGCCACGGGCAGCCCGTTCCCGCCCGTCGAAGTGAACGGCCGACAGCGGCTCATCGGCCAGGCCAACAACGTGTTCGTCTTCCCGGGCGTCGGGCTCGGCGCGATCGTGGCTGATGCGCGCGAGGTGACCGACGAGATGTTCCTCGTCGCGGCCCACACGCTGGCGGACTTCGTGACCGACGAGCGGCTGGCGGCCGGGGCGATCTACCCGCCCGTGGCGTTGCTCCGGGAGGTCTCGCGTGCGATCGCGGTGCGCGTGGTGTGTCAGGCGCGTGACTGCGGCGTGGGACGCGGCATTCACGATGAGCAGATCGAGGCCGCGGTCGACGACGCCATGTGGTACCCGGCATATCCGCGGTACGTGCCATCTGCGGTTCCGGCGAGCGTCTGACCGGTCGCCGCGCTGGCGTCGCGAGCGCTTCGACACTCGTCCCAGTCATCGCTGTCGCCTGCAGGCTCCGGTGGCGGGAAGCGAACGGGGACTGAACTGGCCCAGTCGGCACCGGCGGCGGTTCGGCCTCGTCCCGCGGGACAGCCGACCTCCGGGCTCGTCACCGTCACGTTCCGGCTGACGACCAGACGGCATGTTTGGTCCCGAGCATGCGCCGCGAGCAGGGGCGGCGCAAACCCCACGGTCGCCTTTCACTGCCGGTCTTGCCGCGTCGTGAACTTCGCTGAGAGAACGAGGGCAGAAACGGACGTTCACTGGGGCGCTCGATGCAGGACGCACGGCCCATGACTGGCAACCCAAACACGATCTGACCCTAACCCTATCTCCGCGGAACGCGTGCTCGGCACTCGCCTCGTAGGGCCATCGCCGGGCAGTGGGGCCAGACCGGCGATCGCTTCATTCTGAGTGACCTCGCCGTCAACCTTGCGCGGCAGGCAAACCCCGGTCTCCAGTGCCGCACCACAGCGCGCGGTGCGCTGCCGTGCTAATTGACGGCGCGCGCTCGCGGCCAGCTTGAGCCGCCCAAAGGTGGCGAGGGGTGATCTCTTCGACAACCCACGCGCCCGGCGAGATGCGCGGCGACCAGCCGATCGATGCGGTGGCTTGGGCAGCTCGTGGGTCGGCGATTTCGCGCGGCCGCAGGCCGCCCTGCGATCAGAGGTAGTAGTCGAAGTCAGCCTCCGTGCGGACCCGCCGCCGGATCGCGAAGACGTTCGCCTGGTAGGCGTCGGGCCGCAGCTCGACGTAGTTGCGCGGGCCGTGCCAGAGGTACCGCGCGTCTGTCAACAGGTCGTGGACTTGGTACGGCTGCTGCGGGTCGATCTTCATCTCCTCGAGCGGCAGCTCCACGAACCCGGACTGCCGGTGATGGGGGTCCAAGTTGACCACCACAAGCACCTGGCTGGTCAGGTCCTTCGTGCTCTTGCTGTAGGCGATGAGCTGGTCGTTGTCGACTGTGTGGAACTGCAGGTTCTCGTTCGTCCGGAATGCGGCGTGCTCCCGCCGGATCCGGTTGAGCCGGCCGATGAGTCCCGCAAGGCTGCTGCCCCGATCGGCGTCCCAGGGCCTAATCTCGTACTTCTCGGAGTCCATGTATTCCTCGCTGCCCGAGGAAAGAGGCGTGTTAAGGCATTGCTCGAAGGCTGGGCCGTAGATCCCGTAGCTCGTTCCCAGGGTGGCGGCCAGGACGAGCCGCGAGACGAACGCGGGACGGCCGCCGTACTGGAGGTACTCGGTCAGGATGTCCGGTGTGTTTGGCCACAGGGTAGGGCCAAAGAACTCCCGGACCGGGGTCTGCGTGAGCTCGGTGAGGAACTCGGTCAGCTCGTCCTTGCTGTTGCGCCACGGGAAGTAGGTGTAGGACTGCGTAAAGCCGAGCTTGGCCAGGCGGTACATGACGTTCGGACGGGTGAACGCCTCGGCCAGGAAAATTGCGTCTGGATGGGCCTTCTTGACCTCCGCGATGAGCCACGCCCAGAAGGCGAAGGGCTTGGTGTGCGGGTTGTCCACCCGGAAGATCCGCACCCCTTGGTCAGCCCAGAAGTCGACCACGCTCTTGAGTTCGTCCCACAACTCGCGCCAGTGGGCCGACTCGAAGTCGAATGGGTAGATGTCCTGGTACTTCTTGGGCGGGTTCTCCGCGTATTGCATCGTCCCGTCGGGCCGCCGCCGAAACCACTCCGGGTGGTCCCGCACGTACGGGTGGTCGGGAGAGCACTGGAAGGCGATGTCGAGAGCCATCTCGATGCCCTGCTCCGCGGCGCGGGCTATCAGGCTGTGGAAATCTTCCAGCGTGCCGAGCTGAGGGTGGATCGCCTTGTGCCCGCCCTCGTCGGTGCCGATCGCCCACGGGCTACCCGGGTCGTCCGGCCCGGCGACAGGGGCGTTGTTGTGGCCCCTGCGGAACGCGCGGCCGATTGGGTGGATCGGCGGCAGATACAGCACGTCGAAGCCCATTGCGGCGACGTCGGACAGGCGGTCCTCTACGTCCCGAAAGGTGCCGTGGCGGCCCGGCTCGGTAGTTGCAGAACGCGGGAATAGCTCGTACCACGCACCAAAGCGGGCCCGTTCGCGGTCGACCACCACGGCGACCTCCGGTGCCGCAACGGCGAAGTGCCTCGCCGCGTGCCTTGCCATGAGCGCGGCCAGCTCCGACGTCAGTGCTGCCGGGCCGGCCTCAGGCCCGCCGCCACGGAGTGTGGCGGCCACTCTTGCGAGGCGGTCGGCATCGCTCCCGCTGGCCCGCGCGGCGGCGGCCTCAACCAGCGCCGCGCCAACCAGCAAGTCCACCGTCACATCCTGCCCCGCGCGGAGGCGCCTCGCCATGTCGTGGGACCAGGTCGCGAACCTATCCACCCAGGCCGACACGGTGTATCGGTACTGGCCAATCTCGTCGACTGCGAACAAAGCGCGCCAGCCGTCGTTGGCGAGCGGCTCCATCGGCGCCTCGGTCCAGTCCGTGTCGCTCTCCCGGCGGTACAGCAGAACGCATGAGACGCTGTCGTGCCCGTCGGCGTAGGCGACGGCTTCGACGTTCACCGTGTCGCCGACGATCCGCTTGATGGGGAACTCGCCGCCGTCTACCCGGGGGGTCAGCCGGTCGATCACGACGCGGCTTCGGCCGTCAATGGCAGTCACGATGCACACTCCTGCCCAATTATCGTTCGCCCCGCCGCTCCCACCCGCGACGGCCCGCGATCACCGGACCCGCAGTCGCTCCGGCTATTCTCTAGGCGCTGGCAACCAGTGAGTGGTAGAGGTCGAGCGTCTGTTGGGCGATCGCAGCCCAGCCGAACTGGTCCTCGACCCGCTTTCGCCCGGCCGTCCCGAAGCGCTCGTACAGCGGCGGATCGAGGGCGACGCGGTTGATTGCCTCAGCCAGATCGGCCGAGAACCTGGCCGGGTCGACGGGGTCGAACGTCCCCTTCCTGATCTCGAGATCGATGAGCAGGCCTGTCTCGCCGGGAATCACGACCTCGGGGATCCCGCCCACCGCGGAGGCGACGACGGCGGTCTCGCATGCCATCGCCTCGAGGTTGATGATCCCGAACGGTTCGTACACCGACGGGCAACAGAAGACCGTCGCATGTGAGTAGAGCTGGATCACGGCCGCCCGAGGGATCATCTCCCGAATCCAGATCACGTCGGCCCGGGAAGCGCTGACCTGGGCCACGCGCGCAGTCATCTCCTCGCCGATCTCCTTCGTGTCGGGTGCCCCCGCACACAGAACGATCTGGAGCGACCGGTCGATCGCAGGGATCGAGTTGACCAGGTGGATGATCCCCTTCTGGCGGGTGATCCGGCCGACGAAGAGGACGTACGGGCGGTCCGGGTCGATCCCGTATTCGAGCAGAGCGTCCACAGCAGGGTCGAAGCGGTATTGCTCGAGGTCGATCCCGTTGTGTATCACATGGACCTTCTCGGGCGCGACGGAGAAATGGCGCAGGACATCGTTGCGGGTCTCCTGCGAGACGGCGACGACCGCGTCGGCATCCTCCAGGCCCGTGCGTTCGATCCAGGCGCTCAGGCGGTACGCGTTGCCGAGCTGCTCGACCTTCCACGGGCGCAACGGCTCGAGCGAGTGCGTCGTCAGGACCAGCGGGACACCCCACAGCTTCTTGGCCAGGAAGCCGGCCATATCCGTGTACCAGGTGTGGCAGTGCACGACGTCTGCGTTCAGGGTGTCCTTCGCCATCGCGAGGCTGCGCTGGAAGGCGTCGAGAGCGCCGCTGAAGCGCGGGTCGGTGTCGTGCGTCGCCTCGGCCCAGGCCCCGTACCCACGCACTCGCAGGTTGGGCTCCCGGACGTCTTGGCTTCCGAAGCAGCGCACCTCGACCGGGATCAGACGGGCCAGCTCGCGGCTGAGGTACTCGACGTGGACGCCTGCGCCCCCATAGACATGCGGGGGGTACTCGTTCGTGAAGAGCGCGACCCTGTCCACGTTCGACACGGGGTACTCCTCTGCCTGATCCCCTCTGCCTGCTCCTCGGCAAGGCTACACGGTTCGACGGCCCGTGGCGCGGCGCGCAAGGGGATGCGCCGAGCAAGCGACCGTCCCCGCTCGCTGCCGCGCCAGCCCGTCGACTCCGACAGGACGACCGCTCGCCTTCGCGGATGGTGTCTCCCGCCCGCTGCGCGACGAGTTCGGAGCGTGAAGCCAGGATCGCGTCTAGCTCCAGGGATCGAAGAGAAGCCTGCCGCGCTACCTGTTCACGGGCGTGGAACAGGAGAAGGCGCAACCAGTCCGGGCCGCCTCTCGGATCGAGGCATGAGACGAGGCGGTCGCAGCCCTATCGGGCGACCACGGACGTATTCGAGCGGTGTCCGGGAGCGAGCGGGCGGTCTGTAGGCACGTCTCGACGAGCTGGAGTCGGAGCTGGCGGCACCTGTGCGACCGGGCACTCCTCCCTCCCCTGTCGACGCGGCGGAGATCTCCTAGTGTCTCAACACGGAAGTGACTAGACCATTGTCTGGATCGCAGCTACGCTGCGCGACATGGCCCATCCACCCGCGCCCCAGTTGGATGTCAGTGCGTCCGAACGAGCGGCCCTCGACCGACTGGTCCGCGGCCGAACGACCCAGCAGCGGCTCGCGCAGCGGGCCCGGATCGTGGTCCGAGCGGCCGACGGGGTCGCCAACAAGCGGATCGCCGCCGAACTCGGC
>CAWIHR010000012.1:0-36676 GCA_963835945.1 uncultured Chloroflexia bacterium
TAGCGAGCACACCAACTCTTCCCGGCCAAGGGTAGCCTTCAGAGAGCGTCGATGCGGTCAACCTGCGCATGACCCGAGTCGTCGCTCGAGGGAACCATGCCTGGGAGCATCGTCCGCGCTGCAGTAGGTCGGCTAGCCAGTATGGAGGGGCCGGCGCCCGACGCACCCGGACTACGAAATGTCGCCGTTCGCCCGGGCGAAGCGCGACGTCAGGTGTCCGATCTGCTCTCGACGTGGAATCTCCGGGATTTGCTGGCTGAGCCGGGCGGCCTCGGTAGGCGACCGGTTCACCTACAGCCCGTAGCGGCTCTCCGGATAGGGCAACTCAGCCGTGTCTTCAACCTTGAGCCGAACCGCCTCGCCCCCGACCGGACGCTGGGCATGGATCGACCAGCGGCTGAACCTGCGCAGCAGCTCGATGCCGGTCGCCGCTGGCATCGCAAAGCGGGTCACGGGAAGGGCCCCATCGGGCCGGGACGCCAACGCCGGGTCGCCGTCCGCGGTGTCCACCAGCGCGCGCCGGACGGCGAGAACGGCGAGCCCGCTCTCCCGGGACCCGCCGTACAAGTCAAGTCCGACGATGGTCCATTCCGTCGGATCGAGGCCGACGATCTCCTCAAGCGGTTGATGCTCTGGGTTGTCCAGGGCGGCAGTACCCAGCCAGTCGTTGTCCGCGACCGATGCGTCGCCGAACACTTGCTCCATCTGGCCTCCCTCACGTCACGCACCCAATCGCTCGCGCCTCGGCAGAGCCGCCGGACATGGCTGCGGCCGCGTCGATGCGTCTGCCCACTCCGGGCGTCTTAGGAGTGTAGAAGCGTGGCCGTCCTCGGCGGCACCGACGACGGCCACGCACCCAGCCGCGCTGAGCAAGTGACGCATGCGCGCTACTGGCTGACCGCGAGAGAGGCAGCCGGCGCCCGCCCCGGCTGGCTACTGAAGCCACTGCGTCCCCGGCTACTTCTCCTCGGGAACCCACTTGGAAGGCTCGCCCGGCAGGTGGCCCCCGCCGGTCGGGCCGGCCTCGCCCTCCATCATCCCAGGTTCCGGCACTGGCGTCTCTCCGGCAAACTCCGTGCCGCTCCGGCGCTCGGGGTTGGCCTTGTCCTTCTCCTCCTCGCCGGACGCCTCGTGGCGGTCCCAGTCGGGGTTCTTCTGCTCTTTGTGCTTCCTTGCAGCAGAGCGGTGACGCGGGGAACGCGCGCAGTCTCGCCAACTGCAGCCGTCAGCTTACGGCCATGGTGGCCGGAATCGAGGGCTTCACGATCCGCATGGTCCTCCCTGAACGTGCCGCGACGCGGACGCTCGCGCATCCGTCGGGTGACCCGTTAGCGATAGCGTTGTCCCACGAGATCCCGTTGCCAGCGCCCGGTACCCTGCCTCAGCGCACCCTGTCGTAGAGCAGCTAGATCGGACGCGCTCGAGGCGGCCGTCGCAAGTTCGGCGCAGCACCATTGATCAGTTTGCCTAATCAGATTCTGAAATACTTGGATTTGCTCTGATCAGGTGCTGTAAATAGACTAAGGGCATGGAAACGCTAGTCTTTGTTGCCCTCGCGCTCGTACTCTTCGTGCTCCTCACCGTCCAGTTTGGTGCTGACTCCCGCCCCGTAGATGACACCCGCCACTGGTGGCCCGGTACGCACGACGACGACGCCGCGTACCCGCAGCACCACGCCTGATCCGAAGCCATCAACGCACACCGCCCGCTGTCGTTCCCGGTGTCGCCGCAGGGCCCTCCGACTGCCCATCGGGCGCTAACTCCCGCGCGGCGTCACGTCCTGTAGCTTCCCGCGCGACACCACGGCCCATCCCGCTTGCGGCGCCCAGCAGGCGGCGCACGAGTGTCGGAGCGGCGGTGTGGTGTAGGAGAGGAGCGGATCGTCGGGTTCGACGCGGCGCAGCTCGACCCGGACCTCCCGCACGACGGCATCCCACGGTTCGATCGGGCGCCGAAGCGTAGGCAGATCTAACATGGGCGCTCCGCCGGACCGCGAGCTGGCCGGGGCGCCGATGCTGTGCGTGGCTTGGTCGCTGCGGAAGACGCCTCTCGCCGCATCACTGATCCCCGTGGAGCCCGCGACCTGCCCGCGCCGCCTCGGACGCACCGCTCAGGTCATCTTCCTCGCCACAGCAGCTGGTGAAACCCGGCATACCCGAGGGTCATCTTGGCTTCGATGCCCACGACGCGGGAGACCAGGAAGTCGCTCGCCGCCGCGATTGCCTCCTCGATGAGGACGCTCTTGCCGATCCCGGGCTCGCCGCGCAGCACAAGCGTCCCGCTGCGGCCCGCTCCGCGCGGCCACGAGCAACTCGCCGAGCTCTCTCGCTCCTCAAGGCGATCGAGCAACATCGCACCGCAATCCTACGGCTCCGACAATCGCGCTGCGCGTGACGCGAGTGGGAAGGCTCTTGAGGGCTCACCCGCCCGTTCGTGTTCGCCCGCCCAGCCCGGAGAGCCTCCGAAGCACAGGAAACCGTCGGGTCGCCAACCGCGCGTGATCGAGGTCGCCCTCCCGTGACGCCTTCAGCGCGGGCGTTGGCTCGCACCCCGTGCGAGCCTCGCCTTAGCTCGCCACACCGGCATGCTCCACGCACGCCTTCCAGAAGTCGACCGCGGCCGTGGTCGAACCAATCATCCGTTCGACCTCGCCAAGGTCGAAGGGGACCGTGCCGATCTCGATCGGGGGGCGTGCAATGTGCACCTCGACCTTGAGCACCGTGGCCTCGAGTTCCTCCTCGGTGGTGGCCGTGAGTTGCGGTGGCGAGACGTCGCGCCACGCATGCACGGCGGTGCGCAGCGTCCGCCCCCCGACGACCGTGAACACCACGAGCCCCTTGTCGCACGCCACAACCGCTCCGGTGATGGCATGGCTCTCGTCGGTCATAGCCACGGCTGCCTCGTCGATCAGCCCCAGACGTGTGAGCGTCGCCTCGGCCAGCCCGTGCGTCACGCTGTCATCCTTGAGTGCCTCTCTGAGCCGCATCGTCAGTCGCCCTCCACGTCGTGCCCGTGAATAACCCAGGCACCCGCTAACGGTAGCTCGAGGTCAGTGTGGCGGTCGGTCGCCTCGGAAGGAGTCCCCCGAGGCTCTCGCAGGCCGGCAGCAATGCCCACAACGTCGGGCCCATCGGTCGCCGCGCTCGGGGTCGACTCAATAGTCCCTCGCTTGCTGTGCTGGGGTGCGATGAGCCCGGTCTGCTCGGTAGGGTCTTCTGGTCAGCCGGACATCGGCAGACATTTGCAGGAGCAGTAGGGGAGAAACCGGTGGTCTACCGGCCTTCGTCCCGGGAGCGGGGCGCGCGGCGCACAAGCAGCGTCGACCGCGTCCTGCGGCGGGCGTTCCTGCGCGGGCTCTCCACCCGTGAGACGGCGCCCTAGCACCTAGCGGAGGAGCTCACCGGGGTCTCCCTCTCGGCGGCCGCGGTGAGCCGCCTGACGGCGAGCCTCGATGCCCAGGTGGCCGCCTTCCACCGCCAGCCCCTGGCGTTCCCGGCCCGCTACCTGCTCCTCGACGGGCTGTGGATCTCGGCGCGGCGGAGCAGCCGACGGGCAGCGCGGCGGGTGATCCTGGCGGCCTACGCGATCGACGCGGGGGGACGGCGTGAGCTGCTCGACTACCGCCAGGCGGCCTCCGAGTCGGCAGTCGAGTGGGGGCGGTTGCTGCGTGCGCTCGTGGAGCGGGGTCTCGATCTCGGGGCATGGCTTTTCGTGCTTGGAAGCAGCCGTCCCGACCAGGTGGCGGGCCTTCGAACGGCTGCCGCAGCGCACCCCAGCCGCCTAGCGCTCGCCGAGCGGTTCGACCGGGTCCTGGCGCGCCGAACCTATGGCCCCGCGACCGAGCCTCGGCAAATGCCAGGTCCGGCTGCCGCCGATAAACGCCTGTGGGAGGGGCTCGTTCAGGCTGGCGGGGCGCTCGTCAGCCTCCCCGCGGTCTGCGGTCGGGCTGGTCCAAGCACACCTACGCGGCTGCCCTCGATGCCTGGGTCAGGCATCCGGCTTGCCCGGATGGTGGGAGGGACCGCACTCGCCCTGGTAGACGTGACAGACGAGCGTGGCAGTCTGCCTCGCTCGCCGCAATCAGGGACAGGTCGTCGTGTCGTCTTTTGGACGCACGGCCCCGACGGGTGCGACCGGGGCGGGAACCGCCGCACTCGCTCGGGTCGGAGTCGATGGCCGGTATTCGTAGACAACGAAGAGTTCGCCGGCTGGCGTCGTCGCACGCATGTACACGAGGACGGCGATCCCGATGAGGAGGACCACCGTGAGATAGGCCAACACCCACGCCCAGGTGCCCCAGGCTCCGGATACGTAGGTCTGCGATACGGGAAACCAGTCGTGGAACGCGAGTTCCGGCGCATCCCCGTCGGCCTGTGCCGCTGCCGACTCGGGGGTGCCGTGATAGCGAATGGTGCGGGTCGTGCCGGGGGGCGTCGGCCTCGCAAACCAGGCGAGCTCGTGGTCTCCCGGATGCGACGGAGGGAGGAAGCAGCGATACCCCTCCGGGTCGGTCCAGGCACACCGTCGCCACTGATGTGCTCCTTGGTGCGACAGGAAGCGAACGCAGCGATACCCCTCCGGGTCGGTGGCGGGACAGCGCAGCCATTGGTTTGCCGTTGCCACGGAGCTTATCGCCGAGCCTCCACCAAGCACAGACCCTCGGAGAACGGTCCACCGGCAGCCGACAGCGGGATGGGTCCGAGGGACACGGAGTGGAATTCCTGCGGCCTGGAGCAACTCGACGACGCCCTCGGCCGTGTCTGGGACGTAGGCCGGGTCGTCGAGCGACGCCAGCATCGCCCACACCAGGTGGGCTGGCGGACCTCCGGCGCGTGCCAGCTGGTCGACGATGAGGAAGTGCCCGTTCGGCTCGAGGCAATCGCGGACGCGGCCGAATAAGCTCTCCTCGTAGACTCCAACGTCGCATTCGATGACGGCATCGCAACCTGCAGGCAGGGGGTCGCGTCGCAGGTCTCCCACCACATAGGTCACGCGCTCCTCCAGGCCGTTCTCGGCCACGATGGCACGACCCGCTGCGCACACTGTGGCGATGTCGAAGACCGTGATCTCGAGCCTCGGGTACCGGCGCGCCAGCGCCATCGAAACAACGCCCGAACCGCCGCCGAGATCGAGGACTCGCCGGGCACCAGCCAAATCAAAGGACGCAGCGAGTTCCGCGGCCAGCGGACCGTGGAGCTCATAAAGCATGCGGGTGAAGCGCCGCGCCCGCTCAGGATCGTCCAGCATGCGGGAGACGTACGTCAGCGCGCTCCGGTCGGGCGCGGTCTCGACGAGGCGGCGTGGGAAGTTCCCCAACGCCGCGCGCCGTTCTCTCGCTTCCTCGGCGAGGAGGGCCCACGTTGGCTGGCTGTACGTGCCGAGCACAGCCCTCCGTGCCTGGTCCGTCGGTGCGAACCCCTCCGCCGACCGCTCGACGAGGCCGCTCTTGACGAGAAGCCGAAGCCACAGCTCACAGCGCTGGCGCGGTATCCCGAGCGCGCGTCCAACGCCTGCCCCGTCTAGGGGCTGGCTGTCGAGCAGCCAGAAGAGGCCGAGCTCCATCGCCGCTCCGACGGCAGCAGACTCGAGCGAGCCATCGAGCACCTCGATGACACAGGAGGACCTGTCGGACGCCATCTCTGTTCTCCTGTCGCCCCAGACTGTCAACCCCATGCGTGGACGCGGCTGAGCCGCCCACGGCCGGACTCCGGGCGCCCGACTACAGAGGCAGCTCAGAAAGCCAGGCAATTCCCCACTTCACCGTCATGACAGCCCCAACCCCGACGATGGCAGCCCGATCTGGGGAGACCGGCGGACCCGAACTAGCCAGTGCGGTCGCAATTGGCTGGAGCAGTGGCGTCCAGCCCAACAGGGCCGAGAGGAGGAGGGCCGTAGCTACCATGCCGAGCGGGGCGCCCACGAGATTGGCCCGCCCGATGCCGAACCGGGCCCGCATGGCGGAGATGCCAAAGGAGCACATCACCGCGCCAAGCACCCAAAGGGCGATGACGGCGGCTCTGCCGTTGCCGACGACTGGCAGGCTCGCATCGGTCAACGCGGCCAGCACCATAGCCACCACAGGAATGCCAAAGAGCGTCGCCAAGAAAGGCCTAGCCGTGAACCTCGACGTGGGCCCCGCCGAGATCCTGGTCTGCATCTCCCCTGCTTTACTCCATCTGCCGTGGTCGAAGCCGATCGCTCTCGAGCCGTGCCTTCCCAACGCGCTTCGGTGGACCTGCCAATGACGCCTGCCTCAAAGACGACGGCGCGCGTTGGGCCGAGGGCTGGCAGTTTCTCAGGACTACCAGCAGCGTGGCTGATCCTGCGGCGGGACGCCAGCCTGGGCTAGTGCCGGACGAACCGCTCCGTGAGGTGCGGCCCGTCACCTGGGCGACCCTGTGTCAACGGCGTTGCCGGACGGGCTGACGGAACGTGCTGCCGCCGCTGCAACGTGCCCGCAGCTGCGTTCGCGTGGCACGTGCGCTCGACCGCTGCCTCAATGGAGCTAGCGGTGAGTGTCTGGCGCTTTGCATAGAGTCCACGGACGTGGTGTACGAGTGAGCTGAGGGCCCTCGAACGCGGGGACCACCGCTTCATCCTCAACCGAGAACCAAGCACAACGGACTCGGAGAGGAGGAACACGGTGGTCGACGCCACGATGGACCCAGCGGTCTGGCTCCGCAAGCACCTCGAGACGGCCGACGCCGACCTGCTGCGGGAGATGCTGGGGACGTTCATCCAGGCGCTCATGGGCGCGGAGGCCGACGCGCTGTGCGGCGCTCCCTATGGGACGCGCTCGCCCGAGCGGGTCAACACCCGCAACGGCTACCGATCGCGGCCCTTCAACACGCGGACCGGAACGCTCGAACTCGCCCTGCCCAAGCTGCGCAGCGGGAGCTACTTCCCCGACTGGCTCCTGGAGCGCCGCCGACGCGCCGAGCGGGCCCTGGTGGCGGTGATCGCGGAGTGCTACGTGCGGGGCGTCTCGACCCGGCGGGTGGAGGGCCTCATCGCGACCCTCGGCATCAGCGGCATCAGCAAGAGCCAGGTGTCCGAGCTCGCCCGCTCGCTCGATGAGGAGGTGGCGGCCTTCCGTTCTCGGCCCCTGGACGGCGCGCCCTACACCTACCTCTGGCTCGACGCGCTGGCCCTGCGGGTGCGGGAGGGCGGCCGGATTGCCCAGCCCGCGGCGGTGATTGCCACCGCGGTGAACGCCGACGGCTATCGGGAGATCCTGGGCCTCGACCTCGTGACCAGCGAGGACGGGGCAGGCTGGACCGCCTTCCTGCGGGACCTCGTGGCCCGGGGCCTCTCGGGCGTGCGGCTCGTGATCAGCGATGACCACGCGGGGCTGGTGGCCGCGGTCGCGGCGGTGCTGCCCGGCGCCAGCTGGCAGCGCTGTCGCACCCATTTCGTCCGCAACCTGCTCACCCGCGTTCCCAAGAGCGCCCAGCCGTTGGTGGCTACCCTGGTGCGCTCGATCTTCGCCCAGCCCTCGCGCGACGAGGTGGAGGCCCAGCATGCCCGCGTGGTCGAGCAGCTCGCAGCTCGCTTCCCGCAGGCCGCAGAGCTGCTGGCGGAGGGTCGCGAGGACCTCCTGGCCTTCCGCCTGCTGCCGGCGGAGCACTGGCGCCAGATCTGGTCCAACAACCCCCAGGAGCGTCTCAACCGGGAGATCCGGCGGCGCACCGACGTGGTGGGCATCTTCCCCACCCGCGAGGCCGTGATCCGCCTCGTCGGCGCCGTGCTCGCCGAGCAGCATGAGGAGTGGGCGGTGGCGCGCCGCTACATGAGCGCGGAGTCGCTCACCAAGGCGCGCCTCGTCCGCCTCGGCGACGAGTTGACCGAGGAGGTGATGCCGGTGCTGGCCGCCGCCGGATAGTCACTCACGCGGCGGATGAAGCGGCGCTCATACACCACCTTGACGGACGTGACCGCGCTTTGGCGCACCACGTTCTGCGATCGTGCCTGCCTCGGGGCAACCCGAGGCATGTCTGGTCTTGATATGGCCTTGATGAGTTAGTGGTGCAATGAGCCGCGTCGAGCGTTAGCTCGCATTCTGCGGGGAGGTCACGATGTCATCCGCGTCCGCTTGGGGCTCGACCACCCACTCCGCCAGACGCCCCTCGACACTTCGGGTCGCGCCCCTCGTCGTCGCCCTGTTCCTCGCCGCCTGCAGCGCGTCGACCAATGCCGCCTCGGCGACCTCGGGGCCGAGCTCGACCTCGGCTGGCACCGGCGCGACCGTCTCTACGGCCAATTCGACCGGCATCCACAAGGTCGCTCACGTGATCGTGATCATGCAGGAGAACCGCTCCTTCGACACGTACTTCGGCACCTATCCCGGGGCCGACGGCATCCCAATGATCAACGGCGTGCCGACCGTCTGCGTGCCCGATCCCGCGCGCGGGCGGCTGCGACCGGCCGTTCCACGACACCGACCGAACTCGACGTCGGGCGGCCCGCACGGCCAGGCCAACGCCACCGCCGACATCGACGGCGGGCAGATGAACGGCTTCGTCGGCCAGGCCGAGCACGCCAAGAAGGGCTGCGCCGCGACCTTGAACCCGGAGTGCGCGGGCACCGGCACGCCCGACGTGATGGGCTACATCGACCAGCGCGAGATCCCCAACTACTGGACCTGGGCCGGCGACTACGTGCTGCAGGACCACATGTTCGAGCCAACGCGTCGTGGAGCCTGCCGGCGCACCTGTTCATCGTCTCGGGCTGGTCGGCGAAGTGCAGCAACCCCAGCGACCCGATGAGCTGCACGAGCGACATCCAGAACCCGGGCCTGCCGACCGCCAAGAACCCCGACGCCGTACGCCTGGACCGACCTGACCTACCTGCTGCACAGGACGACGTCAGCTGGGCGCTACTACCTCGCCGACGGCACCAGCCCGACTGCGACGACGACGCCATGGTTGCACCCCGGGCAAGCAGAACGCGACGTGCCCGAGCATCTGGAACCCGCTGCCGGGCTTCGGCGACGTCAAGGCCGACGGCCAGACCGGCAACATCCAGACCGTCGACCACTTCCTCACGGCCGCCAAGGACGGCACGCTGCCGGCGGTCAGCTGGGTCGTGCCCAACGGCAAGGTCAGCGAGCATCCGCCCGCCCTGGTGATCGCGACCGGCCAGGCGTACGTGACCAGCCTGATCAACGCCGTGATGCGGGGCCCCGACTGGTCGAGCACGCGCCATCTTCCTCGCCTGGGACGACTGGGGCGGCTTCTACGATCACGTCGTCGCCGCCCACGGTCGACGGCAACGGCTACGGCCTGCGCGTGCCCGGGCTGGTGATCAGCCCATACGCCCGGCAGGGCTACATCGACCACCAGACGCTGAGCTTCGACGCCTACCTCAAGTTCATCGAGGACGACTTCCTGGGTGGCCAGCGGATCGACCCGGCCACCGACGGCCGGCCCGACTCGCGGCCGGACGTCCGCGAGAACGCCGCCGCATGCTGGGCAACCTGACGGCTGACTTCGACTTTTCCCAGTCTCCGCGGACGCCGACCCTGCTGCCCGTGCACCCCGTGACTGATCTCGTGCCGGCGCGGTACGTCTCCCTGGTGAACCGCTTGAACAGGGAGATCAATAATCTCGACGCCCGGGCGGCGGCCGGCACAGCAACGGGCGCGCCGGTCCTGGGCGCGGAGCTGCTCGCGGCCAACGGCAACCTAGGGACGTCGCTGCTCCAGCCGGAGACGCTTGCCGGTATTGACACGACGCTTGACCGCTTCGAGGACCTCGGCATCACGGGGGTAACCGTGGAACTCGCATTCCCCCTCCTGCTATCGAGCTTCCCGAACCACGCGCAATACCTCGCCTTCTATGAGCAGGTGGCCGCGGCCGTGCGAGCCCACGGCATGATCCTGTCCGTCGAGGAGAACCCCATCTTCGCCAACACCGTCTTCTCGCGTCTCCAGCCCGACTACAGCGGACTCACGCTGGCCACCTACGCGGCGGAGCAGCGCGCGGAAGCCCAGGCGATCATCGACCACCTGCACCCGGCCTATTTGTCGATCCTCGACGAGCCCGACACCCTCTCGGGCAATCTGCACCTGCAGCTCGACAGCGCGACCGCCGCCGTGCAGGTCGTGAACGACGAACTCAGCGGCCTGGTAAGAGGCAGTACGAAGGTCGGGGCGGGCACCGGCACCTGGTCAGACCCGGCTATCGACCAGGCGCTGCTCACCCGGACCTCGATCGACTACCTGTCGGTCCACGTCTACCCGATCGCCGCGCCCGACCTCGACGACCTCGACACCGTGAGCGCGCTGGCCGCGCAGTCACACCGTCCCGTCGTGCTCGACGAAACCTGGCTCTACAAGGGCACCAGCCAGGGCTACGCGAGCGCCGTGACCGATGCCAAGATTGGGACCTTCGATTTCTTCGCGCCCGTTGATGCGCGCTTCCTGCAGGCAATCGTGGCCTACGCCCGCAGCCACGCCTTCGCCTACGTCTCACCCTTCTGGTCGAGCCAGTTCTTCGCCTATCTGCCGTGGACTCCGGCCCTCGACGTTGCCTCCTACGCGACCGTCCGCCAGCAGGCCTCTCAGCTTCAGGTGCAAGCGATCGAGCACAGCCGCTTCAGCACGACGGGCCGCGAGTACGGGACTCTCGCCCAATAAGGCGACAAAGTGTGCGGCTGCGATGTCGTCCTCTATAGAGCCAGAGGAGCGGGGCGACGAGCAAGCTTGCAACCCCAAGCAACAGGCAGCGCCGACGGTCAACCACCGCCTTTATCGGGCATGCGCCATCGGTACCGTGTGGCGCTCCCTCTGCCTCATCTCCCTGAGCGAGCGGGCGTGCGGAAGGTGAGGCAGTAGAGCTCGCCGTGGGCGACTTCCTTCAGGCGCACGTCGACCATGCCCGCTGGCACGAGCGCCAGGGGATCGATGGGCCGGCGTGGGGTCGCAGCGGCGCCGCGGGAGGGCAGGTGCCGGTGTGCCCCGGCCACCTGCTCGGTCTCGTCCACAACGAGGATCCGGGTGCCTGGCTTGGCCACCCGCACCATCTCGTCCATGGCACGCATCGGGTCGTTGAAGAAGTTGATGCCCCCAACGTGGAAGACGACGTCGAAGGCAGCATCGGCGAAGGGCAGCTGTTCGGCGGAGCCGAGGATAAGGTCGGCCTCCCGCTGCCAGCGCCGCAGGTTCGCTCGGCAGCGGCGGAGCATCCCCACCGAGATGTCGAGCCCCACGTAGTGCGCGTCGCTCGGCAGGTAGTGGAGGTTCCGCCCGGTGCCCACTGAGACTTCGAGGACGTTGCTCCCTGGAGCGATCTGTACCTCGTCGAGGTACGCGCGCACGCGAGCAGCATCGCCCCCGCTCCGCAGTCGTGCATATAGGCGCGTGGCCAAGTCGTAGACCGGCGCGAGGCGGTCGTAGCGACGCTGCCAGGTGGCGTTCGAGCCGACGAGGGTCGCAGGGTCAACGAAGTCGAGGATGCCGTCACGTAGGGGCACCTGCCGCCCAGATGGCACGCCCACCAGTGCTGGCGCTCTCCCGCCGACACCCGCGGCGATCTCGAGGGCCTCGCCCGTATCGGGGCACCGGAGGACGGCCAGCGTCGCGGGCCCCACGCTGCTGCGTCTTGCCGGTGCCGCCTGGTCTGGGACCACGCTGGGGCGCTGCCTGCGCCGCGCGGCAAGCAGCACTACGGCACCGCCCGCGAGACCCAGCCCCACGGTCCGTCGCATCCATGACCTCCCGAGTGCAAGCACGTACCGGATGCCCCGTAAGGATCGCTCGACACAGCGTCGAGGGCTAGAGCCGATGCGACCACCGCGAGCCGCTCAGCGGCAGCTCCAGCGACGCTCGCCCTCATCCGCGCATCGTGGTGACGCGGCCGTGGCTCAGTACTGGACATGCGGCCGATTGGGCACGGCCATGTCGACAGATGAACGAGCCATGCCCGTACGGCGAGCGCGTGACCCTGCGTTGGCTCTGCCTGTCCGATCGGCCGCGGCGCGATGACCGCTCCCGCGTGGCACTTTCGTTAGGATGACGCACCGCGCCCGGTGGGGACGCGGGTGACTTGGACGAACCGCCAGGCAAGCATCGAGCACACTTTGACTACCTACAATGGCTCCTTCGACAGCGCCGCCCTCTCGACGGGGAGTTCGCACTCCCTCGTGTTCACGAAAGCAGGTATGTACCCGTACCGCTGTGCCATCCATCCCTTCATGACCGGCACGGTGATCGTCACCGGGTAGGTGCCCGGCTCCCATCGTGCACACGGAGGTGCATCCCGTGGACCGCTTCCGACTTGCTGTCTCGATTGTGCTGCTGCTTGTCGGGCTCATCTGGATCGGCCAGGGTACAGGCGTGGTGCGCGGCAGCGGGATGAGCGGCCAGTCCATCTGGGCGCTCATCGGTATCGTCCTTGTCGTCGCCGCGGCCTGGTTGGCCTGGACTGCGCGCCGTACCGCCCGGCGTTAGCTCGTCGTCGGCCGAGCCACCCCCGTCGCACGGCACGAGCCGTCACGTCGGCAGGCGGTACGACCACCCGACGGTGAGGCCACAGGGCGGACCAGTCCTCCGTCGATAAGGGCTCGGCGTCGCGCATGAGACGATGCCGTCGACCGCACGGCGATCCGCGCGAACCAGAGTCCCGTTGTCGTGACGAGCCATGCTCACGCGGGGCGTACAGCCGCCCCAAGCTTCAGGGAAGCCGCCAGAGGAGGACCACCATGCGCATCGAGGCGAAACTACGGGAGCAGGGCCTCGCGCTCCCGCCGCCGGTCCAGGCGCCACCGGGGGTCCAGCTCCCGTTCACACCCGTGCGCGTAGTCGGCGACCGAGCGTACATCTCGGGTCACGGACCGCAGAACCCCGACGGCTCGATCGCGGGCCCGTTCGGCAAGGTCGGCGCGGACTTGACGGTCGAGCAGGGCTACCAGGCGGCCCGGCTGACCGCCCTCTCCGTGCTGGGCAGTCTCTCGCGCGAGCTCGGTGATCTCGACCGCATCAGCGCCTGGGTGCGGGTCTTCGGCATGGTCAACTCCGCTCCGGGGTTCGCGAGCCAGCCATCGGTGATCAATGGCTTCTCCGACTTCATCCTCGAGCTGTTCGGCGCGGCCGGCGCGCACGCGCGCTCCGCCGTGGGGATGGCGGAGCTGCCCTTCAACCTTCCCGTGGAGGTCGAGGCGGAGGTGCAGATCACGCCCTAGACATGCCAGCCCTCACACCATCTCGCGTGACGGGGTGCTATTCGGCTGGTCTCCTGCAAGGCGCCGCCCGGCAGCAGCCGGCTGTCGCCACACACATCCCCGGCCCTCGCCGGCGGGGCGTCCACGCCTGCGTCGCGCCGGAGCTCGAGGAAGAATGACTGCCGCCTAGCTCCCCGCCCTGATCGCCGTGACGCCGCGCATCGTGTCGACCAGCACCAGGCCGTCCTAGAGAGTAGGCGAGGCGAAATGGGGCAGCGGGCCCACGCCGATGCGCGCTATGACAGCGCCGCTTACGGCCGACACCGCGAGCAGTTGACCGGCCCCGATGTCAACGCTCCAGACGGCGCCCCGCCCATGACGGGCGGCCCGGTGGCGTCTGACGTCGTGTGCCAGCCGAGGTGGATCGCGCCGCTCGACCCGATCACAGTCATGCCGAGCTCGTTCGAGCAGGGCGGGTAGATGTCTGCTGAGGCCGAGCGTGCAGCGCCACCGCGGGCGGGAGCGGGCCTTGCCAGCCACGCTCGGGAGGGGCCTCGTATCATCAGGAATGGTTGCCGCCCCCTCAGGCAGCCGCCACGAGCTCGACCACGAGCCACGCACCCGGTGAAGCACTGCCGTGCGCCTGGAGCCCGAGGGCGTATTGGCCCGGCGCCCAGGCGTCCGGTGCGCCGGGCAGGCCCGTGGCCGGAGTCAAGCCGCCGAGACTGCCACCCGCCGGCCCGAGCTGCGCCAGATGGACGACACGTGGCACGCCGGCGGCATCACGCTCGATGCGCCACACGCCGGGGGCATCACGCTCGATGCGCCACACCCCGACAGTCCACCCGCTCGACGCCGCGCCGTCTGCCGGGCCCGGCGCGCAGAAGCCGAGACGCGCGACCGGGCCGCTGACGATCCGTATGAGCGGTGCGGCCGGGTCAAGCGGACCCATGGCCGGACCGGGGTCAACCGCGACCCACGTCCGTGTGGGCAGCCCACCGGTCGTCGCGTCGAGCACTACTTGCCAGCCCTGTGGGTCGGCGCAGTCAAGGGTGCCGCCCCCGGGAAGATCGATGATCCCGCTCGCGCTGGCCGGCAGCGGCTCGAGCACGCCGACCGATGCGGTGTCGGGCATGTCTGACGGGCCCACAGTCGCGTCTATGGCCGGAGCGGTATCCGGTGTGATCGCGATGGTGGGTGCGTCCCCGCCGAGTGCCCACGGCTTGACCACCGCCAGCGCCATGGCGACCGCGGCCATCGCGACGACCACCCGCACGCGCGACTCCCCGCCCCGCACGCGGGTGACTGGTACCGGAGGGGTGGTAGGCGTCATGATCGGATCGCTGGAGTTGTGGCTGTTCCGACCAGCCGTAAGGGTCGCCGCAGAATGTGCGGCTCGGTGCCGCACATTCTGCGCCACCGGTGGGAACACCTCACATGCTGAGCGCCGCAGCCAAAGATGTCGTCCTTATCAGCGGCCACCGGCGGCCCGCGCGCCACGGAGCGGACGTGTCGCGTGTTGGTTGACCCCTCCGCACCCCTTATCCGGACGGGTGCCGCGCTAGCTGTGATTCCCGAATAGGTTGTTGACAAGCGAGAGCCTCCCGAGCTCGGTGTGGGTATCCAGCTCACATCGAACGGGAGGCTCTCGTGGCACATCGTAGGGCGAAGCTCACCGCGCTCGGCCGGCGGCTTCTGGTCGATCGGATCGTCATGGACGGGATGGCCGTGGCCCACGCGGCGGACATGGCCGGGGTGAGCCGCCAGACGGCCTGGAAGTGGCTGCGACGGTTCGAGGCCGAGGGTGAGGCCGGGCTCGTGGACCGGACGTCGCGGCCCCATCGTTCGCCACGGGCCCTGGCGCAGGAGCAGGTCGATGCCATCCTCGCCGCCCGGCATGCCCATCGGTTCGGGCCCCATCGGCTGGCATCCCTCGTCGGGAGCCCGCGCTCGACGATCGGCGACGTGCTCTCCCGACATGGCCTGTCGCGTCTCGCCGATACGGACCGACCCTCGGGAGTCCCGATCCGGTACGTCCGCGAACGGCCGGGCGAGCTGCTCCACATCGACGTCAAGAAGCTGGGACGGATCCCCGATGGGGGTGGTCATCGTTTCCTCGGCCAAATCACCGGGACCCCGCGGTCGCATGGGGCCGGCTACGACTACCTGCACGTGGCGATCGACGACATGAGCCGGGTCGCCTTCGTGCAGCCATTCCGCGACAAGCGCGGCACCACATGCGCCCGCTTCCTGCTCGACGCGGCGGCGTTCTTCGCCGGTCACGGGGTGCGTATCGAACGAGTCCTGACCGACAACGCCAAGAACTACACCGAGTCCCGGGCGTTCGCCGCGACCCTGGCGGCGATCGGCGCCCGCCACAAGCGGACCCGGCCCTTCCGACCCCAGACCAACGGGAAGGCCGAGCGGTTCAACCAGACCCTGCTGGCAGAGTGGGCCTACGTCCGTATGTACGAGACGAACCAGGCGCGGCTCGACGCCCTCCCGGCCTGGCTCGACCACTACAACACGGGCCGACCGCACGGTTCACTCGACGGCCGCACCCCGATGAGCGTCCTCGTCAACAACGTGTCCGGGAATCACACCTAGGGCGGCAGGAGGCGGACCGCGTCCGGCAATGGGCCGCCGGCGCACTAACCGTGGGCGGCGCGCCAGCGGACGGCGGCCAGCAGCTCCCGCTGGTTAACTCCCTGAGTCCACCGCTGGATATCTGTGAGCGCCGGTGCGTCGCAGGCATCATGGTGCGGCCGCACTATCACAGCCTGCATCGGTGCCGGCGGTCGTTTCGCGTTTACAGTGTCCCTATGGAGGCCGTACTTGCGACTGTCGCGCTACTGAGCGTGCTGGTCCTCGCGTTGGTCCTTCTCTCACGCACATGGGTCCGGTCGTCGCGGCTCGGAGGATATCGGGCCACACATGCGACGGACAAGCCCGAGCACGGACCAGAGGTGCCTGAGGACGACGACGCGCGCTGGCACTGGCGCGACGACGCGCCCAAACCCTGAAGGGCCAGCCCTGTCGGGCGGCGTCTCGCGATGCGCCGGCTCAACGACGAGGCCGCGCGGAGGAGGCCGGGGTCGCGGTCCCGGCGCAGGACGCCGTCGTCGGGTACCCGTCGAACCTGTCGCACCTCTAGGGGCAGACGGACCCGGACGGCCGAAGCGCCATCGCTGAGGCGATGGTCGACCGCCTCGACGTGCCGCTTGCGCGCTCGATGAGTCGTTCTGGTCAGACCGAGAAGAGCTGACGCCAGAGCAACCACCGAAGTGACGCCACAAGAATCGGCAGTGAGCAGCTCGCACCGACGCCGGCTCAGGGGATCTACGCCTTGGTCTCGGGTGGCTTGCGGGGCGCCCGCTTGGATGCCGCCCGCGGCGTCGACCTCGGCGCGGGTGGTGTCGCCCCCTCCCGCTCCCGGTGCGGAGCGCCCTGGCCAGCCCCGGGGGCGCCAGCGGCGAGGTCGGCACTGTCGGTAGCGAGGGCCGGGGCCAGATCACTCATGGCCGTCGCGGCGGCGAGCTCCGTGGCTCCTGCCGCGGCTGAGCGCACAGCTGCCGCAGCCATCTCGGCGCTCGCCGCGCCGAGCGCCTCAGAGGTCGCGTATTCGTCGCGGCCTGCACCTACTTCGCTGAGACCCAAGGCCGCGAGCTCTCCGGCCACGTGCTCCGCTCCATGAGCCACGACGACGTCCTCGGTGGCCCGCTGCAGCGCGTCGACCGACAGGGCCCGCAGCTGGTGGCTGGTCCGCCTGAGAAACGCCGCCAGAGTGGGCTGCCCACGGCCGTGGAGCAACTCTGCCACGACCTGCACTTGGCCGGCGATGCCCGCCAGCTCCATGCCGCGCTGGAACTCATCGGTGCCGAGCGCCGCAGCCAGCGCGCCTCCAGCGGCGACCTCTTCGGCCATGGCGAGGGTCGCCTGGCCCTCGGCGGCGTCGCGCACACCTCGCTGAGCGGCCGCGTCGCTCAGGGCCGACAGGGTAGCGGCGCCGGCCGCCTCGTCTTCGCCGCGGGTCAGCTCGGCAGCGCCCACGGCGGCTTCACTCGCAGGGGCGGCGGCGCTGTCGGCAGCGGTCTGCTCCTGCGGGCGCCCCGTCGGTGTGGCGTCTGCCGAGCCCTTACCCTTGTTCTTCCGGGCAGGCATCTTGTCCTCCTGGCAGTCGCGGGTATCGGGCGCTGGATGCGACAGCGGGTCGGCGGCGACGGCCGCGGTCATCCTAGCCCTCGTTACCGAGTCTGATGTCCAGGTGCGCCCGTCGCCCTGTCCACACCCAGGTGCCGCTGCCGGTCTCGTTCCGGCAGCTTGCGGAGCGCCAGTCAGGCCAACTCGTTGGTAACCCGCCCCTGGGGCCCGGCCGTCGCGGGACTCGAGCCACTCCGTGATGAACCTGTCGCTGGGTGACAACCACACCCTGATCCCGGCCACGTGGTTGTGCAGTTCCAGGTGCTGTTCCTCTCGGACTCCGTCGAGGCGGTCGGCAGGGTTGCCACCCGCACCACGTCTTGTTTCGAGGGGACCGCACCCCTAGCCTACGCTGTACTCGACGGTCACCGACACGCTGAGGGTCTGCCGGTAGATCGGTTCGGGCAGGCAGCCCGACTGCGGCACGACCGGCCCTGCACTCGCCGAGGGCCCGCTGCCGGGAACGACGATGATGCAGGCGGGCTCGCCCGAGGCGCTCCCGCTCGACGATCCGTTGGTGGCCATGGGCTCGACACCGTAGTCGGGTGACACCGAGGCGCTCACGGAGAGGACGCCGCTGATGGAGAGCCCGGTGTCTGCGGCGATGGCGTCGGCCTGTGCCTTGGCATCGGCCAGGGCAGCGGCGAGGGCGCTCTGCTGGGCGGAAGCGCGATCGGACCCGTCGCTCTGCACGCTCACCTCTCCGACGCCGGTGACGACGATGGTGTGCTCGGGGGCAAGACCCGGGCTGCCCGCACCGTACGGGTAGACCATGGCCGTGCCGGACTGCGCGGTGGTCGTCCCGCCGCTCGTGACGGTGGTACTCGTGGGTGCCATGGCGGCGCCCTCGCTCGAGGCGATCCGCGGCGCCGCCGAGGGTGTCGTGGCGGCCGCCCGACCCGGCTGGGTGATGGCCCCACCGACGAGCAGCCCGCCGGCGAGCCCGAGGGCGACCCCCAGGCCGAGGAACCGTGACGTGGTGGACATGGCAGGTGCTCCTCTGGTCGCGCACTGATCTTCGACACCCAGCGAGACGAGGACACCCGACCCCCGGTTCCCTTGGATGATCTAGATGACTCTGCCCAGATCGACCCCGACCCGCCACACTGCAGCGCATGAGTGAGGAGGGGCGCGACTCGGCATGGGCGGAGGTGTACGCCGTGCTGCCCACCGGCTGGGTGGTCATCCCGGCGGTATACGACCCTGAGATCCGGATGTGGCGCGTCTCCGCCCGCGACCTACGGGGCGCACCCCGCGAGTACCAGCCGTGGGAGGAAGCAGTGGGCGCCGACGAGGCCACCGCCCTGCGCGTACTGGCCGAGCGCTTTCGCGCCTCCACCGGGGACGAGACGGCGTAGGCGACCTGGAGCTGACCAACCGGAGCTCACAAATAGCGCAGGATGCGACCCCTGGCCCTTGCGGCCGCGCTGGCGCGCGTCCATAGTCGGCGCGAGGGTAGCGACATGGAGATCCGTATCGCCACGCCCGAGGAGGCCGATGCGCTCCTCGCCCAGCACGTCTGTCTCGCCGCCGGTCCGCTGGCCCGCTGCGCCTGCGGCTGGCAGGGGGAGGACTGGCGGCGCCATCGCGCCATCGTGCTGGCGGCCTGGCTGGACGCGCGCCGGCGTGCCCTCCGCGCGCGGCTCCTAGAAGAGGAAGGGGTCAAGCGCCCGTAAGACTGGGGAGACACGCGTGGCGCGCGGGCACGCGGTGCACGCCCCCTGGGCGCCGCGGCCGCACCCGATGAGGCGCCCCCCTGGCCGGACGAGGAGTCCACGCGACCTGCCCTGGGGAAGCGCCAAGTGACAGCCCGACCTCAACTCCAGCATCGCGGAGAGGCGGGGAGAACGGGGACGGAACTGCCTCGACGGCGTGGTTCACCTTCCGGCTCACGTCACAACCAAATGGACCCGACGGGGGGCCGGAGGCTCGTGTACGTCGCCGCCTGGTCAGAGCAGGAGGAAGGACGGAGAGGACGACGAGGTATGCGCGTCCGGCCCGCCCCACCAGCGCCGCGTCCCGCTCCCAGACACAAAGGGGAGCGGAGCGCCACTGGCATGGACCCCGCTCCCTATGTCGAGCGGTCCACACGGGGGGCGGTCCGCTCGTTGGCATGGAGTGTGCGTTTCAGGGCAGCCGCGGGGTATGGCCGAGCGGCCTATGTGGGCCATGCAGTTCGACCGTGAGGCCACGGGCACAACGGATCGCCGGGTTCTATCAATCGGTGCGGGACATGCCAGATCGCCCCAAGCCCTGGTCAGCAGGATCTTGACCGCCTACTGCGTGGCGCTTCACGCGGGCTTCCTGGATGCGCTGGGGGGAATTCGAGTTGGTCGTCCGCATGCGGCGGTCTTAGGCCCACAGGTCTACGAACTCCCCTCCCGCAGACCCTTCGGGGTGGGCGGCTTCGAAGGCGGAGAAGATGGGGGAGTTGGCCTGACACGGGAGGGGGGTGGGACGGGACCCTTCCAGTGGGGAAGCCATAGAGTCCACGGACGTGGTGTACGAGTGAGCTGAGGGCCCTCGAACGCGGGGACCACCGCTTCATCCTCAACCGAGAACCAAGCACAACGGACTCGGAGAGGAGGAACACGGTGGTCGACGCCACGATGGACCCAGCGGTCTGGCTCCGCAAGCACCTCGAGACGGCCGACGCCGACCTGCTGCGGGAGATGCTGGGGACGTTCATCCAGGCGCTCATGGGCGCGGAGGCCGACGCGCTGTGCGGCGCTCCCTATGGGACGCGCTCGCCCGAGCGGGTCAACACCCGCAACGGCTACCGATCGCGGCCCTTCGACACGCGGACCGGAACGCTCGAACTCGCCCTGCCCAAGCTGCGCAGCGGGAGCTACTTCCCCGACTGGCTCCTGGAGCGCCGCCGACGCGCCGAGCGGGCCCTGGTGGCGGTGATCGCGGAGTGCTACGTGCGGGGCGTCTCGACCCGGCGGGTGGAGGGCCTCATCGCGACCCTCGGCATCAGCGGCATCAGCAAGAGCCAGGTGTCCGAGCTCGCCCGCTCGCTCGATGAGGAGGTGGCGGCCTTCCGTTCTCGGCCCCTGGACGGCGCGCCCTACACCTACCTCTGGCTCGACGCGCTGGCCCTGCGGGTGCGGGAGGGCGGCCGGATTGCCCAGCCCGCGGCGGTGATTGCCACCGCGGTGAACGCCGACGGCTATCGGGAGATCCTGGGCCTCGACCTCGTGACCAGCGAGGACGGGGCAGGCTGGACCGCCTTCCTGCGGGACCTCGTGGCCCGGGGCCTCTCGGGCGTGCGGCTCGTGATCAGCGATGACCACGCGGGGCTGGTGGCCGCGGTCGCGGCGGTGCTGCCCGGCGCCAGCTGGCAGCGCTGTCGCACCCATTTCGTCCGCAACCTGCTCACCCGCGTTCCCAAGAGCGCCCAGCCGTTGGTGGCTACCCTGGTGCGCTCGATCTTCGCCCAGCCCTCGCGCGACGAGGTGGAGGCCCAGCATGCCCGCGTGGTCGAGCAGCTCGCAGCTCGCTTCCCGCAGGCCGCAGAGCTGCTGGCGGAGGGTCGCGAGGACCTCCTGGCCTTCCGCCTGCTGCCGGCGGAGCACTGGCGCCAGATCTGGTCCAACAACCCCCAGGAGCGTCTCAACCGGGAGATCCGGCGGCGCACCGACGTGGTGGGCATCTTCCCCACCCGCGAGGCCGTGATCCGCCTCGTCGGCGCCGTGCTCGCCGAGCAGCATGAGGAGTGGGCGGTGGCGCGCCGCTACATGAGCGCGGAGTCGCTCACCAAGGCGCGCCTCGTCCGCCTCGGCGACGAGTTGACCGAGGAGGTGATGCCGGTGCTGGCCGCCGCCGGATAGTCACTCACGCGGCGGATGAAGCGGCGCTCATACACCACCTTGACGGACGTGACCTGGGGAAGCGGCGGCTGTCGCGGGTACGGCGATGTCCTGCGCGTGCCGGCCAGAACACCCGAGGATGCGCCCCCCAGTTCGAGGGCCCCAATCCGCAACGTCTTCTCAGGCACCTGTGCAAGCACTCGCCGTCATGGAACAGCCCCAGATGGTACCGCACTCGATCCGCTGCGACGCTAGTTCGGGGTCGACATGTTCGTCCCTACTGGCCAGCGCACCAACATCCGCCATCGTCACACCAGCGCCGACGCCTTCTTCCGCGGCTACAGGCTGCTCGTGCCCGAGGACGCGGTCGAGGCGATCAGCGCGGAGGACCAGGCTGCGGGCCTGCCTACCCTCGCCAATGTACCGAGTCGTCGCCGAGCAGGTGCTATCGAACAAGACCATGATCCG
This sequence comes from uncultured Chloroflexia bacterium, assembly GCA_963835945.1. Taxonomy (GTDB): domain Bacteria; phylum Chloroflexota; class Limnocylindria; order Limnocylindrales; family CSP1-4; genus JAJYNJ01. The sequence goes on from CAWIHR010000012.1 coordinate 21,639, forward strand.
CCGCCCACTCGCGCGCGACGGCGAGCTGTGTACGCCATGACGCTCGCTGAGTGTGGCGTCGCCGGACCTGACCAGGTTCTGCGGCGTCTCGGGGTTAGGTGACCGAGGTCCAGTTGCCGCGAGGCCGCACGCGCTGGAGGGACCCGTCCTGCCACAGCACAGCGGGGGGGACGAACGACCGTTGTACGTGCTCGCCATGGTGGACGCATACGCGCCCACATCGCCGATGGCGACAAGGTCGCCCCGAGCCAGCGGCGGCAGCCAGTACTCGCCGAAATAGTCGGTCGACTCGCAGACTGGACCGTGTACCTCCGTTGCCACCAGTGGCTCGGTTCCGGCGCCCGCCCTATGCCCTTCCGAGGTCACGACTGCGATCGGGTGCCGTGCGCCATACAGCGCAGGCCGGATGAGTTCCGTCACGCCCGCGTCCGGGACGACCGTCCTTGGGCAGCGGGCCCGAACATGCAGGACCGCGCTGACGAGCCAGCCACTACGTGCCACAACGGCCCGTCCGGGCTCGATGGCAAGACGCGCCGGGCGCCGTCCTGCCGCCGCTAGCTCGCCAGAAACCGCGGCGGCGAACGCCCCAGGTGCGAGGCGATCCGGCGGGTCGAGCACGGGGAATCCTCCCCCGGCATCAACCGTGTCGAAGTCGGGCAGCTGGGAGCTAAGGTCTTGCCGCACTTCCAGGGCCACATGGAACGCGTCCCTCCACGCGTCCAAGGTGCGCATCTGCGAACCGGCGTGAACGTGGATGCCCCGCCAACGGAGTGGTCCGTTTCGGCCTCCACCCGCCGTGATGACCCCCTCGATCTCGTCCGGGAGCACGCCGAACTTGGAGCCGCGACGGCCGACCGCGAGACCAGGGTGGGTGTTGGGTGCAACCCCAGGGTTAATCCGGATGAGGACGTCGAGCGCGCTGGGGCGGGGCACATGGGCCTCACCAGTGGCATCGGCCAGCGCCCGCGCCTCATCCGCGGATTCGAGGCTGACCCACAGGAGCGGTAGACCCTGATCTCGGCGCCGAACGGCCTCGCGGATCTCTTGGGCTGACTTGCCGATCCCCTCCAACGTTGTGCGTCGGGGATCAAAGCCGGCTCGCACAGCGAGACTGAGTTCGCCCACGGAGACCGCGTTGGCGCCGTACCCCAGCGGTGGAAGCAAGGCTGTCAGCGCGGTCAGACTGTTGGCCTTCAGCGAGTACAAGAGACACCAACCTGGGCCGAAGGCGTCCGCAAGGTTGCCGGCATCCAGCAGCAGCTGGTCGATGTCGTACAGATACAGCGGAGTCCCGAAGCGCCTCGCTGCGTCGCGACACGCCTCTGCAAGACCGTCAGGCATGTGCATCAAGCGACGTCCCGCGCGGGAGCGGCCACGAATGGCCCGGATCGCTGCAGTCGGTGGCTGCCAGCACTCAGCTTGGTCGCGTCGATCCGAGGGGCCACGACATCGCGCAGGTCGAGCAACATGCCGCTGGCGTTGCCGCCGACCGCACCCGGCCGGTGCCCGGCCGTCCCCTGAGTAGCCATCGCACACACCACTCAGTCTCGTGCCGCGCAGGTTGTCCGCTTAGCGTCCCCTGACGCCCTCAAATCGCAGACTCCTGCCCGACCCACGCACCGTACCAGAGTCGTCAGTCGGTCTCTCATCCCCCCGCGGATCTGTGGGCGCCCAGCACCACGCCAGCTCTCTTTCAGCGCACTCGACGACTCGGACCTCGGCAGGGGACGGGACGCGCGAGCGGCCCGTCCCGGACACCACGATCGCTTAGGCTGTTGGGCGTCAACCCGTTCGCAGGAGACCAGCATGGCCAAGGACGCGAAGGCGAAGCCGAACAAGAAGTCGGGCAAGAAGGGCAAGTAGCCCGCCTGCGCTGCGAGTAGCGATGGCTCGGGACTGACTACCCACGGGCCATCGCGCTCGCGGTCGTTCCGTCGTCGACTAGGCCTCCGGTCGGGGCCCTGATGCTTGCCCCGGATGGACGAAGGCCAAAGTGTGCGTAGGCGAGTCAGCCCCGGGTTCGATCGCCAGAACAGCACGGAGATCCCGCACATGCCGATCACCCGCGCCGCGGTCGTGCAGGCCGCTCCGGTCGCCTTCGACAGCGAGCGGACGCTCGAGCGAGTCGCGCACCTCGTAGCCGAGGCGGGCGCCGCGGGCGCTCGACTCGTCGTCCTTCCGGAAGCCTTCGTGTCCGGGTATCCGAAGGGCGCCGATTTCGGGGCACGAGTGGGATCGAGAACCCCCGAAGGGCGCGAGTGGTTCCGCCGCTACCACGCGAGCGCCATTGACGTCCCCGGCCCGGCCACGGAGCGACTGGGAGCGATCGCGCGGGAACAGGGCGTCTTCCTCGTAGTCGGCGCGATCGAGCGCGCCGGCGGCACGTTGTACTGCACGGTGCTGTTCTTCGAGTCGGACGGCACCCTGGCAGGCAAACACCGCAAGCTGATGCCGACGGCGATGGAGCGGCTCATCTGGGGCTTCGGCGACGGCTCCACGCTGCCCGTCCTCGAGACGCCCCTTGGCCGCATCGGCGCGGTCATCTGCTGGGAGAACTACATGCCGCAGCTGCGCCTCGCGATGTACGGCCGCGGGGTCCAGCTCTACTGCGCGCCCACGGTGGACGACCGCGAAACGTGGCTGCCGACGATGCGCCACATCGCCCTCGAAGGGCGCTGCTTCGTCCTCTCCGCCAACCAGTTCGCGCGGCGAGCCGACTACCCGGCCGACTACCCAACCGCTGCGGACGACCCCACCACGGTCTTGATCGGCGGTGGGAGCTGCATCGTCGATCCGGCCGGTCGGGTCCTCGCAGGACCTGCCCGCGACGGCGAGACGATTCTGACGGCAGACCTCGACCTCGACGAGATCTCGCGCGGCACCTTCGACCTCGATGTGGTGGGCCACTACGCGCGACCGGACGTCTTCCACCTGGTCGTGGACGACCGTCCCTTGGCACCCGTGACTTGGGAGACGCAACCTCGCTGAGCCTGCTATGCGGCGCCCGCCCCACACGATGGCAACCAGGTGCGCGGATCTTCTTGACAGGGCTCGGCCCCCGATGGCTACGCGGCGTAGCTGACGTGTGGCGCCCGCAAGACGCGCCTGCCGCCAGGGTCACCAAGGAGTTGCTCCTGCGCGTTCCCGTAGGCCCCCAGTCAGCGAAGGCCCCCCGACTCATGATGCGATCGCGGGTCACGGCCGTGTGGTCTCCACGTGGGAAGCCGCCGTCGGGGACGCACTTCGCCGCCAGCACGGCGCGAACGTCCGCCATGCGCGGATCACCCGCGTGTCGGCCTCCGTCACGACCGTGAGCGCGAAGAGCAGGTCGTAGAACTGGATCGGAAGGTGGATCTGGTCCACAGGACCGCCTCAGTCCAACCGAATCAGGCCACCGTCGCCGCGACGCCAGGACAGGCGCCAGCTGAGGATCAAGTCGGCAGCGCGAGCAGCGGGCTCAACCGCCGGCCTTGCACGATGGCGAGATGGTGGCGATGAATGGCGTGAGCCCGCCCGCCCGGCGCATGGTGCATCCGTCAAGTCGGCGTGACAATGTGCGGTGCGACGTCACGGCCGCCGGCGGTGACACCCCATGCTGGTCGTGCGGTCCCGGCGCGCGGCCGTCGGTGACGATGCGGCCAGGCAGCCGCATCGCCCGCAAGGAACGAGGTGATCGAAGTGGCCAGCTCCCTGCGCCTCACGAGCCCCGCGTTCGATGACGGCGACGCGATCCCCTCCCGCTACGGCTGCGACGGGGCAAACGTCTCACCGCGGCTCGTCTGGCGCGGCGCTCCGGATGCGACCCGGGCTTTCGCGCTGCTCGTGACCGACCCCGACGCACGCGGCTTCGTGCACTGGGTGGCCGTCGACATTCCGGCGGCGTCGACCGGCCTGGTTGAGGGCGCTTCCGGCACCGGTGCCGCCGGTCGGGAGGGCCGGAACGACTTCGGCCGCATCGGATGGGGAGGCCCGTGCCCGCCCTCGGGGACCCATCGCTACGTCTTCGAGCTCTTTGCCCTCTCCGAGCCGCTCGGAATCGCGGGGACGCTATCCGCTTCGGACGTGCGCCGCGCGCTGGCCGGACGGGTCATCGCGGAAGCACGCTTGACCGGCAAGTACCGTCGGCGAGCGTCGTAGGCGCATCCGCCTGCCAGCCCAACGCTCTGATGGACTAGCACGCGCGTGGAGTTGTGCGACCTCGCGATGCTTCGGAGCGTCCTCGCGCAGACATCGGGGGGCCACGTGCACGAAGCCTGATCCGTGGCGGCAAATCCGCACCGTCCCGCCGACCAGCTCCGGATCGCGCGTGCCTGGCGTACACGATCTCGCGGCCGCAGCAGCGCTCGCGCGATGGAGACGACGCGCGTCGTCGAAGCCGGCTTAGTCAGCCTTTGATCACGACGAGCGGCCGCATGCGCGCCACAGGCCGGATCAGTCCAGCCCCGGCCGCCACTTCGACCACAGCCACGACGTCCTTGTAGGCGAGCGCCGCTTCCTCGGCGAGCAGGTCGGGCCGTTGCGCGCGGACCGTGATCCCCTGGCGTGCCAGTTCCGCGGCGACGTCCACGCCCCGCAGCTCGCGGCTCGCCGCGTGCCGCGAGAGGTCCCGACCCGCGCCGTGGCAGGTGGACCCGAACGACTGCTCCATGGCCCCGGGGGCGCCGACAGCCACGAACGAGTAACGCCCCATGTCGCCGGGGATGAGCACCGGCTGTCCGACCCCGCGGTAGCGTGCAGGGACGTCGGGATGCCCGGCTGGAAAAGCGCGAGTGGCGCCCTTGCGGTGGACGCACAGCTGGATCTCACGGCCCCCGACCCTGTGTCGCTCCATCTTGGCGATGTTGTGGCTGACGTCGTGAACGAGCCGCATGTCCTCCCCGACGTCCCGCCCGAAGATGCGCCCGAAGGCCCCCCGCACGGCGTGCGAGATAGCCTGGCGGTTCGCCCACGCGAAATTCGCTGCAGCAGCCATCGCCGCGAGGTACCCGTCGGCCTCCGGCGTCCCCAACGGCGCGCAGGCGAGCTGTCGGTCCGGCAGGACAATGCCGTATCGGGCGGCGGCGCGGTCCATAGCGGCCAGGTGGTCGGTGCAGACTTGGTGCCCCAGGCCGCGCGACCCGCAGTGGATGAGCACCACGACCTGGTCCAGGGCCAAGGCAAGGGCACGCGCCCCGTCCGAGTCCAGCACGCGGTCGACCGCTTGGACTTCCAGGAAGTGGTTGCCCGATCCCAGCGTGCCCAGCTGGTCGCCGCCGCGCTGGCGGGCGCGCTCCGACACGCTCGCAGGATCCGTCCCGGCGAACTCCCCGAGCTCCTCGGTCAACTCCAGGTCCTCGAGACAGCCGAGTCCGCGCTGCACCGCCCAGGCTGCTCCTGCCGTAAGCACACCGTCGAGCTCGTGCGGGCCGAGGTGGCGGCCGCCTCGTGGGCCGAGCCCGGTCGGCACGGCGCGGAACAGCTCGTCGGCTAGGCGGGTCGCGACGCGCGTCACGTCCCCGCGGTTCAGTCCGCAACGGAGCAGCCGGACGCCACAGTTAATGTCAAACCCGATGCCGCCGGGACTGATTACGCCCCCATCGGCGAGCGTTGCGGCGACGCCACCCACCGGGAAGCCGTATCCCCAGTGCACGTCCGGCATGGCGAGCGAGGCTCCCACGATGCCGGGGAGCGTCGCCACGTTGGCCACCTGGCCGAGCGCCGGGTCGTCGCGAAGGTGGGCCATAAGCCGCTCATCGGCGAACACGAGCCCGTCGACGCGCATGCCCCGTCGTGTGTCTCGGGGAATCCGCCAGCGCCACTCGTCCACCTGCTCGAGCGCCACCGGAGCATCCGGGATCCGCGCCCGTGGTAGCGGTGGCACGTGCGTCAGCCCGGGATCCGCCGGCATGTCCCGCACCGGCTCTGCCGGACCGCGTCCCATCCGCGGCGCCACGCCTGGCCTCTGCCTCCCCACGGCGCGGCGCCTCAGGCCGCCGCGCTGCGCGCTCACAGGTCCACGTAGGCCGCCAGCGCGAAGCCAGCCCGCCCCTCCTCCACGACGAGACGGTGGAACGTCACGGCCTTGACGTGCCGCCGGGCCTGCAGGCCTGCCTCTCCCCAGGGCGCAAGGAGCGCCCGACCCTCCACGATCCATCCGTCCCCGGCGCGATCGAGTCGGGTGACCGTCGCCCCGACCAACGCCTGCCCTGCGGATTCGGCGAGCCCGATCAGCTCGTTAAGCCAGGCGAAGGCGAGGCCCCCGAGGTCTCCGGCATTGAGAGGCCCGGCTGGGACCGGCGCGCCCTCAAGCCCGGGATTGTCGGCGGCGAGCTCGGCGAGCGCGAGCGCTGCCTCCTCGAACAGCCCGGCGAGCGTGGGGGCGCGCGCGACGAGGCCGGCGTCAGCCGTGTGGGGCAGGTACCCATGGGAGCGTCCGCGATGGACCATCACTCGCGTCTCCCGCGGCCAACCGCAGCCGGCCGCGCCACGCGCGGCCGGTGCCGCTCCTTCCAGCCTAGCCCAACGGCGCCACTCGCGCGGGGCCATTGTTGGCCGTCTGTTGGTCGCATGAGCTGCTTCGGGCGCTCGGCACCGCGCCTCCCGTCTCGCCCGAAGCCCACACTAGAGCGGCTCGTGAAGGAGCCGGTCTTTCCACGCCGAGCGCTGGCAGCGCTCAACGTCGCCGATCGTCGAGAGGCCGACCGAGAGCGCCGTCGCGAGGCGGTCGAGGTTGATGGCCCCGACGTTGCCCCGGCACCGCTCGAGCCGAGGACCCGACCCACGGCGGACCCTTGTGGGTGAGGAATCGCCCCGGAGCACGCGGGTCGCTTCCGGGGGCTGAGGGCCGCGCTGCGCATCTCGAAGCTGCCCGCAAGCGCGCGAATAGGTTGGTTGGTACAATCAACCAATGTCACGAACCCCCACGACCGGCGCGGCGGAGGCCGTTGAGGTCGCCGTGAGCGACCTGATCCGCTTGTTCAACCGCCCGGCGGTCCAGCGCCGGCTGATGGCCGAGGCCGGAATCGCGATCGAGGTCGGGGCGTACTGGGCTCTTGTGCGCATCGATGACCTGGGCGCATGCCGGCCCTCAGAGCTGGCGACGTCGCTGGGCGTCGACGCCTCGACGATCACCCATCGACTCCAGACTCTCGAGCGTGATGGCTACATCGAGCGACTAACCGACCCGGCGGACGGGCGCGCCTGCCAAGTAAGGCTCTCGCCGGACGGTGCTGCGGCGCTGGCCCAGCTGCGCGCGGCCCGCAGGGCCCTGTTCGAGCATCTGCTGGCCGGTTGGGAGGAGCGTGAGCAGGCCGACCTTGTCGCGGCGGCGGGACGCCTCGGGGCCGCGCTGCGCGGCGAGATCCGCGAACTATGAGCGCCACACTGGGCGCCGGCCCCACCCCACAGGGAATGTCGGATAACCACGATCATGGCCGTGGACAGCGTCGCTCGCGACGCACGGACTCCCACTACAAGTGGGTCGCCCTCTCGAACACCACCCTCGGCGTCCTGATGGCGTCGATCGACGGCTCGATCGTCATCATCTCGCTGCCGGCGATCTTCAATGGCATCCATATCAATCCCCTGGACCCGGGCAGCACGAGCTATTTGCTGTGGATCTTCATGGGCTACCTGCTCGTCACCGCCGTGCTGGTGGTGGCGTTCGGCTGGTTGGGCGATCGGTACGGGCGGGTCCGCATGTACAACGCTGGCTTCGTCATCTTCACCGTCGGATCGCTGCTGCTGGCGGGTACGCCGTTCATGGGCTCCGAGGGTGCGCTCTGGATCATCGTGATGCGCCTTGTGCAAGGCGTCGGGGGGGCCTTCCTTTTCGCAAACGCGGCAGCCATCCTGACTGATGCGTTCCCCGTGCACCAGCGCGGGCTGGCTCTCGGCATCAACGGCATCGCCTCTATCGCCGGGCAGTTCATCGGCCTCGTGGCGGGCGGCGTCCTAGCCGTGATCAACTGGCGCCTGGTGTTCTTCGTCAGTGTGCCGATCGGCGTGCTCGGCACGATCTGGGCATACCTGCGCCTCGAGGAACTCGGCACGACCTCCCAGTCGCGCATGGACTGGCCGGGCAACCTTACCTTCGGCGCCGGTCTGACCGCGCTGCTCGTCGGCATCACCTACGGCATCCAGCCCTACGCCGGGCAGACGATGGGCTGGACTAGCCCGTTCGTGATGGCCATGATCGGAGGCGGCATCGTGCTGCTCGCGATGTTCGTGGCGCTGGAACGGCGCGCGGCGCAGCCCTTCTTCAACCTGTCCCTGTTCCGCATCCGCGCGTTCGCGGCCGGCAACGTCGCAGGCCTGCTTTCCTCGGTCGGGCGAGGCGGCCTGCAGTTCATGCTGGTGATCTGGCTGCAGGGCATCTGGCTGCCGCTCCACGGCTACAGCTACGCCGACACGCCGCTGTGGGGCGGGATCGCCATGCTGCCGCTCACCTTCGGGTTCCTGGTGGCTGGTCCGCTCTCCGGGTACCTGTCGGACCGCTTCGGGGCGCGCCCGTTCGCCACCGGCGGCATGCTGGTGGCCGCGGCCGCCTTCATCGGTTTGCTGCTGCTGCCCGTGGACTTCGCGTATCCCGCGTTTGCCGCCCTGCTCATCGTCAGCGGAGTGGGCGCGGGGCTCTTCATGTCGCCCAACATGGCGGGCATCATGAACAGCGTGCCGGCCCGGCAGCGCGGCGCGGCATCGGGTATGCGGGCCGTGTTCATGAACTCAGGGTTCGTGCTCTCGATCGGACTCTTCTTCTCGCTCATGATCGCTGGGCTGGCGGCATCACTGCCCACCACGCTCTACCGCGGCCTCGTGGCCCACGGTGTACCCGGAGCCGTAGCGACACAGGTGTCGCATCTACCACCGGTCTCGAGCCTGTTCGGAGCACTGCTCGGATACAACCCGATGGCTGCGCTGCTTCCACCCTCCGTGCTCGGCGCGCTCCCTCCCGGACAGGCCGCGACTCTGACGGGCAAGACCTTCTTTCCGCAGTTGATCGCTGCCCCGTTCCAGCAGGGGCTCACCGTCGTGTTCGTCGCAGCCGCGTCGCTCACCCTCTTGGCGGCGGGCGCCTCCTGGCTGCGGGGCGGACGGTACGTGCATCTCGAGACCGAGCCCCGAGAAGGGGCGGCGCCGCTAGGGCTTCAACAACCCCGCTCTGAGCCAGCGCTGAGTGTCGTCGAGGAGGACGCGCCTCGATAGTCGAGCGGAGGCAGCGATTTCTAGCTGCGTCGCCGAGCCACCCACTGCACCAAGGAGCACGCCATGGTCCAGGCATCGTTCGGCACATCTCCCCTGCCGTCGACACCTGTCCTCGGCGACGGAGGCAGCGCATACCAGCCCGGTGTGTGCAACATCGGGCCCGCCGAGATCGCCCGGCGGCGTCGGGCGGGGCATGTCGGACTCGGGGCGACAGTCATCCTGGGGGGTGGGCTCCTCGCCGTCGGTGCACCGCCCCTGGCGCGGCTCCTGGTGGCCCTCCCGGCGGCGCTCGCCGCGTCGGGCTACCTGCCAGGCCCGCCTGCGCTTCTGTGCCGGCTTCGGCTCAGCGGGCGTCTTCAACTTCGGATCCCTCGGCGAGACCCACCAGGTGACGGACGACGTCGCCCGCGCGCGCGACCGTGCGAGGGCGACGCAGATCGGCCTGGCCAGCCTGGCCAGCGGGCTCCTCGTGGGCGCCCTGGCCGTGCTCCTCCCGCGGTGACGACGCTCGAGCGCGACCCTGTGTCCGACGACGCAGGGGCTGCTGACCCGCTGGTCCTGCGGTTCCTGCTCGTGCCGTCACTGGTCGTGCTGCTCGACCGCTGGAACTGATGGTCATCGCACTTGGCGAGCACGTCAGTGGCTGGAGACTTGGACCGCGAGCCCTCGTAGGAGCCGCCTCAGCCATGGAGCCGGCTCGGGCCCTCCTGAGCGAGCCGCCACGAGCGCCCTGCACGATCCCATGATCGCGATGGAACCAGGTCAGCCGGCATCGCTATGAGCCAGAGGCCAGCCACATAGGTCTAGAGCTCAGGGTCTGTCTCCGCACAACGGCGCAACGCGCGCGGCGCAATCAGAGCGAGATGTCAGCCGGCGACTTCCGCCCTGGCCGATCCACCCGGCGTGGCCCCCTCCACAAGCAGCACCAGCCCATCCTGTCCGAGCACGCGGACTGGCGCGCCGCGTTCGTACGGGCGACCGTCGGCGCTCCGCGCGCTCCACTCCTCGCCATTCGCATAGATCGTGCCGGCCGGCCCGAGGGGCTGGCGGACGCTGCCCATGCTCCCGACAGGCACGGCCAGCGTCCCATCGGCCTGGCTGCCCCCTATGCCGATGGGGAGCCGGGCGCGGTGCCGAATTCGCCAGGCGGTCGCCACCACCACGAGCATGAACAGCGCCGTCATCCCAGACATGGCGGCGATGATCGGCCATGCCACCCCCACCCCCGTGCCGGCGGGTCCGGGTTGGGTGTAGAGCGCCCCTGCCCCCAGGACGAAGCAGCCCAGCCCAACGAGGGTGACGGCCCCGTGGCTGGTCACGGTCAGGTCGAGCACGAACAGTGCAAGCGCGAGCACGATGAGCAGCAGCCCGCCCAGGTTCAGCGGCAGACTTCCGAACCCGATGTAGGCGAGGATCAACGCGACCCCGCCGAGCGCACCGGTGACTAGGTTGGGATGCACGAACTCGAGGATCAGGCCGTAGGCGCCGAGCACGAACAGCACGAAGGCGAGATTGGGGTCGCTCAGCAGGTGGAGTAGCTGTTGCAGCGGGTTCATCGCCAGCTGCTCGGTCTGGGCGCCGGCCAGATCGAGCGTGACCAGTGCGGTGCCAGCCTGCACGTGGCGGCCTGAGGCGAAAGCCAGCACGTCGGGAAGCGTGGCCGCGAGGCCGTCGACTGCACCCGCGCCCAGCGCCGCGGTGGCCGAGAAGGAGGCCGCATCACGAACGGTCGAGACGGCCCAGACCACGGGGCGGTGGCGCGCTTCCGCAATCGCGGTGATGTTGGCGATGGTGTCGTTGAGGACCTTGAGCCCCTCGGTCCCGGTGATGTCTTGGCCGTTCGAGTCCACCGGCGCGGCAGCCCCGATGTTGGTGCCAGGGGCCATCAGCGCGAGACCACCGGAGAGGGCGATGAAGGTGCCCGCGCTGGCGGCCCGGGCGCCATCCGGCGCCACCCAAGTGATCACCGGCACCGGCGATGCGAGGATGTCCCCAGTGATCGAGCGCGTCGCGTCGAGGTCGCCACCCGGAGTGTCGATCTCCAGCACGACGGCCGCCGCGCCCTCGCTAGCGGCCTGTGCGAGACCGTCGTGGACGTAGCCCGCCATCGCCTGGTCGACAATGCCGTTCAGCGGGAGGACGATGACCTGCGGGGTGGCGGCGCGCGCCGGGCCTGCCTCGACCAGAAGCAGACCGAGCGAGACGACCAGCAGGGCCGCCAGACGAACCGAACTGCGGATCACAGGTTCGTCCTCTCGGTTCCCCGTGAACAGGGCGATCCTGACCGCTCAGCGTGGAGTCCTTCGTCATGTCCGACTCCCTGCCTGATGAGCCACCCATTATGCGGCGAGTCGTTCGCCTTCGCCCGCAATGGTGCAGGGTCCGCGGTTACGTGCCCAACCCTGCCGCGACAGGGGCGCGCCGATCAGCCCAATAGGAACCCCTGCGTCCCGGAGGCCCGGGCTCGCCGAACCATGCGGTCAGCACGATCAGCGGATTGTGGCGACCAGTGGCGAACTTCCTGCGATGACGCACTTCCACGGGCCGCCGTGGACGTGGAGCACGGTCGGCAGGGCACGCCGCTCGGCACGTGGCGGGGTTGTGGGATAGCCGTGGATCACCGACGGTCGCTGGCGCGTGGGTGTCCGCAGGCACCGGTCACTCCGATTGAAGCGAGGGACCTTGGCGACTCCGGGCGCTGGAGCCGCTGCTCTAGCTCGACCGGAGGAGCTCGTTGTGAGAGAGATGTCTGGAGGCGAGCTCGGCGAGCGCCCGCGCCTGGGCGTCGAAGCGTTGCACATCCTGCTTGGCCGCGAGTTTGTCGAGAGGAGTGATGGCCCGAGGATCTTCGCGACCCTGGACTTCCCGGAAGAGCGGCATCATGGCACCGGTTTGCACGGCAGTGCGCGTCTCGACGCCCTCCTCAGCGCCCCCGGCATACGACCACGCCTCGAGTCCACTGCGATCGCGACGCTAGGAGATCGTCCGGAGCGCCGGCCACATCGCGCTCCAGGGCGCGCGGAGGCCGGTGCAAACCGTGACGGCCTCTCCCTGCTCCCCGTTCTGAATCCCGAACCCGTTGTCGATGTGGGCGACGTCGTGGCAGCCGACGAAGAAGGCGCTCCAGTCGGCGGGTCTCCAGTCGCCCACGTGCACCACGACGGTGTGGTCGGCCGGCGGTGGACCCCAGTCCCAGTACGCGTTGTGGCCCGAGTAGACAGGCGGTAGCCCGGTGCCGAGCAGCACGAGCGGACTCGCCTCGCTGTAGTCGTTGGTGAGGATCACCGCGTGAGCGCGCTCCTGCGCGGGCAGCGAGGCGACGACGCCTTCCACGGTTGCCACGAACTGCGGCCAGCCGATCTGGTTGGCCGTGTCGGGCACCTCGGACGGCAGCGACGTCTTAGCGAACGTGGCGACGGGCAGGATGGGCAGGGTTAGGTACGCGATCAGGGCGCCCGAGAGCGCGGCGGTCGCGGCGAAGCTCGCCGCCTTCAGGCGGACGTGGCCGCGGGCCAGCCAGCGGTCGAGGAGGATCGCGCCGGCCGCCATGAACACGGACGCGCTGCCGATCGCGTAGTAGGCCTTGCCGCCACTGATCGCCACGAGGCACGAGCGCGACGACGGCGGCGATCCCGATCGCGCGCCAGGGCGCCGCGGCCTTCGCCGACAGCATCCAGGCCAGGCCCGCGGCGCTCACCGGGAAGAGCAGCGGCCCGGTGAAGAGCCAGAGCAGCGGCACGACCTGGGCGCGGTTGTCGGCCGCGTACCCGGCGATCGCACGCGCCATCGTGATCTGCGGCCAGCCGTTCGTCGCCTGCCAGACGAGGTTGGGCACCCAGAGCAGGAGCGCGATCCCGATGGCCGCCCATGCCCACGGCGAGCGCACCACGTCCCAGCGTCGCGGCGAGGACGAGCCCGACGGCGAGCCCGGCGCCCAGGAAGAGGAGGGTGTCCTTGTTCTCGAGTCCGATCCCGGCCACCACGCCGAGGACCAGCCAGAGGCGCCGATCGCCACCGGCGAGCAGCTTGACCAGCAGCCACAGGATGATCGCCCAGGCGAGCAGGTCGGGGTCGGTGGTGGTATCGAGGTGGCCCGCTCCGAGATAGCCCGAGAGGGCGGCGGTGACCGCCGCCAGGACCTGCGCGCGGCGCGATCCGCCCAGGTCGCGCGCGATGAGCGCGATGAGGACCACGACGAGCGCCATCTCGAGGGCGGGCAGCACGCGCACAGCCGTCGGCGAGACCCCGAGCAGGGCCACCGAGGCGGCCGAGAGCAGCGGCGTCAGCGGCGGCTGGTCGACGTAGCCGAAGGCCGGATGCTGGCCCGCCACGACGTAGTACATCTCGTCGCCGTGGAAGCCGTAGGCGCCGGACAGCGCCAGCAGCCCGGCGACCATGAGGCCGGCGATCAGGAGCACCGGCCAGGGGACGGCGAACCAGAGGGTGCCGCGCCGGGACGGCTTGGACGGCGTCTCCACGGCGCCATGTTCGCACGACGGCATACCAGCCTCTCGATGGCAGCGTCTGGCCTCAGCGACGCCGAGCTGTGCGAACAGCGCGTCGCGCACCGATCGTGCCGCGGCGAGGCGGACGGCGCACCCCTAGTTCTCTACCCAGCGTAGCCCACGGTGCGACGACGGACCGTGACCCCGTGCCGAAAGGGCAGTCCGGCGCCCCAGCCTGATCCGTGCGCCAACTCGTGGGTCAATGCCCGCGCCAGAAAGAGGCTCGGGTTTCCACCGATCGACGCAACACCTTGATGGGTGCAGTGTCGATCGGGAGGTGGCCCATGGCGCAGTGGGGCAGGCCGGCGTTGACGGCCGAGCAGAAGCGAGACATGTGGTCCCGCTGGAAAGCAGGTCAATCGCTCAGTGAGATCGGGCGGGCGCTCGGGAGGGAACGGAGCGCCATCCACCGCATGGTCGCGACCACCGGCGGGTACGTGCCGGTGGACCAGCGTCGCTCGCCGCGGGTGCTCTCGTCCGCCGAGCGGGAGGAGATCTCGCGCGGTCTGGCCGAGGGCGTCTCGCTGCGCATGATCGCCCGCCGCGCCGGCCGGGCCGCCTCGACGATCAGCCGCGAGGTCGCCCGCCACGGTGGCCGGCACCGCTATCGCGCGACACAGGCCGACGAGCGGGCCTGGCGGCGGGCCTGCCGACCAAAGCCCTGCAAGCTCGCGACGTCAGCGGAGCTGCGGGAGTTGGTAGCGGGCAAGCTCGCGCTCGACTGGTCGCCCCAGCAGATCTCGGGCTGGCTTGCCCGCACGTATCCGGGGGAGCAGGCTCGGCAGGTGTCGAGCGAGACGATCTATCGGAGCCTGTTCATCCAGGCCCGGGGCGTGCTGCACAAGGAGCTCATGGTCCACCTGCGCACCCGGCGCAGCATCCGTCGCTCTCGTCTCGCGACCACCAAGGGCCAGGGCCGTGGCGGGATCGTCGACGCGGTCTCCATCCGGGAGCGGCCGGCCGAGGCGAAGGACCGGGCGGTGCCGGGCCACTGGGAGGGTGACCTCCTCGCCGGCTCCGCCAACAGCCACATCGCCACGCTCGTGGAGCGCCAGACCCGCTACCTCCTCCTCGTCAAGGTACCGGGCAAGGGCTCCACGGGGGTGGTCGACGCCCTCGCCGCCCAAGTCCAGACGCTGCCCCGTCAGCTGTGGGCGAGCCTGACCTGGGATCGCGGGGTGGAGCTCGCCGACCACCGGCGCTTCAGCATCGCCACCGACGTCGCGGTCTACTTCTGTGACCCCAGGAGTCCCTGGCAACGGGGCACCAACGAGAACACTGTGAGTCTGTGACTGACGTGGGCCGGATGGGCTCAGCCAGGCTGGAGCCGACAGTGCGAGGTGACTCTCG
>CAWIHR010000013.1:0-30324 GCA_963835945.1 uncultured Chloroflexia bacterium
AGCGGCGCTCACCGGGAAGAGCAGCGGCCCGGTGAAGAGCCAGAGCAAACGGCACGACCTGGGCGCGGTTATCGGCCGCGTACGCGGCGATCGCACGCGCCATCGTGATCTGCGGCCAGCCGTTCGTCGCCTGCCAGACCAGGTTGGGACCCAGATCAGGAGCGCGATCCCGATGGCCGCCCATGCCCACGGCGAGCGCACCACGTCCCAGCGTCGCGTCAGGACGAGCCCGACGGCGAGCCCGGCGCCCAGGAAGATGAGGGTGTCCTTGTTCTCGAGTCCGATCCCGGTCACCACGCCGAGGACCAGCCAGAGGCGCCGATCGCCGCCGGCGAGCAGCTTGACCAGCAGCCAGAGGATGATCGACCAGGCGAGCAGGTCGGGGTCGGTGGTGGTATGGAGGTGCCCCGCTCCGAGATAGCCCGAGAGGGCGGCCGTGACCGCCGCCAGGACCTGCGCGCGTCGCGATCCGCCCAGGTCGCGCGCGATGAGCGCGATGAGGACCACGACGAAGGCCATCTCGAGCGCGGGCAGCACGCGCACAGCCGTCGGCGAGACCCCGAGCAGGGCCACCGAGGCGGCCGAGAGCAGCGGCGTCACCGGCCCCTGATCGACGTATCCGAAGGCCGGATGCTGGCCGGCTACGACGTAGTACATCTCGTCCCCGTGGAACCCGTAGGCGCCGGACAGAGCCAGCAGTCCGGCGACCATGAGGCCGGCGATCAGGAGCACGGGCCACGGGACGGCGAACCAGAGGGTGCCGCGCCGGGACGGCTTGGACGGCGTCTCCACGGCGCCATGTTCGCACGACGGCATACCAGCCTCTCGATGGCAGCGTCTGGCCTCAGCGACGCCGAGCTGTGCGAACAGCGCGTCGCGCACCGATCGCGCCGCGGCGAGGCGGACGGCGCACCCCTACTTCTCTACCCAGCGTAGCCCACGGTGCGACGACGGACCGTGACCCCGTGCCGAAAGGGCAGTCCGGCGGCCCAGCCTGATCCGTGCGCCACCTCGTGGGTCAATGCCCGCGCCAGAAGGAGGGGCGGGTTCAGGGGGTCGGCGCAACGATCGCCGCCAGCATAGCGGCCGGGGTCTGGTATCCGAGCGCCTTGCGGGGCCTGGTGTTGAGTCGCGTGGCCACGGCATCGAGATCGGCCTGGCTGTAGCCGGAGAGGTCGGTCCACTTGGGGAAGTACTGGCGCAGCAGCCCGTTGGTGTTCTCGTTGGTGCCCCGTTGCCAGGGACTCCTGGGGTCACAGAAGTAGACCGCGACGTCGGTGGCGATGCTGAAGCGCCGGTGGTCGGCGAGCTCCACCCCGCGATCCCAGGTCAGGCTCGCCCACAGCTGACGGGGCAGCGTCTGGACTTGGGCGGCGAGGGCGTCACTACCCCCGTGGAGCCCTTGCCCGGTACCTTGACGAGGAGGAGGTAGCGGGTCTGGCGCTCCACGAGCGTGGCGATGTGGCTGTTGGCGGAGCCGGCGAGGAGGTCACCCTCCCAGTGGCCCGGCACCGCCCGGTCCTTCGCCTCGGCCGGCCGCTCCCGGATGGAGACCGCGTCGACGATCCCGCCACGGCCCTGGCCCTTCGTGGTCGCGAGACGAGAGCGACGGATGCTGCGCCGGGTGCGCAGGTGGACCATGAGCTCCTTGTGCAGCACGCCCCGGGCCTGGATGAACAGGCTCCGATAGATCGTCTCGGTCGACACCTGCCGAACGTGTTCCCCCGGATACGTGCGGGCAAGCCAGCCCGAGATCTGCTGGGGCGACCAGTCGAGCGCGAGCTTGCCCGCTACCAACTCCCGCAGCTCCGCTGACGTCGCGAGCTTGCAGGGCTTTGGTCGGCAGGCCCGCCGCCAGGCCCGCTCGTCGGCCTGTGTCGCGCGATAGCGGTGCCGGCCACCGTGGCGGGCGACCTCGCGGCTGATCGTCGAGGCGGCCCGGCCGGCGCGGCGGGCGATCATGCGCAGCGAGACGCCCTCGGCCAGACCGCGCGAGATCTCCTCCCGCTCGGCGGACGAGAGCACCCGCGGCGAGCGACGCTGGTCCACCGGCACGTACCCGCCGGTGGTCGCGACCATGCGGTGGATGGCGCTCCGTTCCCTCCCGAGCGCCCGCCCGATCTCACTGAGCGATTGACCTGCTTTCCAGCGGGACCACATGTCTCGCTTCTGCTCGGCCGTCAACGCCGGCCTGCCCCACTGCGCCATGGGCCACCTCCCGATCGACACTGCACCCATCAAGGTGTTGCGTCGATCGGTGGAACCCGCCGGTCATTTCGATCACCTCTTTGTGAGCAGGACGAAGAGGGCGCCTGCAGCGACGAGCACCGCGATTCCGGCGACAAAGACCCAGTTGCCCCACCAGAGGTCGCGGTTGACCCGGCCGACCACGATGAGGATCGCGGAGACCACCGCCAGCAGGGTCAAGAATGGATGGGCCCTCACACGAGGCGGCATCTGATTCCTCCTCCGATCGCTGCGGCCCGACAGGGCCGGAACATGCTGTACCTACCCACGAGCGTTACCCACGGAACGCATCCATGAAGCGCACCCGTGTGCCGAGGTGGAGCGCGGCATTGCTGTAGATGCGGCCGGCGAGCCAGGTCAGGCCGACGATGGATGCCACGATTAGCGTCGCCGCCAGGCCGACCTGCCAGAACGGCACGTCCGTGTCCGCCATCCGCACCGCCATGAGGATGGGGGCGAACGGCGGAAGCAACGAAGCCACCGTGGCCAGGGGGCCCGTCGGATTCGGCAGCGCGGCGTACATGAGCAGGTACCCCGCGATCTGGAAGATCGAGATCGGGGCGACGGCGCTCTGGACCTCCTCCTGGCGCGAGACGAGGGAGGCGACCGCGGAGTAGGCGGTGGCGTAGAAGAGGAAGCCGAGCAGGAACCAGAAGAGATCGCCCAGGATCGAGGCCACGCCGAGGGCCGGGATCGCGGCGACATGGGTCACGTGGACCGCGACGAGCGCGGCCGCGCCCACGATCGTGAGCTGCAGGAGACCAACGAGGCCGATCCCGATGACCTTGCCCGCGAGCAGGCGGCTTGGCTGGATCGTGGCGAGCAGGATCTCCATGATCCGCGTCGCCTTCTCCTCGACCACGCCCTGGGCCACCATATTCCCGTACTGGCCGAGCGCGATCCAGAGCAGGATGCCGAGGGCCAGGCTGGCGAACAGGTTCTCGTTGTCCTTGGCATTGGGGGGCTGCAGAAGCTGGATCGGGACCAGGGCCATGGCTGACCTGACCGCCGCCGGTGACAGGCCAGCGTCGGAGAGGCGTGCGGCCTCCGCGGCCAGGGATAGGGCGGACTCGACGTTCGATGCAATCGCAGCCCTGGCCACGGCCGTCGGAGCGGTCGACGACCCGGTCACGAGCACGTCGAGCGTGCCCGCCGTTACCTGCGCCTCCCCGGCGGTGACGTCGGCGACGTTGCTGACCGTCACCTTCGCACCCAGGGCTGTGGCGGATGCCGTGAACGTCGGCTCGAGCGCCTGCGATCCGCCGCTGAAGCCGACCCGCAGCGGGGTGGTCTTGCCGGCGAGGAGCGATGCCGCAACGATGCCGACCACGACGAGGACCGTCATCACGATTGTGCCGCCAACGAAGACGCGCGAGCGCAGACGCATGCGGACCTCGCGGCGGGCGACGAGGAAGGTGGTCGGCAGGCGGCGCGTTCCGCCCGGACGCACAGATCGCGCGTTCATGCCCCTGCCTCCTCGATGACGGTCGCGGAAGAGTTCGCCGAGGGTGGGCTCGACGCGCTCGAACTCGCGCACGGGTCCGGTGGCCAGGGCGGCCTGGAGCAGCGCTTGATCGTCGACGCCCGGCTCAAGCTCGAACAGTCGCCGCGCGCCGTCGGTCCGTACGAGCCGGACGCCCGGCACTCCGGCTTCCCAGGCGTCGGGCGCCGAGGGCACGTCGATCCACCGGCGCTCGAGGCCACCGGCGCGGAGCTCGTCCACCGTGCCGCAGGCCACCATCCGGCCCCGATCGATGATGCCCACGCGGTCGCACAGCCGCTCGACGAGTTCGAGTTCGTGGCTCGAGAAGATGACGGGGACCCCTGCGTCCGCCCGTTCGCGGAGCACATCCGCCATCACGTCGACGGCGACCGGGTCGAGCCCGGCGAACGGCTCGTCGAGCACCAGCATGTCGGGTCCGAACACGAGTGCCGCGGCCAGCTGGACGCGCTGCTGGTTGCCCAGGCTGAGCGCCTGCAGCTCGTCGTCCCGCCGGTCGGCGAGAGAGAAGCGCGCCAGCCAGCGCAGGGCCGCCTCGCGGGCGTCCGCGCCCGCCATGCCGTGCAGCTCGCCGAGGTAGGTAAGTTGCTCCGCCAGGCGCATCTTGGGATAGAGGCCCCGAGCCTCGGGCATGTACCCGATGCGCCGGCGGGCCGCGAACGTCAGGGGCGCGCCTAGCCAGCGCACCACGCCGGCATCGGGCGTGAGCACGCCCAGCACCACCCGCATCGTGGTGGTCTTGCCCGCGCCGTTGCGCCCCACGAAGCCGAACAGCTCGCCCGCGCGGACCTCGAAGGTGAGGTCCTGCACGGCGACGGTCTGGCCATACCGCTTCGAGATCCCATCGATCTCGAGCTGCCGTTGATTGGTTCCGCTCACCTACGATCACTCCGCGTCTGCACGGCTGGTACGGCTGCCGCGTCGCCGCCGTCCATCGCGTCACTGTTGGTTGCCCCGTCGCCGTCATCGACCGCGGGCGCTGCCGCGTCCCCACGTCCCTTCGGTCCCGGCAGGCGGCCTGCGTCGCGCAGGGCGCGCCGGAGCAGGTACTCCATCTGCCCGTTCAGGCTGCGCAGGTCGTCGCTGGCCCACGCGCGCAGGGCCGCCATGGTGGCGGGATCGAGCCGCAGCAGGAAGGACTTGCGCTCCATCCTCGTGTCGCCTGACGGCTACTGGTACAGCGTGCCCGTGTTCACCACCGGCTGGGTGTCGTGCTCGCTGCAGAGCACGACGAGGAGGTTACTGACCATGGTCGCCTTGCGCTCCTCGTCGAGCTCGACGATGTGCTTGGTCGAGAGCTGCTCGAGCGCCATCTGGACCATGCTCACGGCCCCCTCAACGATCCGCGTGCGGGCATCGATGATGGCGCCCGCCTGCTGGCGGCGCAGCATCGCGTTGGCGATCTCGGGGGCGTAGGCGAGGTGGCTGATGCGCGTGTCCATGACTTCGAGGCCGGCCTTCTGCAAGCGGCCCTGGACCTCAGCCTGGAGCTGCTCGCCGACCTCGTGCGGGTTGCCCCGCAGCGACAGCTCGTGTTCCTGGTGGGGCTCGTAGGGATAGGACGTCGTGAGCGTGCGGATGGCGGCTTCCGTCTGGACCTTCAAGAACTGCTCGTAGTCGTCGACCTCGAAGAGTGCCTCCGCGGTGTCGTGCACCCGCCACACCACCACCGCGGCGATCTCGATGGGGTTGCCGTCGTGGTCGTTGACCTTCAACTTCTGGCTCTCGAAGTTGCGCACCTTGATCGAGACGCGGGGGCGGCGGGTGAACGGGTTGACCCACCAGAAGCCCTGCTGCTTGAGGCTCCCAGCGTATCGCCCGAACAGCACAAGTGCCCTGGCCTCGTTGGGGTTCACCGGCGTCAAGCCGGCATAGCCCAACGCGAGGAGCACGACGACCACGAGCATCGCGAGCGCGCCGGTCGACCCCAGGCTGCGGATGTCGACGACGTTGAAGATGATGGCGACGATCAACGCCGCCGTGGCCACGAGCAGCACAAACAGCATCGGGTACCCGGAGAGCGCCCGACCCTCTCGTTCCTGAATCACAGCTCCTCCTAGTATCGTTATGATATCAATCGGATACTAGCACGGTGCGCAACGCATCTACGCGAACGTCGTGAGCGGACTTTGCCGGCTCGGGTTGGTGGGCGAGGACGGCGCTCGCAACGCGGATCACCACCGACACCGAACACATCACTCGTGGTGCACAGGTGCAGCCGAATGCTCTGAGACGAGGTTCACTCGGTCCCGGCTTGGCCCGCGAGCCACTCGGCCTGGCCTCAGAACCCCCGGACGAGCGTCATCCGTCCCCGGCGAATTCGTGTACAAGTCGTTGACTAGCGCCCCGAGCATGTCCGCGAGGCGTGTCGGGGGCGGCGGTAGTCTCAGCAAGACATCGCGCACGGCTGGCGAGGCGTGGCTCTGCTACCACCGAACTTCCTCAGCGACGGCGGTTGGATCATGGGGCGCGGCGAGGGCCGCCGCCTCCGCCGCGTAGGCTTTTGCGCCTCGCGCAAGGGCTGCGATGTGAGCTGTGCCCGCCGCCTGACCTGCGGCCCGGGCTGCACGTCACGGAGCCGCGTCGCTAATCTCCGGGCCGCCGCGTGCGCCTGGGCGGCCAGGGCGCGGACCTTGCCGATCCGCAGGGCCACGGGTGAAGGCTCGCAGGCCGTCGATGGCATCACGCGGGCATGTGTCGCTCGGTGCCTGCGCCTCGAACACCGACCGTGTCCGCTCGGCACAGTCGGCGGCCCACACGGCCACCACTCGCCGGTCGTCTTCGCTCAGGGTCAAGGCACCCGGCTGGCGCCTTATCACCAAGGAATCTCCCGTCGGCTCACCCGTTGTCGACCCATCGTCATGCCCGCTGCGCATTCGGCCAGAGCCGATGTCAGACCCGCGTCAGCAGGGCCAGCCAAGCGTTCGCACCGTCCCCAGACAGTCGGTCGACGAAGCGCTCAGCAGCAATCGAGTCGACACGCCAGCCGCTCGCGAACGTGGCCTGGATCTCGGCCTGGGTCACCCGACGTGGACCACGGTCGCCAGGCTGGTGCTCGCTGAAGCAGAGCTGCACGTAGCGCGCACCAGCCCGGAGCGTCTGATGGAGGCTCCGCTCGAAACGCCCGCGATCGGCGTCCGACAGGGTGTGGAAGAGCCCGCAGTCAATCGCCGCGTCGAAGGTGTGCCCGAGCTCGTCGAGCCTGAGCACATCCGCCACCAGGAACGTGGCGCTGCTAGCCCGCTGTCGAGCCTTTGCCTGTGCCCGGGCGATCGCCGTCGGTGCGGCGTCCACCCCGACGACGGCGAGGCCGCGCGACGCGAGATAGAGAGCGTTCTCGCCGGTGCCGCAGCCGACGTCGACCACGTCGCCGGCAAACAGCCCCTGTTCGGCCAGCCGGACGATCGCCGGCTGGGGCTGCCCGATGTCCCACGGAGGCGCGCCGTTGCGGTAGGCCCACTCGAACCCCATGGCCGGCACGATAGCGCGGAACCCGTTGAACACGCGCCACGCGCGACGCTGGACACGGCGCGCTTCTTGTCACACTGGGGCGCCGGATGGATGCTCCCCCTATTCTTCAGGGTTCTCGAACCGGATGACACAACGATGCGCATGCGGCACGCGCTCGCGCTCATCAAGTGAGCATGCGACGCGTGCCTCGCCGAGCAAACCGGTCACGTCCGTCAAGGTGGTGTATGAGCGCCGCTTCATCCGCCGCGTGAGTGACTATCCGGCGGCGGCCAGCACCGGCATCACCTCCTCGGTCAACTCGTCGCCGAGGCGGACGAGGCGCGCCTTGGTGAGCGACTCCGCGCTCATGTAGCGGCGCGCCACCGCCCACTCCTCATGCTGCTCGGCGAGCACGGCGCCGACGAGGCGGATCACGGCCTCGCGGGTGGGGAAGATGCCCACCACGTCGGTGCGCCGCCGGATCTCCCGGTTGAGACGCTCCTGGGGGTTGTTGGACCAGATCTGGCGCCAGTGCTCCGCCGGCAGCAGGCGGAAGGCCAGGAGGTCCTCGCGACCCTCCGCCAGCAGCTCTGCGGCCTGCGGGAAGCGAGCTGCGAGCTGCTCGACCACGCGGGCATGCTGGGCCTCCACCTTGTCGCGCGAGGGCTGGGCGAAGATCGAGCGCACCAGGGTAGCCACCAACGGCTGGGCGCTCTTGGGAACGCGGGTGAGCAGGTTGCGGACGAAATGGGTGCGACAGCGCTGCCAGCTGGCGCCGGGCAGCACCGCCGCGACCGCGGCCACCAGCCCCGCGTGGTCATCGCTGATCACGAGCCGCACGCCCGAGAGGCCCCGGGCCACGAGGTCCCGCAGGAAGGCGGTCCAGCCTGCCCCGTCCTCGCTGGTCACGAGGTCGAGGCCCAGGATCTCCCGATAGCCGTCGGCGTTCACCGCGGTGGCAATCACCGCCGCGGGCTGGGCAATCCGGCCGCCCTCCCGCACCCGCAGGGCCAGCGCGTCGAGCCAGAGGTAGGTGTAGGGCGCGCCGTCCAGGGGCCGAGAACGGAAGGCCGCCACCTCCTCATCGAGCGAGCGGGCGAGCTCGGACACCTGGCTCTTGCTGATGCCGCTGATGCCGAGGGTCGCGATGAGGCCCTCCACCCGCCGGGTCGAGACGCCCCGCACGTAGCACTCCGCGATCACCGCCACCAGGGCCCGCTCGGCGCGTCGGCGGCGCTCCAGGAGCCAGTCGGGGAAGTAGCTCCCGCTGCGCAGCTTGGGCAGGGCGAGTTCGAGCGTTCCGGTCCGCGTGTCGAAGGGCCGCGATCGGTAGCCGTTGCGGGTGTTGACCCGCTCGGGCGAGCGCGTCCCATAGGGAGCGCCGCACAGCGCGTCGGCCTCCGCGCTCATGAGCGCCTGGATGAACGTCCCCAGCATCTCCCGCAGCAGGTCGGCGTCGGCCGTCTCGAGGTGCTTGCGGAGCCAGACCGCTGGGTCCATCGTGGCGTCGACCACCGTGTTCCTCCTCTCCGAGTCCGTTGTGCTTGGTTCTCGGTTGAGGATGAAGCGGTGGTCCCCGCGTTCGAGGGCCCTCAGCTCACTCGTACACCACGTCCGTGGACTCTATGGCGCAAACCCTCCGGGCGAAGCGCCGGATGCGCCATCTCGCACCACGATCCGGCACTCCTAAACTGTGCGCCTCGTGCGCTGTGTCGAGTGCCGCAGCACCCAACGCGGCGCCACGGAAAGCGTAGGCCCACCAGTCGAGGACGACGACCCGGGGGTGGGAATTGGGGTTCAAGTCCGCTCGCTCAGACAGCACTCTGTCGGCGTTCCGGGCCTCCCCGACCTGCGCCACTGACGTCGAACTCCCAACGGTGCTGGGCGAGCCGCCTGTACCATCTGCGGATGCGCACGCAGCGTGTCATCGTTACCGAAGGTGTGGAGCTGGCCGTCGACACGTGGACGCCCGAAATGGACGGGCCGCGATTGGCGACGGTCGAGCCAGTAGCCGTCCGAGAAGGTCCCAAGCTTCCGGCGTTCCTGCTTGTCCATGGTCTCGCCTCGAACGCGCGTCTGTGGGATGGCGTGGCCGCTCGTCTGGTGGCCGACGGGTACATCGCGGCCGCAGTGGACCTCCGCGGGCATGGCCGCTCGTCCAAGCCGGAGGGGCCGTATGACGTGCCTACGGTCGCCGACGATCTGGCCGCCCTCATCAGTGCACTAGGGCTGGATCGCCCGGTCGTGGTCGGGCAATCCTGGGGTGGCAACGTCGTGCTTGAGCTCGCCGCGCGCCACCCTTGGATCGTCCGAGGCGTTGTCTGCGTAGACGGGGGTTGGCTCGAGCCCAGCCGTGCCTTCCCAAACTGGGAGGCGTGCCGCCAGGCCCTCGCCCCGCCGCGATTGGTCGGCCGACCAGCGGCAGAGGTCGAGGCGTATGTGCGATCCGCCCATCCGGACTGGCCGGAAACCGGCATACGGGGAACGCTCGCCAACTTCGAGGTCCGAGCGGATGGGACGGTCGCGCCCTGGTTGACCTACGAGCACCACCTTGCAGTCTTGCACGGTCTCTGGGGCCACCATCCCTCCGAGCGCTACCCGGCGGTGGCTCTCCCGGTCCTGCTCGTGCCCGTCGACGGCGACTTGAGAGAGCGGAACGCGCGCAAGCGCCAGGATGTAGCCGCCGCGCTCGCGGCGCTCCCGACTGCCCGGGTCCGCTGGTTCACGGGCGACCATGACCTCCACGCCCAGCACCCGGACGAACTTGCCGCCGCGATGACCGAGATCACGGGAGACGGGTTCTTCGGATGAGCATTGAAACCGCCCTGCGATCTCGTTAACTCAGGGCGAACTCGGCCAACGTGGCCATGTCAGGCACGATCAGGTCGGGTTCTGCGACAGCCACCGGTGTCGCCCCGGAGCCTGGGCGGTCGTGCCGACGGTTTACCCACACGGTCCTGAGGCCGAGACGCTTCGCCGGCACGTGATCGTGATACAGGCTCTGCGCAACGTGGAGGATCCGCTGGCGGGGGATCGCGATCCGGCTGAAGGCAAGCTCGAAGTTGTGGAGGCTCGGCTTGTAGGAGCCCGCCTGCTGAGCCGTGACCACCCAGTCGAACGTGACGCCGAGACGAGTGTTGGATAGCGCGAAGAGATCATCATCGCAGTTGGTGATGACCCCGAGACGAAAGCGGCGGGCCAGCCGGTTCAGCGCCTGGGACGAGTCCGGAAAGGCCGGCCACGCGCCCACGGACCCCGCGAACCCGGCGATCTCGTCCTCGGTCGGGACCACGCCGTATCCCTCGCAGACCCCGCGGAGACATCGCGCCAGGACGTCACGGTAGCGCAGATAGGCGCCCGCCTCGGCCGCCGCCTCGTCTTGAGCGTATGCCTCCAGCAGCTCGTCGTCGGCTGCCGCCACGCCGCGCGGACTGAGCACTGCGCGCAGCGCCGTCGTAATCCCCAACTCCCAGTCGATCAGCGTGCCGTAGCAATCGAACGTCAGGACGTCGAAGGTGCGGAAGTCCATTTCCGTCGCCAATGCGCCTCCACCTCGCGAACCCAATGCTACCCGAGTGCGAATTCTGGGTCATGCGCGGACGCCGCCGTGCGGACGAGCCTGCAATGGCATGGGCGACTCGCGCCCTTAGTTCGATCCTCGGACGGTTCGGTCGTCTTGGGGCCTCGGCATCCCGGAGGTCAAGGACGCTTTCGGCGAGGCTGTCGATCGGCCATGAGGAGAAGGCCCCTCGCGGGAGGTCGCAGCGGCCGACGGGAGCCAGGATCGCAGTTGCCGTGCGGAATGCGGCGGCAGTGAATGCCTCGAGCCCTAGGACGGCGGGTAGCCAGGGTGCCACTCTCTCTGTCAAACGAGCGCCGGCTGCGAGCGCCTTCCGAACAGGCTCGACGAGCGGGGCGCGTGGGTCACGCCGCTTCCTGCGCCGCCGATCCGGGCCCATGGGGAGGCCACCGCCCGCCCATTCGCGCGGCGGTTGAGTCACGGTTGACTCGGACGCTCAGGGAGCCACACGAATGCAGCCGGGCCGCAGTCCGGCCACGAACCGGGCCTGCCGCGTCTGCCGGATCGCGAGATGCTTATCCCATGCAGACCGACGACGTGATCGACCTCGCGCGACACCTCATCGCGATCGGCTCCGTCAACCCGACCCTTGTCCCGGGAGGGGACGGCGAGCACGAGATCGCCCGGTTCGTCGCAGACTGGGCCACGGAGAACGGGCTGGCGAGTCGAGTCATCGCCTCGCCGGACGGGCGTCCGAACCTAGTCATTGGCGACGCACCTGCGGACACGGGCGACGCCTGGGACCAGGACGCGCCGGCCCTTATGCTCTACGGACACCTCGACACCGTGGGGCCAGGGTCGATGGTGTCGCCCCTGGAGCCGCGCATCGACGGCGACCGACTGTTCGGCCGGGGCGCCTACGACCAGAAGGCAGGTCTCGCCGCGGCGCTCGTCGCCGCCCGCGAGGCCGTTCGGGCGCGCATGCGGGGCCGCGTCATTGTCGTCGCCGTCGCCGACGAGGAAGCCGCCAGCACCGGTATTCAAGAGGTGCTCCGCTACGTGCGGGCGGACGCCGCCGTCATCACCGAGCCCACCGAGATGGCGGTCGGCATCGGCCACCGCGGGTTTGTCTGGCTCGAGATCGAGGTGCGCGGCAAGGCGGCCCACGGCTCGCGGCCGCACCTCGGAGTGGATGCGATCTTCCGGACCGGCCCCGTCATCACTGCCTTGGAGCGCTACACCGAGCGGCTGGCCGGACACGCGCACCCCCTGCTCGGCGCAGGACTGCTCCACACCTCGCTCATCGAAGGCGGCCGCGAGATGGCCACCCTGCCCGATCGCTGTCTGCTCTCTGTCGAACGGCGCACGCTTCCCGGCGAGACACCCGAGGGCGTTCTTGTCGAGGTCGAGGCCGTCCTCGACGCATGCCGCGGGGCGGATCCCGCGCTCGTCGCGTCCGCGCGGGTCACGCTCGCCCGCGACCCGTTCGAGATCGCGGCTGACCATCCGTTCGTCGCGCTCGTCCGCGCCGCGACCGCCCGCGCGACCGGCGCACCGCCCGACCTGGCCGGCGTGAGCTTCTGGGCCAATTCGGCCTATACCGCTGCCGCTGGCATCCCCAGCGTGCTGCTGGGCCCGCCGGGTGAGGGCGCCCACGCCGACGACGAATGGGTGAGCGTGAGCGGCACGATCGCGTGCGCCCGAGCCTTGGTGGAGATCGCGCGGGACTTCTGCGGCTGAATCGCCCGCCGCCGATCAACGGCCACGGTGGCCCGTATCCTGTCAGGTCGTAGCGGGATCAAGCGCCGGGCGCGTCACCAGCCGAATGTGCCGGGCCCACCCTTGAACGGGCCGACGATCCGCGAGGTGATCCAACCGCCGTAGAAGCGCCCTGGTTGGGGGGTCGCCCGTTCGTCGCCGACCCACGCCTCGTCGACCGCCCAGGCGTAGAAGGCGAGGTGATCGCGGATCGCCGCACACCCCGGGCTCGGCTCGGGGTACGACCACGCGGCGTTGGCGATCTCTCGGCCAGGCAGCACGAGGGTGTGGTAGCGCGCTCGGCCCTTCCACTCGCACACGCTCGTGTGCTCGGTCGGCCGAATGAGGTCCGTCCGCACGTCGGCCGGGGGCATGTAGTAGACCGGCGGTCCGGCGGTCTCCAGGACGCGCAGGGCACGCTTCGTGTCCGCGACCGTGATGCCGCCCGCCACGACGCGGACGCGCTCGGGGACCGGCTCCACGCGCGGGGGCCGCGGGTAGTCCCAGACCAATTCCTGGCCTGGCCCGGGCACGGCCCGGTCTGCCGGCGGCGGCACGCAGCCCGCGGTAACCGCGGCTCCGACGGGACTCGCCGTGGTGGGAGTGCCCCTTGCAGCCCGGCCGGGCGTATCGAGGTTGCTCATGCCATCTCAGTGCCGGGAGTCCTGTCGACCGGTACACACGCCGGGAGTTGACCGTGCCGTCGAACGAAGGACCCCGAGCCGCATCGCGCTTGCATGCGAGAGAGAGTGCCACGCCGATCACTCCCGTGTCGGGGCGCGGCAGTCGGTTCCTGCTCCGGTCCGGGAGATTGGTAGGCGGCGCCGTTGACGGGCATGAAGCGCCGTGGACACCTGGCCTTATCGCGACGGTCCCCGTCGCGCAATGCCAGCTCCCTCGCCATGGCCCACCAGTAGCGTGACGGTAATGCCGGTGCGGCGTGGCAGCGCCGCCGATCAACGGAGACCCTGGCTCTTGGTACGCACGACGGGGAGGCGCCTGGGCTGGGCATCGACTGGCGGTCGGCATATCTACCCAGGCTGGTGGATGGCGCCCCGCCGCATGGGCCCCTCTACGCCCGATCACCCTGCGTGGACCTCGGGGTCGGTGGGGGCATCAGCGGCAAGCTGGTGCGTGACCAGTGCCTCGGGCGCCAGAGCGACGGTGGCAGCTTGGTGTCCGCGTCGCCCATCGCGGCCTCGAGCTGGGTCTGGGCGAGGAAGAGGCTCCCGCTGAGGTCGGCGCCGCCCAAGTCCGCGCGCCTGAGATCCGCGCCGGTGAAGTCGGCGACCCTGAGGTCGGCAGCTCGAAGGTCCGCTCCGATGAGACATGCCCCTCGCAGGCTCGCACCTCGCAGGTCCGCGCCCCGCAGATCCGCCCCGACGAGGTCCGCGCCCCGGCGGTCGATCGGCGGGCGCCGGACGTCGCGCCGCACGAGCTCGCTCGCCCGCAGGAGTAACTCGTTCACGGTCTGTCGGTGTCCTGCCACGTCGAGCGCCACGACTGCGTCGGCACTCATGCGCGTGAGCCGTTCGGTCTCGTCGAGCACGACGCGGAGTGCCTCCTGGAGCGAGCAGGCCGGTGGCAGCGTGATCGCTTCGGTCAGGAACCAGAGCAGCTCATGGAGCTGCCGCATGATCGTGAACACCTCAAACATCCGCCCCGCCATCTGCGGGGCGCGTCGCCAGTCCATTCCACCGAAGGTGACCTGGGCGACCTTCTGCCCTGCCCCAAAGCAGTCGTAGGCGGCGCAGCCCGGAAATCCGGCCTGGCGCAGGCGTTCGTGGGTGCCGCAGCGGAAGTCGGGCCGAAGGTACGGGCACGGCTTCCCGGCACCCTTGTCGATCGCGAAGTCGGCCGAGGCCGAGAAGGCGGGCGCGACACAGCAAAGCCCGAAGCACCGCTCGCAGTCGGCATACAGGCCGAGGCGGCGCTTGTCGGAGAGAGCTTCCACCTGTTCGCCGTCCTCAGACAATCGGAGTCTCCGGCCGGACTGCGAGCACCTTCCCGCCCGTGTCCCGTTCGAGGCTACTGTAGGCGAGCCGTGCCCGGAGACAGCCCCGCAGGGGCACAATTGTGTGCATACCGGCGCATGCAGAGGTACCCCATGAACCGGTGACGGTGTACGTCGTCAGGTTCTTCAGGTACCGCCGGCCGGGCCGCGGCTCAGCGCCCGATGGTGCACGCAGTCCGCCCGGTCTCTTACCCCCCGGACGGTGAGGGGGACGGCGTGGGCGCCGACAACGCCGCCACCACGTTCGCAGCTAGCGACTGATCGGCCGTCTCGATGACGAGCACGCTGTCGCCATGCACGAGCACATACTCGCTCGGGCCGCTGTCTCCGTAGGCGACCATCGTCGCTGGCGTGCCCGCGAGCGTGACGCTCGAGACCGTGACCCCCGGCGTGTTGATCGACAACCACGCGTCGAGGACCACTGTGCGGAGCTTGGCCGGATCGACGCCAGCCACCCGGAACCCGAGCACGGACAGGGCCAGGGCTCCCGACGCGTCGGCGGCGTCCGCCACCTCGAGATCGGCGGGCGTCTTCCCGAGGCTCGTCATAGCCGCGTCGAGGGCCCGGTTGCTGGGTGTGGTGCCGAGGCTGGTCGCGTCGGTGGCGCTCTGCACGGTGAGGGTGGTGCCATTGACGGCGTGGGGCATCTCGGCTTCCAGCAACGG
Organism: uncultured Chloroflexia bacterium; assembly: GCA_963835945.1. Taxonomy (GTDB): domain Bacteria; phylum Chloroflexota; class Limnocylindria; order Limnocylindrales; family CSP1-4; genus JAJYNJ01. The sequence goes on from CAWIHR010000013.1 coordinate 15,156, forward strand.
GGCGGCCGGACTCGGGGTGGCGCTGGCCGCTGCGCTCGGCGCGATGCTCGCTGCGGCCGCCGCACCGCCCAATGGGCTCGCCGCCGCGCTTGCCTGCGTCCGCGCGCCGACTGTGGTGGACACGATCCACGCGCCCGAGAGGGCAACGGCTGCCCCGGCGACAAGGAGCACGAGGGCAGCCAGCACCCCGCTCGCGCGACTGCTGCCGTGGGGCGACGGTGGAGTGCCTCTCTGACGGACCTTCGAACGCATCACGACTCCCTTGCGGCTCGCTGGTGACAGCATGCGCGTGCTGAGCGAGGGCCGTACTGAAAAGGGCGAGCGAGATCTCGCGCGTGTCGGGCGTCTTTGGTCTCGTCACTACTGCCGATCAACGGCCAGCGCGACCCTTGGTAGAGACGGCTCCCGGGAGCGCCCGGCTGTCGTCGCCGGAGCGTTGGTGCGCTCGATGGCCGGCGTACCGTATGCGCAGCAAGGCCACCGGGGGACGGGAGGAGGGTTCCGTGCGCCGGACGGGCCGATGCCGCCGTGGAGCAGGTGACGTGAGCCCCGACCACCTCGAGATCGAGCGCAAGTTCCTCGTCCAGGATCGCTCCGTGCTCGAGGGCGTGCCGGGCGTCACCTATCGCCAGGGCTACCTCTCGACCGACCCCGAGCGCACGGTGCGCGTCCGGCTGGCCGGGGATCGAGCATTCCTGACGATCAAGGGGATCACGCAGGGCGCTTCACGCGCCGAGTTCGAGTACGAGGTCCCGCCCGCCGACGCCGAGGCTCTGCTGGCGCTCTGCGAGCGGCCCCTCGTCGAGAAGACGCGCCATTGCCTCAAGCACGCCGGCCTGGTCTGGGAGATCGACGTCTTTGCCGGCGAGAACGATGGCCTGATCGTCGCGGAGGTCGAGCTGCCCGCGCCGGACACGCCCGTGGACGTGCCGGCCTGGGTGGGCGACGAGGTCACACTCGATCTTCGGTACCAGAACGCGAACCTCGTGCGCCATCCGTACCGCAGCTGGGGTGCGTGAGAATGCTGGGCGCGGCGATCTGATCGGCCGTTGGCGCGACCGGCGGGGCCGTGGGGCGCCGTGGATGCCGGTGAGACAATCTCCGAGGACGCGCTGCGGGGTCAGCTTCCCGCTGACCCCGCAGCGCGCGCAGACGCGTGGCGAGGTGGTCGGTCGGCGACATCGGTGCGACAGTACTCTACCCAGCACCACGATCGGATGGTGGCGCCGGTTTGCCTCCGACTCGAGACCGAGGCCGGCGAGCGTCCGACCCTCGGCACATTAACGGTGCGTGTCGGACTCATCCAGCTGCCGGGCCAATACTTCGGCCATGTGAAGGGCGCGCCGGCCCGTCAGAGTCGCAATCTGCACGCGGCAGCTGAAGCCGTCGGCAAGAACCGTCGTCCCTGGGCCAGCCCGCTCGAGGGCGGGCAGGAGGGTGAGTTCGGCGACTGCCCGTGAGACCGCCTGGTGGCCGACTTCCATGCCGAAGTTGCCCGCCAGCCCGCAGCATCCAGTCAGCGTCTCGACGAGCTCAACTCCGGATCGTTCGAGCACCGCGCGGTCGGCCTCAAAGCCAAGGACTGCTTGCTGGTGGCAGTGCGGCTGCGCGACTGCTTCGAATTCGGCAGCCTGTCGCGCCGCCGTATCCGCACTGGTCGAGGAGCTCGGCGAGTGTCGTGACGCGATCGGCCAGCTGACGCGCCCGAGGATCACCTGCCAAGAGTTCGGGGCCGTCGACCCTTAAGGCGGCGGCGCACGAAGGCTCAAGGACGACGACTTGCTGACCGTCGTCAGCGGAGAGTGCGTCAAGCGTGCCACGGAGTGTGCGCCGCGCCTGACCCAGCTGCCCAGTAGTGAGCCACGTCAGGCCGCAGCACACCGGCGTACGCGGGATGGTGACGCCGAATCCGGCCGCCGTAAGTACGCGCACCGCCGCACGACCGACTTCTGGCGCGATGTAGTTCGTCCACGTGTCGGGCCAGAGCACCACCGTCCCCTTGGGACCCCGTGAGGGCGTGGCGCTGCGCGCGAAGCTCTGCACGAACGTCTCGGAGGGCAGACTCGGGAGTCGACGCTCTGGGGCGATCCCGCCGGCAACCGCGAGCAGGCGCGTCAGCGGACGTGATCGCAAGCCGGCATTGGCGAGGCGAGGCGCGTGGCTCGCGACCCGCAGCCAGAGCGGCAGCCAGCCGAGCGAATAGTGGGAGCGCGGACGCACGCGATGCCGGTAGAAGTGATTCAGGAACTCGGACTTGTACGAGGCTATGTCGACACCGGTCGGGCAGTCGTGGAGACAGCCCTTGCACGAGAGGCACAGATCAAGCGCGTCGCGCACCGCCTCCGAGCGCCAGCCGTCCCGCGCGAGTGCGCCTGCGATCATCTCCTGGAGCAGGCGGGCACGGCCGCGCGTCGAGTCCCGCTCATCCCCAGTGGCCCGGTAGCTCGGACACATCAGCTCGGGCGTGCCGCGGGCGACGCACTTGCCGACGCCCACGCAGCGCTCGACGGCAGACCGGAAGTCACCGTGGTCGGCTGTGTACGCGAGACCGACGGACAGCGCGAGACGCGTCGCTCTAGCGGGACGCACGCCCGACTCGAGCCGAGCCGGGGCGACGATGATCCCCGGGTTGAGCTGCCCCGCTGGGTCCCACGCGGCCTTGAAGCGACCGAACAGCTCGAGCAGCTCAGCACTGAACATGCGCGGGAGCAGCGCGCTTCGTGCGCGCCCGTCCCCGTGCTCTCCCGAGAGGCTGCCCCCATGCGCCATGACGAGGTCGGCGGCCAGCGGAAGGAACCGCCGGAAGCGATCGACGCCCGCACGGCTGCGGAAGTCGAAACCAATCCGCACGTGCACGCAGCCCTCGCCGAAGTGCCCGTATGTCGTCCCGCGCAGGCCATGTTCGTCAAGCAGGGTATGAAACCCGGCGAGATAGGCGGCGAGGCGCTCAGGGGGCACGACCGCGTCCTCCCACCCCGGCCAGGCGGCCGAGTCGTCCGGCAGGCGCGTTGCTCGTCCCGAGCCATCTTCGCGGACCCGCCACAGGGCCGCCTGTGCTGCTGGCTCCACGAGCAGCCGGACGCCGGTCGATGTGGGTCGCCGCCCGAGCGCTGCGGCAAGGCGAGCCGCGTGCTCGCAGGCCTCAGCGGGTGATCCGCCGCCCGCCTCCACGAGCAGCCACGCCCGACCCTCGGGTAAGAGCTCAGCGAGAGCTCCACCACCCCCGGGTCCGAGCAGCTCCCGCGTCACGCACTCGACGGTCAGGGGTCGCGCGGCGGTCAGATGCGGAGCCGCCTCGGCCGCCTCCTCGTCATCGGCGAAGCCGACGACGAGGAGGGCACGGCTCCCCGGCGGCTCCATGAGCCGTAGCGTCGCGGCGAGCACGACAGCGCAGGTTCCCTCGCTTCCTGCGAGCGCCTTGGCGACGTCGAAGCCACGTTCGGGGAGCAGCCAGTCGAGCGCATAACCGGACACGCGGCGAGGCCACGGGGGCAGCTCCGTGCGCAGACGCTCTGCACTCGTGTTGGCGATCCCGCGCAATTGCTCGACGATGAAGCCGCCTGGCGCGCCGGCGACGCGATCCGCTCCCGGACCGACCGTGACTGCTGACCCGTCGGCGAGCGCGAGCTCCAGGGCGAGGATGCTCTCTGCCGTCGTGCCCCAGGCGATCGAGTGCGAGCCGCACGCGTTGTTGCCGATCATCCCGCCGATCGTGCACCGGCTGTGCGACGAGGGATCGGGACCCACGCGAAGCCCGTGCCCGGCGGCCATCCGATTGAGGGCGTCCAGCACCACTCCCGGCTCGACGGTAACAGTCTTGGAGACTGGGTCGAGCTCCCGTACGGCAGTCAGGTGGCGCGATGTGTCGAGCACCACGCCCGGCCCGCACGCATTCCCCGCGACGCTCGTCCCCGCCCCTCGCAGCGTGACAGGCACAGCGGCCGCCGAGGCGAGCGCGAGGACCGTCCGGACCTCATCGGCCGAGCGGGGTGCCACGACGAGGGCGGGCACCACCCGGTAATTCGACGCGTCGGATGCGTACAACGCGCGCGTGGCGAGATCGTCATTGACCTCACCCCCGATCGCGCGAGCCAACCGTACGCCCAGAGCCGCGCACTCGCCCCTGTCGAGCGAAAGCCGCGCCCGCCCGGCGTCGCTCTGCACCCCAGTCGGTACCGCCATCATCTCGAGCCAGCAACCCTCATTGACCGGTGCGTCTTGGCAGAGACGTAGCGCCCATTTGGGCGCCCGCCGAGGTGGCATGTGGGACTGGCACATCTGGCGATGTGAGGCATGAGCCACCGCGACTCCACCAGCTCCTCACGGTTGACGTGGCGTATCTCCACGTCCGCGGAGTACGCCCCCTCGATGCCCTCGTTGGCTGTTCGGCGATCCAGGGACCTCGTCTCAGGGGATTCTGCCCATTCGAGCATGGCGACCATTGCGATCAGGGTAGCGTGCCGAGCACCTCAGCCACGACGACCGGGGTAGTCACCGTGATCACGGTACCTGCTGATCAAGGGCCGCGCCACGTCGCGCATGGTGCAGCTCGCGCGCACCCACCTCGAGAGGGGCCGCCGGCATGTCAGGTGGCGCAGTCCAGCCAAGCTACGCGGTCTGTGCCCGCGCCGCGACTGCGAGCCGCGAGCGCCGCATGAACCGACCCCATCCTGGGACCGGGTCGTTGGGCTCGCCGGCGGTGGCGACGATGCGGCCCCGCGAGAAGGTCAGCGCAGGCCAACCGGTGAGCTCCATGTCGGCGTACGGGCTGTGATCGCTGCGTGAGTGCAACCATCGCGCAGTCAGGCGCCGCGTGGCCTGCGGGTCGAATACGACCACGTCGGCGTCGTGCCCGGGCTGGATCGCGCCCTTACGACCGTCCAGCCCAAAGAGCCTGGCGGGAGCACCGGCGATAGCGTCCACCCAGCGTTCGAGGCTCAGACGCCCGTCGCGAACCCCCTGATACACCAGGCTGACGCGTGTCTCCACCCCCGGGAGCCCGCCGGGGATCTCCGTGAAGTTCCGCCAGGCCGCGGTGCCCGCCGCAGTTCCCCGACGCCGATCTGCGCGCGTAAACGGGCAGTGGTCGGTGGCAACGGACTCGAGCGCGCCCGAGCCGAGGGCGGCCCACAGCGCTCCCCGGTCGTGTTCGCCTCGGAGTGGCGGGGCGCACACGTAGTCCAACGCCTCGTCGGAGGGCTCAGCCAGTCGTCCCTGGTCGAGGAAGAGGTAGTGTGGGCAGGTCTCCGCGTGCACGTCTGCCCCCTTGTCCCGTGCCGCAAGCACCGCCCCGAGGCCGCCCGCGCTGGAGAGGTGCACGATATAGGCCCACGCACCGGCTTCGCTGGCCAAGGCAGTCACCCGTCGGATGGCCGCGGCTTCGACCGAGGGCGGCCGCACCGACGGGATGGCCGCCGGGCCTATCTTGCCCTCGGCGAGGGCCCTGGCGATGAGCGACTCGATCGCGAGGCCGTCTTCGGCGTGCACGCAGACCCGTACGCCGGTTGCCCGCGACGCAACCAGGGCACGCGCCAGCGTGGCGTCGTCGACCATCAGGCGCTCGGGGTACGCCATGTAGAGCTTCACGCTCGTTACGCCGCGCTCGGCGAACTCGCGGAACCGCGCGTTTGCGCCGGCCTGCCCCTCCGGCAGCTCCGTGACCGTCAGATGGAATCCGTAATCGACGACCGCCCGGCCCGCTGCCCGTTCGTGCCACGTGGCCAGCGCCTCCTCCCAGGGCTCGCGGCCCGCCCCAGCGAAGTCGATGACGCAGGTGGTTCCACCGCAGGCCGCCGCGAGGGTTCCCGAGGCGAAGTCATCGGCGGCGGTGACCGCACCCACGGGCAGGGCAAAATGGGTGTGCACGTCGATGCCGCCGGGGATAACGTAGCTGCCCCCGGCATCGATTACCCGCGCGCCCGTCGTGTCCAGAGCGGAACCCACGGCGGCGATCCGCTCACCGTCAAGGAGCACATCCTCGCGGCGTGTCCCGCGCCGGTCGACGACCGTGCCTCCCCTGATGAGCAGCATCACGCCTCCTGCTGCCTGCCCGACGTGACGGCCGTCGGCGCTGGACCTCTCATGCTGCTGGGAGTGGGAGCCGTTGCGATGAGCTCTGCTGGCAAAGCTCGCCCCATGCTCACGCTCACACGCGAGCTCAACAGCCGTCCTCCATTATCGTTCGCTCAGAGGGGCCGTAGGGGGTCACGTCCGTCAAGGTGGTGTATGAGCGCCGCTTCATCCGTTCGTTGAGCAGCTATCCGGCGGCGGCCAGCACGGGCATCACCTCCTCGGTCAACTCGTCGCCGAGGCGGACGAGGCGCGCCTTGGTGAGCGACTCCGCGCTCATGTAGCGGCGGGCGACCGCCCACTCCTCGTGCTGCTCGGCGAGGACGGCGCCGACGAGGCGGATCACGGCCTCGCGGGTGGGGAAGATGCCCACCACGTCGGTGCGCCGCCGGATCTCCCGGTTGAGACGCTCCTGGGGGTTGTTGGACCAGATCTGGCGCCAGTGCTCCGCCGGCAGCAGGCGGAAGGCCAGGAGGTCCTCGCGACCCTCCGCCAGCAGCTCTGCGGCCTGCGGGAAGCGAGCTGCGAGCTGCTCGACCACGCGGGCATGCTGGGCCTCCACCTCGTCGCGCGAGGGCTGGGCGAAGATCGAGCGCACCAGGGTAGCCACCAACGGCTGGGCGCTCTTGGGAACGCGGGTGAGCAGGTTGCGGACGAAATGGGTGCGACAGCGCTGCCAGCTGGCGCCGGGCAGCACCGCCGCGACCGCGGCCACCAGCCCCGCGTGGTCATCGCTGATCACGAGCCGCACGCCCGAGAGGCCCCGGGCCACGAGGTCCCGCAGGAAGGCGGTCCAGCCTGCCCCGTCCTCGCTGGTCACGAGGTCGAGGCCCAGGATCTCCCGATAGCCGTCGGCGTTCACCGCGGTGGCAATCACCGCCGCGGGCTGGGCAATCCGGCCGCCCTCCCGCACCCGCAGGGCCAGCGCGTCGAGCCAGAGGTAGGTGTAGGGCGCGCCGTCCAGGGGCCGAGAACGGAAGGCCGCCACCTCCTCATCGAGCGAGCGGGCGAGCTCGGACACCTGGCTCTTGCTGATGCCGCTGATGCCGAGGGTCGCGATGAGGCCCTCCACCCGCCGGGTCGAGACGCCCCGCACGTAGCACTCCGCGATCACCGCCACCAGGGCCCGCTCGGCGCGTCGGCGGCGCTCCAGGAGCCAGTCGGGGAAGTAGCTCCCGCTGCGCAGCTTGGGCAGGGCGAGTTCGAGCGTTCCGGTCCGCGTGTCGAAGGGCCGCGATCGGTAGCCGTTGCGGGTGTTGACCCGCTCGGGCGAGCGCGTCCCATAGGGAGCGCCGCACAGCGCGTCGGCCTCCGCGCTCATGAGCGCCTGGATGAACGTCCCCAGCATCTCCCGCAGCAGGTCGGCGTCGGCCGTCTCGAGGTGCTTGCGGAGCCAGACCGCTGGGTCCATCGTGGCGTCGACCACCGTGTTCCTCCTCTCCGAGTCCGTTGTGCTTGGTTCTCGGTTGAGGATGAAGCGGTGGTCCCCGCGTTCGAGGGCCCTCAGCTCACTCGTACACCACGTCCGTGGACTCTATGGCCGTAGGGCATGCGCTCGCGGTTGCTGGATGCCGTCTCGACCCCCGTCCGGAAGGAGCGCGGCGATGTCGCGCTCGTGCATCCAGGGCGTTTCCCTGATACTTCCAGGTCACCGTGGACGTGGCCCACCCGTCGACTGTTGAGCTTCCGCGAGAGTCTTGTGATCGCCGGGATGCTCAGGACGAGTTCACAAAGCTCCCCGGCCGAGTTGACCACTTGGCATCGCCAATAGCCGGGGGATGCCACCATCTGCCGCGTCACGGCCCGTCCTCCCGCCGAAGCGAAAACCAGCGATGTCGCGCCGACGGTGGGCTGGGCTAAGCGGGCACCACGAGTGCTGCGGCAGGCAACGCACACAGCGCGATCGCGACAGTGGACAACACGCGAGGACGGTGCGCAGGCAGTGCATGCCCTTCCCTCGCCCTCCGACGAAGCTGTCTTGGGCTCCCTCACATGTAGCGCCAGAGCGTGCCTCGGGCGACGGTCACGTTGGCGCTGTCAACGGCCATTGTCAGACGGGGCCCTTGCGAACTCGAGCTTGTTGCGGACTCTGCCGAGGTCGGGCGCGGAGCCACGAGGATGCAGCCGGTGACGGTGTTGCGAAGCGTGTAGACGCCGGCCTCGCGCGGCGCGCCTCGTATTGGGCGCGCAGTTCCATGGGGCGATCCGCGCTGGTCATCCGCTCATCCTCGGCTAGCTGCTTCTACGCCGATCGTGGAGTGCAAGCTCTTGCGAAACGTCGTGAGCTACTTGAAGCAGCAACGCTTCGCCTTCTTTCCGCTGCCGCAGGGGCAGGGGTCGTTGCGATGGACCCCTCGTCGACGGGCAGACTCTTCTTCCCGGAGCGCCGCCATGATCACAGCGGGCGACCTGCCCTGGCCGCCGAGCTCGGCAATCCGACGAAGCCGGCCGTCCGCGTGCGAGAAGAACGCCCGAAATCCGTCGCAAAGGTAGCTGAGCCCGGGCTCGCCGTCCTCGGTTCTGGCAAAGCGGTCCTTTGGGCACCAGCCGTTGCAAACAGAGAGCCAGGGGCACGAGCGGCACTTGGCGGGGAGCCGGTTGCGCTTGTCGTCACCGAAGCGGTACTGCTCTGGGCGGTCCACCAATGCGCCGAGGTGCTCGTCGGCGATGTTGCCGAGGCGGTGCTGCGGGTCGACGAAGTGGTCGCAGGAGTACACGGCGCCGTCGTGCTCCAAGACGACCACCCGCCCGCAGGTGGGGGCCATCACACAGGTCAGCGGCTGGGCACCAGCGTAGGCGCGCAGCGCCTCTAGGAAGACTTGCACGGCCACGTCGGGCACGTCACGCCGCACCCACTCGTCGAAGGCGTCGCAGAGGAACCGCCCCCATCCCTCGGGCGATACCGAGTCCGGGGTCGGTTTGCCGTCTGCTCCGCGGCGGACGATCGGGAGGAACTGCACGAAGCCACCGAGCGCCGCCATGGCCCGGTAGGTGCCGAGGGGGTCCTTCGCCGCCGTCGAGGTCACGGTGCAGAGCAGATCCGGTCTCACTCCGTGGCGCCGGAGGCGTTCGAGCGCCGCTGTCACCCGCTCGAAGCTCCCGCGCCCTCGGCGGTCCCGGCGGTGCGCGTCGTGGAGAGCGGCGGTGCCGTCGATGCTGAGCCCGACGTCGAAGTGCTCTGCGGCGAGGAAAGCGCACCAGGCTTCGTCGAGCAGCGTGCCGTTTGTCTGCAGGTTGTTCCAGCACACAAAGCCTTCGGGGAGGAAACGGCGCTGGAGCTCGACCGCCCGACGAAAGAAGCTCAGCCCCGCGAGGGTGGGCTCGCCCCCGTGCCAGACGAAGTGGACGAGGGGACCGGGGCTTGCCTCGATGTACTGGCGGACGAAGCGCTCGAGGAGCTCGTCCGACATGCGAAACGTGTGGCGCGGCCCGTAGGAGCCCGTCTTGTCGAGGTAGTAGCAGTAGGAGCACTCAAGGTTGCAGACGGGGCCGACGGGCTTTGCCATTACGACGAACGGCGTGTCGCAGCGGTGGCGCCCGGGGGATGGGGGACGGTCCTGTCGCTGCTCTTCGGAGGGCGCGACGGGCCCACTCACCACCGGCTGGCTGCTCATCGCGAACGATTATGGGCGCGAACCCCCCTGCCAACCCGTGAACCCTACTGCGTGGCTCTCTGCGAACTCAGCGGCCGGCTCGACCTCAAGCCACTTCCAGGGCCCGCTCCCCCTGGGCCCGGTGCAACAGTCCGTGCCCCGCCTGCACGTGGAACAGCAGTTCGAACGACTCCGCGCCGCGCTCTGCGTGGATGCCGCAGCGGTCGCGGTCCGCCAGCGGGGTGCGCCGCCAGAGCGCGACGTTCGCCCGCCGCAGCGCCTCGAAGACCACGAGGAGCATCTCCGGGTCATCGGCCCGATGGTCAAGCCGCGACGCCCAAGCCTCCTGATCGTAGCCGACAAGTGGCGGCTCGTTCTCGGCGAGCACCCAGCGATATCGTCCTGAGTTCACGAGCTCCGAATCCGCCATATGGCCGAGCAGGTCGAGGACCGACCACTCCTGTTCCGCGGGCCGCACGGCCGCGTTCTCGCCGGCTGTCGCGAGCAGCAGCCGCCACTCGTCCACCTCGCGGGCAGCCACCTCAGCGGCGTCCTGCGTGCCGAGCGCGTCGATGCAGGGCCTCCGGTATGCATCGGCCTCGGCAGGCGACATGCGGACCATACGTCCTCCTCAGATGCGCGCTTGGACGATCATCGGGCCGATCCCGGGCTGGCGGGATCGAGGTCCATGGTAGCCAGCGTACCTCCGACGGTAGACCGCTCTTCCTCGTCAACTGGTCGATCGCGATCGGGCCCAAGGCAATCGGGACGAGCGCTCGTCTTGCCCCGCTTCTCCGCGGGCTGCACAGCCCGCACCCGAACGCGAACTGCTAATCGTGACTGGGGTCAGCGATTTTGCCCGCCAGCCGGCGGAACAAGACTCAGAGCCTGTGAATGATGGCCTCCGATTGGGATAGCCCGTTCGGTCGGCTTCAGTCGAGCCCACGCGGCGCGTGGATACCGGGGACGAGCTGGGGCACCTGCCGGCGGTACGCGGTGTATTCATCGGGGAAGGTCGCCAGCAGCAGGCGCTCCTCCAGACGGATCTTGGCCTCGAACATGATGAGGCCGACCGCGACGAGGACGATCCAGCGGCCAGTCCCGCCGAACAGCGTGCTGCCGAGCAGCATGCCGAGCAGGCCGCTGTAGATCGGGTGACGCGTCACCATCGGTGAGGGCCTGGTGATGGACGAGCCCATCGAGGAGATGCTCCGGGTGTACGCGGCGGCCATGCTGCGTCACGAGCAACACCTTGAGGATCGCTGCGACAAGCGCGCATGGCGTGTGCTCGCCCGCCACCTCATCCAGCGGGCGGTGTGGTCGGCCAACACCAGCGACGAGCCCGTCGGCGATGGTCGACCGATACCGTGGAACCCGAACGTCTACAACCAGAACGACCGTTGAGGCATGCTGGGGTCGCTCCGAACCTCCTGACCCGCACGGAGATCCAGTCCCGCGAGGTCCTCGACGGTCAGGCGAACCCGACGATCCGATAGGGGATATCGGTGTCCTCGGCGAGGTGGTAACTGGCGCACACGCGGTGGTAGCCGTCCGCGATCTGCAGCGCGACCCCCCGACCGACGTGACCGCGCACGAGCAGGACCGGCGACAGGGCCGTGCCCGCCTTGACCTTGGCCACGTCCTTCGCCACGTGGACGTTGTCGAGGGGCAGGTCCGGGAGTCCCGACGCCCGCAGGATGTCCTTGGCCTTGGCGTGCGCGATGGGTGCGCCCTTCAGGCCCTTGACGAGCATCTCCACGGTTTCGGGGGCCGCGATCAGCGCGAGGTAGGAGACCGCGGCAGGGTAGTCGTGGTCATCTGGCTCGTCCTGCCAGTGCACCTTCTTCATGGTCGCTCCTCCGCTCCGGACTTGTTGTCCTTGCGACGGCGCAGCCGACGGACGACGGCCAACGCCAGCAGGCTCCATGCCACGCTCGACAGCACTGGCACCCATGCCGGAGGTCGCGCGCCTCGCCCGCGTCGCCTGGTCCCTACGTCGATGAAGATGCCGCCACAGTCCGGGCAGCGCCACGCCCCGCCGTGCCTCCGCCGCCCCATCGGTGCCATGGCTGCCCCATCCTTGGGGCATTGCCACGCTGCCGTTGCCTCGTCCGTCACGCCTCGTGCCTCCCTTAGACGACAGTCAGCCACCGTCTCCAGTTGCATCGCCGCTACCCAACCCGCTCCAGCACCACCACTGGGATGACGCGGCTGGTGCGCTGCTGGTAGTCACGGAAGCCCGGATTGATGGTGGCGTGCTGCTCCCAGAGCCGCTCTCGCTCGGTCTCCTTCGGTCACTCGCGCCCGCGCCGTGAACGTCTCCCCGCCCACCTCGACCGTCACGATGGGGTTGGCGAGGAGGTTGTGGTACCACGCCGGGTGGGTCGGCGCGCCGCCCTTGGAGGCCATGATGACGTAGCGATCACCGTCGCGGGTATAGACGAGTGGCGCAAGCCGTGGCTGGCCGCTCTGCGCGCCGGTTGTCGTCAGGAGCAGCACGGGGCGACCAGCGAAGGGGCCGCTCGTGATCTGCCCCTTGTTGGCGCGGTGCTCGCTGATAAGAGCCTCGGTCATGGCGGCGAAGGCGGCGCGGGGGTCTGGATCGGTCATGGGTGCTTCTCCACGGCTGTCGGGATGCTTGGGGGAGGCTACCGCCGCACCGGCGCAGGCGCAGGATCGCCACCGACACGCACCTCGCCCGCGCCGACCGATTGATACGACCCCGCAACAGCTGCGCCGCAAGCCTTACCGCGCCGGGTGATACGTCAAGACGAGGACCCCTGTGGGGAAGGTCACAGTGCCGACCAGCGCCAGGGTGCGCCGGGGGATCCCGTTGAAGAGCCGCTGGGTGCCATCCCCGAGCAGGATGGGGTGGACCATCAGGCGGTACTCGTCGATCAGGTCGTGTCCGGTGAGGTAGTCGATGAGTTGGCCGCTGCCCTCGATGAGGAGGTCGCCCCCGTCGTCCACTCTGAGCCTGCGCACCGCCTCGGCCACGTCACCCTTGATGAGCGTCGCGTTCCACGTGGCGGTCTGCAGGGTGCGCGAGGCGACGTACTTGGGCATGGCGTTCATCTTCGCGCCGAAGTCGCCCGTGCCTTCCATGGTGGGCCAGGCGGCCGCGAACCCCTCGTAAGTGAGGCGCCCTAACAGCAGCGCGTCGCTGGCGGCCAGTTCACGTGCCTTGAAGTCGGCCGCCTCCTGCGACCAGAACTGGAAAGACCACTTCGCCGGCTCATCAATGTAGCCGTCGAGGGTCACGTAGGTGCTGGCGACGACCTTCCTTGGCATCGGCTGTCTCCTTATGGGGGTCGGGCCTCCCTTGAGTCCCCGCCAAGGCTGGGAGCAACGGAGGGGGGAAGGCGAGTCTAGAGCGCCCCTGCGTCTGAGAATCGCCGCCGAGGGTCCAGCCCGCCGCTTACGCGGCCCCCTCGTAGGCCTCCCGTAGCCTCGCGAGGTCGAGCTTCCCCATGCCGAGCATGGCCTCCATGGCGCGGGCGGCACCCGCCGCATCCGGCCCGGCGAGATAGGCGCCCATCTCGCGCGGGACGACCTGCCAGGAGAGGCCGAAGCGATCCTTCAGCCAGCCGCACGGCCCGTGCTCGCCACCGCCCTCGACAAGCGCCTCCCAGTAGCGGTCCACCTCGGCCTGATCGTCGCACTCGATCTGGAACGAGACGGCCTCGCTGAAGGGGAACCCAGGCCCGCCGTTGATGCCCATGAAGCGCTGCCCGGCGAGGGTGAACGTGACGAGCAGTACCTCGCCGGCCTTGGTGCTCGGGTTGTCGGCTGGAGAGCGGGTGACCTCGTCGACCCGGCTGTCGGGGAAGAGCGAGACGTAGAACTCGGCAGCCTCTTCCGCCCGCCCGTCGAACCATATGTTCGGAGTGATCGCCTGCATCGTTCGCCCCCCTGCTGTCGCTGCCTGAGCGGCGGAGCCTAGCATCTCCCCGCTGTGTCGCGGCAGATCCGCGATGCCGAGCCGTCATCACGGTACCCGGTCTGAGCGGCCTTGATCACGTCCTCAGCCCACGCTGTACTCCACCGTCACCGACACGCTGAGCGTCCCCCCGCTCACGGGCTCAGGCACGGGCGCAATGGGGGGCACAACCCCACCGGAGACGCTCCCGCTCGACGATCCAGACATGGCGACCCCATAGGACTCCGAGGACACGGACGCGCTGACCGACAGCACGCCGCTGACGGTGAGCCCGGTGGCCGACGCGATGACATCGGCCTGCGCCTGGCATCGGCGAGCGCGGCGGCAAGGGCGGTCTTCTCGGCCGCGGCCCGATCCGACCCGTCACTCTGCGTCTCGGCCTGCCCGACGCCAGCGACGACAATGGTGTGATATAGCGAAGTACGCGGAAGACATCAGCGAAAGGGATTGCCGAGTTGGGTGACTGGAGAGGCGAGACACTGGCAAGAGTGCGCGCCCTCATCAGGGAGGCTGACCCTGATGTTGTGGAAGAGTTGAAGTGGGTGAAGGCCAGCAAGGAGATGGGGACCCCGACATGGTCCCATAACGGGGGCATCTGCACGGGCGAGTCGTACAAGTCGATCGTGAAGCTGACTTTCTATAAGGGCGCTTCCTTGGACGACCCTGCCAAGCTCTTCAACTCAAGCCTTGAGGGGAATGCACGGCGCGCCATCGATATCCACGAGGGTGAGGAGATTGACGCGAATGCGTTCAAGGCGCTCATCCGGGCGGCCATCGCCCTCAATACTTCTGGCGACAAGAAGTCCACGAAACGCCAGTGAGCGGCTTGCTGCCGTCTTTCTAACCTCGGCAGCGAGTGCCTCAATTACATCAGTCTCGAGGGCGGCCCGGCTGGGTCCATAGAGTCCACGGACGTGGTGTACGAGTGAGCTGAGGGCCCTCGAACGCGGGGACCACCGCTTCATCCTCAACCGAGAACCAAGCACAACGGACTCGGAGAGGAGGAACACGGTGGTCGACGCCACGATGGACCCAGCGGTCTGGCTCCGCAAGCACCTCGAGACGGCCGACGCCGACCTGCTGCGGGAGATGCTGGGGACGTTCATCCAGGCGCTCATGGGCGCGGAGGCCGACGCGCTGTGCGGCGCTCCCTATGGGACGCGCTCGCCCAAGCGGGTCAACACCCGCAACGGCTACCGATCGCGGCCCTTCAACACGCGGACCGGAACGCTCGAACTCGCCCTGCCCAAGCTGCGCAGCGGGAGCTACTTCCGACTGGCTCCTGGAGCGCCGCCGACGCGCCGAGCGGGCCCTGGTGGCGGTGATCGCGGAGTGCTACGTGCGGGGCGTCTCGACCCGGCGGGTGGAGGGCCTCATCGCGACCCTCGGCATCAGCGGCATCAGCAAGAGCCAGGTGTCCGAGCTCGCCCGCTCGCTCGATGAGGAGGTGGCGGCCTTCCGTTCTCGGCCCCTGGACGGCGCGCCCTACACCTACCTCTGGCTCGACGCGCTGGCCCTGCGGGTGCGGGAGGGCGGCCGGATTGCCCAGCCCGCGGCGGTGATTGCC
>CAWIHR010000014.1:0-24161 GCA_963835945.1 uncultured Chloroflexia bacterium
AGCCTGCCCCGTCCTCGCTGGTCACGAGGTCGAGGCCCAGGATCTCCCGATAGCCGTCGGCGTTCACCGCGGTGGCAATCACCGCCGCGGGCTGGGCAATCCGGCCGCCCTCCCGCACCCGCAGGGCCAGCGCGTCGAGCCAGAGGTAGGTGTAGGGCGCGCCGTCCAGGGGCCGAGAACGGAAGGCCGCCACCTCCTCATCGAGCGAGCGGGCGAGCTCGGACACCTGGCTCTTGCTGATGCCGCTGATGCCGAGGGTCGCGATGAGGCCCTCCACCCGCCGGGTCGAGACGCCCCGCACGTAGCACTCCGCGATCACCGCCACCAGGGCCCGCTCGGCGCGTCGGCGGCGCTCCAGGAGCCAGTCGGGAAGTAGCTCCCGCTGCGCAGCTTGGGCAGGGCGAGTTCGAGCGTTCCGGTCCGCGTGTCGAAGGGCCGCGATCGGTAGCCGTTGCGGGTGTTGACCCGCTCGGGCGAGCGCGTCCCATAGGGAGCGCCGCACAGCGCGTCGGCCTCCGCGCCCATGAGCGCCTGGATGAACGTCCCCAGCATCTCCCGCAGCAGGTCGGCGTCGGCCGTCTCGAGGTGCTTGCGGAGCCAGACCGCTGGGTCCATCGTGGCGTCGACCACCGTGTTCCTCCTCTCCGAGTCCGTTGTGCTTGGTTCTCGGTTGAGGATGAAGCGGTGGTCCCCGCGTTCGAGGGCCCTCAGCTCACTCGTACACCACGTCCGTGGACTCTATGCGTGGACGGCCTGGCTCTTGGTGCCATCTCAGAGGCCGCGCCAGGAGGACCAGGCCTCTATTGAGATGCAAGACCAATGCAGCAACGTGTGGCAGCCTCGCGCATGTCGCGGTTTCATGTTAGCCCGCGCTCGCTACGCGCTTCCCGGGCCTCCGCTTGGGGTCGCACGCGACCGGCCCACCGCGTGGCCGGAATCCGCGGAACGAGCCTCGTCGGCTCCCGAGGCTGGAGCGCACGGTCTGAGTAACACTCGGACAACCCAGTGATTACCCGTACATCTTCCCAGGCCCGCGTCGGCTCGCATCGGGAGCAGCTGGCTCTTATGCCAGTCGCCGGTACTCGTGGGTTTGGTTGTCAACGCTGTCCCAATTGATCGTGATCCCGAGACCTGGGGCATCGGGGACGGTAATGATGCCGTCCTTGATCGGGTACTCCTCTTTCATCGGGAACCGCAGGATCTCGACAGGTACGTGCAGCTCGAACCACTCGGTATTTGGGATCGCGCACGAAACATGAAGGTTGGCGATGTCCATCGGCCCCATGATGGTCGAATGGAGTTCGACATTCATGCCAAATGACTCTGCCAGATGAGCAATCTTCAAAGTCCCGGTGACGCCGGCCTTCCAACTCACATCGGCCCGAACGATGTCGACGGCTCCTTGGAGAATTGCTTGGGCAACCCCCCAGTGGGCACCGACGGTCGCCTCTGTGCCAGCGATGGGGATCTCCAGGGACGCAGCCAGTCTCCCGCTTGGCATGGAGTGCACCGGTCCAACCACTCGCGATCACATCGCGCGATGAGTTGTGCATCGGGAGACAGCAGCAAGGAGAGGTCGTGACGAATCGACTAGGTGTGGGCATCCTCGTAGCTCTCCTGCTGGTTGGGTGTTCTGCAGGTGGAGCATCCAAGTCGTCCGGCCCGTTGAACAATGCCGCAGCCTCGCAATTGTCGGGCTATAACGCGTTCGTCAGCCACGAGACGACTGTGGGTGCGCAAATCGGGACGATCACTGGTGATATCAATAGCGCCCTGCAGGCCAGCAATACCGCCTTAGCATCCACCTATGTCATGCAGCTCTCTACGGTCACGAGCAACGAACTCGCTTGGCTTGTGTCGAGCCCGGGCGGGAGTTGCTATTTGGACCTTTGGACCACGTGGCAAACGGCAATCCAGCAACTCAATAGTGGGTCGACGGTACTGGAGCCTTGGCTGGTCGAATACCCTAACGGGAACCCTAATGCTGAAACATCTGGTGAACTTCAACTCGACCAGGGCAACCTCGGCATCTTGAACGTTTCGAGCATGGTTTTCTCCAGCAGCCCTCCCTGCACAGGCGCTTCAGCCCCAGCTCAGTCGTCGAGTGCAGCCAGCACCTAATCGGGGCCTACCCTCCCGCCCGCAGCGAGCTCGTTCTCACTGGTCGCATCGGCTGCCCCGACAGCGTTCGCCTCTTATGGTTCCACCGGGGTCGGCAAGGTGGATTCCGTACAACGGCCCGAGCAAGGTGCGGATCAACAGCGCTGAGTTTTGGAGCGGCACCAGCTCTGGATCGGGGCATCGAGCGCGCCTACCCGGGGCGGTAGCGAATCAGCCGTCGAGTCCGGCAGCCCCCGGCGGCCATGGTGCTCTGACCGAGGCTGCTACTCGTCCCGCTTGATCGCCCCGCTGATCCGCGCCACAGCAGCCAGCCGGTCGGGAACCGTCGTAGCCGGCGGCGTCTTCTTGCTCCAGCGCCGACGACGTACCACCAAAGCAAGATCGGCCGCCCGGATTACGTAGGGCTGGCCCTGTTGGACCCCTACCAGTGTGAACGAGTCAGTCCAGTCACTCGGCATAGTGGGACTAGAACGCCTGTTCTATACTGCCCCAGCCATGGGCGACGTCGAGAAAGCATGGGAGGCCGTCCACCAAGCCCTCGACCGCCTGCCGGGCTGGGAGGCCACCCGCCCACACTGGCGTTCCGAGGAGCGGCTGTGGGCGGCGTCGGCGTTCTACGCGGGTCATCTGCGCCGGTTCGCGGTCCGGCCTGCCGTCGACTCCCGGGGGACGACCGAGGCCGAGGCCCTGTGGGAGCTGGCGGAGGCCCTGCGGACTCGGCAGCGTGCCTGAGCTGCTCGCACTCGAGAGTGACGGCGAAAGGCTCAGCCGAGCAACTTTGCTCGACGTGCTCGAGGAGGTGTTTGCTGCGGGAGCCAGCACACTCGCGGTTCCTTGCGACCGGCTGGACCCGGCCTTCTTCGATCTTCGGAGCGGGGTGGCCGGGGAGATCGTCCAGAAGTTCGTCACCTACCGCATCCGGCTCGTGATCGTCGGTCCGCTGCCGTCGAGCGCGCAGCAGTCGGCGGCCTTCGCCGCGTTCGTGCGCGAGTCGAACCAGGGCTCGCAGGTCTGGTTTGTCGACTCCATGGACGGGCTGAGAGACAGACTCGCTGAGCCCTGAGAACGGGCCACGCCACACGCCGACTTGCGGAATCCGGTGCCTCGGCGCACGCCTGCAATCCGTCTGGCAAGGTCGGCGGCACAAGCTCCCTGCGCGTGCTCGACGCTCTCCTGCGTTCGAGGGCGACAGGCAGGGAGCCCTGACCGTAAGAGGTCGGGGCTCCCCTTGATGCTGGACGGCAACCGATCAGGGGCGGCTCTGTCGGACAAGGCAAACCGCCCGGAGCACACCCCGGGCGGCCTGCCAGCCAGAGCGCCGGTCAGGCTAGGTCTTGGATGACCCGCCCCGGTGGGCCGCGCCCTCTATCACTGAGGCCCATGCAGCAGCCAGCTTGTCGGTGGGTGACAACGTCACGGTGATCCCCGCTGCGGGGTTGCGGAGGGTCACCCAGCCCGAAAGGTCCTTCTCTTCCTCCGTCGAGGCAATCGGCACGCTGGCGACCCGCACGCCATCCGGCTTCGAGAAGGTGTACTCGTCGTCCGCGATGTCGACCTCGACGAGGTCACCTACCGAGAGCCCGGGCAACGACCCTGGCGCGACGCGACACTCAAAGGCGTGCATCCGCATCACGTCGCGAGAGCCCGGTTCGTCGCGCAACACATGTCCTGCTATTCCGGTTCTCCCTTGTCGACATACCGCCACCGTCACGCAGGCTGCGGCACCTTGGCCTCGACCGACTCCGCCGTGCTGGCGACTGGGGCCTCCGGTTGCTTGACCGGAAGCGTTGCGGTGAGGAAGGTCGCGATCAGGTTGTTGACCTGATCGGGCTGGTCGTAGCTGGAGAGGTGTCCCGCATCGCTGACCATCTGCAGGCGGCAGCCCTTATCTCGCGCCGCCCACGCGCGCATCGCCTGCGGGATGGCGAACAGTCGGTCGTGGTCGCCCAGCAGGAGGAGGGTCGGCTTCGGCACCCGGTAGGCGGGGTCGACATGGACACACGCGACCGTGCCGGACATGGTGTCGTTGAAGTCCGCCTTCTTGGAGAGCAAGCCGAGAGCCGACTCGATGTACGCCCCAGTCTCGGGCCGTTGAGGCCGACAGCTCTGCACCACCGCGCGGCGCTCCGCATCCCACGAATAGAGCATCATGGTGAGCAGAGTCGGGAGAGCCTGGAGGGTTTCGAGCGCGGTCGCCTTCACGCTGATGGGGCCAGTGTCGAGGGCGACGAGCGCCTGGACGCGCTCGGGATGCCGGAAGAGCACCTCCTGGGCGATGGTGCCACCCATCGACAGGCCAACGAAGACGGCCTGCGCGACGCCGAGTTCGTCGAGGATGGCGAGGAGATCGTCCGCCACGGCCGGGATGCGGTAGGGCCGTGGGAGGGGCTTTGAGAGGCCGTGCCCGGGGGCGTCCCAGGTCACGATGCGGTACTCCGACGCGAAGCGCCGCACCTGCGGCTCGAATAGCCGGTGATCGAGCCCGGCGCCATGGGTGAGGACGAGGACGGCGCCGTCGCGGGTGCCGCCGTCCCAGTAACGGACCTCGTATCCGTCCCGCCGCAGCGCAGACGCCTGTCCATAGAGAACGTCGCTACTCAACTGCGTGCTCATCCGTGCTGCCCTCGTTCCGTCGATGCTGTGGATGGTCGGATCGGGATCGCCGCCTTT
Organism: uncultured Chloroflexia bacterium; assembly: GCA_963835945.1. Taxonomy (GTDB): domain Bacteria; phylum Chloroflexota; class Limnocylindria; order Limnocylindrales; family CSP1-4; genus JAJYNJ01. Next base: position 4,792 of record CAWIHR010000014.1, read on the forward strand.
AGATCAGGTCGCCGATCATCCCTCCCCACGCGCTCATGAACTGCATGACCCCAGCGTCGACGTAGGCAGGGACGACCCCGACGTGATCGAGGCAGGTACCCGCCCGCGTGAGTAGGCGCACGAGTTCCGGCGTCCTGCTGAGCCGCCCCAGTTTCTCGGGATCGCCGCGCAGCAGCACGAACCCCATCAGGTCACCGCCGTGCCGCGTCAGCTGCACTACCTCCCAGCTCTCGATCTCCCCCGCCGCCTTGAGCGCGGCGTAGTAGGCCATGCCTTCCGCGAACACCTTGCCCGCCGCCGCTTCCTTGCCTGCACGCGGTTAGCCCCAGCCGATGAACAGCCCGGACTCGGCCACCGTCAACCCCTCCTGACGAACTCATCCCGCCGATAACCGACATCGCTCTGGAATACCGCTGGCCCTGACCTTGCAGAACTCAGCGCAGGTCGGGACCCTCGCTCACTTCGCCACGCTCAGCGTGGCGCTCCGCTCCGTGATCAACGCCTGCACGTCGGGGTCGAGGAGCGCGTCTCGGCGGTCATTCACGTCCTCCTTCGTCGTGGCCACCCGCACCGCGACGCTCCCGACGCCTTCCATCGTGAAGACGTACTCGCCCGCCATGCGGCGGGTCTTCCTCGTTCTCCGCAGTGTTGGCTAGGTGGGGCTGCTAGCAGGTGCCCCGGTGTGAACGATCTCCGGCTTGTAGGGGAGCAGCAGGGCGGCGATCTCCCTGATCATTTCGTCAGGTACCGCGAACTCCCTGAGCGTTTCGCCAAAGAGACCCATCCACCTGTCGAAGTCCGCTTCGGTCACGCCGAGGTGGGCGTGCACGACTGGCATGGGTTGCCCCTCATAGAAATCCGGTCCGCCGAAAGTACGGACTGCGAACGCCTTTGCATTCCGCCTCACTCGCGTCACGTCGGAGTTGGCGTAATATCGGCTCACCTGAGGGTCGGCGAGCGTCTTGTCCATGAACCTGTCGATCACTGCCTCGACGGGGCCTGACCCACCGACTCGCTCGTAGATGGATGGGACGGTTGCCTGTGCCACGGTCGCCTCCTGTCCTGCAGTCGGCGGGTCGGTCGGTCAAGTCCCAGGACGTGGTGTAACAGCGCGTCGTCCTCGCGCCCGATCGATCAGCTCGCCATGAGCGGCTGGCCCACCTCCTCGGATCGGGACGACGCGCGTCGATGAGCGCGCATGCGTCTCGGGCCGGAAGTAGCGCCGGCCGTCCTGCCACTCGTCGTCCTGCTCGGCGAGGATCATGCCGACGAGGCGGATGACCGAGGCGCGGTTGGGGAAGATCCCGACCACCCCGTCCGGCGCTTGATCTCCTTGTTCAGGCGCTCGAGCGGGTTGGTGCTGCGGATCTGGCGGCCGGTGGGTCTCGGGGAAGCCGAAGTGGGCCAGGAGATCGGGCTCAGCGTCGGCGAGCAGGTCGGCGACCTTGGCGAACCGCGGCGCAGGCCGTCGATGACCCGGTCGAGCTGCTCCCGGGCGGACTCGCCCGTCGGGCTGCTCGAAGACCGAGCGGATCGCCGAGGCGACCATGCTCCGGGCGACGCGGGGCACGAGGTCCTGGGCATTGCGGGTGAAGTGGACCCGGCAGCGCTGCCAGCGCCGATCCGAGGAGCTGCTCGCGGATCGCCTTGACCAGCCCGGGATGGTCGTCGCTGATGACGAGGCGCACGCCGTGCAGGCCGCGCTCGACGAGCGAGCGGATGAACGCGGGGCCAGGCGCTGCCCTCGTCGTTGCCGGGGCTGAGCTCGAGGCCGAGCACCCGGCGCTCCCCGGTGAGCGGCGACCCCGACCGCGACGAGGGCCGCCATCGAGACGACCCGGCCGCCCTCGCGGACCTTGAGGTACGTCGCGTCGAGCCAGAGGTAGGGGCAGGCGATCTCGCCGAGCGAGCGGGTCCGGAACGCCGCGACCTCGGCGTCGAGGGCCGCACAGATCCGGCTCACCTCGCTGCGGCTGATCCCCTCGATGCCCAGGGCCCGCACGAGGTCGTCGACCCGGCGGGTGGAGACCCCCGACACGTACGCCTCCTGGACGACCGCGAGCAGGGCCCGCTCGGCCCGCCGCCGCGGCTCGAGGAGGCTCGGGAAGTAGCGAGCCGTCGCGGACCCGGGGGACGCGAGGTCGATCGTGCCGACCCGGGTGTCCCAGCGCCGGTCGCGATACCCGTTGCGGTGGGTCAGGCGGTGCTCGGGATCGCGCTCGCCCTTGGCGCACCCCGGTGAGCTCGCTCACCTCGGCCTCCATGATCGCCTGGGCGAGGAGCCGGACGCCCTCGCGCAGGAGGTCGACGTCGCCGTCGGCGCTCGCCTTGCGCAGCTGTCCGAGCAGGGACATGCTGTCGTCGGCCATCGTGGTGTTCTCCGTGTCGTCGGTTTCTGACTTCCAACGACGCGAGGATGACGCGGTGGCCGCTCTCGTTCACGGCCCCGGCGCTGTTACACCAAGTCTGGGGACACGACCGGTCGGTCTCGCCAGTGGCTCGGCGCGGTCCCGGCGGCCTGTATGTGGACCGCGTGTCATGGCTCCCCGTGTATGCGCTGAGCGTGCGCCGACGCGCCTCGGTTGCAAGAGGCATATGACCTATGGCATGGCCGAACGGCTCCCGGCGGCATCAACCCGAACCAGAGGTGCTCCATGCCGACGTTCATCGGGCAACGGCTCCGGGCGAGTGAGCAGCCCGGGTCCTCGGGTCACGTTACCGACAGCGAACGGTGCACAGGGACCGTCGGCCCCGCTCTCGTGAGGGTCACTGGCACGGACTCATACACCTGTATGGAGAATGGGTACACGGGGCATACAAGGGGCTCGCGCCTTCAGGCGGCGGCCCTGCACCGGGAGCCCGACACGATGGGTGGAGGCGTCGCGCCTGTGCTGCTGCGCAACGCCACTTTCGGTAGCTCCAATCTGTATCCAAATGATGGCTCACGGCCCGGACCCAGCGGAGGCACCCCGATGCTCCACAGTGCTTGCTTTGGAGCGATGGCGAAGCGACCCGGGAGCCAGAGACCACACAGCCCCATAAGGATTGGACGTTGGACCGTGCGTGAGGACCGGACGGGCACGGGCGAGGAGTAGCGATTGCCACGGCAACTGGCTCTGTCTGTCGCTGCAGCATCAACGTGGGCACCTGCGCGATCTCGCCTAGAGTGAGGCGTCCTCACAGAAGGAAGACCTCCCCAGCAGGCCCGGTCAAGGTCCCGGTGATGATGCGGACGTCGGCTGCGAGGCAGATCCAGCAGACATGAGCGGTCGGATCGGGCGGAACCGTTAGGCGAACGCAGTCGCCCTGCGTCGCGCCTGCCGGGCCAGCTCGATGAAGGGCCGCAGCCGGACGCTCACCTCCGTCTGGGTGCGCCGGAAGGCAGCCAGCTTGTCTGCGTCAGTGCCCTCCACCTCGGCCGGGTCGTCGAGGCCCCAGTGGAGGCTGTTGTGCTCACCCGGGAACACGGGGCAGGTCTGACGGGCGCGGTCGCAGACTGTGATCACGTAGTCGAAGGGTTCGTCGAGGTACTCACGCACCGACTTGCTGCGCGCCCCCGACCAGTCGATACCGACTTCGGCAAGGACGCGGATCGTGTACGGGTTGATGCTTCTGGGCTCCGTACCCGCCGAGAAGGCCACGAAGTCGTTGCCGCCGGAGTGGCGCAGCAGGGCCTCGGCGATCTGGCTGCGGGCCGAGTTGCCGGTGCACACGAAGAGGACGCGGATGGACTGCTCGGACATGGGCGACTCCTCCGATGTCCCACCGGGACGCGCGGCAGCGGTGATGGTGACTTCGAGATCGGTGAGCTCGGCGTCGAGCCGGTCGAGATCGTCGCGCTGGCGCGTGATGGCAGCGCGCTGCTCGGCGATCAAGGGCGCGAGATCACGGTCGATGACGCCCCGCTGCAGGCAGAGGGCGGCCAGACGCCCGGCGTCCACCGGAGCCAGCCCGAGGCGCCGCAATGAGAGCACGAGTCGAAGGCGGGTGAGGTCGACCTCCTCGTACTCCCGGTACCCGTTGGGAAGCCTCGGGGCAGTGGGCAGGACCCCTGCGGCCTCGTACCAGCGGATCGCGGATGGGGCAACGCCAGCCCGACGGGCCAGTTCGGAGACGTTCATGCGCCTGAGCCTATGCCTTCAAGCGGCTTGAATGTCAAGGGTTCAAGTCGCAGGCTTGACCCTCCTGCGGTCGGGGACGTAGGACGGACGAGAGGTACCTCCGACGTCCCCGCTGTCGTCTGCAGGAAGGGACCGATTGCTTGGGGACATAGGGGACACTTGGGGACATGTCCCCTAGTCCCCTATGTCCAACGCGGCTGGGCAGCCCCCAGAACCGGAGCGAACCGGTCACGTCCGTCAAGGTGGTGTATGAGCGCCGCTTCATCCGCCGCGTGAGTGACTATCCGGCGGCGGCCAGCACCGGCATCACCTCCTCGGTCAACTCGTCGCCGAGGCGGACGAGGCGCGCCTTGGTGAGCGACTCCGCGCTCATGTAGCGGCGCGCCACCGCCCACTCCTCATGCTGCTCGGCGAGCACGGCGCCGACGAGGCGGATCACGGCCTCGCGGGTGGGGAAGATGCCCACCACGTCGGTGCGCCGCCGGATCTCCCGGTTGAGACGCTCCTGGGGGTTGTTGGACCAGATCTGGCGCCAGTGCTCCGCCGGCAGCAGGCGGAAGGCCAGGAGGTCCTCGCGACCCTCCGCCAGCAGCTCTGCGGCCTGCGGGAAGCGAGCTGCGAGCTGCTCGACCACGCGGGCATGCTGGGCCTCCACCTCGTCGCGCGAGGGCTGGGCGAAGATCGAGCGCACCAGGGTAGCCACCAACGGCTGGGCGCTCTTGGGAACGCGGGTGAGCAGGTTGCGGACGAAATGGGTGCGACAGCGCTGCCAGCTGGCGCCGGGCAGCACCGCCGCGACCGCGGCCACCAGCCCCGCGTGGTCATCGCTGATCACGAGCCGCACGCCCGAGAGGCCCCGGGCCACGAGGTCCCGCAGGAAGGCGGTCCAGCCTGCCCCGTCCTCGCTGGTCACGAGGTCGAGGCCCAGGATCTCCCGATAGCCGTCGGCGTTCACCGCGGTGGCAATCACCGCCGCGGGCTGGGCAATCCGGCCGCCCTCCCGCACCCGCAGGGCCAGCGCGTCGAGCCAGAGGTAGGTGTAGGGCGCGCCGTCCAGGGGCCGAGAACGGAAGGCCGCCACCTCCTCATCGAGCGAGCGGGCGAGCTCGGACACCTGGCTCTTGCTGATGCCGCTGATGCCGAGGGTCGCGATGAGGCCCTCCACCCGCCGGGTCGAGACGCCCCGCACGTAGCACTCCGCGATCACCGCCACCAGGGCCCGCTCGGCGCGTCGGCGGCGCTCCAGGAGCCAGTCGGGGAAGTAGCTCCCGCTGCGCAGCTTGGGCAGGGCGAGTTCGAGCGTTCCGGTCCGCGTGTCGAAGGGCCGCGATCGGTAGCCGTTGCGGGTGTTGACCCGCTCGGGCGAGCGCGTCCCATAGGGAGCGCCGCACAGCGCGTCGGCCTCCGCGCCCATGAGCGCCTGGATGAACGTCCCCAGCATCTCCCGCAGCAGGTCGGCGTCGGCCGTCTCGAGGTGCTTGCGGAGCCAGACCGCTGGGTCCATCGTGGCGTCGACCACCGTGTTCCTCCTCTCCGAGTCCGTTGTGCTTGGTTCTCGGTTGAGGATGAAGCGGTGGTCCCCGCGTTCGAGGGCCCTCAGCTCACTCGTACACCACGTCCGTGGACTCTATGAGCGAACCCGGGCCTAGACTCATGACTCATGGATCCGGATCGCCCGAAGGTCACGGCTGCGCTCCCCGAAGGGAAGCGTCTGCACCTGAAGTACTCCGGAACGTGTGCGGCCTGCGGCTGCGCGCTCGCCGTGGGGACCGAGGCCCTCTACGACCCTCACGTCCGGACCGTGCGCTGCATCGAGTGTCCAACAGATCGCGGACCCACCGCCGAGGTAGCTGTCGACACCGGGGCGGCAGGCGGTTCCGCCGAGCACGAGCACGAGCGGCGGGTGGTGCGCCGTGAGACCCGGACCAAGGATCGCTACGGGAAGCGGCTCCGTGGCGTGATCCTCGCCCTGACCGACGAACCGCCGTTAACACGGGCGTGGGCGCTGGGCGCACGTGGCGAGCGGGAACTGGCACAGGCTCTCGAGAGTGTCGAAGGGATCCACGTGCTCCACGACCGCCGCGTGCCGGGGACGCGGGGCAACATTGACCACCTTGTCGTCGCCCCGGCGGGCGTCTTCGTCGTCGATGCCAAGCGGTACAAGGGCCTCATCCGGATCCGCGATGTCGGTGGGCTCTTCAAGACCGACGAGCGCCTGTACGTCGGACGCAGAGACTGCTCGAAGCTCGCCGACGACATGGGCTGGCAGGTGCAGGCGGTCGACCGCGCCCTCCGAGTGATCCCGGTCGAGCCGAGCCCGCCGATCACCCCGGTCCTGGGCTTCGTTGACGGCGACTGGCCCGTCCTCCGTCCGCCCAGCTCCTTCCGGGGCGTTCGGCTCGAGAGCGAGCGTTCGATCCGCAAGCTCGTCACGAGCGGTCAGGTGCTCGAGCAGGCCGAGGTCGAGAGGCTCACCCGCCTGCTGGCGGAGGCATTTCCGCCGAAGGTGTAGCTGGGACTCGGTCACTCATCGAGCGACCTCGTGCTGGGCGTAGAAGTCGGCCACGGCACGGAACGACGCCTTCGGCTCCCACGGCATGTCGGGATAGGTCGCGCCGTTCCTGTTCGCGTAGGTCTTCACGAGGCTGTAGCTGTTCATGTCGAGGTCGTACCGGGGATCGTCGTCCGTCGGCGCGATGGGCGACACGAACGTGCTGACGAATGCGCCCTCGACGCCCGCGCCGTCGAGGAGTCGGAGCATCTCAACGACCTCGCGGGCCTGAAGGTCCTCGTCCCGAACGTGAGTGCCCCGCAGGCGTGGCCGCACGAGACGACCGACCAGCGGGATCTGGTGCAGCCCGAGCGAGCGCCAGTCGGAGATGTCGCCTGCCAGCCCCTCGGTCGAGGTGTCGGCATCCCGATACGTCCGGCACCCGAACTCCATGATCATGACGGGCTTGCCGTGGCTGAAGGCCGGTTCGAGCATCTCGACGTAGCGGTCCCTGATCTGCGCGGCCCGGTAGTGGTCCACCCCGACGAAGTCAAAGGCGCCCCACTCGACTGCCTCCCACGGCAGCGAGGCATAGGTGAGCGGGCCACCGAACACGGCCCGAACCGCCGTCGTCACCTTCGAGAGGAACTCGTTGAGCGGCGCGTTGTGCTTGCCCGCCTTGAGGAACTCCCGGTTCGCCGGACTTCCAAACCGCTGGGCGACGTTCCGCCCCGGGATGATCCCCTGCATGAAGAGGGTCAGTTCGCCCCCCACGACCAACACAAGGCGCTCCGGCCCTCGCGCACGCAGGCGCTCGGCGGCAGCGGCGGCCTGCGTGATGTAGGCGAGCGTCTCGGCTTGACTCTTGTCCCACAACTCGGGTGAGAGCCAGACCTCGAGGCCCTGTTGGAGGGCGTCCTTGGCCGCCGCCATGAGCCGGTCAACGTCGCGACCGCAGATCCGCACGGCGTTGCAGTGGAGATCGTGCCTGATGATCTCCAGTTCACGGTGGACGACTGTCGAATCGAAGACGGGCCGCCAGTTGAGCGCCATAAAGTGCCCAACGTCGTAGCTGACGCCTCGTCGGTTCATGACTCCACTATGAACCAGCCTCACGATGGAGGCAGAGGAGCCGACTGACCCCGGACCGCACCTACATCGTGATCGGACTGAGGAGCTGGAAGTAGTTGTCGTCGGGATCGGCGAACGTGGCGATCCATGCGACGGCGGTCTCATCTGGCTGGTAGGGCTCGCGGATCACCCTCGCACCGGCTGCCTTGAGCCGATCGAAGTCGGCCTTCACGTCGGGACTCTCGATGTTCCAGATCAGCCGTCCCGGCTGCGGGTTGGTGCCGCTGACCTGATCATGCGGCCCGACGGTGAGGAAGCCGGAGCCGATCTGCCAGCCCTTGAAGCCGCCTTCGTTCCAGCCGGGCGCACCGAAGAGCCTCGTGTAGTAGTCCGTCAGGCGCTGCGGATCCGCCGATCCGATCAGGATGCTGTTCAGGTTCACGCCGTCTCCTTGTTACTCCGGTGACTGACAGCGACGCCGCGAGAGCCCGAAGGCCTTCGCGGCGTCTCGTCTGCGGTGGTCGAGCTACTTCTCGATGTAGACCGTGTTTGGCGGGATCATCCCGTACCGCTCCATCGCCGCCGCCGCCTCGGGGGAGGGGGGCGCGCTCAGGGCTGCCTGAAAGGCCTCCATGTCAGGGACGTCCCATGTGCTGGCGACACGGTTGCTGCCATCCATGGCGACGTAGCTCGTCCCGTCTGACGCGACGGCGGACATCTGGGCGATGAGCTGCGGCTTGAACTTCAGCCACGCCTCGACATCCTTGACCGCCGCAGTAACCACGATCTTCGGCATTCCTGCCCCCCTGTTGGAGGCGCATCTCGACAGCCTGATGGCTGGAACGCCCCCGGTGCGAAGACGGCGAGTATAGGAGTGGGCGCCCTTCCCGTCGTCGCACGGGGCCAGCAGACGGAATGGACACTCCGACCGGAGCGCGACAAGCCCGACGATCTAGCCCTCGCCACCATCCTGCTAGCCCCTACGCGATCTCTGAGGGCCGATAGCCGTAGCTCGGGGCGTGCGTGACGGGGATCAGCAGGCTCGGGTGGCGGGGAGGCGCAGTGGTCGCCGGATTGGCGGCGAAGTGAACGAGTCAGGCGCTGGGCGGTGCCAGCAGCGCGGCGATCTCCGGCGTCGGATCCGGCGTCTGGAAATGGTCATCTGCCACGATCTTGCCGTCGGCGAGACGATAGTAGGTCAGGCCCTGGCCTTCGATCGTCTTCCCACTGGCGAAGGTGTACGCCCAAGTGAAGCGTGCGACCACGGCATCCCCTTCGGCCACGAGGTCCTGAATGTCGAAGCGCATGTCCGAGATGACGGACCTCATCGCCGGCAACAGCGCCTTGAAGCCTGCGCGGTCCATGCCCCCCATCAGGGGGTTGCGGTAGTTCGAGGCCAACAGCTCGTCGATCAGCCCGACGTTGCCACCAGCCAAGACCTCCGTGATGAACCGACGGACGACGGCCTTGTTCTGCTCCGTTGACGAGGTCACAGCGACCCCTTTCTGGGCGCTTCTGCGCCCTGACCGAAGGGATCGGTCTCGCCACTGGCCCTGCGCGACGGTCGAGGCGACCGCATGGGGACGCCGCGCTGGTGGGAACCCGAGGGCTCCGTGCCTCCCTGCCGTTAGGCGAGTATGCGCCTCGGCGTCTTTCCTGTCCCAGACGGGGCCCTTCGACTGGCACGCGCATGCTGCCGACCTGCGTACGCGATCTCCGTGGCCCAGTGACGGTAGCTCGGTACCTTCAGGCAGTGTCCTCCCGGACGAGGCCGAAACCGGGTGGCGCTGTCACCCTCCCCCAAATCGGGATAGTGAAGGCTTGAGCCCTCTCGCCCCGACCATTCCCACATGCTCCCAGCGCATGGCGGCCTGGCCCAGCAACCAGGCGTTCTCGTTCGGTTGCGGGTGCACGGCCGTCACCCGGGGACCTTCGACGTCGACACGGATGACGATCTCGCGGAGGGCTTCCTCGCGGAGCTGATCCGGCACGGCCGGATCTCGCCACAGGGTCCCGAAGTCCGCGAGGAGCGTGCGGGCCCGGCGCAGCCGGGCTTCGTCGGGTGGCAGGTAGGTGACCATGGGAACTGGCGCTGGGTCGGTCGAGGCGACGCCAGGCTCGGCTGAAGGCCTCGATCCCGATCTCGCCCCGCGGCTAGCTGGGCCTGCAGATCGGCGCGGGCAGCGTCCAGTGCGGCGGGGTCGGGAGCCGGTGTTGCGGGTTGGGTCCGGCGCATGGCCGCCAGCACCTGCACCACGTCGGCCTCGTCGAAGGTCAACTCGTCGAAGAACCGCGACGAGCTGCTCCTCGTACGGCTCGGCGGCGTAGGTGGCCGAGGGCCAGCAGGCCGGACGACGGGAGTGGCGGACCCGCCGATGCCCGTTGTTCGCGTCGCCGTGGTACGCGCTGCCACAGCGGGCACAGCGCATCAGCCGGACGAGGGGATACGGTCGGCGCTGGCGGTGGGGGCCGCCGCCGGCTGGGTGGGAGGTCCGGCGCTGGTCCCGGAGCTGCTGGACCCGCTCGAAGAGGGCCGGGTCGACCGGGGCCGGGAAGCGGGCCGGCTGCTCCTCCGCGTCGGGCTGGCCCTTATGACGGATGGCCCGGCCCGCATACAAGCGGGTTGGTCAGGATCTCGGTCACGCCGGCCTCGGCGAGCCCGAGCTGGTCCGCGATGGCGGGATCGCTCCAGGTGCCGGTGGCGTAGAGGGCGAAAGCGCGCCGGACGGTCTCGAGGTCCGGGCCCTCCACCGGCTCCAGGAGCTGGCGCTCGCCGGTCCGGGCGAACCCGAGCGGAGGGCGGCCGCCGGGATCCGCGTACAGGCGCCACTTCTGCGCTAGCCGCGGCTGACGTTGCGCGAGAGCCGCCGGATGTAGGCGGCGTCGCTGACGGTCTTTAGGCCCTCCAGCTCGGAGGTCTCGACGTTGCCGGCGATGAGGTTGTCGGCCACGAACACGATGACGATCCCGAGCCGGTCGAGCCGCTCGCGGTAGGTCCAGGCGTCGGCGATATTGCGCGCGAAGCGGGAGGTGTCGTACACGAGCAGGACCTCGAACGCGCCGTCTGCGGCGTCGGCCAGCATGCGGCCGAAGTCGGTGCGGCGAAGGGTGTCCTTGCCGGACTGACGAGATCGAGGTACTCCTGGCCGGTGCCGCTGAGCCCGTAGCGCTCCGCAAACCTGCGCTGTTCCTCGCGCTGTAGCTGGGGGCCGTAGCGGTCGGCCTGGCCGCGGGTGGACTCCCGGACGTAGCCGGCCCAGGTACGGCCGGCGAGGTCCTCGGCTCGCAGGTCGACGGCACGCGCCAGGCTCATCGGTGTCCCCCCCCGGTGCGGACTGGTCCCGGCCGGGGGGTGGCGCCTGGCCGCGGCGCTGCCCGGGCCGGCCGGGACGCGATCCTACCTCGACCGGCCCTTGCCGCCTCGGCGTCGAGCTTCGCGTCGATCATGGCGGCGATGATCTCGGCCAGGCGGGGGGTCATGCGGCCAGGCTCCGATCCGCGTGCCCACCGCGGCCCGAGATGAGCCCACTCTGGACGCCCCGCCAGGCCGTGGACGGACGGGAATCTTCAGCATCGCCACCATGAACACGTTCACGCTGAAGATGCTCGTGATGGTCACCATGGACGTCATCACGATGAGTACCGATGGCGGTCGTCGTCGCCCTGGTCACCACGCTCCTCCCACCGCGCTGGCACCCGGGGCGCTGGTCGAATGACCCCGCAGGAGGTCCTGCAGGTCATGACTCCAGCGCACGATCCGAGCGGGCGCGAAAGGTGCCTCCCAATGGTCGGTCACCACCTCGGTTACCTGGTACCCCCGGCGGGCGGCACTGATGGCGGCGTGCAATGGCACCGCGTCGGCGATCCACCAGTCGGTCCAGGGCACCGCCCGGGTGCGCGGCTCCCAGACGCACCAGCCGGCCGACCAGCGCGCTCGGCGGAAGTACTTGGGCGGCGCGAGGCGGGGGTCGCTCAATTCCTTGGTGAGGTACTTCGCGAGGTAGCTCATCAACCTCGGGTTGGAGCGGCGGATGTCGGCGATGCGCCCGAACCCCGACGCTTGGGCGGCCTGCGAGAGCCACGGCTGGGGGATGTAGGGTCCCCGGTACACCACGTGGATGTGGGCGGCCCCGCGCTTCTGGGGCTCCACCACGCCCAGGTACTCGATCTTCCCGAAGCGGCGGGCCAGGCGCATGTGGAATCGCTTCCAGCGGGCCGAGAACGCGGCGTAGCTGGCCGCGTGCTCCTCGCCTGACGGTGAGGTCAGGGTGAAGAAGCGCACCGTCCCCAGGCGCATCCCGGCGCGTGTGCGGGCCAGCGTGGCCCGCGCCTTGCGGGGTCCACAGGTGGTGCAGCCCCAACGCTTGCAACGGAGGGGATAGACACCCGCTTGCTGGCCTGCGACGCCGACGAGGGAGAGGTACCCGCACTTCATCGGGCGGTTCTCCGCGACGCTGGTGTCGAGCCGCGTGCCGAGTTTCTAGAGACCGGCGCCCCTGCGCGGCGCCGGTCTTCAAGTGAAGAGGGACCCGTTGTTCGTCCAGGGTCACGCACCGTCTGGCCGTCTCCGAGCTTGGCCTGCGCCCGGCGGATGGCGGCCGGGGCGATGTCGCAGCCGAGGACACTGGCACCGCGTTCGCGAGCACCGACAACCAGCGCCCCGCTGCCGCAGAAGGGATCGAGGACCACGTCGCCGGGGCCGATGCCGGCGATCTTGGCGAGTTCCTGACCAAGCTCGAGGGGCTTCTGGGTGGGGTAGCGGTCGGCGGTGCCCGGGCCGACCGCCGCCACCGAGATGAGATCGACGCCGCTCAGGGTCCGCGACCCCGGCAGCAGGCCGACCAACACGTACTCGACCTGGTGCCGGAGCCCGCCGCCCAGGCCAGGGGAACGCTTGTCCCAGACGATGATCCGCACCTTGGCGAAGCCGGCGTGCTGCATGGCCGCGAGCGCGTCGTGCAGGCGGGCGCCGTTGGTCATGACGAAGGCGAGGCCGTCGGACCGCAGCTTGCGTCGTCCGACCGCGAGGAGCTTGCCGATCTCCGCCCAGGGCATCGCACCAGGGAACCAGCGGCGCAAGTGGCCGCTCGTCGACTGGCGATCCACCGAGTCGTAGGGCGGGTCGGTGATGATGATGTTGATGGACCCGGCCGGAATGGCGGCCAGCGCCTGCTCCGCCGGCATCTTGTACACGTGGAACGTGCCGACCGGGCGACGGCGGGGGGACGATCCACGCGCTGCTAGACTCGCCATGGAGCCTCTCCTGGCTCTTGGAGCCCTCCCCGGTGCCTGTCAAGTTCAAGGGAGGGCTTTGCGCTCTTCGGTGGCCCAAGCGGCCGCCTGGCTCCCCTGTACCACGTGTGAGGGGCCCTGTGGGGCGTCGTTACCGGGTAGTTCGTGTGCCCCGTGGCATAGAGATGCGGCAGAGCGCATAGACATACAGCCCAACTAGGCGTGCGCGGCCCCTTCGCTGAATGGAATCGCAGTGGACTCGATTGCGACTTTCCGTGGCATTTCGTGCAATTCGGCAGCGCAAGCGACTGCGTCGCGCCGAGAGATCGAGCGTCCAGCCCCGGTCGCCCGCGGCGTCAGCCTGCAGGTCGCGGTCGATCCCGCGGCTCGCGGTTGGGTGGCGTCTGCACTGGATCACGATGGACCTGATCACCGTGACCGCAGCACCCGGCGCACCGACCACGCTGGCCAACCCGACCGACATCGCGATCTGCCGCCTCCTGGCCGCGGGACCCGTGCCGACGGTGGCTATGGCCCGTCAGCTCGGGGTACCGGAGCGCACCGTCCGGTACCGCCTGTCCCGCCTGCGGCAGACCGGAGCCGTGGTCAGCGGCAGCGACGGGCTCCACCGCCAGACAGCGCCCGTGCCAACGTCCGGCGATGCCGAGCCCGTCCGCATCGTGGGCGTCCCACCGCCCGGCATCGCCGGACCCAGGGTGGCGCGTGACCTTGGTGCTGCCGGGCTGGACGAGCAGGCGATAGGTGGGTCAGCGGCGGGCGGTCGTGGGCGCTGGGTCCCCATCGCTATCCTGGCCACCCTCGGCGTCGCGCTGGCCGCGGCGGCAGTCCTGGGCCGGAGGTCGCCACACTCGGCGACCCCATCACTGGCCGCACCGCCTGACGATGCGATCGACTGGGAGCGCTGGGCGGTCTGGTAGCCGGGTGATGGGGGTCTGCCGGTCTGTCGCCGAGGACACTCGCCCTGGGCGATGACCGCCCGTCTCACGAGCACCTTGCCGTGGGCGACTATCGCCTGCCACGACGGGTGATGCGCGCCTGCCGGCACCCGGTCGCAGAAGTTCGCCCTGGGCGATGACAGCCCGTCTCACCAGCACCTTGCCGTGGGCGACTATCGCCTGCCACGACGGGTGATACCGGTGGTCAAGGACGTGCAGTTCGCCGGCTAGACTCTGTGTCGCTCTCGTCGACTTCATGATGGTGACGTCGGCGAGTCTCACGGTGCGGCCGTACCGCTAGGTTGGCGCCTGGGCCCGACGCTGGACATCGATCCCTTGAACGTCAGCGGCAGCCCCACTCCGAAAGGGGAGCCCCGAGTCGGCCCATCAATCGTGCGGCGGAGCACCCTTGCCCGGAGCGTCCCTGAAAGAGGTCTCTCCGGGCCATCCCCGAACCGCACTCGACAGACGTCAGAGTCGGCGACCCTCACCGGAAGCCAAGCCCTGGACGACCCGGTACCAAGTAGCGGCGGGTTGAATAAGGCGATGCCAGGAGCGGCGGCCCGATGGGCGAGCCGCCCTTCAGGGCCTGCACAACTGATATCCGTGACAAGATGACGCGGCGGATTGCGGTGGGCTTGGGCCGGAGGACAATGGTTGGACGCACCGGGTGCACAGGCGCCGGCTGCCACAGCAGCAGTGGCGGACCGCTGGTCAACGAGGCTGAACGATCCAATCGCCAGGTGGGTGGCTAGAAACCCAGCCATTGCGGCGACAGCTGTCGGTTTCGTCCTTGCAGTCGTTGAGATCCTGGGAGCTGCCGGCTATCACCCCGACACGGCGCTAGCCATCGTAGCGGCGTCGGACACGACCAAGCTTCTCTTGGGTCTGGCGATCGCGACCGCCCCGATGCTCTTCCCGGCTGCGGCTCTGCTTCTGTGGACGTGGCGGCAACAGCTCATGCAGTACGCGGACGCGACCGAACCAGCGTTCGTGACGCTGGCAGCTATCGGAATGGCGTTTCTCTCGCTCATGGCAGCGCCGGTGATTTCGGTCGGGACGTACCTCCTGCTCTACCTCGTCGGAGACTGGTTTCCGCGCTTCCGGCTGCGCAGGAGCGGGAAGCTGGTCCGCGGCTACATGCCGTTCGGACAGGGCCGAACGAGTTTCTATGCTTGGATCTTGCTCTTTGCCACCTTCGGGCAGCTCGAGCTGCCACGCCCGTGGGCGCCGCAGGAAGTGGTGACCTTGCAGGGCGGGCAGCAGCGGACCGGGGTGGTCCTGGGCGAGACTCCGACGCAGCTGAGCATGTTGGTCGCGTCCGGAGCTTCGGAGCAGGTCGTCTACATCCCTGTCGCAGGAGTCACGTCGCGCGTGGTGTGCCGGTGGCCCGGTTGGTCAGGCCTCCAGAGCATCGTCATCCTCATCCGCCCCGAAAGCGAGCCGGCCTGTCCCTGACCGGAAGCGACCCGGAATTGTGGGCGGGTTCAGGGGGTCGGCGCAACGATCGCCGCCAGCATAGCGGCCGGGGTCTGGTATCCGAGCGTCTTGCGGGGCCTGGTGTTGAGTCGCGTGGCCACGGCATCGAGATCGGCCTGGCTGTAGCCGGAGAGGTCGGTCCACTTGGGGAAGTACTGGCGCAGCAGCCCGTTGGTGTTCTCGTTGGTGCCCCGTTGCCAGGGACTCCTGGGGTCACAGAAGTAGACCGCGACGTCGGTGGCGATGCTGAAGCGCCGGTGGTCGGCGAGCTCCACCCCGCGATCCCAGGTCAGGCTCGCCCACAGCTGACGGGGCAGCGTCTGGACTTGGGCGGCGAGGGCGTCGACCACCCCCGTGGAGCCCTTGCCCGGTACCTTGACGAGGAGGAGGTAGCGGGTCTGGCGCTCCACGAGCGTGGCGATGTGGCTGTTGGCGGAGCCGGCGAGGAGGTCACCCTCCCAGTGGCCCGGCACCGCCCGGTCCTTCGCCTCGGCCGGCCGCTCCCGGATGGAGACCGCGTCGACGATCCCGCCACGGCCCTGGCCCTTGGTGGTCGCGAGACGAGAGCGACGGATGCTGCGCCGGGTGCGCAGGTGGACCATGAGCTCCTTGTGCAGCACGCCCCGGGCCTGGATGAACAGGCTCCGATAGATCGTCTCGCTCGACACCTGCCGAGCCTGCTCCCCCGGATACGTGCGGGCAAGCCAGCCCGAGATCTGCTGGGGCGACCAGTCGAGCGCGAGCTTGCCCGCTACCAACTCCCGCAGCTCCGCTGACGTCGCGAGCTTGCAGGGCTTTGGTCGGCAGGCCCGCCGCCAGGCCCGCTCGTCGGCCTGTGTCGCGCGATAGCGGTGCCGGCCACCGTGGCGGGCGACCTCGCGGCTGATCGTCGAGGCGGCCCGGCCGGCGCGGCGGGCGATCATGCGCAGCGAGACGCCCTCGGCCAGACCGCGCGAGATCTCCTCCCGCTCGGCGGACGAGAGCACCCGCGGCGAGCGACGCTGGTCCACCGGCACGTACCCGCCGGTGGTCGCGACCATGCGGTGGATGGCGCTCCGTTCCCTCCCGAGCGCCCGCCCGATCTCACTGAGCGATTGACCTGCTTTCCAGCGGGACCACATGTCTCGCTTCTGCTCGGCCGTCAACGCCGGCCTGCCCCACTGCGCCATGGGCCACCTCCCGATCGACACTGCACCCATCAAGGTGTTGCGTCGATCGGTGGAACCCGAGCTTCGTTTTCGTCTTCGTACCGCTCCACGGCCCACGTCTCGCGCGCCAGGTTGTGGACGAAGACGGAGCCGAATGGCTTGTCGGGGAACTTGCCCTGACACGTGCTGCTGCTCGACCGCGACGCCACGAGCGGCAGGGTCATTGGATGGCGACTCATACGCTGCCGGCCTCGTCACCGATCGGTGTTCGCTCCACGTATTGCGCCCAACCGACCGGCGTCGTGGCTGGCCGCCTCGAGCGCACGTTGCAGGAGCGGGCCGCGCCTGCGCCCGCCGCGGCCACAACGGCGGCAGCGTGACAGTCGCCAGGGCAAGGCAGCCGTTTGGCTCCCCGGTCCCGGCGACGGCCAGACGGCCGTCAGCAACAGGCAGGAGGCCGAGATGGCAAGCAAAATCGTCGTGCTCATGGAGGACGAGGACCACGTGACGACGCGGACCCGTCGCTTCCGGGAGGTCGTTCCTGACGATGAGGAGCCGGTGATCGGCACGTTGTACCTGCCCAAGCGGACGCTGAAGAACCTCGGCGTCGAGCAGGTAAAGGGCACGCGGATCGAGGTCGAGGTCCGGCCGGCATGACGAGGACTAGGCCGAGTGCTGCCAGGAAGCCTGCCGGCCGTGGCAGGCGGCGTTCAGCCGGGAGGTGGCGGCGTGATCCGTCTGCAGAGTCCGTATGACGTTCAGGCGCAAGACACGGCCGACAGCACGGCCGACATCGTCAACGGCTACGGCGTGGCTGCTCACCAGGCGATGACGGAGGCGATCGAATTGCAGCAAGCGGCCTTTCGCATGGGCGCGACGCTGCAACTGCAAGCCGCCGCCGCCGATCTTCGTAACTGGGCCGTCGCCTACTCCGCCAAGGCGCGGGCGATCATGGACGGCGCCGAAACGAGCGACGACGCCAAGACCGATGCTGCTCGCTGGGCGACTGTGGCGGCGGAGATCCGCTCGTTCGCCAAGGACTGGCTGATCGACGCCTCCAAGGCCGAGGCGGGGGACAGTTGATGGCGTATCTCGCCGAGCTGGCGCCCAAGTGCGATGCGGACTGCGGCCGCCCCGCTGTGGCCGAGCTGCGGAACCGCCAGAACGCTTCGCAAGGGCGGCATTGCCGACCGTGCGGAGGACGACAGCCACAGGCTCCCGCGGGGTTCGAGAGTCAGTCCGATGCAGACAAGAACTCGGCGGCTCGCCGTGGCGGATCTGGGGCGAGACGCCCGGAGCGGCCGCGCATTCCGCGCGGAATATCGGCGCCCTACTGGGTAGCGGTCGGCACCGAGTGATGCGGTGGCAGTCCCTCGCAAGCTAGATTGCAACACCCGATTCAGGCCGCGTGCGGCGATCTGGAAGCTCGGGCAGAGAAACCGCGCCGGGGCATAGGAGAGTGGACCGTAAGAGCGGCTACCACAAGAGCAGGCGCCCCGTTGACAGCGCGTCATTCTGCCGACTAGCCTCAACACTGCAGGAGAACAAATGGCAGTAGTTGGAATAGGGGATCAACGTGACTGCCAGTCGGTACCTGCCGCCCACGCCCGGAGTTGTGTTCCGTCTCGCTCGGATCGAGGCCCGACTGCGCCAGCAGGATGTTGCGGATGCTGCTGGGTGTGCGCGTTGCCGAGTCGCCCAACTGGAATTGGCCGCCACTGTCCCTGAGTGCTGGCGTGCACGGCTCGCTTCGGCCCTCGCCGATCTGACGGGCGAGGCGCCTGACACGATCCTGCGGCGCATCGAGTTGCTGGTGATGAGATCATGAAGCACTCGCCGTTGGCGCTCGCGCTGGCGCAGGCTGTTCTGGACCGCCGCGCGGCCTACAGAAACGGCATTCGGGTGCGGCTCCTACCCTCCGGCGGGTCAGGCGCCTACTCCGTCGAGCTGCGCATCGACGGGCTGACCCGGCGCCGCTGGGTTGTGCGGAAGCAGGCAGCGTGAGCCCGAGACGGCGCCTGCGCCGACTCCTCCCCGAGTCCAGGGAGGAACTCCGGGGGCTCCGCTACGCCGTCTGGCTGCGCGAGAGCACCGAAGGGCAGTTCGACCGGTACGGCCCTGATGCGCAAAGGAGCGCAATCGCGAGGGCAGCCGCGAGACTCGGCTTGGTCGACACGGGCCTGTCCTGGCAGGTGGCGGAATCGGGCCGGACCGTGCATTCGTCAGGCCCATTCCAAGCCATGCTCGCCTCAGCCCGTGCCGGCGAGCTTCAAGTGCTCGTGTGCGCGTACATGTCCCGGTTCCAACGCAATCTGCGAATGACCCTCAACTCCTTGGAGGACGAGCTCCATCCCGCGGGCGTCGCTGTCTATTTCGCGGACGAGGACATCCTCAGTAGCGACCCTCGAGATCAGGATCAGCTGGAGCGCGAGGCGCAGGAGGCTGGGGCGTACTCACGGAAACACAGCCGTCGGGTGTCAGACGGCTACGCGGCGAAGCGGGCGATTGGGGAGCCCGGGGGGAGACCCCCCTTTGGCTTTCGCCGGGAGGGGGACCCGCCGGTACTTACGGTGGACCCCAATAACATGGCTGTCCTCAAGCGAGTGTTCACGCTGTCTGCATCGGGACTCACCGACCGCGAAGTCGCTCAGCAGACGGGGCTCAAGAAGACCCACGTCGCCGAGATCTTGACGAGTCGGTTCTACTTCGGCTACCTGTCGGATGGGAGCCGCCGGGCAGCAGTCATCGACCGAGCCACCTGGGATCAGGTCCACGCCCGTCGAGGGACGTATGCACGCCGCCACTCAGGTCCGGTCACTCGCCGCACCTACTTGCTCAGCGCCCTGATCCGCTGCAGGCATTGTGGCCGCGG